>NZ_CP135529.1:3581952-4251405 GCF_032401055.1 Tardiphaga sp. 709 | reverse complement strand
GACCCAGCTCATGTTCGGGCGCGAGTTCGCCCTCCCATTTCGCGACCACGGCCGTGGCCAGCGAATTGCCGATCACATTGGTGGCGCTGCGGCCCATATCGAGGAAGGTGTCGATGCCCATGATCATCAACAATCCGGCTTCCGGAATGTTGAACTGGCTGAGCGTCGACGCGATCACCACCAGGGACGCACGCGGCACACCGGCCACGCCCTTCGAGGTGATCATCAGCGTCGCCAGCATCGCGAGCTGCGTGCCGAGCGACATCTCGATGTGATAGGTCTGCGCGATGAAGATGCTCGCGAAGGTGCAGTACATCATCGTGCCGTCGAGATTGAACGAATAGCCCAGCGGCAGCACGAAACTTGAGATGCGCGACGAGGCGCCAAAGCGGTTGAGGCCTTCCAGCGTCTTCGGATAGGCGGCTTCCGAACTTGCCGTGGAGAAGGCGATCATCAGCGGCTCGCGGATCAGCCGCAGCAGATGGCTGTAGCGCGGGCCGATGACGACAAAGCCGACGACGATGAGGATCGCCCACAGGATCGCCAGCGACAGATAGAAGCCGCCCATGAAGACGATCAGCTTCCAGAGTACGCCGAGACCGTTCTTCGATACGGTCGCCATGATCGCCGCCCACACCGCCAGCGGCGCGAACAGCATCACATAGCCTGTCACTTTCAGCATGATGTGACCGAGGTCATCGATCAGCGCCAACATCGGCTTGGAGCGTTCCGGCATCGCGCCCATGGCAACGGCGAAGAAGATGGCGAAGATGACGATCTGCAGGATCTCGTTCTGCGCCATCGCATCCGCGATAGAGGTCGGGATCAGATGGGTCAGGAATTTCTCGATGGAGAAAGCCGACACCGGCAGGCCCGTCGATTGCCCCGCAGCCGGCAGCGTTCCCGGGAAATTCGCGCCGGGCTGCAACAGGTTGACCATCACGAGGCCGAGCAGCAGCGAGATGAAGGAGGCGCTGACGAACCAGCCCATGGTCTTGGCGAAGATGCGGCCGAGCTTGGAGCCCGAGCCCATATGAGCGATGCCGCCGACCAGCGTGGCGAAGACCAGGGGCGCGATGATCATCTTGATCAGGCGCAGAAACAACATGGCGATCAGATTGACGTCGGCCGCGATCTCGACACGGCTATCGGGCAAATAGTTGAAAACCAACGAGCCCATCACGATGCCCAGCGCCATCGCGATCAGAATGTATTGCGTAAACCTGTTCGACATACCGACCCCCGTTACACATTCCCAACTGCGACAGTCTGTCATATTGATCAGGGCACGCAACCAGCTTCGTCAGCCGCGTACCGTTTCGGTATCATCAGGCGGTAAATAGCCGTTGTGGATTGCCGCGCTGCCGCATAGCGTCATCGCCAACTACAAAAACTGTGCAGCCTGATTGTTTTGTACGCGGCGACTGCAACAAGTTTCGACAAAGGAAGAAACAGGGAGACAACGGCCATGACCGACACCGTCAATCATCAGGTGCTGCTCGTCGAAAAGCCCACAGGAAAATTGGGGCCCGAGCATTTCAAACTATCAAAGGGCCCGATTCCCGAGCCGAAGGATGGCGAAGCGCTGCTGCGCGTGCGTTACATCTCGCTCGATGCCGCCAATCGCGCATGGATGCATGGCGCGACCTATCGCGCGGCTGTCGAGGCCAATACGGTGATGGCGGGCGGCGGCATTGCCGAAGTCGTGTCCTCGAAGTCGCCTGCGCTGAAGCCGGGTGACATCGTGTTCGGCGACACCGGCTGGCAGAATTACGCGGCGGTGCCAGCCAAGCATCTCAACAAAATGCCGAAGATGGAGCCGATGACGCATCTGCTCAGCGTCTATGGCATTGCCGGCCTCACCGCCTATTTCGGGCTGCTCGATGTCGGCAAGCCCAAGGCAGGCGAGACCGTCGTCGTCTCGGCGGCGGCAGGCTCGGTCGGCTCCATCGTCGGCCAGATCGCCAAGATCAAGGGCTGCCGTGTGATCGGCATCGCCGGCGGCAAGGACAAGTGCGACTGGCTGACCAAAGAACTCGGCTTCGATGCTGCGGTGGACTACAAGGACGGCGCGGTGTTCAAGGCGCTGAAGGCGGCTGCTCCCAGTGGCATCGACGTCTATTTCGACAATGTCGGCGGCGACATTCTCGAGGCGTGTCTCGCACAAATGAATCTCAACGGCCGCATCGCCTGCTGCGGCGCCATCTCGCAATATGACGGCGCGCCCTCTGCGACCGGCCCGCGCGGCGTGCCCGGTCTCATCGTGGTGAAACGCCTGATCATGCAGGGCTTCATCGTGATGGACTATATGAACCAGCGCGAAAAGGCCCTGACGGATCTGCAGTCCTGGGTCGCCGCGGGCAAGCTCAAGGTGCAGGAAGACGTCATCGATGGGCTGGAGAACACGCCGCAGGCACTGATCGGTTTGCTGGCCGGTGAGAACCGCGGCAAGCGGATGGTGAAGGTGTAGGGAGTATTCGTCATTCCGGGGCGGGATCGACGCCGCAGGCGCCGAGGCCGAGCCCGGAATCTCGACATGGGAGTGTCTCGACAACGCCAAGCCACCTCAAGATTCCGGGCTCATTCCGGCCCGCTTCGCGGCCCGGCCTGCCCCGGAATGACGAGCGGGGACGCTTTCTCTTTTCAAATTTCAAACAGCCACTGCTCTTCAGACATGCGTCATCGCCCCCATTGTTTGCGGCGCGGGGGCGCCGTCGTCGCTTGCATTCCCACCCTCCTGTGAGAGGGCGTGCGGAACGCCGGGTGCCCGTTGCACCCTTGGGCCTGATGCGAATGCGGTCTTCCGCAATTGAGAGTGCATCAGGACTTTCGGAGGCGCCGAGCAAGTGCCCGACGTTCCGCCTGCGGTGTTTTTTCAGCCTGCTTGCACTTTGCCTTGGCGAACGGTCCGATCACCAAAATGATGGTCCCACGGCGGAGGGACAGGGAGCCTCAAGCGAGTAAGCCGGACGCGTTTCGATTTGGTCGTCCGTCACACTGTCCAGAGGGTCTTTCCATCCGAAGGCCGGCCGTCTCCTTGCCAGTGGCAGTGCTGGCGCAGATCCGTCCTGCCCGAAGACAGACGTCACCCGTGAACCGCGTAACGCCGCATCTCCGGCGTCCACCGCATCCAGCCCCGCGAACGTGACGATCGCGATCGCCCCTCTCGGTGGGGCAGGACAAAGGGGAATATAAACCTGATGGAGATGCTGTCAACGGGAGATAGGAAAAAATGTTTAAGCACTGTCCTGCCGTTCCATACCCGTCATTCCGGGGCGCGAGGAGGCGCCGAAGGCGGCGTATCGCGACCCCGGAATCTCAGCATGGGAATCTCCAGACAGCGCAAAACACTCGGGGATTCCGGGTTCAGTCCGGCCCGCTGTGCGGTCCGTCCTGCCCCGGAATGACGTGTGTAAATCGGGCTTCCCCGCCACTCCAAATGGAGTGGCGGGGTTCACGCTCTGCCAGCTTCGCCGACGACGAGCCATGCAGATTGCGACGCGCCCCCTCGCCGCGACGTCCTATCCACCCGTCCCGCGCTTTTGTATGACCTAGCATCACTCCCTCCAGCCCATCGATATCTCGCAAGAAGGAAAATCCATGACTGATGCGGCGACTGACGCGGCCTATGCTGACCTCGAAGCCGCCGGCTGGCGCATCATGGACGATGACGGGTTCATCCATTTCGTCGGCCCGATGTGGCACCGGATCGTCGATGGCATCAATGAATTCGCCATTCTCGGCCAGGACAAGCACCGCAACCGCCGCGGCGTGGTTCAGGGCGGGGCGGTGATGACGCTGGCCGACCGGAGCTGCGGCATGGCGGCGCGCGAGGCTGCAGGGGTCGAGGCGCTCGCCACGGTCCAGATGGATACTTATTTCGTCGATGCCGCGCGGATCGGCGACCTGATGATCTCCCGGCCGAAGGTCGTGCGCGCCACCAAGAGCCTGATCTTCATGAGCACCGAGGTCAGTGTGAACGATCACGTGGTCGCCACGGCGCATGGTGTGTTCAAGACAGTCCGCGACCGCACCGATGCCGGGCGCAAGAACGACTGACCCGGCGGCCGCCGCGGATTTCCGTCATCTTCACGATTTTTTTTCGCAGGCGGCGGAACGAAAGCACGAGCAGCTCGCTTAGCAAAGACATGCGAACCAAAACAGTTTTTACGCGACCTATATTCGTATTGGATTGATCACGTTTAGACTGACCGACGCTTTCGACCCGAACCATCCCGGCCCTGCGGCCCATGGAACCGGCGATCAAGGTTCAAATCCCATGGCCCAAGACGCTGCCGTAAACAACGCCACCCTCCCCGCCACCGTCCTGGTCGTCGAGGACGACGTGCTGCTGCGCATGTTTGCGGTCGAGATGATCGAGGACGCCGGTTTCCGGGTGATCGAGGCGCCGGACGCTGACGCCGCGATCCGCGTGCTCGAAGCGCGCAACGATATCCGCATCATCTTTACCGATATCGACATGCCCGGCTCGATGAACGGGCTCAAGCTCGCCCATGCGGTCGCCAATCGCTGGCCGCCCATTCGCATCATCGCGACATCAGGCCACTTCAGGATAGGCGAACGCGACCTGCCGGATGGCGGCCGCTTCATTGCCAAACCCTATCGCCAGCACCAGATCATCGGCGCCCTCACCGAACTCGCAAATCCCCGCAGCGCATTCGGCGGGAGATAAGCCCCGTTCGCAATTGCGCTCACGCTTGACGCCTCCACACCGCCCAGTCACGCTGGTTCCACGATACCAGCTATCGGCAGGGGCAGGCGATGTGGGCATCACTCAAGAACTTTCTCGATAGTTCCATGTTTGCCCCGCACGGCATTTGCCTGCTGTGGGATCCCGGCCTGATCTGGCTTCACGTCGGCTCGGACGCACTGATCGCCGCGGCCTATTTCTCGATCCCCATCGTCCTCACAATCTTCGTCTGGAAGCGCCGCGATGTGGAGTTCGGCTGGATCTTCTGGGCCTTCGCGCTCTTCATCATGGCCTGCGGCCTGACTCATGTGATGTCGATCTACACGCTGTGGGTTCCGGCCTATGGCGCCGAAGGAATCCTCAAGGCGATCACCGCCATCGCCTCGGTCGTCACCGCAGCGATTCTCTGGCCACTGCTGCCACGACTACTGGCGATCCCCTCGCCTGCGCAATTGCGCGAAACCGAACTGGCGCTGATCGAGGAAGGCCGGCACCGGCGCGAAGCCGAGGACATGCTGCGCCATACGCACAAGATGGAAGCGATCGGCCACCTCACCGGCGGTGTCGCTCATGACTTCAACAATCTGCTGACCATCATCATCGGCAATCTCGAAATCGCCGAGCACAGCATCTCGACCTGGACGGAATCGTCGCGCGATCGCCTCAGGCGCGTCATTGCCAGCGCGGCCGGCGGCGCGCAGCGCGCCGTGGTGCTGACGCAGCGCCTGCTCGCCTTCGCACGCAAGCAGCCGCTCGACCCGAAGACCATCAATGTCAATGGATCGCTCCACGGCATGTCGGACTTCTTCCAGCGCACATTGAGCGAGAACATCGATCTCGAAATCGTCGGCGGCGCCGGGCTGTGGCAGGTCGAGGTCGATCCGAGCCAGATGGAAGCCGCCATCCTCAATCTCGTGGTCAATGCACGCGACGCTATGGCCGGCTCGGGCAAATTGACGATCGAAACCAGCAACGCTTTTATCGACGAGATCTACGCCCTGCAGAATTCCGATGTCGTCATCGGGCAGTATGTCCTGATCTCGGTGACGGATACCGGCCCGGGCATGCCAAAGGACGTGCAGGAGCGCGCCTTCGATCCGTTCTTCACCACCAAGGAGCCCGGACAGGGCACCGGTCTCGGCCTGAGTCAGGTCTACGGTTTCGTCAAGCAATCCGGCGGCCATGTGAAGATCTATAGCGAGGTCGGCGAAGGCACGACCATCAAGGTCTATCTGCCGCGCAGCAGACAGCATACGGAGCAATCGACCGAGATCGAGAGGCGCATCGTCGGCAGCAACGGCAACGAGACTGTGATGATCGTGGAGGACGATCCGGATGTGCGGTCCTACCTGGTCGAGACGCTGGAAGGTCTCAACTATCAGGTCCGCGAGGCCGGCAATGCCGACGCAGCGCTGGCGGATTTTGCCGCTGACCCCGAACCGTTCGACCTGCTGCTGACCGATATCGTGATGCCCGGCATGAACGGGCGACTGCTGGCCGACGAGATGCAGAAGCGGCAGCCGAAACTGAAAGTGTTGTTCATGACAGGCTATTCGCGCAACGCCATCGTGCATCAGGGCCGGCTCGATCCCGGCGTGTCGCTGCTGCAAAAGCCGATCACGCAAGCAGCGCTCGGCGGCAAGGTGCGCGAGATGCTCGACAAGCGGTGAGGATTAAGGGATTCGCCTGACGGGCAAGGCGCCGCGCGTCCGCTCCGCCTGACGCCGCATATCGCTCAGGGTCGTGGCGGCACGCGACGCTTCGTGACTCGCGAGCCAGAGCTCGAAATCCGGCACCGGCAGCGCAGGCGAATAGACGAAGCCCTGGATAACGTCACAGCCGAGCTCGGTGAGAATCCGACGCTGCCCATCGGTCTCCACGCCCTCGGCGACCACGATCATGTCGAGGCTCTGGCCGACGCGGATGATGGCGCGCGTAATCGCCAGCGCGCTCGCCTCGCTTTCAAGGCCACGCATAAAGCTGCGATCGATCTTCAACTCACGAATCGGCAGATGCGCGAGACGGCTGAGGCTGGAATAGCCGGTACCGAAATCATCCATCGATAGCTGCACGCCGGACTTGCGAATTTTCTCCATGGTCTCGACGGCGGTCGAATGCTCGCTCATCACCACGCCTTCGGTGACCTCCAGCATCAGCATGTCCGGCGACAGGCCATTTTCGGCGATCACCTCGCCGACCAGCGTGGCGAGATCGCCATTCTGGAAGTTGATCGGCGACAGATTGACCGAGACGCTGGGTACATCGACGCCATTTTTGCGCCAGGCCGCGACCTGCCGGCATGCTTCGCGCAGCGACCAGGTGCCGATCAGCTCGATCAGCCCGTATTCTTCCGCGAGCGGGATGAATTTCGACGGCGGCACTTCGCCGAGCACCGGATCGGACCAGCGGGCCAGCGCCTCGACACCGTAAAGGCGACCGTCAGCGCGCACCTGCGGCTGATAGTGAAGCCGCAGCGCATCCTGCACGATGGCATTGCGCAGCGCCGTACTGAAGGCGAGTCGCTCCTCGCTGAGGCGGTTCATCTCCGCACTGAAGAAGCGATAGGTCGAGCGACCGGCCTGCTTGGCCTGATACATCGCCGCATCGGCATGTTTGAGCAGACCGTCGATATCGCCGGCATTGTCGGGATAGATGCTGACGCCGATACTGGCGGATACCGGCACCAGCTTGGCGCCGAGTTGCATGGGCGGCAGCAGCGTCTCGAGCAGGCGGCTAGCGATCAAGGCGGCGCCTTCAACATCGCAATTCGGCAGCACAATAACGAATTCGTCGCCGCCCTGCCGGCTCAGCGTATCGGCCGGCCGGATCTGCCTGCACAGTCGTTGCGTGACCGTGACCAGCAACTCATCGCCGATGGAATGACCGAGCGTGTCGTTGACGTCCTTGAAGTGATCGATATCGAGGAACATCACGGCAATGCGGTCCCGTGGTTTGCTCTTGTCGATCAGCCCCGTCAGGATCTGGCGCAGTTGCGCGCGGTTCGGCAGGCCGGTCAGCGCATCGAAATAGGCCAGACGCGCGATTTCGCTGCGGGCCTCGTGCCGTTCAATGGCCAGTGCGCACAGATGCACACAGGCGTCGACGATAGTCTGGTGCCAGCGCGTCGGGCCGCGCATTTCATGGAAATAGAAGGCAAAGGCACCGATGACGCGACCATCCCGCGCCTTGATCGGCGTCGACCAGCAGGCGCGCAAGCCGGCTTCCAGTGGCAGCGTATTATAGGGCAGCCACCGCGGATCGGTGGCGATATCGGTGGCCAGCACCGCGTGGCCGAGAAAGGCCGCAGCGCCGCAGGACCCGACATCGGGACCGATGGCAATACCGTCAATAATGGGCGCGAAGGCCGGCGGAAGACTGGGGCCGCCGAGTGGATGGAGCCGACCGTCCGCGTCCACATGCAGCACCGACGAGACGATATCAGGCGCGATGGCTTCGACGCGGTGGCAGAGATCGCCGATCACATCCACGACCGGCATGTCATTGGCGAGATTCTCCAGCACATGATGCTGCAGCGAATTGATCTGTTTGCTCTCGGTGATGTCGGCGAGCACCGCGACGAGGTGCTCGACCTCACCGGCTTCATTGCGGCCTGCGTTGACCGTGCTTGAGATCCAGATCTCGTGACCGTCCTTGTCGTAGACAAGGATATCCTCTTGCCCGTGTCCTTCGGCATCGATCTGCGCGTGAAACCGCTCCAGCGTTTCGTTGTCGGTATATTCTCCGGTCAGCAGATCCCGGGGGTGTTTGCCCATCGCTTCCGCGAGGGTGTATCCGAACAGCTCCGTAAAAGCGTCGTTGACATAGACGATGGTCATGTCGCGCTTGGAGACCATCACGACACGGTCGGTCTTTTCGGCAACGAGTGCCATCAGCGTATTTTGCTCGCGGTCGCGGACATCGTCCGTCACGTCGCGGATGAAGTTGATGTAGAGCGTCTTGCCGGCATAATCGACGCGGGAGATCGAGAACGCGCCCCAGGCCTCGCTCCCGTCCTTGCGGCTGAGCCTGAACTCGCGGCGGCCCTTGACCGCAGTCCGGGGATCCATGGCAGACTTTGCCGCGATCGCTCCATCGAGATGTTCGCGCACGTCGGGCGGCACGAGGACGCTGATCTGCCGGCCGACCACTTCGTCGCGGTGATATCCCCACATGCGCTCGGCCGCGGCATTGAAGTGCCGGATCTGATTGTCGACGCCCGTGATAACGACAGGATCGACTGCCTGTTCGAACGCCGAGAACAGCGCCTTTGCAGCTTCACTGGGCTGGCCGACAGGGCTTGTAGGCATGAAACAACCTTCGATCACGGGAGCCGCGTGAGCACGATGGCGGCTGTCTTCGTTACAACGGCAATGTCATTCGCAGGTACGACTGTATTTGAACTCCAGTAGCTAAGAAGTTCGTTCGACCTCATCTCGAGGGGCCGGAAAACCGGATGTCGTTAACAACGCGTTAACGACGGTCGTCAACTTATCGAGATTACATGACCGCAAGCGCACCCGGCCGTATGTCCTCTTGCGAAGCATCGGCCCGGCGCTCGTCGACCAGCGCCGCCCAGCGTTCGGCATGGCGGGCCACCAGCCAGGCTTCGAAATCGAATGCGGACAATGCGGGCGAATACAGGAAACCCTGAATGACGTCACAGCCCAGCCCGGCGAGAATCCTGCGCTGCTCTTCGGTCTCGACGCCTTCGGCCACGACCGTCATGTTGAGACTCTGCCCGACGCACACGATGGCGGTGGTGATCGCCAGAGCACAGACCTCGGTCTCGATACCGCGCATGAAGCTGCGATCGATCTTCAGCTCGCGCACCGGCAAATGCGCCAGACGGCTCAAGCTCGAATAACCCGTGCCGAAATCATCCATCGACAAGCCGATGCCGGCCGCGCGGATCTGCTTCATGATCTCGATCGCGGTCGTATGTTCGCTCATCACCGCGCCCTCGGTGACTTCGAGCATCAGCCTGTTCGGCGCCAGCCCGTTTTCCGCGATGATGTCGGAAATCAACGCCGGCAATCCCGGATTCAGAAAATTGATCGGCGACAGGTTGACCGAGACGCAAGGCACATCGAGCCCTGCCTTTTGCCACGCCGCAATCTGCCTGCACGCCTCGCGCAGCGACCAGACACCGATCTGCTCGATGAGCCCGCATTCCTCCGCGAGCGGAATGAACTTCGCCGGTGACACATCGCCCAATACGGGATCATGCCAGCGCGCCAATGCTTCGACGCCGTAGAGATCCCCGTTGCTCGCGCGAATCTGCGGCTGGTAGTGCAACCGCAGACCGCCTTGTGCAAGCGCGTGGCGCAAAGCGGTGCTGAGACGAAGGCGCTCCTCGTTCACGCGGTCCATGTCATTGCTGAAAAACCGATGCGTGGAGCGGCCGGCCTGCTTGGCCTTGTACATTGCCGCATCGGCATATTTCAGCAGACTATCGAGATCGCGGGCATTGTCCGGAAACATGCTAATGCCGGCGCTGGCGGAAATCGGCACCTGATTGTTGCCTAGCTGCAGCGGAACCGACAGTGCCTCGGTGAGCCGGCCGGCGATGCGGGATGCATCTGCCGCGACGCAGTTCGGCATCAGGATGATGAATTCATCGCCGCCCTGACGACTCAGGATATCGCCGGGTCGGATATGCTGATGAAGCCGCTGTGTGACGGCGACCAGCAAGTCATCGCCGACAGCATGCCCCAGCGTATCGTTGACGTCCTTGAAGTGATCCAGGTCAAGAAATATCAGCGCCATCTGCGCATCTGCGGTGCATTCCGCGACGGCGCGCTCCATCAACTGGCGCATATGGGTCCGGTTCGGCAGACCGGTGAGCGCATCGAAATAAGCAAGCCGCGAGATTTCGTTACGCGCTTCCTCACGCTCGATGGCGACCGCGGCGAGATGAACACAGGCATCGACGATACCGTGATGCAAGCGGCTGGGTCTGCGACATTCCCTGAAGTAGAATGCGAACGTGCCGATGACGCGCCCATCCTTGGTCTTGATCGGCATCGACCAACAGGCCTTCAGACCGGAAGCCAGCGGCGCGCTGTTGTATGGCAGCCATAGAGGATCGTTTTCGATATCGGTGACCAGAACAGGCTCACCGCGAAAGGCCGCGGTCCCGCAGGAGCCTACATCCGGTCCGATGGCAATGCCGTCCAGCGCCTGCGCATAACCTGCCGGAAGGCTTGGTCCTCCCAAAGGATGCAGCAATCCCACGGAATCGACATGTAGCACCGAACAGACGACATCGGGCGCGATCTGCTCCACCTTCCGGCAAAGATTGTCCATCACGTCGAGCAGCGGCTGCTCACCGGCCAGCGCTTCGAGAATGTGATGCTGCAGCGACTGAAGCTGCTTGCTCTCGGTGATATCGGTCATCAATGCGACGAGGTGCTGGAGTTTTCCATCCGCGTCGTGAATCGCGTTCAAGGCAACCGAGACCCAGACCTCGTTGCCCGCTTTGTCGTAAAGGAGAATTTCGTCTTCAGCAGAACCTTCCGTTCTGATCTGCTGGTCCAGATAGGCGAGCGTCGCCTGGCTGGTATATGCGCCGACGAGGAATTCCTCCGGGATCAGTCCCCTCGCCTCATCCAGCGAGTAGCCGAACATGCCGGTGAAGGCGCCGTTGACATAGCTGATCCGTGCATCGCGACCCGCAATGTAGATAGCGCGTTTCGTCTTGCCGACCACGAGAGCCAGCGGGATAACTTCTTCCCTGCGCTTCACCTCCTCCGTCACATCGCGGACGAAGCCCATATAGGTGATCTCGCCATTCACCTCGACCCGCGACATCGACAACGATCCCCAGATCTCGCTGCCGTCCTTGCGTTCGATTTTCACCTCACGGCTGTGCCCGACGATGCGATTGACGCCGGTCGCGCGGTTCGCGGCGATGTATCCGTCATGCTGCGACCTGATCGCCATCGGCACCAAAAAGCTGATATTTCGCCCGAGCACTTCATCGCGCTCATAGCCCCACAGCCGTTCGGCGGCGGCGTTGAAATGGGTCACGCTATTCTTGCTGTCGATCATCACGACAGCATCGATGGCCTGCTCCAGCCCGGCGAGGAGCGTCCTCGCGGCATCACTCTGGTCGACATGCACCAACGTCATAAACGCAACTCGCAATTACTTTGCTCAAACCATCGGACCGTCGTTGAAATGACCCGATCACCGGCTTTCAGCCGAGGTGGTGCAATCGTATGTGCGAGATGTCGCCAAACTGTTTTGCGCGGCGCCCGAGTTCCCGGCGGCCGCGAACGTACTTAAGGTCCGGATAAAACCACGCAGCCAGAGCAGGGCACGCAAGCAACGACGCAACCTTCGATAGTTGGCGCGTCGCTAAAGCGGTATCCTGACGCCGCTGATGCTACGCGAGAATCCTAGTGGGCTTCAGCCGCGAGCACGGCCTCGACACGGATTTCTTCCGTGAGCCGCGCTTTGAGGTCGGAAAAAGCCGGGCTGGTCTTGATGGTGTAGTGCCGCGGATGTGGCAGATCGACCGGGATATCGGCCTTGATGCGACCGGGACGCGCCGACATCACCACGGTGCGCGACGCCAGGAACACCGCTTCCTCGATATCGTGGGTGACGAAGATCACCGTCTTGCGCTCGCGCTCCCAGATGCCGAGCAGCAATTCCTGCATCAGGGCGCGGGTCTGGTTGTCGAGCGCGCCGAACGGCTCGTCGAGCAGCAGGATCTTCGGATCGTTGGCAAGCGCACGAGCAATCGCGGTGCGCTGCTGCATGCCGCCGGAGAGCTGCTTCGGAAAATGATTGGCGAAGCTGGTGAGGCCCACCTTCTCCAGCCACTGTTTGGCGATGTCGTTGCGTTCACGTTGCGAGACGCCGCGCTCGCGCAGACCGAAGGAAATATTCTCCGACACCGTGAGCCAGGGAAACAGCGTGTAGGACTGGAACACCATGCCGCGATCCGCGCCGGGACCGGTGATCGCCTTGCCATCGAGCAGGATGCGGCCGGTGGTCGGCGTATCCAGCCCGGCGACCATGCGCAGCAGCGTGGACTTGCCGCAACCGCTTGGTCCGAGGATGGTGACGAAGTCGTTGTCCGCGACGGAAAGATTGGTCGGCTCCAGCGCACGCGTCGGCGTGCCGCCGCGCACGGCAGGGAAAATCCGCGAGACGTTGTCGATGACGAGCTTGCTCAAATGATGCTCCACGGAAACAAGCGCCGGTTCGCAGCCTTGAACGCATAGTCCGAAATCAAACCGATGATGCCGATGACGATAATGCCGAAGATGATCTGGCCGGTGGCGAGCAGCGCCTGGCTGTCGATGATCATGTGGCCGATGCCCGAGGACGAGCCGATCAGTTCGGCGACGATGACATAGGTCCAGGCCCAGCCGAGCACGAGGCGCAGGATTTCCGCGATCTCAGGCGCAGCGGACGGGATGAGAACGCGCTTGAGCACACCGGCGTCGCGCGCGCCGAGCGTCAGCGACGCCTCAACGAGATCGCGGCGCACGCTGCCGACGGAGACAGCGACCATCAAAATGAGCTGGAACACCGAGCCGATGAAGATCACCAGCAGCTTCTGCAATTCGCCGATACCGGCCCACAGGATCAGCAAGGGGATAAAGGCCGAGGCCGGCAGATAGCGCGCGAAGGAGACGAAGGGCTCGAGAAAGGCTTCGATCGGTTTGTAGGCGCCCATCAGGATGCCGATCGGCACCGCGAACAATGCGGCCAGCACAAAGCCGCCGATCACGCGCCAGATGGTCATGCCGATGTCGTGCAGGAAGCCCTGCTTCACCAGCAGAAACCAGCCGTCCTGCAGCATGGTCCACGGATTGGCGAGAAAGGTCTTGGAGACGAAGCCGCCAAAGGTCGCATAGGACCACGCGGCAACGAACAGCACGAAGAAGGAGATGCCGAGCACGACGCGCGCGGTGGATGAAATGGGGGCGAGTGGTTTCATAATGAGCCTGAAGAAGCACTGACCAACTCAGTCGTCATGCCCGGCGAATGCCGGGTATCCACGTCTTGGCCGCAAGAGCAGACGTGGATGGCCGGGACAGGCCCGGCCATGACGTCGTTGATGGAGTCGTGCACGAGTATCTCGGGTTTACTGAATGAAACGCGGATCGGCGAGCTTCGTCAGATCCGGGATTTCCTTGATCACGCCGATTTCGAGCAGCAGCTCTGCAGCTTCCTTCGAGAACGCCTGGTGCTCGCCGGCGAAGAACTTCTTGTTCGCTTCCTGATCCTGCCAACGCAGATACTGCGCGGAGGCGCCGAACTTCTCGCCGGTCTGCTTCACGTCGGCGCCCATGATCTCATAGGACTTGTCCTTCTCGGCACCGATCATCGCAACGGCCTCGAAATAGCTCTTGGCCAGCGCCTTCACGGCACCTTCGTTATCCGCGATGAACTTCGGCGTGCAGCCGAACGTGTCCATGATCATCGGATAGTCGAGCGTGGTAGCAATGATCTTGCCGGCTTCCGGCTTCTCGCGCACGGCCGAGAGATAAGGCTCATAGGTCATGGCCGCATCGTTCTGGCCGGCAATGAACGCCTGCGCTGCGGGACCCGGCTCCATGTTGACGACGGAGACGTCCTTCACCGAGAGGCCGTTCTTCTTCAGGAACCAGGCGAGCGTGAAATAGGGCGCGGTGCCCGGAGCGGAAGCCGCAACGGTCTTGCCCTTCAGATCCTTGATCGATGCGGTGCCGGCGCGCACGGCCATGCCGTCGGCGCCATAGGACTTGTCGAGCTGGAACAGCTGCGTGGTGGCGACGCCATTGGCATTCCACACCACCCAGGTCTCAACCGTGGTGGCGGCGCACTGCACGTCGCCCGATGCGATGGCGAGATGGCGGCTGGCCTGCGGCACCTTCTTGATGGTGACGTCGAGTCCATTTTTGGCGAAGATGCCGGCTTCCTTCGCCAGCGTCAGCGGCGCAAAACCCGTCCAGCCGGAAATGGCGATGGTCACCTTGGTCTGCGCCGCAGCCGGGGTCGCAACGAGAGCCGCGAGCATGGCGGCGACGGAAACTCCAATCAACTTCATAACGCACTCTCCTCAGCCAGATTTAGAATGATACTGCATGGCAACATGGCGGATTGCCAGAGTCAATTTCCGCAGACGCCCTGCGGCAGATGATTCATGTCGTCCTCATGATCGCAGCCCCGTCGGCGTGAAGCGTGCAGTGAGCTGATACAGATCGTTCGGATAGGTGACGCGCACCGATGTGATGATCTTTTTCTTGCGCCAGGTGCGGCGCTCGACCACGAGGCAGGCGGCTGGTTTCTTCAGCGTCAATGCTTTCAAGGCGACATCGTCGGCGAGAGATGCCGTAATCCGATGCTCCGCCTCATTCCACGGTACGTGACCGAGCAGCCAGGTACCTGGTGGCACGCGCGTGAAGTCGACCTCGCATGCAGGTGGCACCACGTCGAGATTGATCAGACGCTCTTCCAGCGCGAAAGGCTTGCCCTTGGCGATGTGCCGACAGCTCAACACCAGCACATCGCAGATCTTGTCGATACCGAGACGTTCGAGATCGTCCTTGGTTGCCTTGCGCCGTTTGCGCGACAGTAGTTCGTAAGCATAAGCCTCGCCGCGCTTGGCAATCTCGGCCTGGATATCCGGAATATGCAGCACCGCAGACTGCACCAGCGGCTTGGCGACGAAGCTTCCGACGCGGCGCTTGCGCTCGATGACGCCGGCCGCTGCGAGACCTGACAGCACCTTGTTCACAGTCATCCGCGAGCAATTATAGCTCTCGACCAGTTCATGCTCGAACGGAATGCGATAGCCAGGCGGCCAGCGGCCGGAGAGGATCTTCTCTTCGAGATCGGCACGGATGCGCTGATACAGCGCCTGCGGCGCGGCGTGCGCTTTTCCATTTGCCAGTTTTGATACGCGCGCTGTCGCCATCAGAGTGTCGCCAGCCGCTGCACGACGCGCCGATAGCGTTCGGTGATGGATGCGCGCTTGATGTGGCGACCACTGTCGACGACCTGCTTGCCGCCAACGAAGACGTCGGAGATCGCCGATTTTCCGGCGATGAAGGTTGCGGCATCGAGCCAGCGGTCGCCGGTGACGGCACAGAGATCGGGATGTGCGGTGTCCAGCACGACGATATCAGCGCGCTTGCCGACCGCCAGCGCGCCGATATTGCGGCCCGAGGCCTGCGTGCCGCCGACCAGCGCATGTTCATAGAGCGCACGGCCGGTGGACTCGCCCTCATGGCGCGCCACGGCATTGCGGACGCGATAGGCCAGACGCTGGCTGTATTCGAGCTGCTTGAGTTCGCCGGGCGCCGTAATCTCGATGTTGGAATCGCTGCCGACGCCGAAGACGCCGCCGGCATCGATGAAGCGCGGGCCTTCGAAAATGCCGTCGCCGAGACTGGCTTCGGTGAGCGGACAGAGGCCGACGACGGCGCCTGTCTTCGCGACACCGGCGGTTTCTTCGGGCGTCATATGGGTCGCGTGGATCAGCACCCAGCGCCTGTCGACCGGCATATGATCCAGCAGCCACGCCACCGGGCGCTGGCCGGACCAGGCGATGCAGTCCTCGACTTCTTTGGTCTGCTCCGCCACGTGGATATGAATCGGGCCATGAGGCACTGCCTTGAGGACGTCATTTAGTGTGTCTGGCGTGATCGCGCGCAACGAATGCGGCGCAATGCCGATGGCGGCGTCATCGACCGACTTGATCGCTTCGCGCGACTTCTCCAGCAGCGCCAGAAAGCGCGCGGGATCATTGGCGAAACGACGCTGGCCGTGGATCGACGCGGCACCACCAAAGCCGCTGAAATTGTAGAAGGACGGCAATAGCGTCAGACCGATGCCGGTCTCGCCGGCCGCTGCCGCGATGCGCGTAGCCATCTCCGCGAGATCGCCATAGGGCGCGCCGCTCTCGTCGTGATGCAGATAGTGAAACTCGGCGACCGAGGTGAAGCCAGCTTCCAGCATGTCGGCATAGGCGAAGCCCGCGATGGCCTCGACGTCATCCGGCGTCAATGTATCGATGAAGCGATACATCAACTGCCGCCATGTCCAGAAACTATCTTGGGTCGCGCCGCGAATTTCGGTGAGGCCGGCCATGCCGCGCTGGAACGCATGGCTGTGCAGATTGGGCAATCCGGGCAGCGCCACGCCGCTGATGATTTCAGCGTCAGCGCTGCTCGAATTCGCAGCAATGGCCGTGATGACGCCATTCTCGATTGCGACAACGACGTCGCGCGCCCAGCCTGACGGCAGCAGCGCGTGCGCGAAGAATAGCCTTTTTGCAGCACGTTGCGTGCCCATAGCGATTGCCTGTTGCATTCAAAAGACGCTCGACAATAAGCGAGGCCGCTGATTATGTATAGACATACGACGTCCCGAATTTACGGCAGTCCGTCATGACCTTCGATACCATCTGGACCAATGCACGCCTTGCGACCATGGCGACCGACACGCCCGGCCTCGGCATCGTGGAGGACGGGTGCATCGCAGCAAAGGACGGCCGGATTGCTTACGCTGGTCCTGCGTCAGACCTGCCGCCGGATGCCGACGCCAAGACACGGATCGATTGCGACGGCCGCTGGATCACGCCGGGGCTGGTCGATTGCCACACCCATCTGATCTATGGCGGCAACCGCGCGAGTGAATTCGCGATGCGGCTCGAGGGCGCGAGCTATGAGGATATTTCGCGCGCCGGCGGCGGCATCGCATCGAGCATGAAGGCCACGCGTGCGGCCAGCGAGGCGCAGCTCGTCGCCAGCGGCTTGAAGCGGCTCGACCATCTGCTCGCCGAAGGCGTCACCACCATCGAGATCAAATCGGGTTACGGCCTCGACAGGGATACTGAAATCCGCTGCCTCACAGCTGCGCGCCAGCTCGGCCGCGCGCGCGATGTCTCCGTCGTGACATCGTTTCTCGGCGCGCATGCGATGCCGCCGGAAGCGAATGGCGACAAGGGCGCCTATATCGACACGGTCATCGCCGAAATGCTGCCGGCGATTGCCGAACTAAAGCTCGCCGACGCCGTCGACGCGTTCTGCGAAGGCATCGCATTTTCGCCGGAGCAGACGGCACGGGTCTTCGCCGCCGCCAAGGCCCACGGCCTGCCGGTCAAGCTGCATGCGGACCAGCTGTCCAACCTGCACGGTGCTAAACTTGCCGCCGACCACGGCGCGCTCTCTGCGGATCATCTCGAACATACGGACGAGGACGGCGTCATCGCGCTGACCAAGGCCGGCACCGTCGCCGTAGTATTGCCGGGTGCTTACTACACCCTGCGCGAAACCCAGGCTCCGCCGATCGCGCTGTTCCGCAAGCATGGCACGCATCTGGCGCTGGCCACCGACAGCAATCCCGGCACCTCGCCGCTGACCTCGCTGCTGCTCACCATGAATATGGGCGCGACACTGTTTCGCATGACCGTGGGCGAATGCCTGCTCGGCGTCACGCGCGAAGGTGCGCGGGCGCTGGGCAAGCTGAGCGAAGTCGGCACGCTGGAGGCCGGCAAGGCCTGCGATCTCGCCATCTGGGACATCGAACACCCCGCCGAGCTGGTCTACCGCGTCGGCTTCAATCCGCTCCACGCGCGCGTCTGGCACGGCCGAACGCACGCGACCGTTTCCAAGTAAGGATCGACATCATGGATCGCAGCAAGAACAGCCGCATCGTCCGCAGCCCGCGCGGCACCGAACTCTCCGCCAAGGACTGGCTCACCGAAGCGCCGCTGCGCATGCTGATGAACAATCTCGATCCGGAAGTGGCCGAGAATCCCAACGAGCTCGTGGTCTATGGCGGCATCGGCCGCGCGGCACGCAATTGGGAAGCCTTCGACCAGATCGCCAAGTCGCTCCGTGAGCTCAACACCGACGAGACGCTGCTGGTGCAGTCCGGCAAGCCGGTCGGCGTGTTCAAGACGCACACTGACGCGCCGCGCGTGCTGATCGCCAATTCCAATCTGGTGCCGCGCTGGGCCACCTGGGAGCACTTCAACGAGCTCGATCGCAAGGGGCTGATGATGTACGGCCAGATGACGGCCGGCTCGTGGATCTATATCGGCTCGCAGGGCATCGTGCAGGGCACCTACGAGACCTTCGTGGAGGCCGGACGGCAGCACTATAATGGCGACCTGTCCGGCCGCTGGATCCTCACCGCAGGTCTCGGCGGCATGGGCGGCGCGCAGACGCTGGCTGCCACCATGGCTGGCGCTTCGTGCCTCGCGGTCGAATGCCAGCCGAGCCGCATCGAGATGCGCTTGAAGAGCCGTTACCTCGATGTGCAGGCGAAGAACCTCGACGACGCCCTCGCGATCATCGAGAAGGCCAACAAGGAGAAGAAGCCGATCTCCGTCGGCGTGCTTGGCAATGCCGCCGACATTTTCCCGGAACTGGTCCGCCGCGGCGTCAGGCCGGACATCGTCACCGACCAGACCTCGGCGCATGACCCGGTCAACGGCTACCTGCCGAAGGGCTGGACACTGTCCGAGTGGGAAGCCAAGCGCGCCACCGATCCGCAAGCCGTCGAGAAGGCCTCGCGGAAATCGATGAGCGAGCACGTGCGCGCGATGCTCGACTTCCACAAGATGGGCGTGCCCACCGTCGACTACGGCAACAACATCCGCCAGATGGCCAAGGAAGAAGGCGTCGACAACGCATTCGACTTCCCGGGCTTCGTGCCAGCCTATATCCGCCCGCTGTTCTGCCGCGGCATTGGCCCGTTCCGTTGGGCTGCTCTCTCAGGCGATCCCGAGGATATCTACAAGACCGACGCCAAGGTGAAGGAGATCCTCGGACACAACAAGGCGCTGGTGAACTGGCTCGACATGGCGCGCGAGCGCATCCAGTTTCAGGGCCTGCCGGCGCGGATCTGCTGGGTCGGCCTCGGCGATCGCCATCGCCTCGGCCTCGCCTTCAACGAAATGGTCGCATCGGGCGAGTTAAAGGCACCGATCGTCATTGGCCGCGATCATCTCGATTCCGGCTCCGTGGCAAGCCCGAACCGCGAGACCGAAGCGATGAAGGACGGCTCCGACGCCGTCTCCGACTGGCCGCTGCTCAATGCGCTGCTCAACTGCGCATCTGGCGCAACCTGGGTATCGCTGCATCATGGCGGCGGCGTCGGCATGGGCTTCTCGCAGCATTCCGGCATGGTCATCGTCGCCGACGGCACGCCGGAAGCGGCCAAGCGCCTCGAACGCGTGTTGTGGAACGATCCGGCGACCGGTGTGATGCGCCACGCCGATGCGGGCTATGAGGAAGCCATCGACTGCGCCGAGGAACATCACCTCAATCTGCCATCGCTGCACGCCAGGGGCTGAGTGCAGCGCATGCAGATCCTGCGCGCCGCGAACTACAAAGTAATGCCCTGGAAGAACGGGCTGGGATCAACCACGGAGATCGCGATCTTCCCGGCGAATGCAAAGCTGGACGATTTCGACTGGCGCGTCAGTATGGCGCAGGTGACGAGCGACGGACCGTTCTCGTCATTTCCCGGGATTGATCGTACACTTCTGGTCATCGATGGCGCCGGCATCGACCTCAATGTCCACGGCCGTGTATCTGTGCGCATTGATCGCAACACGATCCATTCCTTCCCGGGCGATCAGCAAACCGCGGCGACACTGATCGACGGCCCCATTACAGATTTGAATGTGATGAGCCGGCGCGGGATCGTCTCACAGCATGTGAGACGCATCAACGTCATGAAACGTCAGGATTTTATAGTTTCTGCACAAGCGTTTCTGTTCGTTGAGCATGGCACTGCGACCGTACGGTCGGCATCGACCGTCGACAGCCTGTCGGCGCATGATGCGCTGCTTGTGGAACAAGGATCAGCACCTGTCGCAATTGAGTCCGATGCGACGGCGCGTGTGGTCATCATCGAATTCGGCAGGCAGTCCTGACCGCACCAACGATTTTGATGACGTCATAAGTTCCCGAAATGCCATCCAAATCAAATATATAACCAAGAGTGATTACGCCTATATGATTGGGAGAGAATCGCGACACCACTTGGTCCGACTCATGGCGCAATTGCGAGGCTGGATATTCAAATGCACAAGCGGCATCTCAATATTCCGATTGAAATTGTTCGTACCGTCGTTGCCATTTCAGAAACGGGTAGCTTGACCAAGGCTGCGGAGCAATTGGGGTTGAGTCAGCCCGCAGTGAGTTCGCAGATCAAGCGCCTCGAACAACTTGTTGGCGGTTCGCTGTTCAGCAAGACGCCGAACGGAAGTTGTGCGACCGATCTCGGCAAGCTGGTGCTTGCGCAGGCGCGCAAGATCATCGAGGCCAACGATCAGGTGCTTGCGCTCGGCGGAGCCGATAATCATGTCGACCGGCTTCGTTTGGGCCTGAGCGTTGTCCTAGCGCAGCGCTTCGTCGCCGAGCAGAGCCTGAGCAACCTCAATGACATCCATATCCATGCCGGAATGTCCACCGAGATTGCGACAGCGTTGATCGACGGCCATGTCGACGTCGGGTGTTTTTTCCAGCGGGGAGAAATCAGTGCCGATCTGGCTCCGCTCATTGTCGATGAATCCGAGGATCGGCTGGCATGGGTTCGCTCGAAATCATTCGTGCTCAGCCCCGGCGCACCGATCCCAATCGTCACCTGGACCAATGACGACTGGATGATTCATACGCTCACGCGGCATGGCCTTTCCTATCGGATTGCCTTCAGCAGTCAGGACTACAGCGCGAAGAAAGCCGCCGTCGAAGCCGGCATTGGACTGACGGCTGTTCCCAGCCGGATCATTCCGCCGGGACTGGTCTGGGCCAGGGACTATTACTTGCCGGAGCTTCCGACCATCAAAGCGCTGCTCTGCATTCGCCCGGGTATGACATCGCCGCGTGTCCTGGAAATCAAGGATCAGCTCTCGGCGATGTTCCTGCACCCCGCACTGCCCATGGAAAACGACAAAGTTGCCTAGCGAAGCCGCATATTTCAGAGAGCAGGCCGAGCGCTGCGAAAAGCTGGCGCGGGAGATTGATGACCCCGTGGTTCGCGAACGGTTGCTGAACCTGGCCACGGAATATGCTCGCCGCGCGGAAAGGAAACCTGTGCAGCCCCGAGCCCGGCAATCGCCGCGGCCGGATCGGCGCTGAGGGACAACGCGCTACTGCCGGATGCCGTGTTTTTCCAGATCCGCCTGAACCGCCTCGTCGGAGAGGTCGAGCTTGCGCGAATGTTTCCAGTCGTGATGTGAGGTCTCGACTAGACGCTTCACAACATGGTGCGCATCGGTCTCAATGGCCAGTTCGCGGCGATCGTCAAAACTGCCCGGCGTGAGATTGATCGAACCGACTATAGCGCGTTCCTCGTCGGCCAACAGCATCTTGCCGTGCAGCTTCATATCATTGAGCCGGTGCACCTTGGCGCCGACGTCATGCATGATGCGCAGCCCCCCGATACCCTCGATCAGCTTGTTCTTCTTCAGCTTATGCGGCTGCCGCGCCATGATATGGACCTGAACGCCGCGCAGCACCGCGCGAACCAGCCGCTCGATGATGTCCGTGTCCTGATAACGCTCGTTCTGGATCCAGAGCGTGCCCCGCGCGGAATCGATGAAAGCACCGATCCGCTCGCGGCCATTATTCGGACACCAGATCAGTTGCGAGTCCGGGTTCGGTACGAAATCCTGCTTCGCCCAGTCGGCCTCGAAGCAATCCACCATCTCGGAAATCTCAAGCTTCTTGGTCGTGGTCACCGCGTAGTCGCGCGTCTCGGTGAGATCGCGGGTCTCCCAGTTCAGCGACTCGACGAAGCCCCACTCATGATCGATCACCATCGACTTCTGATGGGTCAGCGCGAAGGCCGGATTGCTGTCACGGACCTCGACTCCGGCCGCAGCCAGCGCCGCGGCGGTTTCGCTATTCTCGCTCTCGCCATTGCGCCGGGCCGGATTGAGCATGACGCGCACTTTGACGCCGCGCCGCTTCGCCGCGATCACCTCATGCAGCAGCGTCGGATCGGTGAACAGGAACATCCGGATGTTCAGGCTGCGCTTTGCGGCCCTGATCGGATCGATGATGCACTGCGCGGTGTCATCCGGAAACACGAGCAGGTTATGCGTCATGATTGACCTCTCGCGAGAAATAAAGGTGCCCGCAAACGGCTGGTGGTTCTGCAAAACAGCGTCATGGCCTGGAACTACGTCTCCGACTCTATACTTGAATGCGGCGCGGCAGAAAATGGGGCCCGCGCCAGCGCCGAACGGCGATGATGGATGAGATTGTCGAGACGCTGTGCCGAAGAGACCAGCGTCGCCATTTCAAGTGCATCTTCGTCATTGCGCATGGTCTTCGCCAATTGCGCGCTGAGAAGATCGTCGACCTCCTGCTCGATCGCGCACAGTTCCGCATCGTCCGCCGCCGCCCGGATCCGTCGCGGCAATGCATAAAGTGCATTAAGTGTCGCCTCACGGTGGTCGGGCGGCCGGATGCCGAGGAATTTCCAGGCGGCAGCCAGCACGGAGGCGAGGGCGCCAAGGAGCATGGGGGCGAGATAGATGTCGTCGCCGTATTTGTCCATGAAGCTCTGCTCGGTACCGTTGTAGTAGGCAGCAGCGCCGGGATGGATGGGGATAAAGGCATCGGGATCGGTGTCGGCAGCGGCGATACCGGCCAGTTGCGGTTGCCCGGCGATCAGATCGCGGCGCGCCGCGATCACCATTTCGGTCAGACGCGCGATCAGGCTGGAATGGAGCTTCTTGTTCGCGACCAGATAGTAACTGACCCGAAGCGTTGTCACGTCATCATCCGGGACGGGCGGCGCGCCGCGGAGCGACCCTTTCGGAATGTCGAAGCTTTCATAAGCGCCATTGGCATCGGCAATGGCGCCGGCGGCGTCGATCGGGATCAACACCGGCGCGCCGGTTTTGAACAGACCGCGCACCTGAGACAGATACTTCTCGGTCAGCGGGATCACCACCAGCAGGGCGCCGACTTCCTTGGCTTCCACCGCGCGCCGGGTATCGCTGACCTCAAGATTCTTGAATGTGACCCTGGCGCTCGTCAGGTCGTATTGCTTGGTGAGCGCATCGACCAGCTTGCGATTGACCTCACCGCCCACCACACCGACGGTGCGGCCGCGCAGGCCCTCCACACTGGTGATTTTCGAGCCAGGAGGCGCGATCAGCATGACCACCGCCTTGGCCATGACGGCAACGGCGCGCGCCTCGGAGAGATCGCCGACATCGGCCCGGACCACAGCGAGATCGACCTTGCCGGAGGAGAATGCCTTGCCCGCATCGACCGCGTTGCCGAAGGTCTCGAAATCCAGCCGAATCGGCGATTTCCTGGTGGCGAAATGGCTGGCGATGATCGAGGCCGTCTTGCCGGCTTCGCCATCGATCGACCCGACCGCCAGCTTGAGCACGGTCGGACGCTCGATATAGCGCCAGGTCAGAAGGCCGCCGCCCACCACCAGACCGAGGATGCCGGCCAGCAGAAGCACCCTGCCCCAGAACGGGAAAGCAACGGATCGCACGTTCATGTTCGGTCCTGCGCAGCCCTGCCAAATTAACTGACGCTCCTGCCCGCATGCCACAATGCGCGGGCTGTCAGCAAAAATCCATCTGTACCCGACTACAGTTAAGACCCGCTAACCGACGGCGGCTATATACTGCGGCCGCCCGGACCGCTCATGATTCCCGGTCTGGCCGTGTTGCTGGAGACAATGTTCGATGACTCGTCTGGTACTCGAGATGCTCCGGCCCTATCGCGGCTGGCTGATCATCGTCTTCCTCGCCATGCTGGTCGAGATCGCCATGAGCCTGGCCGCGCCCTGGCCGCTGAAACTGGTGCTCGATGACGCGCTGGGCAGCCATCACCTGCCCGCCTGGCTGGACTGGGCCCATGACTACGGCATCGGCCGCCACACGCTCGGCGTCGCAGTGTTCGCCGGCATCGCCACGCTGGTCATCGCCGTGATCGGTGCGATCGCCACTTACATCGACAATTACTATTCGACATCGGTCGGCCAGTGGGTGGCCAACGACCTGCGCATCCGCATCTATGCGCATCTGCATCGGCTGTCGCTGCGCTATTACGACAAGGCCAAGACCGGCGCCCTGATGTCCACGATCACCACAGACGTGACGACACTGCAGAACTTCGCCTCATCGTCGACGCTGGATATCCTGCTCGACTTGATCACCATCGTCTTCATGATCGGGCTGATGTTCTGGCTCGACTGGGATTTTACGCTGATCGCGCTCGGCATCACGCCGTTCCTGATCGCCTTCGTGTTCCATTTCAAGCGCGCCGTGAAGGAAGTGACGCGCACGGTACGGCAACGGCAGAGCGAGATCGTTGCCGTAGTCCAGCAGGGTCTCGGCCAGGTGCGCGCAGTCACGGCGTTCGGCAGGCAGGATCTCGAACTGGCACGGCTGGAAGCCGCCAGCCATGCAACGGTCGAGGCCGCCATGAAGGCGCGTCAGGTGAAGTCGTTGCTCTCGCCCGTGGTCAGCATCGTGGTGGCGTTCTGCACGGCCATCGTGCTGTGGAAAGGCACGTCGCTGATCGTTGCCGGTACGATGACCGCAGGCGCGCTCACCGTGTACCTCGCTTATCTCGCGCAGTTCTTCAAACCGGTGAAGGACCTCGCCAGCATGACCAGCGCGATCGCGCAAACCACCGTGGCACTGGAGCGGATCCAGAACATCCTGGCCGCCGATGATGTGATCATGGAGAAACCGGGTGCCGTCGATCCAGGCCGCGCCAAGGGCGCCATCACCTTCGAGAAGGTCGCCTTCGCTTATAGCGAGGAGTCCAGCGTGCTCCGCGATGTTTCGCTCCATATCGAACCCGGACAGATTGTCGGCGTGGTCGGGCCGACCGGCTCCGGCAAATCCACGGTGCTCAGCCTGATCCCGCGCTTCTACGACGCGACATCGGGGCGCGTGCTGATCGATGGCGTCGATGTCGCCGACTACAAACTGTCCGCCCTCCGCGCCCAGGTCGGCTTTGTGCTGCAGGAGACAGTGCTGTTCCGCGGCACCATCCGCGAGAACATCGCCTATGGCCGGCCCGGCGCCACCGATGACGAGATCGTCGCCGCCGCGAAGATCGCCAATGCCGACGAGTTCATCAGCCGTATGCCACACGGTTACGACTCCATGGTCGGCGAGCGCGGCGACACGCTGTCCGGCGGCCAGCGCCAGCGCATCGGCATCGCGCGTGCGGTGGTGCGCAACAGCCCGATCATGATCCTGGACGAGCCGACCGCGGCGCTCGATCCGGAATCCGAGGCGCTGGTGATCGAGGCGCTGCGCCGGTTGATGCAAGGCCGCACCGTCATCATGATCGCGCATCGGCTTTCAACCATTCGTGACGCCGACAAGATCATCGTGCTGAAAGACGGCGTCGTGGCCGAGCAGGGCTCCAATGACGAATTGATCGCGCAAGGCGGCATCTATGCAGAACTGGTGAAGATTCAGCAGCGGGTGGTGAACGAGCAGTCCGCGGGCGCATCGTAAGCGGTGCCGGAGCGCCTCTTTATAATCATTCTAATAACATACGTGCGTTTGTCTTGACCTTGTCAGGACGCTGCTCGACAAGGTCGGCATGACCGTCCACCAGACTGCATCCGAAACATCCACACACGAATTGCGCCTCGGCAATGCGCCGCGCGGATTCATCGGGACCATCGTGGCGTTGCAGCCCGATATCGCAGGCGCTGCCGAGAGCGGCCACGAGCTTGAACGGCATCTGCTGGAAATGGGCTTCACCGAAGGCGCGCGCGTCGAGATCCTGCATCAGGGCGCTATCCAGCGCGATCCGATCGCGGTGCGCGTCGACGATATTACGATCGCCGTCCGCCGGCGCGAAGCCATGGCAGTTGTTGTGAAATGACCGACACAGACGTGACCACCGAGCGCTTTCATCTCGCGCTGGTGGGAGCCCCCAATAGCGGCAAGACATCGCTGTTCAACGCACTCACCGGCAGCCGCCAGAAGGTGGCCAACTATGCGGGCGTCACCGTCGAGCGCAAGGCGGGCGCCTTCGTGACGCCGGCCGGCCGTCAGGTGACGCTGCTCGACCTGCCCGGCACCTATTCGCTGCGCGGCCGCAGCCCGGATGAAGAGATCACCCGCGACGTCGTGCTCGGCAAGCGCCCCGGCGAAGCTGCGCCCGATCTGGTCCTGTGCATCGCCGACGCCACCAATCTGCGCCTCACGCTGCGGCTGATCCTGGAACTCAAACGCACTGGTCGCCCGCTGCTGGTAGTGCTCAACATGTTCGACATCGCGCAGCGCCGCGGCGTCAGCATCGACGTCGACGCGATGTCCGCAGCACTCGGCGTGCCTGTGATCACTTCCATCGCGGTAAAGAAGGCCGGCGTCGAGCAACTGCGTCACCGCACCGATGAATTCGCCGCCAACATGCCGGCGGTCGCCGCCGGCGATGGCTGGACGCCGCTCAGCCTGTCCGAGATGAAGGCGCTGCAGCGCGAGGCTGACCGCATCATCCGCGACACCGTCAAGATGCCGACCAAGCCAGACACGCTGACCACGCGCGTCGATGCCGTGGTGCTGCATCCGGTCGCCGGTCTCGCGATCCTCACGCTCATTCTGTTCGTGATGTTCCAGGCGGTGTTCTCCTGGGCGCAGCCGCTGATGGAGCTGCTGTCGGATTCATTCGGCGCGCTGGGCACGCTGGTGGCACAGGTGCTGCCTGAAGGCATCTTGCAGAGCTTCCTGCAGAACGGGTTGATCGCCGGCGTCGGCAGCGTGCTCGTGTTCCTGCCGCAGATCATCATCATCTTCCTGTTCATCCTGCTGCTGGAAGATTTCGGCTACATGGCACGCGCCGCGTTCCTGATGGACCGCATCATGGGCGGCGCCGGTCTGCATGGCCGCGCCTTCATCCCGCTGCTGTCGAGCTTCGCCTGCGCCATTCCCGGCATCATGGCGACGCGCGTGATCGACAACCGCCGCGACCGCCTCACCACCATCCTGATCGCGCCGCTGATGACCTGCTCGGCGCGCATCCCCGTCTATACGCTGATCATCTCGGCCTTCATTCCCGCCGAAAACGTCTGGGGCTGGATCAACCTGCAGGGCCTGGTGATGTTCGGGCTCTATGTCGCCGGCATCGGCAGCGCACTCGCCGCATCCTTCGTCATCAAGTTCTTCATGTGGCGCGACTACCAGCCGGCACCGTTCATGCTGGAATTGCCGGACTACAAGCTGCCGCGCCTCAAGAGCATCGCCATCGGCGTCTATACCCGCGCCAAAATGTTCCTGCAGCGCGCCGGCACCACCATCCTGTCGATGATGATCCTGATCTGGTTCCTGGCCTCGTTCCCGCAGGCACCGGCCGGCGCCGAAGGGCCGGCGATCAATTACAGCCTCGCTGCGATGATCGGAAAATTCCTGGAGCCGTTCTTCGCGCCGCTCGGCTTCAACTGGCAGATCGCGGTAGCGCTGATCCCCGGCATGGCGGCGCGTGAAGTCGCAGTCGGCGCGCTCGGCACCGTCTATGCGATCGAAGGCGGCAAGGAAGCGGCGGATGCGATCGGCCAGGCGCTGGCCAGCAAATGGAGCCTCGCCACCGCGCTGTCGTTCCTGGCCTGGTTCATCTTCGCCCCACAATGCGCCTCGACGCTGGCCGTGATCCGCCGCGAGACCGGCAGCACCAAGTGGATGGTGGTGACGTTCCTCTACATGTTCGCACTGGCCTATGTGGCGAGCCTGATCACCTACACCTTCGCGAAGGCGGCCGGGCTGGGTTGAGGCAGAGGAAGCTCGTCATTGCGAGCGCAGCGAAGCAATCCAGAAAGCCAAGAACTGGATTGCTTCGTCGCTTCGCTCCTCGCAATGACGGATCAATAGAGAATCCTCAATACCCCGCAGCCAGGCCATCCTTGCGCGGGTCCGAGCCGGCAACATAGCCGCCATCGATTTTACGCACGAGCTGCGCGCCGCCGAAGCCGAAGGCGGAATCCGGCGGCTCGCGCTCGATGACATGGCCGCGGCTGGCGAGGTCGGCCGCGACATTGTCCGGCACAGCCGTCTCGATCGCCACTTTCAACCCGGCGACATAGCGCCAGCGCGGCGCGTCCGCCGCCGTCTGCGGATCCTGTCCCCAGAGCTGCATGCGCAGCATGATCTGCAGATGGCCCTGTGCCTGCATCGGCCCACCCATCAGGCCGAAGGCCATCAGCGGCTCTTTGCCCTGCATAACGAAGCCGGGAATAATGGTCTGGAACGGCCGCTTGCGCGGACCGACCTGATTGGGATGACCCTCCATCAGGACGAAACCGAAGCCGCGATTCTGCAGGCTGATGCCGGTGCCCGGTACGACGACGCCGGAGCCAAAGCCCGAATAGTTCGACTGGATATAGGACACCATCATGCCACTGGCATCGCCGGTGGACAGGCACACGGTGCCGCCGGTCTTGGGCGCGCCGGCGCCAAAATCCTGCGCGCGGCTCATGTCGATGAGCTTGGCGCGCGAGGCGAGATAAGCCGGATTGAGCAGATGCGCGACGGTGATCTCGCGCATGTAATCGAGATCGGCCGCGTAGGCGTAGACATCGGCGAAAGCCAGTTTCGTGGCTTCGATCTGCAGATGGAACGCATCGCCACTGTCGAGCACAAGACCGTCGGTGCCGAAGGCGCGCATGATGCCCAACGCCATCAGCGCGGCGATGCCCTGCCCGTTCGGCGGGATTTCATGCAGCGAAGCGTCGCCGAAATCCTGATGGATGGTGCCGCACCAGTCGTTGCGATGTTCGGCCATATCCGCGGCAGTGAGAACGGCGCCATGTTCGCGCGCGAAGGCTGCGATGCGCTCGGCGAGTTCGCCGCGATAGAATGCCTCGCCTTTGGTCGCTGCGATCAGCTTGAGCGAATGGGCATGGCCCGGAGCCTTGAAGAGTTCACCCGCCGCAGGCGCACGACCATTCGGCATGAAGGCCTCGGCAAAGCCGGGCTGGTTCTTCAACTCCTCCGCGCCGCGGCGCCAGAGTTCGGCGATCACGGGCGAGACGTGGAAGCCATTCTCCGCATAGGAGATCGCAGGCTCGAACAAGTCAGCGAATGGCAGCTTGCCGAAGCGTTCGGACAGATCGACCCAGGCCGAAACGGCGCCGGGCACGGTGACGCTCTCCCACCCGCGATGCGGGAATGTCTTGTGATTTGCAAATCGTTCAGGCGTCCATCCCGCCGGCGACCGGCCGGAGGCGTTGAGGCCATGCAGCTCCTTGCCATCCCAGAGGATGCAATAGGCGTCCGATCCGATGCCGTTGCCGGTCGGCTCGACCACGGTCAGCGTGATGGCTGCCGCGAGCGCCGCATCCAGCGCATTGCCGCCGCGCTCCAGCATGCGCAACCCGGCCTGCGTTGCCAGCGGCTGCGACGCCGCCACCACATTGCGCGCCATGACCGGCGAGCGGCGGGAAGCGTAAAGGCCATCATGTCTGTATTGCATCAGTTCAGGCTCTCTTCAGGACTTTGCAGATCAACGCATCTTCTTATCGTCATTTGCACGAGCCGAATAGACAAGTTGCATGTGCCGAATAGACAGGCGGGTCTGCTCACCTCTCGATCTTGCACCACCTAGTCGCTTGCGCTTACGGTTCCTCGCCTTCCATCAAGAGGATCAGTATGGCCATCACCGTCATCCGCAACGCGGACTATGTCGTCGCCTGGGACGCCGCAAAGAACAGTCACACATATGTCACCGGCGGCGATGTCGCTTTCGACGGCGGCCAGATCGTGTTTGCCGGCCGCGACTATCGGGGCGAAGCGGTCGAGACCATCGACGGCCGCGGCTTCATGGTGATGCCGGGCCTCGTCGATATCCACTCGCATCCGTCCAGCGAGCCGCTCAACAAGGGCTTTCTCGACGAGATCGGCTCGCCCGGCCTGTATAATTCTTCGCTCTACGAATACATGCCGATCCTGCGGTCCGATCCGGAAGGCGTGCCAGACTGCGTGCGCGTTGCATATTCGGAATTGCTGCTGTCCGGCGTCACCACGGTGGTTGATCTTTCGATGCCTCATCCGCAATGGCTCGATCTCGCAGCGGAAAGTGGCCTGCGCGTCTATATTGCTCCGGGATTCCGCTCGGCGCGCTGGTTCACGCCGAATGGCACGCTCGTCGATTACGAATGGAACGAGAAGGCCGGCGAAGACGGCATGCTGCAGGCCTTCGCGCTCATCGATGCCGCCGAGAGCCATCCGTCCGGCCGTCTCTCCGGAATGATGTACCCGGCGCAGATCGACACCTGCACGCCGCAACTGATGAAAGACAGCTACGCTGAAGCGAAGCGCCGCAACATTCCGTGGCAGACCCATGCGGCGCAGTCGGTGTCGGAATTTCACGAAATCGTTCGCCGGCATGGCGTGACGCCAATCCAGTGGCTCGGCGAACTCGGCGTGCTCGGGCCGACCTCGCTGGTTGGCCACTCCATCTTCGTCGACGACCACCCGCTGACGCCGTGGCACACCAGGCGCGACCTTGCACTGCTGGCCGAGACTGGCACCACAGTGGCGCATTGTCCCACTGTGTTCATGCGGCGCGGCATCGCGCTGCGCGATGTCGGCCGCTATCGCGCAGCCGGCATTTCGGTGGCGATCGGCACCGACACCTATCCGCACAACATGATCGAGGAAATGCGCAACGTGACCATGACCTCGCGGCTGATGGCCGGGCATCCGCGGGGCCTGAACTCGACCATGCTGTTCGAGGCTGCCACCACCGTCGGCGCCAAGGCGCTCGGTCGCAACGATATCGGCAGGCTCGAGGCTGGCTGCAAGGCTGATTTTGTGATGGTCGATGTCAGCCATCCGATGATGCAGCCGCATCGCGATCCGATCCGCAGCATGATCTATGCGGCAGCGGAACGCGCGGTGCGTCACGTCTATGTCGATGGCCGGCAGGTGGTGAAGGACGGCGTGGTGCAGACGTTCGACTATCCGGCCGCGGCGCTGCGTGTGCATGAAGCGCAGATCCGCGCAGAAGAGCGCACGCCCGGTCTCGACTGGGCTGGCCGCAAGCTGACGGAAATCTCGCCGCTGTCGTTCCCGATGGCATGGCCATCGAATGAATGAGCCGGTGCTTGCGGCATTCGGACTTTACCACGTGCGCCGGCCCGCTCCCTCTCCCCGCCCTTTTGCGGGGAGAGGGTTGGGGTGAGGGGCGAGGTAAGCGCCCTCAAAAGACTCGGACTCTCGGATCGGAAAATCCGACCCGAGAGTCCGCATATGCGGTTGCTGCAGTGAAAGCCCCTCACCCGCCGCGAAGACGCGGCGACCTCTCCCCGCCTAGCGAAGCTTCGCTTCGCACGGAAGCGGGGAGAGGTTAGAAGCAAACCCTTACACGCGCTCGATGATGATCGCCGGTGCCATGCCGCCGGCGGCGCACATGGTGACGAGGCCGCGCTTCAGGTTGCGGCGCTCGAGTTCGTCGAGAACCGTGCCGATCAGGATCGCGCCGGTGGCGCCGATCGGATGGCCGAGCGCGATCGAGCCACCATTGACGTTGACCTTGCTGCGATCGAGGTCGAGATCGCGGATGAACTTCTCGGCGACCACGGCGAAGGCTTCATTGATCTCCCACAGATCGATGTCTTCCTTCTTGAGGCCGGCCTTTGCCAGCACCTTCTTCGCAGCCGGCACCGGCGCATTCAGCATCAGCGTCGGATCGTCGCCGATATTGGCCATGGCCACGATGCGTGCGCGCGGCTTCAGGCCATGCATGTCGGCATAGGACTTCGAGGTCAGCAGCAGCGCCGCGGCACCATCGACCACGCCCGATGAATTGCCGGCGTGGTGGAAATGCTCGATCTTGAGATCTGGATATTTCTGGTTGATCTGCTTGCGGAAGGTCATGCCGCTGTCATCCAGCGGGTGATCGGCCATCGCAGCGAAAGCCGGCTTCAGACCGGCGAGACCTTCGGCAGTGGTTTCCGGACGTGGATATTCGTCCTTGGCGAGCACGATATTGCCCTCGTCATCCTTCACCGGGACAATGCTCTTGTCGAAACGGCCTTCCTTGATCGCGATGGCAGCGCGACGTTGGCTTTCCAGCCCGAGGGCATCAAGCGCCTCGCGGCTGATGCCCTCCATCGAGGCAATGGCATCGCCGCAGATGCCCTGATGCGATTGCGGGTGCACCTTGGCGAGCCGCTTGTTGCCCGAGCCCATGCCGAGCGGCGGCTTGCCGGCGGCCATGTCTTCGGCAGCCATCGCACCGGTGAGCGACATCATCTCGGTGCCGCCGGCGATGACGACGTCTTCCATGCCCGACATGATCTGGGCAGCCGCGAAATTCACCGCGGTGATGCCACCGCCGCAGAAGCGATCGAGGGTGGTGCCGGACGCCTTGATGTCATAGCCGGCATCGAGCGCGGCCATGCGGCCGAGATCGCCGCCCTGCTTGCCGCGCTGGGTCGAGGTCGACCAGATCACGTCATCGACGTCAGCGGTGTTGAGTTTGTTGCGCTCGGCAATCGCCTTGAGCACGGTGGCGGCGAGATGCTGCGGATGATGTTCGGCGAGCTTGCCCTTGCCCACTTTGCCGATGCCACGGGGCGTGCGGACTGCGTCGATAATATAGGCGTCGGCCATGATCTTCTCCCAAGAGTTTTGAAGTGTTTTTCTGGCCGCGAGATTGGCCAAGCCACCTGTGAAGTCAAGGTGCGCAGGCGGCATGCACGTCTGCCAAAATTGGCGGGCATCCGGTGCAATTTCATCCACTACTGGAAAATTGGCACAACCCAGGCACGATATTATAACCATACCGGTGCTATGTGGCAGAGGCGGCCGCGCCGCTGCACGCTCATTGCGCTCAACAGCCAGAAATCCAGGAACAATCTTCATGGATCAGCCTCAGGTCACCCGCCGACGCTCGCGCGTATTTGCGCCCGGCCTCGCCGTCGCAGCGCTGCTACTTCTGCTGCCTGTAGCGGTGTGGCTGGACCTGACCAATCTGGTTGACGCCGCGCTGCGCCGGCAGGCCAACGACCTGAACTCCGTGATCACCAGCGTGCGTGGTTATTACGCAACCAATGTGGTCGGGCGCGTGCTGGCCCATCAGGGCACGACGCAGGTGGTGCATAATTATGAAAGCGTGCCCGGCGCGATCCCCATTCCGGCAACGCTTTCCCTCGAGCTCGGCCGCGTGATCGGCGCGCAGCAGGAGAATATCAACTACCGCTTCGTGTCGGACTACCCGTTCCAGAACCGCGCGCCGCACCAGCTCGATGATTTCGAAAAGACCGCGCTGCGCAGCCTGCGCGACAATTCCGAACAGAAGATCATCGACACCAAGGCGTCACTGTTCAGCGACACGGTCCGTATCGTCGCGCCCGTGCTGATGGGCCCGGCCTGCGTCAGCTGCCACAACAGCCATCCGGAAAGCCCAAAGAAGGACTGGAAGGTCGGCGACGTCCGCGGCATCCAGGAAGTCATCATTACCCAGCCGATCGCGGCCAACCTGTTTTCCTTCAAGTTCCTGCTGGCCTATTTCGCGCTGGCAGCCGTCAGCGGCGTCTCGTTCCTGACACTGCAACGCCGCCAGTCGCGGCGCATCGCTGGGATGAACCAGGAACTGGAAGCCAATAACGATTTCCTCGCCACGCTCTCCATGAAGATCTCCCGCTATATCTCGCCACAGGTCTACAAGAGCATTTTCAGCGGCCAGAAGGACGTCACCATCCATACCGAGCGCAAGAAGCTGACGATCTTCTTCTCCGACATCCAGAATTTCACGGCCACGACTGAGCGGCTGCAGCCGGAGCTGATCACGCATCTGCTCAACGAATATTTCACCGAGATGTCGGCGATCGCACACGAGCACGGCGGCACCATCGACAAGTTCATCGGCGATGCGATGCTGATCTTCTTCGGCGACCCCGAGACCAAGGGCGACCGTCAGGATGCGCAGGACTGCCTGCGCATGGCGTGGCGGATGCAGCGCCGCCTGACCGAACTGAACGCGAAGTGGCGCACCGAAGGCATCGAGGAGCCGTTCAAGGCCCGCATCGGCATCAATTCCGGCTATTGCAATGTCGGCAATTTCGGCAGCAGCGACCGCATGGACTATACGATCATCGGCGCCGAGGCGAACCTCGCAGCGCGGCTGCAGTCGATCGCGGAACCCGGCGGCATCGCCATCAGCTATGAGACCTTCGCGCTGGTGAGCGACATCATCACCTCGCATCCGCTGCCGCCGATTACCATGAAGGGCATCAGCCGCGAGGTCGTGCCCTATGCGGTGGACAGCATCATCGACGACAAGCCGGTGCAAACCGATATCGTCGTTGAACGCATGCCGGGGCTGGATTTCTATCTCGACCCGTCGGCCGTGCGGCCCGGCGACACCGAACGCCTGCGCTCGGTGCTGAACGAGGCGCTCGCCTCGCTGGAGCGCAAGGTATAATCGGCGCAAAATCAACGCCCCAGCGCCACACAGCTGTGTCTATCGCCGGCAGGCAGGTTGCCCCGATTCAGCGAACACCATAGTCATGGCTGAACGACGCTGCGCCTGAAGAACTGCCCGGAATCAGATGCTCCAAGACGATCTTAGCCTGCAGGACGATCCCGGCCTTGCCGCCATGGCGGACACGCTCGCCAGATCCACCGACTATCGCGTCCTCCGCCGGCTGATCCCGCGCACCGAATTCGCGCCGGCCAATGGCCAGCCGACCCGATCCGGAATCCTCCTCGACGTCGAGACCACCGGTCTCGATCAGGTGCGCGACGAAGTCATCGAGCTTGCGATGGTCAAGTTCGACTATCTGCCGGATGGCAACATCACGCGCGTCGCGGATGTCTTCACCGCGTTCAACGAGCCGTCGCGGCCGATCCCGCCGGAGATCACCGAGCTGACTGGCATCACGGACGAGACCGTTGCGGGACACCGCATCGATCCCGATGCCGTCGCCGCTTTCGCCGACGACGCCGTCATCGTCATTGCGCATAATGCGGGTTTCGATCGCAAGTTTTCAGAGCGCTATTGGCCGGTGTTCCAGCACAAGGCCTGGGGCTGTTCGGCGACTGAAGTCGACTGGCGCAAACACGGCTTCGACGGCTCGCGCCTCGGCTATCTGCTCGCCGGCGCAGGCTTCTTTCACCAGGCCCATCGGGCGATCGACGACTGTCATGCGCTGCTCGAGATTCTTGCATTCGAATTGCCCGATCTCGGTGCGCCGGCACTTGCGGTTCTTCTGGAACGCGCCCGGAAGAAAACGATGCGGGTCTGGGCAGAGCAGTCGCCCTTCGATCTCAAGGACGAGCTGAAGCGGCGCGGCTATCGCTGGAGCGACGGCTCCGATGGCCGGCCGAAGTCCTGGTATATCGATGTCGAAGAAAGCAAGGAAGCGAGCGAAATCGAATTCCTGCGCAAGACAATTTACATGCGCGATGTCGAGCCGCGCGTGCAGGCGCTCAACGCGCTGAGCCGGTTTTCGGTACGAGCGTAATACAGCGCGCAGCGACGCTATGTTCACCTCTCCCCACCGGGGAGAGGCGAACAGGAATACTACACCGGCTGCAGGCCGAGCGCCTGTGCTGCCTCGATCCAGACCGGCAGCTCCTTCTGATACAGCGCATTGGTCTCCTTGAAGCCAAGCGCCGGCTCAAGCACGAAGGTCTTCAGCACTTCCTTCACTTTGGGATCGCTGTTGGCGGCGACGTAAAGCTGCGATAGCCGATCGACGATCGGCTGCGGCGTCGCCTTGGGTACGGCCCAGCCCGTGAAGCCACTCACCGTGAAGAACTTCGACGTCGCCCCCTGTTCAGGCAGCGTCTTCACGTTGGGGATGGCGTCGACCTTCTTCGAATGCACGGCGAAGACGACACCACGATCGCCTTGCAGCACGGTCTGCGCAGCGGTGTAGCTGCCCATCGCAAAATCGATCGAGCCTTCGGCCAATCCCGTCCACATCGGCGCTTCGCCACGATAATGAATCGGCTCGATCTTTAGACCGTACTGCTTGTTGAGTTCGTTGATCGTCATGTGCGGGGCCGAGCCAACGCTATAGGTGCCGAAGTTCACCTTGTCGTTCTTGCGCGCGAAGGCGACGAAGTCTTCCAGCGTCTTGACGCCGGATTTCGGACTGGCGACCAGCGGCAATCCGGCACCGGGAATGACGCTGACCAGCGTCAGGTCTTTGTCCATGTCGTAGCCGGGCGTCTTCAGCATCACCCGGTTCATCACATAGGTGGTCGAGATGGAGCAGAGAATCGTGTGGCCGTCTGGCTCGGCGCGCGCAACTTCCGCTGTGCCAATGGCGCCGGACGCGCCGGCCTTGTTTTCGATGACGACAGTCTGCCCGACCTGTTTGGAAATATATTCACCGAAGGCGCGCGCGAGCAGATCGGTCTGCCCACCGGCTGGATAACTGCAGATCATGCGTATCTGCCGCGACGGCCAGGCGGCTTGCGCCGAAGCACCGCGCGCGACGAACGGCATGGCGGCGGCAGCCGATCCGGCAGCAATGAAGTGACGACGATTGATGATCGCAGACATGTTTCCCTCCGTTGTTTTTTATGACGGTACCCGATCGCTCCCTCATTCGCCACGACGATAGGCGGGACAGATTGGCGCATTGGAAAAGCAAATCGCTTCCAGCTCTGCACGTATCGGCCCACGCCATCTGGATCGAAACGCAGCGGTGCAGTAGTGTCCGCGCCAACTAAAAATGCCGGACCGTTCGGATCTGGCGCGCACACATCACGTGAGGGACGAAACACCATGGCGCGGAATATTCTGATTCTCGGAGCTTCCTACGGCTCGTTGCTGGCGACGAAGCTCCTGATGGCCGGTCACAACGTGACCCTCGTGTGCCGGAAGAAGACCGCCGAACTCATCAATCGCGATGGTACTGAAGTGCGCATCAAGCTGCGCGACGAACCGAACCACCGCGCCATCTTCTCACGCGACCTGCCAGGCAAACTGGATGCAACCTCGCCGGATCAGGTCGAGCTGTCGCGCTACGATCTGGTCGGCCTTGCGATGCAGGAACCGCAATACACCAACCACACGATCCGCGTGTTGATGATCAAGATCGCCGCGGCGAAACTGCCGTGCCTGTCGATCATGAACATGCCGCCGCTGCCCTATCTCAAGCGCATTCCGGGTCTGGCCGACATGAAGCTCGAAGAGGCCTACACCAATGCCCAGGTGTGGGAGCGCTTCGAGCCGGGACTGGTCACGCTGTGCTCGCCTGATCCGCAGGCCTTCCGGCCGCCGGAAGAAGCCGCGAATGTCCTTCACGTCGGCCTGCCGACGAATTTCAAGGCATCGGCCTTTGCCGATCCGGCTCACAATAAACTGCTGCGCGAACTCGAAGCCGACATCGACGCTGTGAAACTCGACGGCCAGGACGTGCCGGTGAAGCTGAAAGTGTTCGACTCGCTGTTCGTGCCGCTGGCGAAGTGGTCGATGCTTCTGACCGGCAACTATCGCTGCATCACGCCTGAAGAGCCGCAGTCGATCCGCGAGGCCGTTCACGGCGATCTCAAGGTGTCGCAGTCGATCTACGAGCATGTCGATGCCGTGGCGCGGCGTCTCGGCGCTGATCCCGAAGATCAGGTGCCGTTCGCCAAATACGCCAAGGCAGCGGAGAGCCTGCTCAAGCCGTCATCGGCGGCGCGCGCTGTCGCGGCCGGCGCGCCGTTCATCGAGCGGGTCGATCTTCTGGTGAAGTTGATCTCGCATCAGCTCGGCATGACCAATGCAAATATCGACCGCACGGTCGAAGTCGTCGATCAGAAGCTCAACGAGCGGCTGGAGTCCAGCGCGGGAATCTGACGCGTTATCTTGAGATCGATCAGAACATTCGCGTCGTCATTGCGAGGAGCCCTTGCGACGAAGCAATCCAGTCTTCGCTTGTCGCCTTCTGGATTGCTTCGCTGCGCTCGCAATGACGGAGCTTGCCTTGCTGCGAAGGACACGCGAGTCTACGCGATCGATATGATCTCAAGTTCCTGGGCGCCCGTGCCGACGACGTCACCGACGGTCTTGCCCATCAGCGATTTCGCCACCGGCGAGACAAAGGAAATCGAACCGGCCTTGGGGTCGGCTTCGTCCTCGCCCACGATCCGATAGGTCTGCACGCGTCCGTCGTTGCGGGAGAAGGTCACCGTGCTGCCAAAGGCCACGGTGTCCGTCGATGTCGGGGCTGGAACGAGCTGGGCCGTGCGGACACGGGCCGCGAAATAGCGCATGTCCCGCAGCGGGATCGCCGCCTGACGCCGTCGCTCGTTCACGTCGTCGATCACGCTCGCCGCGTCATGGGCCTCGCGCGCCTGCTGGAGCTGCGTCTCGAGCGCCTGCAAACCTGCCTCCGTCACAAGGTTCGGATGAGGCGAAATAGGGCGATCGGGCAGCTGGGTTTCCGCAGCCGTTTCGGCACTTTCTTCCTTGGTGAAGGCAACGCTCAATCTCGAACTCCGTATCGACGCGATCCGCTGTGACAGCGCAGGAAGCGATTACCCCATTGGTTTGTCAAAACCATGCAGAAATAGCCTGATCGCGTAAATGGCACCCGGAATTTTGCTGCTTTGCGGCACCGGGCGGCGACAAGGCAGCCTTGTTCCAACGGAGGGGCAATCCGATTGTGTTTGCGATCTTCGGGGGTTATGCACTGGCTAGACCGATCCTAAATTGGATCGTGGACGGACCCTGCCCTGACCGCAGGGTCTGACATGCGCCAATGCCAAGCGCCGGCGGCGGTGCATTCAAGCCTCGCAGATCAAGAACGCCGTCAGGAAGGAATTCGTCGTGTCCAAGTCGCCCGTCGTCACCATCGACAATCATCCCGGCCGCTCCGCGCAGACCATTGGCATGGCGCGTGTGCTCGGCACCGATGAAACGCTCATTCATGAGCCGTCGGTGGGCGTGGTCGGCACCAAGGGCGACAGCCAGTGCTATATGGGCGTGATGTCCAAGGTGGACGCGATCCATGAGAGCCTGAAGAAGCGCATCGGTCGCGGCAAGGGTCAGCTCCCCTATCGCCTCGTGCAGCCGGAATACACCATCGCGACCTCGGACGGCATCCGCAACGGCACCCGCGAGATGCGCTATTCGCTGATCGGCCGCGAAGTCACCAATGACTCCATGAGCGAGCATCTGAGCGCCACCGGCCTGCTCGGAACCATCGCCGTGGTTGCCTGCGACAAGCCGCCAGTCGGCACGCTGGCCGCGCTGCTCGAACACAACGAGCCGGCGATAATCATGTCGGACGGTTCGATCCATCCCGGCGAGGATCCGAAGACCGGTGAGAAGCTGGACATCGTCAGCGCCTATCAGGTCGCCGGCAGTCCGGACCCCGAATATCGCCACCACATTGCCTGCCACGCATGCCCCGGTATCGGCAGCTGCGGCGGTATCTTCACCTACAACACCATGCAGACCTTCATCGGCGTAGTCGGCATGCAGCCGCTGCACATGGTGGCACCGCCGTCCGACGATCCGCGCCGCCTGAAGGAATTCCCGGAGCAGCTCGTCAGCTATCTCTCCAATATGATCGCCAAGGGCATCAAGCCACGCGACATCGTGAGCCGTGACTCGATCCGCAACGCGGTGATCGTGTCGATGGCGATCGGCGGCTCGACGAACGTGACGCTGCATGCGCCGGAAATCGCGCGCGCCGCAGGCTTCGCCGACTTCTGGAAGGAAGTCATGACGCCGGCAGAGTTCAACTATCTGTCGCAATATCTCGTGCCGGTGCTCACCGACGCCCGCCCCTATGGCAAGTATTCGATGGTGGACATCGACAATGTCGGTGGCGTGCAGGTGATCGTGCGCGAACTGATGGAAGCCGGCCTCATCAATGGCGACGTGCTGACCTGCACCGGCGAGACGCTGGCCGAGCAGATCAAGCGCCTGGAGACCAAGCCAGCCGACGGCAAGGTCGTCTACACCGTTGCCAAGCCCTACAAGCCGACCGGTGGGTTGCGCGTGCTCGGTGGCAACCTGTCGCCGGAATTCTCCGCCATTCTCAAGCTCGCCGGTGTCGAGGGCGGCCTCGAGGACAATCTGTTCCGCGGCACTGCGCGCGTGTTCGAAGGCGAGCGCGGCCTGATCGCAGCGCTCGACAAGCATCCGGAGAAATTTGCGAACCACGACATGGTGATCGTGCGTTACGACGGCCCGGTCGGCGCGCCCGGCATGCCGGAGATGCTTGACCCGACCTCGCGCATCACCACGCTGTGCCGCGAGCGCAACATCGTCGTCGGGCTGATGACCGATGCGCGTTTCTCCGGCGGCTCAGTGGGTCTGGTGATCGGCCACGTCGGACCGGAAGCAGCACTGGGCGGCGCCATCGCGCTGATCGAGGATGGCGACGAGATCATCGCGGATCTCAACGTCAACGAGTTGAACTGCACGCAGCTCAAGGATCCCGCGGTCTTCAAGCAGCGCAAGGCGGCATGGGACAAGGTGGTCGCGGACAATGGCGGCATTCATCCGAGCTGCGGCGAGGCCGATACGCGCCTCTTGCATCGCGCCCGCACCAGCGCCGTGCCCGCCACCCGCGGTGCCGGTCTGCACCCCAATCGCGAGGTTTGGGTGCGCAACCAGCGCGAAGCCACGCGTTCCGGCTTCGTGCCGAAAAATACGCATCGTCCGGAAGCCAACAAGGCTTTCTAGACCTGCGGACGGGGCTCAGGGCCGGTTTGCTGCAAAGCTCCCGGCCCGAGCCATTTCCTTGATCTTCCATCAGCTTTTCCCAAAGCGGCTGGAGCATTTTTCTTTAAAAAGCATGACCTTATCGGGATCATGCTCTAGCCCTCACTCACCCGTTTCAAGCATCTTGAGCGCCTCGCGGTTATCGGCGGCGCGCGCATCGTCGATGTAAGCGACGAGCAACCGGTTGATGGCGACCGAATCAAGCAGCCTGAATTCACGGGGCCTGATCCAGCCATCGAAATAGCGGTCGATATAACCGATGGGGCTATCGCGCTCCTCCACCCAGTTCGGCCCGATCAGACCTTGAGGGTGCGGTTCCCAGTAGCAGGAAATGAGGTGGCCGCCCTGGGCACCACCTTGGGCAGAGTGGCCAAGGATTCGCTGACCGTCGCGTGGCGCCTCACTCATCGGCCGAAGGAAGTGGCCGTATTCACGTAAAATCCGCTCAACCTGCATGCAACGCGATTCCATTCACGGAGGCGCCGACCGGCACCACGCAAACATCTAACGGGTCGCGCGTTTTTTGTTTCCAATGTCAGATGGGTGGCTCCGTAGCCGACGTTTGCACAGCGGTTTCAGACGTTCCAAACGTGATGCGGCAGGTTGCAGGCGATGCAGATGAAGCGTTGTGGTTTTGCCGATCACAATAAATCGATCTAGAGCAAAACCAAACTGCTGCGGGTTAGCGCTGGGTCCGCCAAACCTCTGTAAATTAAGGCATCTTTCAGCTTTTATTAAGGCGCCGATAAGCATGCCGTTGCGCCAATCCAGATCGTGTCGGGTTGTCGATTGCTGTGGCGAATGGGTGACAGCATTTTACGCAAAAGCTGTCTAAGTCCACGCCATAGACGGAGCGAACGCGCTCTCGCTCTAAAATGGTTTCTGGAGAAGAAGAAAATGAAGAACTTCCTGATGGGCACCGTTGCCCTCATCGCCCTGGGCGCCTCGGTTCCGGCAATGGCCGCTGACCTCGCCGCTCGTCCCTACACCAAGGCTCCGGCTTACGTTGCCGCCCCGATCTACAACTGGACCGGTTTCTACATCGGCGGTCACGTCGGCGGCGCGTTCAACGGTTCGAACGGCTTCGGCGGCACCTCCGACAATTCGGATGGCCGTTTCCTCGGCGGTCTGCAGATCGGCGCTGATTACCAGTTCGCTCCGAACTGGGTCGTTGGTATCGAAGGTCAGTACAGCTGGGTTGGTTCGAACAACACCAACGTCGCTTTCCTCACCACGCCGGGCGTCACCTACAACCTGAACCAGAAGGGCCTCGGCTCGGTCACCGGTCGTATCGGTTACACTTGGGGTCCGGCACTGCTCTACGTGAAGGGCGGCTACGCTTACTCCGACTACAGCGAATCGCTGGTCACCACCGCTGGTGGCGTTCCGGTTGCCTTCGCTGGCGGCACCAAGCATGACGGTTACACCGTCGGCGCCGGCCTCGAATACCTGTTCACCCAGAACTGGTCGGGCAAGGTTGAGTACCAGTACTACGACTTCGGCAAGACCACTTTCGCTGCTCCGTCGCCCGCTGGCATCGTCGGCCTGTCTTCCAAGAACGACGAGCACACCGTCAAGGCTGGCCTGAACTACCGCTTCAACTGGGGTGGCCCGGTCGTCGCGAAGTACTGAGCTTAGCGCCTGATTTCAGGCTCTTAACTACGGAAAGGCCGGCGGAAACGCCGGCCTTTTTCGTTTTACCCTTTGGTAACCGCGGAAGCCCCGCGACAGCCAAAGGTTGCCGATTTACCCGAATATTAACCCGGTACCGACATACTCTCTGCGTGATCCGCCACCAGGACGGTGGACGCGGGGGGAATCAATGGCACTGACGTCGTTCATCGGAAAATTCGGACGGTTTCGTTTCTCGCGGCCCCGCTGGGGCATCCGCGGCAGCCTGTTCGCCGCCTTTGCGGTTATCGCGGGCATGGCGATCCTGATCAGTGCCGGCGCCGGCATGATTCTCGGTCAGCTCGGCGGCATGATGACGGACCTGAACGGCCGGGACATTCCGAAACTGACCGCCAGCCTTCAACTGGCCACCGCCAGCGAGAGCCTCGCCAGCCAGGGCCCGATGCTGCTGGCATCGAGCAGCGCCGACGTTCTGAAGGAACGCTCGCAGCGCATGCGGGATACGCACAAGATTGCAGTCGAGAAGCTCGACACCATCGCCAAGCTCGGCGCCGACAAGGCCGTGGTCGCTGCCCTGGCCGATACCGTCAAGAACATCGAAGACACGATTCGCAGCCTTGGCGCTGCCACCCAGGAACGTCTCGACGCCGTCGCCCAGCATCAGAAGCAATACGACGCCCTGCGCGCCGCTGCCGCCAACTTCGTCAAGATGTCGGAGCCAGCCGCCACCGACGCCCAGAACGTGATGAACGACACGCTGCGGGCAACGGTCTTCTCGGCTGAGGATTCGGGCGAAGCCGCGCGTGTCATCGTGCAGGTCGGCGAAGTCGTCGCCAGCACCAACCTGATCTCGTCCGATCTGATGGCTGCACTGTCGGCCGGCTCGTCCGAAGCGCTCTCTCCGATTGAAGAGAGCTTCAAGGCCGCACAGACTCGCGTCAAATCGAATCTCGATGCCCTGGTCGGCATCAAGGGCACGAAGGAACTGAAGGAAGCGGCCTTGCAACTGCTGGCGATCGGCGACGGCAAGAACAGCGTCTTCAAGGTGCGCCAGAAAGAAATGGACACCGTCGAATACGGCGAACTCATCCTCGACGAGACGCGCAAGCTCAATGTCGGCCTCGGCATGAGCGTCAAGCAGCTGGTCGACAAGGTGCGCAGCGAAACCGACGCCGCCACGACGCAGGCGCAGACGACAATCGCGCTGGCGACGCAGGTGATGCTCGGCCTCGGCGCGCTGACGCTGATCGGATCGGCATTGTTCGTCTGGCTCTATGTCGGCCGCAGCATTCTGCGCCGCCTCGCGCAATTGCAGCGCGCGATGCAGCGGCTGTCCAGCGGAGATCTCGACACCGAGATCGCCCGCAGCCGCCAGCAGGACGAAATCGCGGCGATGGCAGGCACGCTCGAAGTGTTCCGCGACAGCATGATCAACGCCCGCACGCTCAGCGCGGAGCAGGATCAGGACCGCATCGCCAAGGGCGAGCGCACGTCGCGCATCGAAGCCCGCATCGTCGACTTCGAGAGCAAGGTGCGCAACGCCTTGGAGAAGCTGCAGACATCGGCCGATTCCATGCAATCGACCGCACAGAGCATGACGGCCACTGCCGATCGCTCCAGCGCGCTGGTCAGTGCCGTCGCGTCGGCCGCAGAGGAAACCTCGGTAAACGTCCAGACGGTGTCGGCCGGGACCGAGCAGCTGTCGTCATCGATCAACGAGATCAGCCGACAGGTCGTCACGTCGACCGAAATCGCCGCAAAGGCCGTCAACGAGGCCGGCGAAACCGATGCAACGATGCAGGGCCTGGCCGACAACGCCAATCGCATCAGTGTGGTGATCGATCTGATCCAGACCATCGCGTCGCAGACCAACCTCCTGGCGCTCAACGCGACCATCGAAGCGGCACGCGCGGGCGATGCAGGCCGGGGCTTCGCCGTGGTGGCTTCGGAAGTGAAGAGCCTTGCCGATCAGACCGCAAAGGCCACCGACGAGATTCGCACGCAGATCGTGTCGATGCAGCAGGTCACGTCCACCGCCGTCGGAGCGATCCGCAACATCGGGCAGACCATCGCCGAGATCAATCATGTGAGCGCTGCCATCGCCACCGCCGTCGAACAGCAAGGTGCGGCAACGCGTGAGATCGCGCGCAACATCCAGCACGCCGCCGGCGGCACCAGCGAAGTGTCGAGCAACATCATCGGCGTCAGCGATGCATCGACGCAGGCCGGCACGGCGGCCAACGACGTGCTCGGCGCCTCGGGCGAACTTCGCCGCGAGGCCGACGTTCTTCGTGGTGAAATCGACGAATTCCTGTCGAGCATCCGCGCGGCATAGGAGAGGCGATCCAGCGCATGGCTGCACCCGGCCAGCGTCATTGCTCCAGCCCTCAAAATCATGGACTGCTTTGGCAGCAGCCCATGATCGGTGGCTGCGCAGAATGTAAGGATTGCGTGAATGCCCCCAACACCCTCTGCATGGACATCGACCGAACCGCGCCACGACTGGCAGCGTCATGAAGCCCAGGCCCTGTATGACCTGCCGTTCGCAGACCTGATCTTTCAGGCGCAGAGCATCCACCGCAGTAATTTCGATCCGAATCACGTCGAGACTGCGAGCCTGCTCAGCATCAAGACCGGCGGCTGCGCGGAAGACTGCGGTTACTGCTCGCAAAGCGCCCACTACAACACGGACGTCAAGGCGACCAAGCTGATGGATCGCGACGCCGTGGTCGCCACGGCGCAGCGCGCCAAGGAAGCCGGCGCGAGCCGCTTCTGCATGGCCGCGGCCTGGCGCAATCCCAAGGACAAGGATCTCGACCGCGTCTGTGACATGGTCAGCGCGGTGAAGGATCTCGGCCTCGAGACCTGCGCGACGCTGGGCATGCTCACCGAAGATCAGGCCAAACGCCTGCAGGATGCCGGCCTCGACTTCTACAATCACAATGTCGATACCTCGCCGGAATTCTACGGCAAGATCATCACCACGCGTACGATGGAAGATCGCATCGAGACATTGGCGCGGGCGCGCCATGCCGGTCTCAAGGTCTGCTGCGGCGGTATCATCGGCATGGGTGAGCAGGTCGAGGATCGTCTGGGCATGCTGATGCTGCTGGCCAACCTGCCGCATCATCCGGACAGCGTGCCGATCAATATGTGGAACGAAGTGAAGGGCGTGCCGGTCAACGACACCGCCGAACGCCCGGATCCGATCGCGCTGGTCCGCATGATTGCCGTGGCGCGTATCATGATGCCGAAGAGCGTGGTGCGGCTTTCCGCCGGACGGCAATATATGACCGACGAGCTGCAGGCGCTGTGCTTCGTCGCCGGCGCCAATTCGATCTTCATCGGCGACGTGCTGCTGACCACGAAAAACCCCCAGACCGACCGCGACGCCAACCTGCTGGACCGGCTCGGCATGACCTCGCGGCTCGACGACGTGAGCAGAAAGAGCACGCCGGCTCTGCCGGTTACCGCTTCAGCACAGGCCGATATGCGCGCCAGCGCATAAACCCATGCCCTGCGCCAGCCGAATTTGTGCTGGCGCAGGGGTCCTTGGCCCGCTAAGCCGGATGAAAAGGACATTGTGACAGAACCGATGCATTCGAAAACAGACGCCAGCACAAAGCCAGCCGACGACCTCCGCTATCCTTGGGAGAACCATCCCGGGACCGATCAGGTGGTCGAAATTGCTCCGGGCGTTCTCTGGATCCGGCTCGATCTGCCGTTTCGCCTCAACCATGTGAACATCTATCTGCTCGCCGACGGCGATGGCTGGGCCATGGTGGATACCGGCATCGGCAATGACGCCACCATCGCTGCATGGACGAAGCTGTTCGAAGGTCCGCTGAAGGGGAAGCCGATCAGCAAGGTGATCGTCACCCACGCGCATCCCGATCATGTCGGCCAGGCCGGCTGGATGGTGCAGCGGTTCAACTGTCCCTTCTATATGTCGCAAGTCGAATATCTGCAGGGCGTCTATCACCAGCACCGCCGCACCGAAGAGCGCATCGTCAACATGCGGCAGTTCTTCCATCGCCACGGCATGGATGCAGATATCACCGAGCAATTGCTCGGCCGCGGCCAGGAATATCTGAAGAAGACGGTGCCGCTGCCGGCGGCCTATCGCCGCCTGTCCGATGGCGACGATCTCGTGATCGGCACGCGCACCTTCCGCGTGCTCACCGGCGCCGGCCATTCGCCGGATCAGGTGATGCTGTATTGCGAGGCCGACAAACTATTTTTGTCGGCCGATCAGGTGCTCAGCAAGATCTCGCCCAATGTCAGCGTCTGGGCGCATGAGCCTGACGAGAATTCGCTCGGCTCCTATCTGCATTCACTGAAGCGTCTCGCCGAGACGCTACCCGACGACGTGCTCGTGCTCCCCGGTCACGGCGTGCCATTTCACGGCCTCAAGATCCGTATCAAGCAGCTCGCCGATCATCATGAAGAGCGCTGCCAGATGATCGCCACCGCATGCAAGGATGCCGGCAAGACCTCGGCCGAGCTGGTGCCGGTAGTCTTTCATAAGCACAAGCTGGATGCCCACCAGACCGGATTTGCCGCCGGCGAATTGATCGCCCACGTCAATCACATGCTGGCGCAGAAGCGGCTGACCTCGACAATGGGCGCCGATGGCATGCTGCGGTTCAAATCGGCGTAACCTGCAGCGCAGCAAAAATTCGTGAATGACCTCAGGCTCTTGATGCACATCAAAAGCCGCGGCGCTTGGTCAAATTGACTAATTGCGCCTCGACAGCCAAGCTGGAAAAGCTCTAAAACGCACCTGACGCTGGGTTCGGGTTTCGTTTTTTGGGTCTTTTGCGATGGATTACAGCAAGTTCTTCAGTGACGCGCTCAATCGTTTGCATGACGAGCGCCGCTATCGTGTCTTCGCCGATCTTGAGCGCATTGCCGGCCGGTTCCCGCATGCGGTCTGGCACACGCCCCAAGGCCCACGCAATGTCGTGATCTGGTGCTCCAACGACTACCTCGGCATGGGCCAACACCCGAAAGTGGTCGGTGCCATGGTCGAAACCGCGACCCGCGTCGGCACCGGCGCCGGCGGCACCCGCAATATCGCAGGCACCCATCATCCGCTGGTGCAGCTCGAGGAAGAACTCGCCGACCTCCACGGCAAGCAGGCGGCACTGCTCTTCACCTCGGGCTATGTCTCGAACCAGACCGGCATTTCCACGCTCGCCAAGCTGATGCCGAATTGCCTGATCCTGTCCGACGCGCTGAATCATAACTCGATGATCGAAGGCATCCGGCAGGCCGGCTGCGACCGCGTTGTGTTCCGCCATAACGACGTCGCGCATCTCGAGGAACTGCTGAAGGCCGCCGACCCCGCGCGTCCGAAGCTGATCGCTTGTGAGAGCCTGTATTCGATGGACGGCGACGTCGCGCCGCTGGCTGCGATCTGTGATCTCGCCGAACGTTATGGCGCGATGACCTATGTGGATGAAGTCCATGCGGTCGGCATGTATGGCCCGCGCGGCGGCGGCATCGCCGAGCGCGACGGCGTGATGCACCGCATCGACGTACTCGAAGGCACGCTCGCCAAAGCCTATGGCTGCCTCGGCGGCTATATCGCAGCAAACAAGGACATTGTAGACGCCGTGCGCTCCTATGCGCCGGGCTTTATCTTCACCACCGCATTGCCGCCGGCGATCTGCTCGGCCGCGACCGCGGCGATCAAGCACCTGAAGAGCTCGAGCTGGGAACGCGAACGCCATCAGGACCGCGCTGCGCGGGTCAAGGCGATCCTCACCGCGGCCGGCATTCCGGTGATGTCCACCGACACCCATATCGTGCCGGTCTTCGTCGGCGATGCCGAGCTCTGCAAGAAGGCCTGCGATCTGCTGCTCGAAGATCACGGCATTTACATCCAGCCGATCAACTACCCGACCGTCGCCAAGGGCGCCGAGCGCCTCCGCATCACGCCGTCGCCCTATCACGACGACGTGCTGATCGATCATCTCGCAGAATCGTTGCTGCAGGTGTGGGATGAACTCGGCCTGCCCCTGCGCACCAAGGCGCTGGCGGCGGAGTAAAACTGGCCGCCAATGGTTGAAACACCGTCATGCCCGGGCTTGTCCCGGGCATCCACGTTTTCATCATAAACCAAGACATGGATGCCCGGCACAAGGCCGGGCATGACGAACTGTGAGGTCCGTGCTTACATGCACTGGACAGTTGGAGAGCTCCCTTGGACATCATCTGGAAAGGTATTCTCGGCGGACTGCTCACCGCCCTGATTGCCTGGTTGTCCAAACGGGGCAACACGCTGCCCGGCATTCTGCCGCTGTTCCCGACCTTTGCGATCATTGCGCTTCTCATCGTCGGCGCAAAAGGCGACAGCGCGGGCTTCCGGGAAGCCTGCATGGCCGGCGCGAAGACCATTCCGGCCTATCTCGCTTTTCTCGGCATCTGCTATCTTACGGTCGGCACGTTCGATTACCGCCTCGCTCTGCTGGCCGGCGTGACCGCGTGGCTGTTCATTATCCTGATCGCCTTTTTCGGCCCGCGCTGGATTTAACGACGATCCGGCATTCCCCGGCGTCCGGCCAAATCCCTGTCGCCTGCACCGGCGCAACCGGCTAGATTTTCGCCTGACGGACGGGCTTACGCCCGCCAAAGGGAGCACGCACGATGCTGCACGACTGGGGCGTGATTGTTGCCGCCCTCTGCTACATCGGATTTCTGTTTTGCGTCGCCAGCTATGGCGACCGGATCGCGCTGTTCCAGAGCGGCCGCGCCAAGGCCGTGATCTATCCGCTGTCGCTGGCGATCTATTGCACGTCATGGACGTTCTTCGGCTCGGTCGGCGTGGCGAGCCGGACCAGCGTGGATTTCCTCGCGATCTATGTCGGCCCGATCCTGTTCTTTGCCTTCTTCTCGCCGGTGCTGCGGCGTGTGATCCATCTCGCCAAGACCCAGAACATCACCTCGATCGCCGACTTCATCGCCGCACGTTACGGCAAGAGCCAGGCCGTCGCCGCCACCGTCGCCGTGATCGCCATCATCGGCTCGGTTCCGTACATCGCGCTGCAGCTGAAAGCCGTGGCGTCGTCGCTGGAAACGATCCTCGGCGAGGACAAGGCCATTGCCGGCGTTCCCATCGTCGGCGACATGGCACTGGTCGTGACTCTCGCCATGGCAATGTTCGCCGTACTGTTCGGCACAAGGCAGACCAATGCGACCGAGCACCAGCATGGCCTGATGCTCGCCGTGGCCACCGAATCCATCGTCAAGCTGGTGGTGTTCATCATCGCCGGCGCCTTCGTGACATTCTGGATGTTCGGTCCCTCGGAGCTGTTCGAGCGCGCGATGAAGACACCGGAGGCGATGCGCGCCATCAACTATGTGCCGTCGTTCGGCAATTTCCTCACGATGGTGCTGCTGTCGTTCTGCGCCATCATGCTGCTGCCCCGGCAATTCCACGTCAGCGTCGTCGAGAATTCCAGCGACTCGGAAGTAAGCCGTGCGCGCTGGCTGTTTCCCACCTATCTGATCGCCATCAACCTGTTCGTCATTCCGATCGCCCTGGCGGGCCTCGTGACCTTTCCGTTCGGCGCTGTCGACAGCGACATGTATGTGCTGGCGCTGCCGATCGAAGCCGGCTCCAGCGCGCTCAGCATGGCGGTGTTCATCGGCGGCTTGTCGGCTGCCACCGCGATGGTGATTGTCGAATGCGTTGCGCTGGCCATTATGGTGTCCAACGATATCGTGTTGCCATTGGTGTTGCGGCGCGGACCGCAGACGCAGAATGAGCAGACCGACTTCGGCAACTTCCTGCTGAAAGCGCGGCGCTTCTCGATCTTCGCCATCATGGTGATGGCCTATTTCTATTTCCGCGCGCTCGGCAATACGCAACTCGCTGCCATCGGCCTGTTGTCGTTTGCCGCCATCGCACAACTCGCTCCAGCTTTCTTTGGCGGACTGATCTGGCGGCGCGCGACCTCCCGCGGCGCCATGGGCGGCATGGTGGTCGGCTTCATCGTCTGGGCTTATACGCTGTTCATCCCGAGCTTCCTTGAAGGAAGCACCGCAGGCGTCCTGTTCCTGCAGCACGGCCCCTTCGGCATCGAGGCGTTGCGGCCACAGGACCTGCTTGGCACCGAACTGCCGCCGCTGCTGCACGGCACGCTCTGGAGCCTGTCGCTCAATATCCTGACCTATATCGTGCTGTCGCTGATGCGGGCGCCGTCGTCGATCGAACGGCTGCAGGCCGATGTCTTCGTACCCAACACGCTGGCGCCGATCACACCGGCGTTCCGGCGCTGGCGGACCACGGTGACGGTGCAGGATATCCTCAGCACCGTGACCCAATATCTTGGCCCGGAGCGCGCACGTGAGTCCTTCGATGCTTTCGCCACCCGTCGCCGTGTCGATCTCGATCCGGCTGCGCCTGCGGATTTCGAACTGCTGCAGCACGCAGAATATCTGATCGCCTCATCGATCGGCGCAGCCTCGTCCCGGGTGGTGATGTCGCTGCTGCTGCGCAAGCGCACGGTCTCAGCCAAGGCGGCCTTGAAGCTGCTCGACGATTCGCATGCGGCGCTGCATTTCAATCGCGAGATCCTGCAGACCGCGCTCAATCACGTCCGCCAGGGCATCGCCGTCTTCAACCCCGACCTGCAGTTGATCGTCTCCAACCGGCAGTTCGGCGAACTGCTCGGCCTGCCACCGCAGATCGTACAGATCGGCATTCCGCTGCGCGAGATTCTGGAGTTCATCGGCATCCAGAGCGCATCGCCTTACGGCGACAGCGAAACCCTGACACAGGCGCGGCTGGCTGCCTACACGACTGAGGGTGAGCCTTATCTTGAACGTCTTCAGGACCGCCAGATCGTCATCGAGGTGCGTACCAACAAGATGCCGGATGGCGGGCTCGTGCTCACCTTCTCCGACGTCACGCCCAGCTTCGAGGCAGCAGAGGCGCTGGAGCGTGCCAATGCCACGCTGGAAAAACGCGTCCGCGACCGCACCGAGGAACTGACGCGACTGAATTCCGAACTGGCGCTCGCCAAGAGCACCGCGGAAGACGCCAATATCTCGAAGACCCGCTTTCTGGCCGCTGCCAGCCACGACATTCTACAGCCGCTCAATGCAGCACGGCTCTATGTCACCAGCCTGGTCGAACGAAAGAGCGGCGGCGAGGATGCGCGGCTGGTCGAGAATATCGACGACTCGCTGGAGGCCATCGAGGAAATCCTCGGAGCGCTGCTCGACATCTCACGCCTCGATGCCGGCGCCATGAGCCCCGCGATTTCGAGTTTCCGCATCGGCGACCTGATGCGCTCACTCGAGATCGAATATGCACCGATCGCGCACGCCCGCGGCGTCAAGCTCACATTCGTGCCGTGCTCACTACCCGTCGAATCCGATCGCCTGATGCTGCGCCGTCTTCTGCAGAACCTGATCTCGAACGCGATCAAATACACGCCGCATGGCCGCGTGCTGGTCGGCTGCCGGCGCCGTGGCAAGGCCTTGCAGATTGGCATCTACGATACCGGTGTCGGCATTCCGATCCTCAAGCGTGGCGAGATCTTCAAGGAATTTCATCGGCTCGAACAGGGCGCGCGGATCGCGCGTGGCCTCGGGCTCGGCCTGTCGATTGTCAAACGTCTCGCGCATGTGCTCAATCACGGCATCGCGCTGGATTCCAATCGCAGCGGCGGCTCGTTCTTCTCGGTGACGGTGCCCGTGGCCAAGGCGATCAATCACACCACCGCGGTCACCAGCGCGACGCCACTGTCGAAGTCACCGATGTCGGGCACGCTCGTTGTCTGTATCGAGAACGACATGGCGATTCTCGATGGCATGAAGACGCTGCTGCAGGCCTGGGGAGCCGAGGTCGTCGCAGTCCCTGATCCGGAAGCCGCGATGAATGCGATTGCCGAAATCCAGGGCTCGGGCCGCCGCCTCACGGGCCTCCTCGTCGATTATCATCTCGACCGCGGCAACGGCGTCGCCGCGATCCGGGAAATCCGCAACCGTTTCGGTAAGGAGATTCCGGCCATCCTGATCACCGCCGACCGCAGCCCGCATGTGCAATCGGCTGCACGGCAGGACAAGATCGCCGTGCTGAACAAGCCGGTCAAACCGGCGTCGCTGCGCGCACTGCTCGGGCAATGGCGCACGCAGCAGATGATCGCGGCGGAGTAGGGCTCTGCCCTCATCCTGAGGAGCGACATCTTCGCCGCGTCTCGAAGGATGGTGTCTTAGCATTCCATGGTTCGAGACGGCGCAAGTCCACCTCCTCACCATGAGGCCGGAGCGATATCGCTACTGCTGCGGGGTCTGTTCGCCCTGGCGCCACTGGCCACCAGCGATCTTCGCGGCAGCGATGACAGCCTGGGTGCGGCTCTCGACACCGAGCTTCTGCAGGATCGCGGAGACATGCGCCTTGATGGTCGCCTCGGACACGCCGAGCTCATAAGCGATCTGCTTGTTGAGGAGCCCTTCCGACAGCATCATCAGCACGCGGACCTGCTGCGGCGTCAGCGTCACCAGCCGATCGCGCAGCTTGCTCATTTCCGGATCGGCGGCTGCGGACATGTCGACGTCCGGCGGAACCCAGACGTCGCCGTCCATCACCTTCACGATGGCATCGCGCAGCGTATCGACCCCGAAACGCTTTGGAATGAAACCGGACGCACCAAAGTCCAGCGATTGGCGGATCGTGCCGACATCGTCGCTGGCCGAGACAATGACCACCGGAATCGCGGGATACTGAGCGCGGAGGTAAATCAGTCCCGAGAAGCCTCTGATCCCCGGCATCGACAGATCGAGCAGGATCAGATCGACGTCGGAGTCCTGTTCCAGCAGCTTGGTCAGATCCTCGAACGTACCAGCTTCATCAACCGTGGTCGTCGGCAGCACGCTGCTAACCGCCTGCCGCAATGCACCGCGGAACAACGGATGATCGTCGGCAATAATGAGGCGCGAGGGAGCGATAACGGTCATCAAAATCCATGTAAAAATCTTGCGGCAAACCAGCGACCGCGTTGAGACGACGCGCAAAAGCGCATTTCGCCACAAGTGTCCCCCGCGCGACAACGTCTTGCAAGCGTCCAATGCTGCCACGCGGTAAATTGGTGAACAGGGACCATTGTGCGCCGCAATATTTCATATGCACGCGCACGTCGGGAAGGACGTTTTCGCACTGCGACGTCTGCGCACAGCCCCCTTGCGCACGGCCTAAAGTCGTATTGGGTCGCATTTCCCCGCAATGCTACCTTTTGCATCGAAGTTCTCTGCAATGAGCCGACAGAAGTTCGGCGCAGCGAGCGAGAAGCCACAATAAATTTTGCAACGGATTTGGGGAGCGATTCAAACATGTCCACCATCGCAGCAACATCGGCGAAAGCCCAGGGGATGACGAAGGACGAACGCTTCGTCATCTTCGCGTCATCGCTCGGCACTGTTTTCGAATGGTATGACTTCTACCTGTTCGGCTCGCTGGCCGGCATCATCGGCGCGCAGTTCTTCGGCGTGATCGATCCCGCCACCAAGCTGCCGATGTTCAATCAGGCCACACGCGACATCTTCGCGCTGCTGGCATTCGCCGCGGGCTTCATCGTTCGTCCGTTTGGCGCCATCGTGTTCGGACGCGTCGGCGACATCGTCGGCCGCAAATACACGTTCCTCGTCACCATCCTCATCATGGGCCTGTCGACCTTCATCGTCGGCATCCTGCCTAACGCAGCGACCATCGGCATCGCGGCTCCGATCATCCTGATCGGCCTGCGTCTGCTGCAGGGCCTGGCGCTCGGCGGTGAGTATGGCGGTGCGGCGACTTATGTGGCGGAACATTCCCCGCCCGGCAAGCGCGGCTACTACACGTCGTTCATTCAGACTACGGCTACGCTCGGCCTGTTCCTGTCGCTGCTCGTGATCCTGTTCACGCGGTCGGCGCTGGGCGAGGGTGAATTCGCCGCCTGGGGCTGGCGTATTCCGTTCCTGGTCTCGGTGGTTCTGCTCGGCATCTCGGTCTGGATCCGTCTGCGCCTGAATGAATCGCCCGTGTTCCAGAAGATGAAGGACGAAGGCAAGGGCTCCAAGGCTCCGCTGACCGAAGCCTTCGGCAACTGGAGCAACGCCAAGATCGTGCTGATCGCACTGTTCGGCGGCGTGATGGGCCAGGGCGTGGTCTGGTACACCGGCCAGTTCTACGCGCTGTTCTTCATGCAATCGATCCTCAAGGTCGACGGCTACACCGCGAACCTCCTAATCGCGTGGTCGCTGCTGCTCGGAACCGGCTTCTTCGTGTTCTGGGGCGCCCTGTCCGACAAGATCGGCCGCAAGCCGATCATTCTGGCAGGCTGCCTGATCGCAGCGCTGACCTTCTTCCCGATCTTCCGGATGATCACCACCAACGCCAACCCGACTCTGGAAAAGGCGATCGAGACCGTGAAGGTGGAAGTCGTTTCAGATCCCGCGCTGTGCGGCGATCTGTTCAACCCGGTCGGCACCCGCGTGTTCTCCACGCCTTGCGATACGGCCCGCGCCTATCTGGCCCAGTCGTCGGTCAAGTACTCGACCGCCTACGGTGCAGCGGGCTCGGGCGTGAAGGTCGTCGTCAACGGCAAGGACGTGCCCTACACCGCGGCTGCAGCGTCGAACCCGCAGGTTCTCGCAGCGGTTCAGGCGGCGGGCTATCCCAAGGCGGGCGACGCGCAGATCGTGAAGATGGCGCATCCGTTCGATATCTTCCGTCCGCAGGTCGCGGCGGTGATCGGACTGCTGTTCGTCCTGGTGCTGTTCGTGACCATGGTCTACGGGCCGATCGCGGCAATGCTGGTCGAACTGTTCCCGACCAAGATCCGCTACACCTCGATGTCGCTGCCCTATCACATCGGCAACGGCTGGTTCGGCGGACTTCTCCCGGCGACCGCCTTCGCCATCGTGGCCTCGACCGGCGATATCTACGCCGGCCTCTGGTACCCGATCATCTTCGCGGCAATCACCGTGGTCATCGGCTTCTTCTTCCTGCCGGAGACCAAGGACGTCGATATCAGCGCGAACTAATCTCGCCAAGCCGGCAGCCCAGGCTGCCGGCAGACACGACGACAACAAACCGGCCGCGGAGCAATCCGCGGCCTTTTTTTGGTTTCAGCAGATCTGCGAGCGTCAGGTCGCGCCGACAAACTGCAGCACCACCTCGCGGCGATGCGGGCGGGCGCGGTGTTCGATCAGATAGATCCCCTGCCAGGTTCCAAGCGCGAGCTTGCCTGACAGAACGGGGATGTGCAGCGAGGTTGCGGTCAGCATGGTACGAACATGCGCCGGCATATCGTCGGGACCCTCCGTATCGTGCGTCCAGTTAAAATCCTGAGGCGCAAGGCGATCGAGCGTTGTCATGAGATCGACCAGCACGGAAGGATCGGCGTTTTCCTGAATGGTGAGCGACGCTGAGGTGTGGCGGATGAACAGCGTCAACGCACCTTCTCGGGCACCGATCTCGGTCAGGAATTTGCCGACCTCGCGGGTGATATCGATGAAGCCGGCACCGGATGTCTGCACAGTCAGCAGCGACGACACGACAGTTTCGATGCGAACTGCAGACGGCGCGCTGTGCGTGATGGATCTGGCAGATGTCACGACGCTAACCTTTCGACTGGTGGATCTTCTGATGAACCAAAACGCGCATATGGCGTTCCCACTTCAATCAGGATGAACAAGGGAAAACGCCATGAAGCCTAAAACATCAAGGGACATTCCGGGGCCGGGTCCACGCAAGGACGAACAGCGCGCACAAGAGAAAGCTGTCATCAAGGACGCAGACAAGACCGATCAAGCCGATCGCGACACCATCCATGGCGACGGCGACGATATCGGGCTCGACCGCAAATAAGAGCTGCGCACTGCGTTAATCGTCGGAGCTAACCACGTCTGCGCGGTGAATTTCATCGCCTTCCTCGTTGCGGACGGAAATGGCGAAGTGCTTGCCGCGGAGTTCGGGCCTGATCTTGTAAATATCGCCTGCGAGCTTGTCGGCGACCTCGGCGGCCAGCAATTCATTGCGCAAAATCTGCCCGGAAGCGTCGGGCACGGTCGTCCCGTCAACCAGATCGAAATAAAATCTCGGCATCAAAGTGGCCTCCCTTGAGTCGAAAAAATGTACGATTTGGCTCCTGTCTGCTTGTGCTGAACTATTCTCGATATCGCGGCAAAAGGCCCCGCGCATATCAATCAACGATGTGGGCACCGCCATCCGTAGCGCAACTGGCAGCGCTCAGATCTTCCCGCTGGAATCGCGCTGGATGCGGCTGGCCATATCGACAAGGCGACGCCACGCGTTTTCGACAAAGGCCATGACCCGATCGACATCGCGTTCGCTCGGCAGCGGAATCTCGATCTTCCTCTCGCCATCCGCACTCCCTGACTTCCCGGGCTTTAGCGAATCCTGTTTCGGGAGCGCTTCATCGGTCTTGCCGGCGACGGCTGGACCGCGCTGGGCAAGCTCCGCCTTCAGCTTGTCGTTGTCCTTCTGTAACCGCCCGATCTCGGTATCGAGCGCGGCCCGTTCATCCGGCAAGACATAGCAGGCCCAGCCCGATCCCTTATCCGTGCAGGTCGAAACTGTGCCGGTGCGGGTATCCAAGCGGATGACGCCTTCAGCGATCGGCGACAGTGAATAACGGCCATTCTCGATATCCGGGAGCGCCTGCGCAGACGCACTGACAATCCCGGTCATCAGCACCGCGCCAACCCGCGCGGCGTACCGCATGGGCTGTCCGGGGGAGGCAAAACGCATCACAGCATTCTTCATGGAGATGCTCCGCGTTGCGAGTTCGGGGCGATAGCCGCCTTTACTCTCAGATGTGCTCAGATTTGAGATTTGAAAGGCGCTCGCTTTGCCTTCAACGCATCAGCCAGCAATTCGAGCCGGTCCTGCCCCCAAAATACTTCACCGTTGAGCACATAGGCCGGCGAGCCGAACACGTCAGCCGCAATCGCCTCCTGACGGTTCTGTTCGTATTTCGCGGCCACATCACTCGACGCCGCGCGCTCTAGCAGTTTCGCGCCCGGCAGCCCCGAATCATCCGCCAGTCTGGTCAGCACGGCCGTGTCGCCGAGATTGAGCTGACTTTCCCAGACCGCGGGAAATGCGCGCCGCAGGAACGGGTCCGGATCGTGTCCAGCCTCGAGCGCCGCGATCACCAGACCATCGGCGAGTCGGCCATCGAATGGCCAGTTCTTCGGCTGCAGATGGAAATCGAGACCGCGCTTGTCGCGCCAGCGCTGCAATTCAAGCATCCGATAGCGCTGCCGCACCGGATGACGCTTGCCGAGCGGGAGGCCGCCGGTTTCCGAAAACAGATCACCGAGAAATACCGGTTTATGATTCACCTTGAGATCATAAGTACTTACGAGATCGCGAAAGAGCGTGTGGCCGATATAGGCCCAGGGCGATGGCAGCGAAAAATAGTAGTCGATCTCTTGAGACATTCCGGGCTCCGGCAGGGGCGTTTTCAAACTCTGCGGTACTCCAACAGAGCGCCCTGCGCCGTGCAAGATAGATCACCTCGAAAGTCATTCTTGCGCTGCGGCGATCCCGCGCAGCGGGATTCGAATTTCGCCAATAAAATCAAATGAATCAAAGCACTAACAGGCGATCAGCGAATCTTGACTTGGCAAGATGCGCTAAGTATGGTCCGCCCGGCTTTGAAGGGTGACGGGGCGTTATTTCCAGCATTTGCAGCGTTATTTCGAGTGTCGCAAGCATGACGAACGGCACACGGGACGATGACAGTGAACGCGGAAACGATGGCAAATCGTCTCCCGATGAGGCTGCGCTTTCCGCAAGGCTCGGAAGTCTGAATAAGCGTCTGTCCAAACTTCAGGATGAGCGCAAACTCCAGACTGACCAATCCGAAACTGGAAGCGGAAACGCGCAGTCCAGGGCATCGGCCATGGCGGTGGGTCTCCGTCTTTCTTCGGAACTGGTCGCGGGCGTCGTCGTCGGAACGATTCTGGGCTGGGGCTTCGATCGTTTGCTGTCGACATCGCCGTGGGGGCTGATTGTTCTCATGCTGCTCGGCTTCGTCGCCGGCGTGATGAACGTGATGCGCTCGGCTGGTGTCGGGAAAAAAGCGGAATAAGAAATTCGCGCCCAAGACCTCTGCGTCGTTGGCGCAGCATTTGAGTGCCGGCTGTCCGGCAAGGAAACGCCGGACGTTCCGGCCGAATTGAAAGACCGACGTGGATGGCCGATCCGATCCATCAATTTGAGATCCACAAGATCTTCACCCTGGGCCATATCGGCAATCAGGAAATCGCCTTCACCAACTCATCGGCCTATATGTTCGGCGCCGTCGCCGTCGTGTCGCTGCTGATGATCGGTGGCAGCGCAGGACGTGCGCTGATCCCGAGCCGTTTCCAGTCGGTCGCCGAGCTGTCCTTCGAATTCGTCTCGAATACGGTGCGCAGTAGCATCGGCGAAGAAGGGATGAAGTTCTTCCCGTTCGTGTTCTCGCTGTTCATGTTCATCCTGACGGCGAATCTGATCGGCATCATCCCCTATACCTTCACCGTCACCAGCCATCTGATCGTCGCCGTCGCCCTGGCATTGATGGTGTTCCTGACCGTGCTGCTCTACGGCCTCTACAAAAACGGTCTCGGATTCTTCAAGCTGTTCGTGCCGCACGGTATTCCGATTTACATCCTGCCGCTGGTCACGGTGATCGAGGTGATCTCGTTCCTGTCCCGCCCGGTGTCGCATTCGGTTCGTCTGTTCGCCAACATGCTGGCCGGCCACATCACGCTGAAGGTTTTTGCCGGCTTCGTGACCTCGCTCAGCGCACTCGGCGCACTCGGCATTTTCGGTTCGGTGCTGCCGCTGGCCATGACCACGGCGCTGACCGCACTGGAACTGCTGGTCGCCTTCCTGCAGGCCTATGTGTTCACGATCCTGACCTGCATCTATCTCAACGACGCACTTCATCCGGGCCACTAACCACTATTCTCTAAGTGACCTGGGGAATTCCATCCCTCAACCGTCTTAATCCCTATCCCAAGAAGGAGTTTTACTATGGATCCCATCGCAGCGAAGTACATCGGCGCCGGCATTGCTTGTCTCGGCATGGGTGGCGCTGGCATCGGCGTCGGCATGATCTTCAGCCAGTTCCTCAACGGTGCGCTCCGCAATCCGTCGGCTTCCCAGGGCCAGTTCGCTAACCTGATCTTCGGCTTCGCCGTGACCGAAGCGCTCGGCATCTTCTCGCTGCTGATCGCTCTGCTGCTGCTGTTCGCCGTCTAAGCTGAAAACGGATCCGGTTGCCGCTCCGTCCTGGAGCGCTTCCGATCGATAAGGAGACTGCTGTGGCTGAAGGTCAGGGCAAATCCAAGGGCGCCGATCACGGGACTGCCGCACACACTGCGGCAGACGGTGGTCACAAGGCGTCGTTTCCGCCGTTCGAGAGCAACACCTTCGCTTCACAGCTGGTGTCGTTCGCGATCGCGTTCGGCTTGCTCTATCTGATCGTGTCGCGTCTGGCGCTGCCCCGCGTCGGCGGGGTGCTTGCGGCCCGTCAGCAGGTTCTCGATACGGACCTGAACGAAGCCGCCAAGCTCAAGGGCGATTCCGACGCTGCATTGAAGGCTTACGAAACCGAACTCGCCAATGCCCGCGCCAAGGCGCATGCGATGGCGACCGAGGTTCGTGAGAAGCTCAATGCAGAACAGGAGCAGGCCAAGGCGAAGCTCGAAGAGAGCCTTGCCAGCAAGCTTGCTGCAGCGGAGCAGACCATTGCCACCACCCGCGCAACGGCGATGGGCAATGTGCGCAGCATTGCTGCGGACACGGCCTCGGCGATCGTCGAACGCTTGACGGGCATCAGCCCGGATGCAGGCGCCGTCAACGCCGCGCTCGACGCGTCGCTGAAAGGATAAACGGATGTTCGGACTTCAAGCTGAATTCTGGGTCGCCGTCGCTTTTGTCCTTCTGATGGCGGTGTTCGGCTGGTTCGGTATTCACCGCACCATCCTGACGGCGCTCGACCACCGCAGCGTCCGCATCAAGCAGGAACTCGACGACGCCCGTCGCCTGCGTGATGAAGCCGCCGCGCTGCTCGCAGACTACAAGAAGCGTCATGCAGCGGCCGAGCGCGAAGCGCAGGACATCATCACTTCCGCCAAGGAAGAGGCCGAGCGCATTGCCGCCGAAGCCAAGACCAAGATGGAAGATTTTGTCGCTCGCCGCACCAAGAGCGCAGAGGGCAAGATCGCAATGGCGGAAGCCCAGGCTATCGCAGACGTTCGCGCAGCCGCAGCCGAAGCCGCAGTGAATGCCGCAGCCTCGGTGCTATCGCAGTCCGTAAAGGGCTCGGTGGCCGACGACCTGATCGCCAAGGGCATCGGCGAGGTTCGCTCCAAGCTGAACTAAGCGAAAGACTTCAAACTGAAAAAGCCGGCGCGAGATGATCGCGCCGGCTTTTTTGTTGGCTGTATGACGCCTAGCGCCGCTTGCGTGCGGGCGCCTGCGATTTCAGGGCTTGCGGATCAAAGCCGATATAGAAGATGTAGGAATCGCCTGCGGTGCCCGTCGGCACGGGATAGACAAGATCCTCGCCGACCAGACTGAACGGCACGCTGGTCTCGCTGCCGAGTTGCACGGTGGTCTGGAACACCTTGGTGGCAATGGTCTTCGGCGTCACGCCTTCCTGCACCACGGCAACACGCAGCGGCACATCAACCGCCGCCGGCGCGCCCGCCGGGCCGACAATGACGCGGCCCTGGATGCCGAGCTTGACCGAAATCTGACCGGCATTGAGATCGCAGGAGCGCGCCGTCCGGGTGATAGTGGCCTGGAAGGCCAGATCGTTGCCGACCGCGGGCTTGCCTGCAGCGCCGACCGCATAGGTCGAGGCGCCCGGCCGGATGCTGACGCTCGGGCAGGTCAGATCGTTCTCATCGGTCTGCGGCGACTGCGGCGCGCCGACCTCGGTGGACTTGCCCGAGAACAACTGGGTGAAGCGATCGGTCATCGACGGGCTGCCGCCGCCGCTGCTCGGCGAACCGCCGCCGAACATACTGCCGCCGCCGCACCCGGCCAGTGTCAGGCTTGCTGCAGTGATCACCAGCAGGCCGCGGAGCGCGCCGGTGCGGCCGCTGATCGGCATCGAACGAATGTTGCGCATTATGAAGATATCCCCGGAAATTCAGTCGTTTGCGCAGCCCCGCCCAAGGCGTGCGCAGGGCCTTATAACAGCGCAATGGCGGCGAACCCAAGGCGCTTGAAAGAGGACAGATGCGCGCCATTGCGCCACATCCGGACATCGCGTTGCAGCAAGGTTACCCGCGGAAATCCTCATGCAGCATGCCGTAAAGCAGGTGATCCTGCCAGATGCCATTGATGCAGAGATAACGCCGCGCCAGTCCCTCGCGCGAGAAGCCACACTTCTCCAGCACCCGCACCGACGGCAGGTTGGTGGGAATGCAGGCCGCCTCGATGCGGTGCAGGTTCAACTCGCCAAACAAGGTCGGCAACAGCACCCGCAGCGCCGCGGTCATGACGCCCTGCCCGGTATAGGGCTGGCCGACCCAATAGCCGATGGTGCCGGCCTGGACGATACCCCGGCGCACATTGGCCAGCGTCACGCCGCCCAGCAGCGTGCCATCGGACTCGCGAAACACCAGAAACGGATAGGCACGATCGGCCGCCGCATCGTCGGCATAGCGGCGCAGCCGGCGGCGAAAGCCGGAGCGCGTCAGGTCGTCTGACGGCCAGATCGGCTCCCACGGCGTGAGATAACCCCGGCTCAGCTCACGCAGATCGGCCCATTGCGGAAAATCGCTCATCACGGGCGCGCGCAATGCAACGCCGTAGCCGCGCGGCGCCAGCGCCGCCGGCATGCTCGATGGCAAACGAAACAGGGCCATAGGCTCGCTCCCTGATGCCTCGGACCTCGCCTGCCTAGTGGAGCAGGCTCTTGTCCTTGGCGCGGGTCAATCCTTCCGCAAAAGCCACTGCCGTGTCCAGCCCCCGGCCGCTGCCGAGCGCCGCCACGGCCGGACGGCTGCGCGTCAGCAAGCCACGGGCGACATTACGGGTCGATTCCACGCTAACATCATCGATGCGCTGGACGAGCTCTTCCACGGTGAGCGGACGGCCATAGGCCAGCATGTGCCGCGCCAATTGCTCGGCACGCGAGCTGCAGCTCTCCAACGCCATGAGCAGACCGGCCTTCATCTGCGCCTTGGCGCGCGCGATTTCGGCTTCGGTCAATGTCTCCACCGACTCGTTGATGACATCGACGATGACTTCCATCATCTCCGGTGCATCGGTCGGATCGGTGCCGGTATAGAGACCGAAGAAGCCGGTGTCGGTATAGGGCGCGTGGAAGGTGTAGATCGAATAGCAGAGGCCGCGCTTCTCGCGCACTTCCTGGAACAGACGCGACGACATCCCGCCGCCGAGAATGTTGGTAAAGACCTGCAGGCTGAACAGCGACAGGTCCGATTGCGGCAAGCCTTCCAGCGCCAGCGTCAGATGCGCCTGTTCGAGATCGCGATTGACCACGCGCGAGCCGCCCTTGCCGAACATCGCCGGCTGCGGCTTCGGGGCTGCGGTGCCTTCAAAGCTGGAAAAGCGATCGGCGGCTTCATGCACGACCTGGCGATGATTCACGGCACCGGCCGCAGCCACCACCATGTCCGGCCCGCGATAATGCGTAGACAGGTAGCTCTGCAGCATGTCGCGATCAAAACCCTTCAGCGTCTTGGCGGTGCCCAGAAGCGAACGGCCCATCGGCTGGTCGGGATAGCATAGCTCGTTGAGATGTTCGAACACGACATCGTCCGGCGTGTCCTGTGCCGCACCGATCTCCTGCACGATCACGCTCTTCTCGCGCTCCAGCTCATCCGGCACGAAAGTGGGATTGGCGAGAATGTCCGAGAGCACATCGAGCGCCAGCGGCACATCGGCCTTCATCACGCGGGCGTAATAGGCCGTGGTTTCGGTCGAGGTCGCGGCATTGAGATCGCCGCCGACCGCCTCGATCTCCTCGACGATCTCGCGCGACGAACGCTTCTTGGTGCCCTTGAACGCCATGTGTTCGAGCAGATGCGAGATGCCGTGCTCGTTGGGCTTCTCATCGCGGCCACCGACGCCGGTCCAGACGCCGAGCGCTGCGGTTTCCAGATGCGGCATGGTATCGGTGATGACCGTCAGGCCCGAAGGCAGTTTGGTAACTTCGACGGTCATCAGGACACTCCTTGCTTCGCAGCGCGGCTGACCGACAGCACGAACTGCTCAATATCGCTTTGGTCATTCTTCATGACCTTAATATGCTCGGGCTTCGTCATCAGCCCTTCGAGATAGACCGGCAGTGCCGGCCGCACGCCGCAAGCCGCTTCCACCGCATCGGGGAATTTTGCCGCATGCGCCGTCGACAGCACGACATTGGGCACATGCATCTCGGTGGTGTCGCGATCGGCGACGGCCAATGCCACGGCGGTGTGCGGATCGATCAGATCGCCGGTCTCGCGCCACGCCGCGCGAATGGCGGCCGAGGTCTCGTCCTCGTCGGCGCGACCGGATTCGAAATCGGCACGGATCGCAGTCAGCACCTTCTCGGGCAGCACGAAACGGCCGGACTGCTTCAGCGAATCCATCAAGCCGCGCACCAGCGCGGCATCGCGGCCGGAGGCTTCGAACAGCAGCCGCTCGAAATTCGACGACACCTGAATGTCCATCGACGGCGACGACGAGGCGTGAACCTCACGCACCTCGTAGATGCCAGTCTTGAGCGTACGATCGAGGATGTCATTGACGTTGGCGGCGACGCGCAGCTTGCGCACCGGCAGACCCATGCGCTTGGCCACATAGCCCGCAAAGATGTCGCCGAAATTGCCGGTAGGCACCGTGAAATCAACGCTGCGCGCAGGCGCACCGACGGCGACTGCCGAGGTGAAGTAGTAAACCACCTGCGCAACGATACGTGCCCAGTTGATCGAGTTCACACCCGACAGCGACACGGCGTCACGAAACTTGTGATGATTGAACAGGCCCTTCACGATCGCCTGGCAATCGTCGAAATGGCCTTCGACGGCGAGCGCATGGACGTTCGACGCGCCGGTCGTGGTCATCATGCGACGCTGCACGTCGGAAATACGGCCGTTCGGAAACAGCACGACGAGATCGACATTGTCGCGGCCGGCGAAGGCATCGACGGCGGCGCCACCGGTGTCCCCGGAGGTCGCGACGACGATGGTGGTGCGTTGATTGCGCTTGGCGAGGACGTGATCCATCAGCCGCGCGATGAGCTGCATGGCGACGTCCTTGAACGCCAGCGTCGGGCCGTGAAACAGCTCGAGCACGAACTGGTTCGACGCGGTCTGGTCGAGCGGCACCACGGCGGGATGGCGGAAGGTGGCATAGGCCTCATTGGCCATGCGCCCGAGATCCTCGTCGGAAATCTCGCCGGCCACGAAGGGCCGGAGCACTTCGACGGCGACTTCCCAATAGGGCCGGCCGAACAGCGACGCGATGGTCTCGGCCGAGAGCTGCGGCCAGACCTCGGGAATGTAGAGGCCGCCATCGCGGGCAAGCCCGGTCAGCATGACATCGCAAAAGCCGAGTTTCGGGGCCTCTCCCCGCGTCGAGATATAGGTCGTCAAGGCGTCCTCCAAAGGCGCGGAAACCGCCAAGCCTTTGATAATAATGGGGTTAAAACTTCACGCCGCGTGAAATCGAAGGGCACCATAATGGGTTTCGCCGGGCGAGGAAACCAACTTTGGCCGGGGTTCAGGCCCGCCGCTGGCCCCGGGTCCAGACCCCGAAGGCAATCACCACGGCGGCAGCGAGGCCAAACCAGGTGATGGCATATTGCATGTGGTCGTCCTTGAGATGGATTTCGAGCGGACCGGGCTTTGGGATGGCGTTGGCCGGCACGGGCGTTTCCAGATCGACATAGAACGGGGCAACAGGGCCCCAGCCGAGCGCCTGCGCCATGGCGCGCTGATCGCGGTTGAACCAGAGGCGTTTGCTGACGTCGTCGTGGGGCGTCAGCGTGCCCGCGGTTTCGGGAAAACGCAGATAGCCGGTCAGGGTTACGGGCGCGCCGGTAATGAGCTTCTGCACGGCGCGGTCCTGCTGGGCGCGATCCTGCATCGTGTTCTGCACGAAGCCGGCATTGATCACGACGGTCTCGCCGGATGCCAGTTGCGCCGGCAGGAAGGCCCAGGTCACCGGGCCCGGCACATCCGGCCGCACCCCGGAGCCGGAGCTGTAGACCATGCCGTCAGGGACCGGCTTGTAGGTGGCCGAGAAGCTGACGCGGCGGAATTCATCCTTCGCCGGGGTCAGCGCGCTCCATGTGGATGGCAGCGGCAGTACACCGGGCGCACCCGCAAGTCGCTCGGTGAGCGCTGCAATCAACGCATGTTTCTCGGTGCGGCGCTGCAGCTGCCAGAAGCCGAGACTGAGGAGCACACCGACGATGATGAGCGTGACGATGCCGAGACCGGTGATACTGCGCTGGCGCGCTGCAGCAGTGTTCATTTCGGCGTGCGATCGATGAGTTGGCCTTCGGAGGCCTTGTGGTGGAATTGCAGGGCGATCAGCAGCGACTTCATGGAGCGCAACGGCAGCAGCGTGGTCGCGAGAATCAGCGGCAGCCACAGCGCGGCGTGCAGCCAGAATGGCGGCTGGTACTTGACCTCAACCACCAGCGCGCAGCCAACGACGATGGCACCGGCGAGCATGATGATGAAGATCGCCGGACCATCGCCGGTGTCGATGAAAGCATAGTCCAGTTCGCAACGCTCACAGCGCGGCGCCAGATTGATGAAGCCGGCATAGAGCTTCCCTTCGCCGCAGCGCGGGCATTTGCAGCTCAGGCCGCGAATGACGGTCTGGCCAAGACTGACGGGAACAGCGGCTTGATCGGGCATCGAGTCGAATTCTTTCACGGCCAAGCGCCAAACAAAAAGGGCGGCCCTGCGGCCGCCCTCTTGTAGCACCCGAATACGGTCAGTGCGCGGCTGCGCCGGCGATAGGGCCGCCGTAGCCCCAGACATAGATCGTAATGAACAGGAACAGCCAGACCACGTCCACGAAGTGCCAGTACCAGGCGGCGAATTCGAAGCCGAGGTGCTGTTTCGGCGTGAAGTGACCGGCATAGACGCGGAACAGGCAGACCAAGAGGAAAATGGTGCCGACCAGCACGTGGAAACCGTGGAAGCCGGTCGCCATGAAGAAGGTCGCGCCGTAGATGTTACCCTTGAAGCCGAAAGCAGCGTGGGCGTATTCGAACGCCTGCACGCAGGAGAAGGCCGCGCCGAGCAGCACGGTGAGGATCAGCGCATACTTCACCGCCTTGCGGTCGCCTTCCAGCAGGGCGTGATGTGCCCAGGTGACGGTCGTGCCCGAGGTCAGCAGGATCAGCGTGTTGAGCAGCGGCAGGTGCCAGGGATCGAAGGTCTGGATGCCTTTCGGCGGCCAGACGCCACCGAACAATGCTTCGCGGGTGGCATGGACGGGATCGCCGGGGAACAGCGACGAATTGAAGTAGGCCCAGAACCAGGCGACGAAGAACATCACTTCCGAAGCGATGAACAGGATCATGCCGTAGCGATGGCTGATCTGCACCACGCGGGTGTGGTCGCCCTTGTACTGGGCTTCGCGAACCACGTCGGTCCACCAGCTTGCGAACACGTAGAGCACGCCGATGGTGCCGACGCCAAATACGATGGGCGCCGCGGCATACATGTGATGCATCCAGCTGACCGCGCCGACCGCCATGATGAAGGCGAACAGCGAGCCTACCGCCGGCCACGGCGAGGGATCGACGAGGTGATAGTCGTGGTGCTTAGCTTGCGCCGTAGCCATTGCGGTTCTCTCCGTCAGCTGCGCCGGTTGAAGCCGGTGCGAGTTCTCTCAATTTTATAACTCGGAACGCTCCAGGATTTCTCTCGGAGCTTTCTCTTAGAGGTTACCCTTGCGCTTGTCAGTCTCCGTCGCCGCCAGCGGCTTCGGCGCCGGATCGCGCAGGGGGTAGAACGTGTAGGACAGTGTGATCGACTTCAGTCCGTCATTCTCGCTATCCGCGGCAAGCGCAGGATCGACATAGAACACAACGGGCATTTCGCGCTTCTCACCGGGCGCCAGTGTCTGGTCGGTGAAGCAGAAGCAATTGATCTTCTGGAAATAGGCACCGACCGTCAGCGGCGCCACATTATAGGCAGCCTGTGCGGAGGTGATACGGGCGGACTGGTTGGTCACGGTATAGAATACGGTGACCACCTCGCCGATCTTGACCTCGATTTCGCTCTGCTCCGGGACGAATTTCCATGGCAGGCCGCCCGACACATTGGCATCGAAGCGCACGGCGATCTTGCGCGCGATCGGGCCCGTCGCGGGTGCTGAACTCGCCACCATCGTGGTGCCGTTGAAGCCGGTGGCGCGGCAGAACCAGTTATAGAGCGGCACGGCGGCGTAGGACGCGCCGACCATGAAGGCGACCAGCAGACCGCACGCCGCAGCCACCGTCGCATCGCGACCCAGACCGCGGCGCGCAACCTTATCGCTGCGCGGGCTGCTCACTTCGACTGGCTGGATCTGCGGCTGATCGGTCATGTCACTCAGCTTTTGTCATTACATGGGCCGGATGAGAACGGCCGGCCCTTTGACCATGGTGACGGCAAAGAACAGCACGACGAGAACGCCGAGCGCCCAGGCGATGGCCAGCGACCGTTCGCGCCGGCTCTTCTTCTGTGCCTCGGTGAGGACGATGCCTTCCGGCTGTTCAGGCTTGCGTTCGTTGTCCATTGGATCATGCGCCCCTCTACCAGACCAGCGGGAGGATGGCCTTCACGACCACCTCGAGCAGCAGAATGGCAAACAGCGCGAACAGATAGACGATCGAGAAAGCAAACAGCTTGCGCGTCGCGCGATTGGCAGGCGTGCCTTCGCGCAGACGATAGACCTGCACGGCGAGATACATCATGCCGGCGCCGAGGATCAGCGAAGCCACACCGTAGATGGCCGAGAAATAGCCGAGCGGCCAAGGCGCGACGGCAGTTGCGACCAGCACGACGGTGTAGAGCAGGATCTGCAGCCGGGTTGCGTCGGGACCGGCGACCACCGGCAGCATCGGCACGCCGGCGCGGGTGTAGTCGTCGTTGCGGAACAGGGCCAGCGCCCAGAAATGCGGCGGGGTCCAGAAAAAGATGATCAGGAACAGCAGGACCGGCTCCATCGAGAGCGTTCCCGACGCCGCAGCCCAGGCAACGACCGGCGGCAGCGCACCGGCGGCGCCACCGATGACGATGTTCTGCGCGGTCCAGCGCTTCAGAGCGATAGTGTAGATCACGACATAGAAGAAGATGGTGAAAGCGAGCAGCGCCCCGGCCAGCCAGTTGACGAGGATACCGAGCGTCATCACGGAGAAGAAGGCCAGCACCAGACCGAAGGTCAGTGCTTCCGGCCGGGTGACGCGGCCACGCGGAATCGGGCGGTTGGCAGTGCGCGACATCAGCGCGTCGATATCGGCTTCGTACCACATGTTCAGCGCGCCGGAGGCGCCGCCTCCGACAGCGATACAGAGGATCGAGGTGATCGCCAGCACCGGGTGATGATCGCCCGGCGCCAGGAAATAGCCGACCATGGCCGTGAACACGACCAGCGACATCACCCGCGGCTTGAGCAGCGCGATGTAGTCGGCAACACCCGCTTCGGAGATGCGGGGAGCAGACAGGTCGATGGTATGGTGGTCGAGGACGGACAAGATCAATCTCACTTTGTTACACGCACTCCGCCGAAACCAGACTGGCCGCGGCGGAGGCATTCAGAGGCGCGGCGCCCGAAGGCGCCACGGATAGTCGTTACTTGATGCGCGGCAGCACTTCGAACTGATGGAACGGCGGCGGCGAGCTCAGAGTCCATTCCAGCGTGGTTGCGCCGGCACCCCACGGATTGTTCGCAGCCTTTTCCTTGCGGACGAAAGCTTCGATCACACCGTAGATGAAGATCAGCACGGCAAAGCCGGAGATGTAGGAGCCGATCGACGAGACCAGGTTCCAGCCGGCGAAGGCATCCGGATAGTCGACATAGCGGCGCGGCATGCCCGACAGACCGAGGAAATGCTGCGGGAAGAACACCAGATTGACGCCAATGAAGGTGACCCAGAAATGCGCCTTGGCGATGGTTTCCGAATACATGTAGCCGAACATCTTCGGGAACCAGTAATACCAGCCGGCGAAGATGGCGAACACAGCGCCGAGCGACAGCACGTAGTGGAAGTGCGCGACCACATAGTAGGTGTCCTGCAGCACGCGATCGACGCCGGCATTGGCCAGCACGACGCCGGTGACACCGCCGAGGGTGAACAGGAAGATGAAGCCCACGGCCCACAGCATCGGCGCCTTGAACTCGATGGAACCGCCCCACATCGTGGCGATCCAGGAGAAGATCTTCACGCCGGTCGGCACCGCGATCACCATGGTTGCGGCGACGAAGTAAGCCTGCGTCGCCGACGACATGCCGACGGTGTACATGTGGTGCGCCCAGACGACGAAGCCGATGCCGCCGATGGCGACCATCGCATAGGCCATGCCGAGATAACCGAACACCGGCTTCTTCGAGAAGGTCGAGATGATCTGCGAGATCATGCCGAAGCCGGGCAGGATCAGGATGTACACTTCGGGGTGACCGAAGAACCAGAACAGATGCTGGAACAGGATCGGATCACCGCCGCCGTCTGCGGCGAAGAAGGTGGTGCCGAAGTTGCGGTCCGTCAGCAGCATGGTGATGGCGCCCGCCAGAACCGGCAGCGACAGCAGCAGCAGGAACACGGTGACCAGGATCGACCACACGAACAGCGGCATCTTGTGCAGGGTCATGCCCGGCGCGCGCATGTTGAAGATGGTGGTGATGAAGTTGATGGCGCCGAGGATCGACGATGCACCGGCGATATGCAGCGCCAGAATCGCGAAGTCGACGGCAGGCCCCGGATGGCCCGATGTCGAGAGCGGCGCGTACATAGTCCAGCCGGCACCGACGCCGTTGGCACCGGGCTCGCCCTCCACGAAGGTCGAGATGATGAGCAGTGCGAAAGCAGCAGGCAGCAGCCAGAACGACACGTTGTTCATGCGCGGGAAGGCCATGTCCGGCGCGCCGATCATCAGCGGCACCATCCAATTGCCGAAACCGCCGATCATCGCAGGCATCACCATGAAGAAGATCATGATCAGACCGTGCGAGGTGACGAAGACGTTGTAGGTGTGGCTTTCGTGGAAGATCTGGACGCCCGGATACATCAACTCGATGCGGATCAGGATCGACATGATGCCGCCGATGACGCCCGCCACGATCGCGAAGATAAGGTACATCGTGCCGATGTCCTTATGGTTCGTCGAATAGACGTAGCGCCGCCACCCCGTCGGATGCGCATGCGCATGATCGTCGTGGGCGTGATCGTCGTGAGCCGGTGTTGCCGCGGTCGTTGCCATTTTCAAATCCTGCTTTGTCTTCTTCTGGCAGTCTTTGGACCTTGCGGTCCCCTCGCCCTAATTTCTTACAGTGCGTGCGGAGCCTCGCGGCTCCGCCACCCGCTTACTGCGCCACAGCAGTTCCGGCCGAAGCGTAGGAATTCGCCGGATTGGACGCGAACTTCTTCTTCGCGGTCTCGACCCATGCGGTGAATTCCTGATCGCTGACGACGCGGATCGCGATCGGCATGAACGCGTGATCTTTGCCGCACAGTTCCGAGCACTGGCCGTAGAACATGCCGGTCTTGGTGGCCTTGAACCAGGTCTCGTTCAGGCGGCCCGGAACGGCGTCGATCTTGATGCCGAAGGACGGGATCGCGAAGGAATGGATGACGTCCGCGGCGGTCGTCTGCACGCGCACGACCTTGTTCACGGGAACGACGACTTCGTTATCGACGGCAAGAAGGCGCGGCTGCTTGTCGGTGGCCATCAGCGAGTCGAATTCGAACGGGCCGTTGTCGGGATAGCTGTAGGTCCAGAACCACTGCTTGCCGGTTGCCTTGATGGTCAGGTCGGCTTTCGGAATATCGAGTTCCAGGAACAGCAAACGGAACGACGGCACCGCCACTGCGACCAGGATCAGAACCGGGATGATGGTCCACGCCACTTCGATCAGCGTATTGTGCGTGGTCTTGGATGCGACCGGGTTGGCCTTGGAGTTGAACTTCATCACCACGATGACGAGAAGTACAAGCACGAACAGTGTGATGGCGGTGATCAGCCAGAGCAGGAAATTATGAAACCAGGTGATGTTCTCCATCACCGGCGTGGCGGCTTCCTGCAGCTTGAATTCCCACGGCGCGGGCTGGCCCATCACCTCTGCGAATGCAGCACCGCCAAAAGCAAGCCCGGCCCCAACAACTGCTAACCCCAGCAACCGGCGGCCAATCTGGCCCCTCGACATCCTCATGCCGCTCGCGCTCCCATATTTACTGTCGCATTTCGGCCTGTCGCCGAATTATGCCGCCCGATCCGCACCCTGCCAATTTGCCAAAACGCCCAAGTGATTGGCCTGGAGGCAATTGTTAGAATGCGTCGAAATCTAGCCTCTCAAACCATAATTCGCGGTCTGTCGCAATGCAGGAGTGGCGCATCCCGTAATGCATTCGGCGGTATTGAACGAAGGTCGCAATTGCTGCATGAAATCAGATATAAAGAGGCGTGCGGCAGCCGAACGGCGCTTGACAGCGGAATTGTCCGATGTAGGCACAGATCAGGCGATCGGCAGGATGCTGATTCGCGCCTGCGAGCGCTTTCGTGGCTCCGTGGATGCCTTCAAGGCGCCGTCATTGCCGTATCATTCCGTGGTCTGGAAAAATCCTCCGGACAGACAGCGTCAAGCGTGCTGCCCTGGACTACGACCACCACGTCACCGCCTAAGGAATCGACCCGGATGGGGCACTCGAAGTTGCAGCATAAACCGACCCTGAACCGCCCGGCCCGCGGGATTGCAGGCTGGCGCTGGCTGGCGCTCGGTTGTCTCGCCCTGGCGGCGATCGCCGCCGTCCCGGCTACCGCCAGCGCCCAGGGTGCGGTGCGCTCGGTTCATGGCGACTGGCAGATCCGCTGCGACACCCCGCCCGGTGCCCAGGCGGAACAATGCGCCCTGATCCAGAGCGTGGTGGCGGAAGACCGCTCCAATGCTGGCCTCACGGTGATCGTGCTGAAGACTGCCGACCAGAAGAGCAAGCTGATGCGCGTGGTGGCGCCGCTCGGCGTGCTGCTGCCGTCGGGCCTCGGCCTCAAGCTCGACAATCAGGATGTCGGCCGCGCCGGCTTCGTGCGCTGCCTGCCCAATGGCTGTGTTGCCGAAGTCGTGATGGACGACAAGCTGCTCGCCCAGCTCCGCACCGCGAAGACCGCGACTTTCATCATCTTCGAAACGCCCGAAGAAGGCATCGGCTTCCCGCTCAGCCTCAACGGCATCGGCGAGGGTTACGACAAGCTGCCATAGGCTTTGAACCCGGCAGCATTAGCCGGAACCACGCCCTCTGTAATAGTCCAGCAATCGCCGGGCATCTTCAGATGCCCAGTCCGCCTCGCCAGCAAGATATCCTTCGACCTGCCCCGTCGTCCCGATGAGATATGAGATAGGCATCGCGTAGAGGCTGAACGGAGTGTCCGGAGCAGCTACCTCGCCGGCACGCGCGACCAGTCCACCAGGGTCGATACCGACATCAAGGTGTCTCAGCTTCAGGCTGCGTACGAACGAAGCAACGTCTGCGCGATCGGTGGCAATCGCAATAACCTGCAGATTCGCGCGCGTCTCGATATCCTGCAGCCGATCAAGGATCGGCAACTCGGTCTTACACGCCGGGCACCATGTCGCCCAGAAATTGACCAGAACGACCTTTCCTGGAAACGCGGTCAGATAGACCGGCTTGCCGACAAGGCGAGGCACCGCAACGGACGGGATCGGACGCGCTCCCCGGATGACAGTGAACTGATGCCGCGCGGTGCCAAAGGGCGGCGGCCCATCAGGCCGCGCATCCGCGGCAGCGCCCCCCGCCGCCAATGCGGCCGTCGTGGCCAGTGCCCCTTTGAGCAGCGTACGTCGCGAGATTGGCGAGCGAGCAATAGCCCGTCCGCGATGCGGTATTGTCACGGTCCAGCCTCCGATGGGCATCAAATAAGGTCGCGAAGGGTGCCGCTCAGGATCGGATATAGGACCAACCCGCTTCCTGTAGCTCGATGATCCGTCCAGGCCCGCTCGGAACCATCTGGACATTGTCGATAAACGAAATCGGATGCCCCTCGCTGCGCTCCATGCCGAGCTTGGTCGCTTCGCAGACCACGAAGCGAATGTCGGGCGTGAGAGCCTGGACGACCTTCAGCAGTTCCTTGACCGGCGACGTATCCACTCGAAACATATGAATGCCGGCGTTGTAAGCGACGATTTCGATCGAGAACTCCTGCTTCGTCTCCCGGTAGTATTTCGGCAGGTTCAGCGACGTCGAAATCAGTGCTCTCATGACGGTCGGATCGTCAGTGTTGATCTGCAGTACGAGACGATGTGCCTTGACCGCCGCAGGCTTCGTCTCCGGCGCCCACTGCTTTGAAATGGCGGACCCTGCATCCGTCAAAGCCAGGGTGACGAATAACGGTGCCGCAAATGCCAGACCGAACGCCACCGTGGCCAAAGCCTTGCCGCTATAACTCCGCATTGAAATCATCACTTGCACTCGAACACACTGAAACGTTCGGCTTTTGCCAACGGTATCCGTGGATGGCGGATGAGAGCGACGAGCGCTCGCTACCTGAGGATCATGCTGCGCTTGGCGTAAGCCACGATAGCGCTCAATGCGAGCAGCACGATCGCCGGAATCGGTGAGCCGCCAATGACAAACACATGGGTAAAAATCGCACCGATCATGATGCAGCACAGGAGGACCGCGCCAAACGCGACCGTTGAGGGAATGATGATCAGGGCTGCTCCGAATATCTCGAGCGTGCCGGTCAGATAGCGGAACCATTGCCCAAGACCGATATGTTCGAACTCTTCGACGAGCATCGGCACGCCGTAAAGCTTGGCAGTCCCCGCAGCAGCGAACGCCAGAGCGAGCAAGCCCCTGACGGCCCAGAGACTGATGGAGGTCCAGCGCCGCGGCGCTGACGAGGTGACGGAAGACGATGACATGGGCGGCTCCGAAGATGGTCAAAACGGTTTCGGCGGCGCGGCTGACGGCAAAGTCTGCTTCAGATCCACGGCGCGCTTTCGAAGCACAAATTTCGGCAGTAAGATGAAAAAGACAAGTAGAATGCTTTTTCTGAGATAGTATGAAAAACATGACTAATGGAAAAACAGGCGATATCGCGCTCCCCGAATGTCAGCAGGGCCGGGAAGTAGAAGATTTTCATCGGGCGCTGGGGATGATTACCGGCAAATGGAAATGTGAGATCCTCTGGCAACTGGTCCAGAGCAAACACCGGTTTGGAGAACTGCAGCGAGCGATTCCGAGTGTCACGCAACACATGCTGACGACGCAACTGCGCGATCTCGAGTCCAACGGGCTCGTCAAGCGCACGGTCTTCGCCGAGATCCCTCCGAGGGTGGAATATGAAATCACGGAATCGGCGAGAGCGCTCAGGCCGGTCTTCGACGAACTGTTCCGATGGTCGCAGGCGCATTTCTCTGCGATGCAGGCCCGATCCGCGACCTCATCCGGATCCGACGAGAGCGCAGCACCCCTGACTCATCCTTGATCCGGGAACGGAGCGCCTTACTCGCCGGGCACCAGCCCGACCGCATGACGGCGCCCGGGCTTCGATGCCGCGCGCAGGCGGCGGCGCGAGAAATACAGGATGAAGCCGGTCACGGTGAACAACGGCATCAAGGCCGCGGCCAGCAAGAACACGATGCGGCCGGGCAATCCCAGGAACGCACCGGTGTGGATGTGCAGCACCGCGGCCAGAATGCGCTCACCGAATGTCTTGTCGTTGTAGAGCTCTGCCGACACCATGCGGCCGGTCACGCCATCGATGCGGAAATCGTCGCGCGCTTCATCGAATGACGCATCCTTTGCCACCGAGCGGATACGCACGACACTGCCCGGTCCGTTCGGCACCTGCATGATCGCCATCGCATAGCGGCTGCCTTGATCAGCCAGAAACGTCGACCAGACCTTGTCGAGTGACGGAGTCGCAGGCGCATCAGCGGCAGGTGCTTTGGCGCCCCCTTTGCTCCGCGCATGGCCGGCGCACTCGCAGCGGGCTTGCTCGACAGAAGCCAAGTGGCGCTGGCCTTGTACCAGTCGAACGACCACCAGAGGCCGGTGAGAATGGTCACCAGATAGACCGGCAGCAACCACGTGCCGACGACGCTGTGCAGCGACCTGTGAAACGGACGGCCGGGCATCGCCAGATTCGGCCTCAGCCAAGCCTTGATGCTGCGGACACGGCGCGGCCAGCGCAACACCATCCCGGAGATCAGCAATACGAACAGGCCAAGCACGGCGACGCCGGTGATCAGACGGCCATAGCCATTGCCGTTGCCCGGCAACAGCAGAAAGCGATGCAGGTTGCGCAGGGTCGCGAAGAAGCCCTCCCCCTGCATCGCAGAGACGACGCGGCCATCATAGGGATCGACATAGACCGACGAGCGCTCCCCAGTCTCGCTGCGGGCAAAGCGCATACGTACGGCGATACCCGGTTCGCTCGAAAAAACGATGAGGCCAACCTTGCCCGCCCCCGGCACCGCCTGAACCCGCGCCACCAACTCATCAGGTCCGAGCACAGGTGCGGGCCGCGGATCGACCTTCGTCACATCGCGGTTCAACGCCGCGACGATCTCGTCCTCGAAGCTCAGCAGGGCGCCGGTCAGACCGATCAGGCCGAGAACCAGCGAGATCGCCAGGCCGATGATGGAATGGACTTGCAGGAATGCGGATTTGGTTCGTGAGGCCATGAAAAGCGATAACTGCCAGAAGAGATTGGTCCTGCAAGGAATACCGTTCACACAGGATGGTCCTCGGAGGTCTACCGCACCGCAGCCTGAGGCGCATCGGAGCGCAGTTTGTAATAGCTCCAAGGTAGCCCCATCATGGCTGGCACGGTTGCCCCCAGAGGATCTCGCCCCGGCGATGTGCAGGCCTCCCTTTTTGTCAAAACAGCACCTATCTTGGTTTGAATCGCCTGTTTCGCCGCAGGTTACGCCATTGTAAGGCGACCCATCCCCGGGTTGTCGCTACAAATTGAAATCGTGGCCCCGCGCCTGGCGCCGGGGCCGCGCAGCTGACATTGGAGCCTGCATGACCAGCCCAGCCACCACCTCCCTGATCGACCGCGCCAATCTGGACCGCGACGAGGTTCGCCGCGAGCTGATGCGGGGGCTACAGGGAGCTGACGATGGCGAGCTGTTCCTCGAATACAGCCAGTCCGAGGCGCTCGGTTTCGACAACGGCCGGCTAAAGCAGGCAACCTACGACACCGCGCAGGGTTTTGGCCTTCGCGCCGTCAAGGACGATGCGGTCGGCTATGCGCATTCCTCCGACGTTTCGATCCCGGCGCTGATCCGTGCGGCCGATGCGGTCAATGCGGTCCGTGGCGGCTATGCGGGCACCTTTGCCGCAGCGCCTTCGCATACCAATGTGCGGCTCTATAGTGACGACAATCCGCTGGACGCGCCGGGCTTCGAGGCCAAGGTCAAGCTACTGGCGGAGATCGACGCCTATGTGCGCGACAAGGATCCCCGCGTCCGCCAGGTCTCCGTCTCCCTCGGCGCCACCTGGCAGGTAGTCGAGATCCTGCGCCCGGACGGCGAGAGCTACCGCGACATCCGTCCGCTGGTGCGCGTGAATATCTCCGTCGTCGCCGGTCAGGGTGACCGGCAGGAAAGCGGCTCGAAGGGCTATGGCGGCCGCGAGGGCTATGCGCGCTTCATCGAGAGCGGGTCGTGGCGCACGGCAGCTGACGGCGCGCTGCGCGAGGCGCTGGTGAACCTCGAATCGATCCCGGCCCCTGCCGGCGAAATGGACGTCGTGCTGGGACCAGGCTGGCCCGGTGTAATGCTGCATGAAGCCGTCGGCCACGGGCTCGAAGGCGACTTCAACCGCAAGCAGACATCGGCTTTCGCCGGCCTGATGGGTCAGCAGGTTGCCGCCAAGGGCGTGACGGTCGTCGATGACGGCACCATCTCGTCGCGCCGCGGCTCGCTCTCGATCGACGACGAAGGCACGCCGACCAACCGCACCACACTGATCGAGGATGGCATCCTCGTCGGCTACATGCAGGACCGCCAGAATGCGCGCTTGATGGGCATGAAGCCGACCGGCAACGGCCGCCGCCAAGGCTATGCCCATGTGCCGATGCCGCGCATGACCAATACTTACATGCTGGCCGGCCAGCGCGATCCCGCGGAAATCCTCGCCTCGGTGAAGAACGGCATCTATGCGGTGAACTTCGGCGGCGGCCAGGTCGACATAACCTCCGGCAAATACGTGTTTCAGTGCACCGAGGCCTACAAGATCGAGAACGGCAAGATCGGCGCCCCACTCAAGGGCGCAATGATGATCGGCAACGGTCCGACCGACCTGCACCGTATCAGCATGATCGGCAACGATCTCGCGCTCGATGATGGCATCGGCACTTGCGGCAAGCATGGCCAGGGCGTGCCGGTGGGCGTCGGCCAGCCGACGCTGCGCATGGACAAGGTGACCATCGGAGGAACGGGCTCGTGACCACGGATACCGAAACCACAACCGTCGCATCGACCGCAAAACGCTGGTCCGGTCAGCTGGCACAGATCGTCGCGATCGTCGGCATCGTATTCGTGGCAAAGGGCGCGCTCGCCGAGCCGTTCTATGTGCCGTCGGCCTCGATGGAGCCGACGCTGCTGATCGGCGATGCACTGCTCGCAACCAAATTTCCCTACGGCTACTCAACAGCCTCGCTGCCGATCCATGTCTCCCTTCCCGAGACCGGCCGCGTCTTCGCGACCACGCCGAAGCGCGGCGATGTCGTGGTGTTTCGCTGGCCCGGCGACCGCTCCCAGGTCTGGGTCAAGCGCGTGATCGGCCTGCCCGGCGATCGCGTCGAACTGCGCGGCGGTCAGGTCTGGCTCAATGGCGTCGCGACGTCGGTGAAGGCCGACGGCATCGGTGCCGCGGAAGACGATAGCGGCGGCTCCGAACCGGCGCATCGCTATGTCGAGACCCTGCCCGGCGGCGTGTCGCATCCGATCTTCAAGCTGCGCGACAACGGCCGCCTCGACAACACGCCGGAAGTCGTCATTCCCCCCGACCATCTGTTCGTGATGGGCGACAACCGCGACAACTCTGCCGACAGCCGCGTGCCGGTGAGCCAGGGCGGTGTCGGCCTGCTGCCGATGGATAATCTCGTCGGCCGGGTCGATGCCATCGTCGGCTCATGGGATCTCGGCGTGCGCAGCCAGCCGGTCACCAACTGGCTGTCGGGCTTCCGCATGGCGCGGTTCTTCACCGGGGTGCATTGAGCGCCGCGACAGCAGCTCAGAAGTAAGCAATCGCGCGGCCGCATATGGCGACCGCGAACCAGATGGCCATTGATGCCAGCGCGCCTTGCCGCGCACCCGCAGGCATCGGTGACAGCGGCGGCAACGCTGCGATCCTCGGCACGATCATCGCCTCGACCCAAACGACATTGAGCAAGCCCAGCGCGATCAGAGCCGCCTTGATCTGAAACACGCGGTTCAGCACCACATGACTCGCTTCGGCGGTAAACAGAATGCCGCCGGTGAGCACGAGGCCGAGAAATCCGGCAATGGCAAAGCGGCGCGCCCTGCGCAGCAGCGGACCGGGCGCCGTTGCAGCCAACCCGCCCGCGAGCCGGACATCCATCACCGCAATGGCACCGGCGAAGAACATCAGCGCGACGATGTGGCCGATATTGGCGGACATATAGAGCCAGCGCGATTGCCGGATCGCAGCGCCAATTGCGGACGCTTCCATGGCCATGAAGATTGCGGGTGCGCCCTCGGTCATGGGCCGGGCGCTATCGCAGTTCGTAGGTTTTGCCGTCCACGGTGATGCGTTCGGCGCGCATCTCGTCCTTCTCGACGGTGGACGGATAGCCAAACGCCGAGACGGTCTTGCCGACAGCCACGATATCGGCAGATGCCCCGCGCGCCGTCATGCGGGAGGTCGGCGCGAGAGTGACGGTCCAGGCCTTGTCGGCCCCCTTGATCACGATCGTCGCGTGCGGATTCTCGAATTTGCTGTTTTCGACAGGACCGTTCACGGTGACCGGATTGGCAGCGTCGTAGCTGCCCCAACCGTGATGGGCGACGGCGGCGACCGTCGTAACAGCGATCAGTAATCCAGCGAATGTCAGTGCGGGCAGGAGACGCGTCATGGCTCAACTCCCTTTATTGCCGGAATGCTACCTCACAACGCCCGAGATGAAACCCGGTTTTCGCCGCGGCGGCTTGATGTCGTTTTTCAGGAAGCAGCGCGCATTCTTGCCGGCATAGCCAGGCCGCGCAAAGGTCCAGGCGCGGCATTTATTGTCGCCCTGGCAGGCATCGCGGCAGGCATCGCCGTGCTCGGCCTTGTCGTCGTTCTTGATCTCGAACGAACGATAGTCACCGCCAAAACGATCTGTCGAGGTTTCCACCGGACCGGTGCGCGGCTCGATGACACCGGCGCCACGCACGCCGGAGACGCAGCAATAGCTCTCGACCCGCGGCGGCACCTTGTCTTTCAGCCAGCACACTGCATTTTCGGAATTGTCGCTCGGATAGTTGAAGCTCCAGGCACGGCACTTCTTGTCGCGCTCGCAGATCAGCGCGCATTCCGCGGGATCGCCGGACAGCGAGACCGAGCGCGAATAATCACCGCCGGGACGATCGAAATTGGTTTGCGCCTGAGCAGGTGCAACGGCTGCGACCAACAGCATGGCGAGGGCTGTCAGACACGCTCTGAACAGGTTCCTCGGCATGCAGGATGACTTTCAGCGGTTTGCAAACGGCGTAAGAAGGACGTCATTGGAACGCCGGTCACCTGTACCGCTGATGAACAGATTTTCAGCTTCGCCAAGCCGCTGATCTAGAAGCAGTATTCCTTATAGGCTGGCGCCACCGAGCCACCCCAGGCGCCATGGAACCTGTCGAGCATCTGCTCGGCCGGAGTCTTTCCGGAATCCAGTATCCGATCGAGTGCCTCCAGATGGTGGGACTCATCGCGGCCGTGCGCGTCGAGCTTGCCGCGCCGGCGCAGGCCACCATGGGCCAGCTGCAGACACTCTTTGGCGATTTCGAATAGATACCGATCCTTGATCTTCGCCTTGAAGCCCAACTTCGGCACATCGTCGCGCAACGCCTGTCGCTCGGCCGCAGTCCAGTTCTTGACGATATCCCAGGCCGCATTGAGGGCGCTGTCGTCATAAAGCAATCCGACCCAGAACGCCGACAGCGCCGGCAAACGATCCGACGGCACGCCATCGGCGCCGCGCATTTCGAGATAACGCTTCAGGCGGACTTCCGGGAAAATCGTCGAGAGATGATTGGCCCAATCCGAGAGAGTGGGACGCTCGCCGGGTATCTTCTCGTTCTTGCCCGCAAAGAAATCGCGGAACGATGAGCCCGACACATCGATGTAAGTGTCGCCGCGCTTGACGAAATACATGGGAACATCCAGCGCGTAATCGACCCAGCGCTCGAAGCCCATGCCGTCTTCGAACGCCCACGGGATCATGCCCGAGCGCGCGTTATCGGTGTCGCGCCAGACTTCGGACCGGAACGACAGGAAGCCGTTCGGCTTGCCCTCAGTGAACGGCGAATTCGCGAACAGCGCCGTCGCGATAGGCTGCAGCGCAACGGAGACGCGCAGCTTCTTGACCATGTCCGCTTCCGAGGAGAAGTCGAGATTGGTCTGCACCGTGCAGGTCCGGTACATCATGTCCAGACCGTACTGGCCAACTTTGGGCATGTAGTTGGTCATGATCTTGTAGCGGCCCTTGGGCATCACCGGAATCTGCGCGCGCGACCAGGATGGCGTGAGACCGAGGCCCAGAAAGCCGATGCCGAGCGGCGTCGCCACTTCACGCACCTGCGCCAGATGCGCCATCAATTCGGACTGCGTCTGATGGATCGTCTCCACCGGCGCCCCCGACAATTCAAACTGGCCGCCGGGCTCAAGCGAAATCGCGCCGCCGCCGGTGACGTCATAGAGGCCGATGATATTGCCGGCTTCCATGATCGGCTCCCAGCCGAGCAGATGCTTCATACCGTCGAGCACCGCGCCGATGCCGCGCGGGCCTTCGTAAGGCACGGGATTGTGACCGACGAGCGTAAACGGCGTCTTCTCGTGTTCGGTGCCGATGCGGAATTCCGATGGCGGCTTCACGCCCGCCGCCAGCCACGCCACGAGTTCGTCGCGCGATTGCAGCGGCGTCATATCGATTTGGTCACGCGCCATGGAAATTCCGAATGAAAGGCGCTGCAATCTGTTGCGCGCGGTGTCGGGAACGCCCGCGGCCCGTGCGGGTCGCGAACGCAGGCAAAAATTTAAGGTTCATCGCGCCGGCGCGGCGTCTCTGGCGGCCGGCGATGTCACTGTCGATGCCGCTTCTTGGCACGCACAGCCGAGCCGGTCGAGCAGGCCGCACAGTTTTGCTGCATCTGCGTCGGACAGTTTCGAGCCGACATGTTTCTCGATCGCCGTTGAATAGGCGCAGCCCATCTTCTTATGCAACTCGCGCCCGGCAGCCGTGATCTCGACGAACAGGCCGCGCTTGTCCATCTTGCATTCGCGGCGTGCAGCCAGGCCTTCGTCGACCAGGCGATCGATCAGCCGCGATGTCGAATATTGCGGTATCAGCATCTGCTTTTCGAGCTCGACCGGGCGCATCTCGCCGGTCGGCGAGCGCGACAGCTCGGCCAACGCGTCGTACCATGCGAGCGGCGGAAAGCCGGCGCGCTTGAGGTCCTGCTCGACGCCGTCCAGCACCCGGCTCTGGATTCGCATCAAGCGGATCCAGGCGGCTGTCGCCTCAAGGGAAGGTTTACGTTTCATGGCTCAGTCCAAATGGTGGCGGCACCCTAGCCCACTTGATGCAGCTGCATCAATCTTGACTCTTTCATGCATATGCATTTAGTCACCCGCGTGGTTAAACCAATGTCCTCAGGGAGGAATTTTCGATGAAGCTGTATTATTCGCCAGGCGCCTGTTCGCTCTCGCCTCATATCGCACTTCTCGAAGCCGGCCTGCCTTACGATCTCGTGAAGGTCGACCTCAAAGCCAAGAAGCTGGAAAATGGCGACGACTATCTCGCCATCAACCCCAAGGGCCAGGTGCCGGCCCTCGGCCTCGACAGCGGTGCGCTCGTCACCGAAGGTCCGGTTATCGTGCAGTACATCGCCGACCAGGCCGCTGCCAAAAATCTGGCGCCAGCCAATGGCAGCGATGCACGCCGCCAGCTGCAGGAGTATCTTGGCTTCATCAATGGCGAGCTGCACAAGAACTTCAGCCCGCTGTTCCAGCCGGTGTTCGATGACGAGGTAAAGGGCTTCTTCAAGACCCGCCTGATGGGCAAGTTCAAATATCTCGATGGCCAGCTCGCAGGTAAGGACTATCTGCTGGGCAAGGATTTCAGTGTCGCCGACGGCTATCTGTTCGTGATGCTGAAATGGGCCGACCGGATGAGCATCGATCTCTCCGAGTTCAAGAACCTGATGGCCTACAAGGATCGCGTCGCTGCCCGCCCGCAGGTGCAGGCCGCGCTGGAAAAGGAAGGCCTGATGAAGGCGGCGTAAGCTGCTGGCATTGAGCTGAAATACGAAAGGGCCGGATCATTGATCCGGCCCTTTTTCTTTGTTGCTTGTCTTCCCCTCTCCCCCAGCGCAGCGAAGCTGCGCGCCGCGGGAGAGGGTGCCTGAGCGTAGCGAAGGCGGGAGAGGGCTCTTGCTCCAAGCGAAGAGCCCCCTCTCCCGTCTCGACCGCTCCGCGGTCGATCCACCCTCTCCCACCAGCCGCGGCTGCGCCGCGTCCGGGGGCGAGGGGAAAGACCTAAGCCGCCGCCAGCTTCTTCGGCGGGAAGCGGCCGTAGAAGGTCTCGCCCTTGGCGGCCATCTCTTCGAGCAGCTTCGGCGGCGTGAAGCGCGAGCCGTATTTGGCTTCAAGCTTGTGACAGAGCTCGACGAACTTCTTGGTGCCCATGAAGTCGATATAGCTCAGCGTACCGCCGGTGAACGGCGCGAAGCCGAAGCCCAGGATCGAGCCGACATCGGCTTCGCGCGGATCGACGATAACGTGATCCTCGACGGTACGCGCGGCTTCTACCGCCTGCACCACCAGGAAGCGCTGTTTCAGCTCCTCGACATCGAGCGTATCGGGATCGATCGGTTTCGGCAGCAGCGGAGCGATGCCCTTCCAGAGCGCTTTCGATCCCTTGCCCTTCGGCGGATACTCATAAAAGCCCTTGCCGTTCTTGCGACCGAAGCGCTCCTGCTTCTCGACCATCTCGACGATCAGCTTCTTCTGCGCCTGATCGACCGCCTGCGAGCCCAAATCGGCTTCGGTGGCCTTCATGATCTTCAGCACGAGATCGAGCGCGATCTCGTCCGACAGCGACAGCGGCCCGACCGGCATGCCGGCCATCTTGGCGGTGTTCTCGATCATCGCCGGTGGCACGCCTTCGAGCAGCATTTCAAGACCTTCGGCCGTGAACCGCAGCACGCAGCGATTGGCGAAGAAGCCGCGGGAGTCATTGACGACGATGGGCGTCTTGCCGATAACGCGGACGTAATCCAGCGCGGTGGCGAGCGCGACATCGCCGGTGTTCTTGCCGACAATGATCTCCACCAGCATCATCTTCTCGACCGGCGAGAAGAAGTGGATGCCGATGAACTTGGACTGATCGGCGAATTCCTCGGCGAGCGAGTTGATCGGCAGCGTCGAGGTGTTCGACGCGATGATCGCGCCTTCCTTCAGCAGCGGCTGCACCTTCTTGTAGATCTCGGCCTTGACCGCGCGATCCTCGAACACGGCCTCGATAACGAGGTCGCAGTCCTTGATCACATCGAAATCGGCAGTCGCGGTGATCTTCGCCATCAAGGCGGTCTTGTCCGCCTCCTTGGCGCGGCCCTTCGCGATCAGGCCATCGATGGCTGCGATGCAATGACTGAGCCCCTTGTCGGCACTGGCCTGATCGCGATCGATCAGCACCACGTCCATGCCGCCGCGTGCGGAGACGAAGCCGACTGACGCGCCCATGAAGCCGGCGCCGATGACGGCGAGCTTCTTGACCTTGGTCGGCGGCACGTTCTGCGGACGACGCGCACCCTTGTTGAGCTCCTGCATCGACAGGAACAGGCTGCGGATCATCGCCGCCGCTTCCTTGGTCTGCAGGATATGCGCGAACTGACGGGACTCGACGCGGAGCGCCGCATCCATCGGCAGTTGCAGGCCTTCATAGACGCACTGCATGATGGCGCGAGCCGCCGGATAATTGTCGAAGGTCTCGCGGCGATAGATGGCGTTGCCAGCGGGGAACATCATCATGCCCTGCTTGGAATAAACGGGGCCGCCGGGCAGCTTGAAGCCCTTCTCGTCCCAGGGCGCGACGGGTTTGCCGCCAGCCTTGATCCACTCTTTCGCAGTCGTGATGAGATCGGCTGATGGCACCACCGCGCCGACGATGCCCATTGCCTTGGCCTTGACGAGATTGATCGCGTCGCCCTTCAGCAGCATCTGCATGGTGTCCTGCGGCTGCAGCATGCGCGCGAGGCGCTGCGTGCCGCCGCCACCGGGGAACAGGCCGACCTTGATTTCAGGCAAGCCTAGACGCGTCTTCGGATTTTCAGCCGCAACGCGATAGTGGCAGGCCAGCGTCAGTTCGAACGCGCCGCCGAGCGCAAGGCCGTTGATGGCCGCGACCCACGGCTTGCCCGATGTTTCGATCTTGCGCAGCGTCAGCGACAGCTTGCGGCTCTCGTCGAACAGCATCTGCTGCGCGGCTTCCTCGCCCTTGGCTGCCTTGGTCTCGGCGAACACCTTGCCCATGCCTTCCAGCATCGACAGATCGGCACCGGCCGAGAAAGCTTCCTTGCCGGAGGTGATGACGACGCCCTTCACGGCGGCATCCGCAGTCGTCTGGTCGACGATGGCCCCGAGTTCCTCGATGGTCGCTACGTCGAGCACGTTCATCGAACGGCCGGAAATATCCCAGGTGACGAGGGCGATGCCGTCGGCGTCGGTCTCAACCTTGAAATTCTTGAAGGTCATGTTGGCCGCTCCTTACACGCGTTCGATGATGGTGGCGGTGCCCATGCCGCCGCCGATGCAGAGGGTGACGAGGGCCGTCGATTTGTTGGTACGCTCGAGTTCGTCCAGCACGGTGCCAAGGATCATCGCGCCGGTGGCGCCGAGCGGATGGCCCATGGCGATGGCGCCGCCGCAGACATTGATCTTCTCATTGTCGATATCGAAGGCCTGGATAAAGCGCAGCACCACCGAGGCGAAGGCTTCGTTGAGCTCGAACAGATCGATGTCCGACAGCTTCATGCCGGAACGCTCCAGCACTTTCTTGGTGACGTCCACCGGACCGGTGAGCATCATCGCCGGCTCGGAGCCGATATTGGCGAAGGCGCGAATTTTCGCGCGCGGCTTGAGACCCGCCTTCTTGCCGGCCGCCTCGCTGCCGAGGAGCACGGCGCCAGCGCCATCGACGATACCCGACGAGTTGCCGGCGTGATGGACGTAGTTGACGCCTTCGATTTCCGGATGCGACTGGATCGCCACAGCATCGAAGCCGCCCATCTGCGCCATCGTCACGAAGGACGGCTGCAGCGCGGCCAGCGACTGCATCGTGGTGGACGGGCGCATGTGCTCGTCCTTGGCCAGAATGGTGAGGCCGTTGATGTCCTTCACCGGAATGACCGAGTTCTTGAAGCGACCTTCATCCCACGCCTTGACAGCGCGCTGCTGGCTCTGCACGGCGTAAGCATCAACATCGTCACGCGAAAAACCGTACTTGGTTGCGATCAGATCGGCCGACACGCCCTGGGGCATGAAATAGGCGGGAACGGCGATCGACGGATCGACCGGCCATGCGCCACCGGCAGCACCGATACCGACGCGGCTCATGGATTCAGCGCCGCCGCCGATGGTCATTTCATGCTGGCCCGACATCACCTGTGCCGCCGCAAAGTTCACGGCATCAAGGCCGGAAGCGCAGAAGCGGTTGATCTGGATGCCCGGCACGTCATTGCCGTAGCCGGCCGACAGCGCAGCCATGCGTGCGATGTCGCCGCCGGCCTCGCCGACCGGATCGACCACGCCGAGGATGACGTCATCGATGGTGCCCGGCTGCAGGTTGTTGCGCTCCTTCAGCGCCTTCAGCGGCGCGGTGGCGAGCGCCAGCGCGGTCACCTCATGCAGCGAGCCATCGGCCTTGCCGCGGCCGCGCGGCGTGCGAACGTGATCGTAGATATATGCCTCGGGCATGGTGTCTCCCTCAGAGTGGTCGTGTTGTTCGAATTTCCAGAACGCTGTCATCGCCCGGCTTGACCGGGCGATCCAGTAAACTCCGACGTCCGCGTTTTATCCGTGGACTCTGTGTTTACTGGATCCCCGCTCCGCGCGCACCTCCGGTGCGCTAGGCGGGGATGACAGTTTGAGTATGTGGCAGCAGCAAGATCTCAGAACGCTTCCGCAGGAAGCTCCATCGTCGTCGCGCTTCCGGTCTGGATGCGGGCGAGATGGAGTGCGGTTTCGGGCAACATCCGCTCCATGAAGAAGCGGCCGGTGACCAGCTTGGTCGTCAGATAGGGTGTTGCGCCTTCGGCGGCAATCTTGTCCTGCGCGACCTTCGCCATCTTCGCCCACATATAGGCGAAGGCGGTGAGGCCGAACAGCTGCATGTAATCGGTGGCACCGGCGCCGGCATTGTCGGGCTTCATCATGGCGTTGTTCATCAGCCACATGGTCGCCTGCTGCAGATGACCGAGCGCGTTCGAGAGCGGATCGAGGTAAGGCTTCATGGCCTCGTCGCCACCATGCTCCTTGGCGAAGGCTGCGACCTCGCCGAAGAATGCCATCGCGGCACGGCCACCGTCGCGCGGCAGCTTGCGGCCGACCAGATCCAGCGCCTGAATGCCGTTGGCGCCTTCATAGATCATGGCGATGCGCGCATCGCGGACGAACTGCTCCATGCCCCATTCGGCGATATAGCCGTGACCGCCGAACATCTGCTGCGCGGACACCGCATTGGCGAAACCGCCATCAGTGAGCACACCCTTCAGCACGGGGGTCATCAGGCCCATGTGGTCGTCAGCGGCCTGACGCTCCTTCGGATCGTCGGAGCGATGCGCGACATCGCTCTTCAACGCGGTCCACACCACCATGGCGCGGGCAGCTTCGTTGAAAGCGCGGATGGTGAGCAGCGTGCGGCGCACGTCGGGATGTACCATGATCGAATCGGCCGGCTTGTCCGGCGACTTCGGACCGGTCAGCGAGCGCCCCTGCAAGCGGTCCTTCGCATAGGCGACCGCATTCTGATAGGCGACTTCCGACTGCGCGAGGCCCTGCACGGCAACGCCGAGACGGGCTTCATTCATCATCACGAACATGCCCTGCATGCCCTTGTTCTCTTCGCCGATCAGCCAGCCGGTGGCGCCGTCATAATTCATCACGCAGGTGGAATTGCCGTGGATGCCCATCTTGTGCTCGATCGAGCCGCACATCACGCCGTTGCGTGCGCCGATCGATCCATCGGCATTGACCAGGAACTTCGGCACGACGAACAGCGACACGCCCTTGATGCCGGCTGGTGCGCCCTCGATGCGGGCCAGCACGAGGTGGATGATATTGTCGGCAAGGTCGTGCTCACCGGCCGAGATGAAGATCTTGGTGCCGGAAATCTTGTAGCTGCCGTCCGCCTGCGGCGCGGCCTTGGTGCGCAAAAGACCCAGATCCGTGCCGCAATGCGGCTCGGTGAGGTTCATGGTGCCGGTCCATTCGCCGGCGACCATCTTCGGCAGGAACATCGACTTCTGCTCGGGCTTGCCGTGCACGATGAGTGCTGCGGTCGCACCCATGGTGAGGCCACCATACATCGAGAACGCCATATTGGCGGAGATCTGGAATTCGGCGACGGTCTGCGACAGCGTCACCGGCAGGCCCTGGCCACCGAATTCAGCGGGAGCCGAGAGGCCGAGCCAGCCGCCTTCGGCGACCTGCTTGTACGCTTCCTTGAAGCCTTTCGGCGTGGTCACGCTGCCGTCGTCGTTGCGCTTGCAGCCTTCGAGATCGCCGACGCGATTCAGCGGCTGCAGCACTTCTTCGCTGAGCTTGGCGGCTTCGCCCAGAATCGCCTCGCGCACATCGGCGGACGCGTCAGCAAAGCCGGGCAGATTGTTGTAGCGATCGAACTGAAACACGTCGTTGAGCAGGAAGCCGACGTCTTCGAGCGGGGCTTTGTAGCTGGGCATGGAATTCTCTCGGTTTGAATTCGATTGATCGGATGATACGGCGCCGCCGTGTCAGATTTACGCAATTGTTATCGGAGATGAAGCAAGCAGCTGGCGGCTCATTGCCGCGCCAATTCCTCGCCCATCAACCGGTGCAACAGGTTGATGGCCTTGAGCGGCCTGACCATCACCTTGAAGTGGGTAATGCGTCCATCATCGGCGAAGGTGATCATGTCGACGCCATTGATCTTGATGCCTTCGATCTCGTTCTCGAATTCGAGCACCGCGCCGTTGTCGCTGCGCCATTCGCCTTTGTAAGCGAAGCCGGGGCCACCCAGCACTTTCTCTGCAGTCGTCAGATACTTGAACACGATCTCACGGCCACGCTGCGGCGCATGCACGACCGGGCTTTCGAACACGGCATCCGGATGCAGCAGGTCCCACAGCATCGCCCGGTCATGAGACCGCATGAAGCTGTACCATCTATCGAGGCCGCTCACGCTCATCGGCTCTCCCTCCCGCATCGGGCACTGTTCGGCCAGCGCCGCTCCATACACTTCTGCATGGACGTTAACGCCAGAGCGTGGATTTCGTCAATACACATGTGTATGGTCGAGGGATGGATGACCAACTGACCAAAGACCGCCTGACCCGTTCGGCCTGGCTCGATCACGGGCTGAGGATCCTCGCGCGGCAGGGCGCCGACGCGCTGAAGGTCGGCGCGCTGGCCACCGGACTGAACGTCTCACGCGGCAGTTTCTATTGGCATTTCAAGGATATATCGGAGTTTCGGCTGCAGCTTCTGCAGCGTTGGCAGGAGCGGACGACCGATCAGGTGATCGAGGGGATCGATACGTCGATCGTGGGCGCCGCACGCCTGACCCATCTGATGAAGCTCGCTTTCAACGAAGACCGCAGCCTGGACCGTGCCATCCGCGCCATGGCCTCGACTGACGCAGACGTCGCCAAAATGGTCGCCTCGGTCGATGCCAGACGCGTTGGTTATATGGCGAAATGGCTGATCGAGGCCGGGGTGGAAAGCCAGCGGGCGCTGCCCCGTGCCGAATTTCTTTACTGGGCCTATATCGGCCAGTCCGCCGTCATGGACCCGCGCCACAGCGCCATCACCGAACTGGATGTCGACGATTTGAGTGCGCTGTTTACGCGCTGACGCCAAAGCCAGAGACATCCGATCCTACCTGCAAATCGGCGCAAGTGTATCAGCGAGTTAACTTTTAAGGCCCGCTCGGCCCGATCCTTAACCCGTTATTTACCCTAACCCTGAAAAGTCCGGATCAGAGGCAGACGACCCGCGCACGTTACGATTGTCTTCACAATGGGACGCGCGGGGGACGCTGCAGGCGCTGGTGGGCGTCAAGCTCGGAACCGGACCAAAGCATGAATTCGCGCGTATCGTGGAGTGTTGACGGGATTGAGCCATCGGTTCGCGAGCGGGCCGAAGCCGCGGCGCGCCGTGCCGGGATGTCGCTGGGCGACTGGCTGAACTCGACCATCGGCGAAGCTCCCCCGCGCTATAACTCGCCCAACGCACGCCCGCGCGACCAGGAACGCCCCCTCACCCCGCGTGCGGCCCTGCCGCAGCGCGACGCTGCCGATGTCGTCGAAATCCACGAACGGCTCGATGCCATTGCCCGGCAGATCGAACTGTTCTCGAAGCCTGCACAGCGCAACAGCGAGCCCGGCGTTGCGCGCCAGCTCAATGATGCGATTTCACGGCTCGACGCGCGCTTGTCGCAAATCAGTGAACCCACATATCGCCCCGCGCCGACACAGCAGCAGCCACGCATCGATATGGTCGAGCGCGCCGCCAATCAGGTCTATAGCGCCTCGCCGCCGATCGATCCGTTCTCGCTGGACTTCGCCATCGCCGAGATTGCCGCCCGCCAGGGCGAACTCGACGGTACGCCGCGGATGGCCCCGCGAAATGCGCCGCCGATTGCACCGTCATTTGTACAGCCGCCTTACGCACAACCTGCCGCGCCGCCGCAGAGCTTCATGCCGGATATGTCCGGCCTGGAGCGGCAGCTGTTCCAGATCACGACCAAGATCGATGCGCTGCAGCGCCCGGACAACAATATCGAGCAGTCGATCGCGGCCTTCCGCAGCGAGCTTGCCGAGATCCGCAACGTCATCACCGAAGCGATGCCGCGCCGCGCCATCGAGTCGATCGAGAACGAGATCCGTGAACTCGGCCGCCGCATCGACGACAACCGCCACAGCGGCATCGACGGCGACGTACTGGCCAATCTCGAACGCGCACTGGCCGACATCCACAAGACGTTGACCACGCTGACGCCAGCCGAACAGCTCGCCGGCTTCGACGAGGCGATCCGCAATCTCGGCGGCAAGATCGACTTGATCGTGCGCTCGAGCAACGATCCCGGCACCATGGAACAGCTGCAGGGCGCGATCGCCGCGCTGCGCGCCATCGTGTCCAACGTCGCCTCCAACGAAGCGCTCGGCCGTCTCAGCGACGACCTGCAGACGCTGTCGTCGAAGGTCGATCAGCTTGCACGCGCCGACAACAGCGATTCCTTTGCCGCGCTTGAGGCGCGCATCATGACGCTGACGGCAGCGCTGGAAAATCGCGAGCGCCCGGCTGTCATGGCGAGCTCCGATCATCTGGAAACCGCATTGCGGACGCTGTCCGAGCGTCTCGACCATATGCCGGTGGGCAATGACTCGTCGTCGGCCTTCGCGCATCTCGAACAGCGCGTCTCCTATCTGCTCGAGCGGATGGAGAGCATCACGGATACGCGCGGCAACAATCTCGGCCGCGTCGAGGACGGGCTGCAGGACATCCTGCGCCATCTCGAACGCCAGCAGTCGATGTTCGCCGCGCTGGACAATCCCCGCAGCAAAGCGCCGTCGGTCGATCCTGGCCTGGTCGATACGATCAAGCGCGAGTTGTCCGATATGCGCTTCAGCCAGTCGGAAACCGACCGTCATACGCAGGATTCGCTTGAGGTGGTGCACTCCACGCTCGGCCATGTGGTCGATCGCCTCGCAAGGATCGAGGGCGATCTGCGCGCGGTCAGCGCCGCGCCTGCCAAGCAATCAGCGCCCGTTGCAACACCCGCTCCGCCCCCGCGCCCGGCGACCGCACCAGATGTTTCGGTGCCGGCTCCGCCGCGTCCGCAGATGCCCAATCCGGTGAAGCCACAGGCTGCGCCGTCGCAGGTCGAGGTGCGTCCGCCGCAGGTTCATTTCGATGCGGCGCCGCGCGACTTCGCCGCGACTGCGATCTCGCACGAGCCGGCATCGGCCTTCCCGATGCCGAAGGCGATCAGCGACATTCTCGATCCTCCGCCCGCGCCAAAGCCAGTCGCGCAGTCTTCATCCGCTGCAGAGCGTCCGTCGCCGCGCCCGATGGTTGACCCGGCGCTGCCGCCGGATCATCCGCTCGAACCCGGCACGCGTCCGCAGGGTCGCGGCGCATCGCCATCCGAACGCATCGCCGCGTCGGAAGACGCGATCAGCGAAATCGCCGTCGATGCGCCCCAACAGGCCACCGCGTCGAGTTTCATTGCTGCCGCGCGCCGCGCCGCACAGGCTGCCGCCGCAACCGGCAACGACAAGTCCAGGTCTGACAAATCCAGGACCGACAAATCGAAGGCCACCAGATCCGGGCCGCAGCTCGCCGATAGCGAAAAGTCATCCTCCACGATCGGCTCGAAGATCCGCTCGCTGCTGGTCGGCGCCAGCGTGGTCGTGATCGTGCTCGGCTCGTTCAAGATGGCGATGACGCTGCTGGACAGCGGCTCGCCCGCGCCGGTGGCCGAGAATATTCACTCGTCACCGCCGCTGCAGCTGAACGCGCCCGAGCCGGCCGAAATCCAGAGCAAGCCTGCCGCACCCGCGCAGGCAACGCCGTCGATGACATCGCCGACCCCGATCGGCAAGCAGTCGCTGATCGCACCGCCGCCCGCCGCTGTCGAGCCTGCGCCGCAGCCGGTGCCGCAGGCCGCGCCCGTGCCATATGTGTCACCCGATGTAACCGGCAGCATTGCCGCGCCGCAGGCCAGTGCTACCGGGCCGGTACTGCCGTCGAGCGGTCAGAAGATCACCACGGCCTCGATCCCCGCCGGCGAGCGCCTGCCCGAGACGATCGGCAGCACCGCGTTGCGCAACGCTGCGCTCAAGGGCGACGCCTCTGCCGCGTTCGAAATCGGCGTCCGCTATGCCGAAGGCAAGGGCGTGGCGCAGAACTACGACGAAGCCGCCAAGTGGTATGACCGCGCGGCGCAGGCCAATGTCGTGCCGGCCATGTTCCGCCTGGGCGCGCTGTTCGAGAAGGGCCTTGGCGCGAAGAAGGATCTCGACGTCGCCCGCCGCTACTACGTGCTCGCCGCCGACCGTGGTAACGCCAAGGCGATGCACAATCTCGCCGTGCTCGATGCCGATGGCGGCACCAAGGGCGCCAACTACAAGAGCGCGTCGTACTGGTTCCGCAAGGCTGCCGATCGCGGCGTGGCCGACAGCCAGTTCAATCTCGGCATTCTCTATGCCCGCGGCATCGGCGTCGAACAGAACCTCGCCGAGAGCTTCAAGTGGTTCAGCCTCGCCGCCGCCCAGGGCGACGTCGATGCCGGCCGCAAGCGCGACGACATCGCCAAGCGCCTCGATCCGCAGTCGCTGGCCGCGGCCAGGCTGGCGGTCCAGACTTTCGCGCCGGAAGGCCAGCCCGATGACGCCATTAACGTGGCGACGCCCGCGGGCGGTTGGGATGCCACGCCGGCACAGGCCGGGGCGAAAGCATCGATGGGCAAACGGGCCGCGCGCTAGGCCAGATTTCTGGACCGCCGGATCGAACCGGTGGTCTTATTTCCTCAACAAACCTTCAGCAGACTTGCCGCAGTGACGTGCGCGCCGAGCCGGACTGAACAACGAGGAAACTGGTTTGTCTTTTCGAAATGACGACACATCGGGGGACGCGGAACGCCCATCAGGGATCCCTACGGTCAACCCCTGGGCCGCACGTCCCGCCGAGCCGCCTGCCCCATCGCAGCCCCCGCCGCGCGAGGCACCGCGCAGCAAATGGTTCAACTGGCCCTCGGTCGCATTCGCGGTCGTGATATTCGGCGGTATCGGTGCGCAGGCCTATCAGGAGCTCTCCAAACCCGAAGCCTGGGCCTATTGGAAAGACCTCTATGTCTCGCCGAGCATGTCGTCTTCGGAGGTCGGAAGTCTCGATCCGGACAATTCAGGCCGTGGCCGCCCGGCGCTGGCGATCACGGGCGAGATCGGCCCGGCCACTGCGAGCTGGTTTCGCGAAAAGCTCGATGAAGCCAAACTCACGCCCGGCGATACCGTGCTGCTGTCGTCTCCCGGCGGAAATGTCGGCCAGGCCATCATCATGGGCGAGATCATCCGCGCGCGCGGGCTGACCACCGCCGTGGGCACGGTAGATTCGGCGGGCCGGATCAAACCGTCCTATTGCGCCAGCGCCTGCGTGATGACCTATGCCGGCGGCAAGGCCCGCATCGGCGTCGAGGGCTCAAAGCTGGGTGTTCACCGCTTTGTGTCGCCCAAGCCAGGGGCAGATCCTGTCGCGTCCGCGCAGCGCACCATGGGCTATGTGCTGAGCTACATGACCAAGATGGGCGTGGCCTCGTCGGTCGTGGAAGCCATGTCAGCCACCGAGAAAATCCGCTGGCTCGGCACCAGCGAGGCTGCCGCCATGAACCTCGTCACCGATCCGGCCAGGAAGTCGTGACGCCGCCGGCCTGCGCCTGGCCCAACAAAATTTACCACCTTGAAAGGTGCATCATCGGTAGAGGCGGAAAACCGCGCCTTTACCGAATTCTTTAATCCCATCAACGGACGATATCGTCTAAGACGAGGAAGCGGCTCGCAATCCGCGCCGCCTCCAGAACCACGCCATGAGCGGTTTCGGCCCAACTCAGGGCCAGAATTCCGAAGCGAACGCGCGTGCAACTGTATCTCCCGATCGCTGACATTCCGATCAATGTGTTGCTCATCCTGGCGATGGGCGCTGCAGTCGGCTTCGTCTCCGGCATGTTCGGGATCGGCGGCGGCTTCCTGATGACACCGCTGCTGATTTTCGTCGGCATCGCCCCCGCGGTGTCGGTCGCGTCAGTGGCAAGCCACATTGCAGCCTCGTCTTTCTCCGGCGCTCTGTCCTACTGGCGACGCCGCGCCATCGATCCCGCGCTTGCGAGCGTCCTTCTAACCGGCGGCGTGGTGGGCACGGCGCTCGGCGTGTGGGCATTCACGCAGCTGCGCAATCTCGGCCAGCTCGACCTCACCATCTCGCTGTCCTATGTGATCCTGCTCACCGCCGTCGGCAGCTTGATGTTCTGGGAGGGCTTGCGCGCGCTGCTGCGCATCCGGCGCGGTGATCCCGTGAACTTGCGCCGGTCCGGCAGCCACAGTTGGGTTCACGGCCTGCCGCTGAAGATGCGGTTCAAGCGCTCCAAGATCTATCTCTCGGTAATCCCGGTGATCGCCGTCGGCCTCCTGATCGGCTTCATCGGCGCCGTGATGGGCATCGGCGGCAGCTTTATCCTGATCCCGATCCTGATCTACTGGCTGCGCATTCCGACTTCGACGGTTATCGGCACATCCATGGTGCTGACGCTGGTCACCATGGTGATCGCGACATTGCTGCACGCCGTCACCAATCATCTGGTCGATGCGGTGCTGGCCCTCATCCTGATGGTCGGCGGCGTCACCGGCGCACAATTCGGCGCCCGCGCCGGGCAGAAGATCTCGCGGCGAGCATTTGCGCCTGCTGCTGGGCCTTCTGATCCTGGCGGTCGGCGTCCGCTTCGCCGTGGAACTGGTCATTCGCCCCGCGGATCTGTTCACGATCCGCGAGACCGGAGGCGTCGCTCCATGATACGCGCGCTCCCGATCATCGCCGCACTCGGCATCGGAATGCTCGCCCCGGCCCGCGCCGAGCAACTGATCGTCTCGGTGTCGAACCATCGCGTGACCGTAACGCCGAATTATGCCGGCGAGGAACTGGTGCTGTTCGGCGCTGTCGAGAAAGACGACAAGACACCGCCCGGCCGCAACAACTACAATCTCGTCGTCACCGTCAACGGACCGCGCACCGACCTCACGACCCGGCGCAAGGAACGTCGCTTCGGCATCTGGATCAACACGGATTCGCGCCAGTTCCTGCAGGTGCCCTCCTATCTCGCCGTGTTTTCCAACCGTCCTATGGACGCCATCGCGCCTGCCGACATTCAGCGCCGCCAGCAACTCGGAATCAACAACGTCCTGCTGACCCAGCGCGTCGGCACCGACTATGCCGACGTCGTGGCCACAGACCCGTTCCGGAGCGCCTTTGTGCGACTGCGCAAGGAACATGGACTGTATCGCGAGGAAACCTCAGCGGTCACATTCCTGACACCGACACTGTTCCGAACCAGCATTCCGCTGCCTGCCGAGGTGCCCATCGGAACCTACGATGTCGAGATCAAACTGTTCGCCGACGGTGCGCTGATCTCGAAAGCCGAGACGGCGTTCGATATCGTCAAGGTCGGCTTCGAGCAGTTCGTCGCCAATGCCGCGCGCAATCACGGTTTCATCTACGGGCTGCTCACCGCCGCGATGGCGCTGATGTCCGGCTGGGCCGCGTCGATCGTGTTCAGGCGGGATTAAACTCTACTCTGACCGCCGTCATTGCGAGGAGCCCTTGCGACGAAGCAATCCAGTCTTCCTTCGCTTGTGGCATTCTGGATTGCCGCGTCGCTTCGCTCCTCGCAATGACGGTTGAGGATTCTGCGCGCTACAAAAATATCCCCACCACCATCGCCACCACACTGACGGCCATTGCTGCCGTCGACAGCCAACCGAGCCAGTGCAGCGGCCCCTTGATCACAAAATCGCCCATCACATCCTTGCGGCGCGACATCACCATCAGCAGCACCATCACCGGTACGGCGAGCACACCGTTGATGACCGCGCTCCAGTACAGCGCCGAGATCGGGTTGATCGAGGTGAAATTCAGCGCGATCCCGATCACGGCGGACAGTGCCAGCACCGAGTAGAACGCCACGGCTTCGCGCGGTTTACGATCAAGACCGACCAGCCAACGTTGGCCCTCGCCCACGGCATAGGCAGTGGAGCCCGCAAGCACCGGGATCGCCAGCAGACCGGTGCCGACGATGCCCAGCGCAAATATCCACTCCGCGAATACTCCAGCGATCGGACGCAAGGCTTCAGCCGCCTGCGCCGAGGTCTCGATATCCGTCTTGCCGGAAGCATTGAGTGTGGCCGCAGCCGTGATGATGATCGACAGCGCGATCAGGTTCGAAAATGCCATGCCGACGATCGTGTCGGCCCGAATGCGCGAAAACTCCATCGCGGCACCAATCGGCCTCTCGATCAACGGAGCCTTGTGGGGATCGATACGTTCGTCCTCCGCCTCCTGCGAGGCCTGCCAGAAGAACAGATATGGCGAAATCGTCGTCCCGAGAATGGCGACTATGGTGGTGAGATACGAGCCACTCCAGGTGATTTGCGGCAGCAGGATGCCTGTGAGAGCCGCGCTCCAGTCGACCTTCACTACCGCAAGCGCGGCGACATAGGAGAACAGGCAGAGCGTCAGCCATTTCAGCACCGAAACATAGCGCTTGTAGTCAAAGAAGATTTGCGCGCCGACCGAGAGCGCGCCGAACAGAACGACATAGATGATGCCGTGACCTCCAACGAGCAGCTTGGTGGCATCGGCCATGGCGCCGAGATCGGCCGCGATGTTGATCGTGTTGGCGATGAACAGCAGCGACACGATGAGATGCAGCAGCGACGCCGGATAGTGCCGGCAGACATTTCCGGAAATACCACGACCGGTCACGCTACCGACACGACCGGAAATTTCCTGGATCGCGACCATCAGCGGGAAGGTCAGCAGCATGGTCCAGCCGATGCCGTAACCAAGTTGTGCCCCGGCCTGACTATAGGTGCCGATGCCGGAAGGATCGTCGTCGGAAGCGCCGGTGATCAGACCAGGACCAAGCCGTTTCAGAAAGCCTTTCGGACCAGCAGCTTCTTCCTCCTGATCATCAGGCTTCTTCTCGCTGGACTGGTCCGACATCTGATCCCTGCCATCTCACCGCTCGGCAACGTGCCGCCACAGCTAACGTTCCGAAGCAGGGACTGGCAATGGGTTAGATCAAGGTCCGCACACCCGGTTCGAGGATACGCAGACGGGCGCCGAAGCCGAGCGTATCGAAAGATGCGCGCAAGTCGCCGGCGGTCTGTTTGAAATGCGCCCATCCGTCGGTGTGCACCGGCACAATCGTCGCATCGGGAAACGCGCGCGCCGTCTCGATCGTGTCGTTGGTGTCCATGGTGAGGTGGAATGGCCCGCGGGTTTGCGCCGCGCCGGCGAAGGGCAGTACCACGCCGGCCGGAAAACGCCGCGCAACCTCGGCGACACCATCGAACCAGACGGTGTCGCCTGTAATGTAGATCGGCCTGCTCCCTGGCGCGTTCGAGCTCAGCACGAATCCGATGACATCGCCCGACAGCGGCTCGATGCCGGCCGGGCCATGACGCGCGGGCGTCGCGGTGATCGTCAGCGAGTGACCATCCTTGCCTGTAAGCTCCGTGCTGTCCCATGGCGCGAGACCTTCAACATCCCCACCGAGGCGCTTGGCGCCCGCAATGGTTGTCAGCGCGCGCGGCGCGTGGCGCAGGAAATCGCGCCCGGAATTATCAAGATTATCGGAGTGCTGATCGTGACTGAGCAGCACCGCATCAACCGCGCCGACTTGCGCGGCGGAGATGGCGGGACCGACGAGTTTTTCCAGCGTGACATGCGGCAGCTTGTAAGCGCCCGGATGATCGAAAGTCGGATCGGTGAGCAGCCGGAAGCCGTCGAATTCAATCAGTGCGGTGGGGCCGCCAATCAGAGTGATGGTGAGAGACATGAACTACTCCTGTCGCAAGGGTGCGGGTGAAGCGGCCGGTCTGGTGACGAGATAGATACCGAGGGCGACCGGCACGATCCCCAGGAGATCACGACTTTCGACATGCTCGCCGAGCACCATCCAGGCGAACAGCATGCCGAGGGGCGGCATCAGGAAGTGATAGGCGCTGGCAGCGGTGGCGCCGCAGGTCTTCAGGAGATGAAACCACAGCAGATGACCGAGGATAGAACCGCCCAATGTCAGGAATGCAAACGAACCGATCAATCGCGCGCTCGGCACGATCGCGCCAATATCGGAAAACGTGAGCGCCACCGGGATCAGCACCACGCCGGCCACAAGATTCTGCACGCCGTTGCCGAGCCACAAGCTGCCCTTCGGTGCCAGCAGCTTGAACAGGATCGTCCCGGTCACGATGGACGCGAGCGATGCCAGCGTGAATACGATGCCCTGTGCGCTGTCGGTGCCCACCGATATGCGGTGCCAGACGATCGAGGTGACGCCGGCGATGCCAAGCAAGAGCCCGGCGACCTTGCGTCCGGTGAGCGGCTCCTTCAGCAACAGCGCTGCGAACACAGCCGTAAACACCGGGTTTGCGCTGACGACCAGGCCCCCGAGACCGGCGGAGATGGTTTGCAGGCCGGTATAGCCGAGGCCGAGATACAGCGCGTTATTGGCCAGGCCGATGACGGCGTAAGCCGCGACATCGCGCCAAGAGAGCGACCAGGCACCGCGGCGCAGGGCGGAAATGCCAAGGATCAGAACACCAGCGAGCGAGAACCGCGCGGCGAGCAAAATGAGCGGCGGGCAATCGGTGACGGCGATCTTCCCCGCGACAAAGGAGAAACTCCAGAGCAGACAGAAGATGCTGATATAGATCGGCAGCGGATTGAAGGCGGCACGGGGAACCGCGACTGACGGCGCGAGGGACATTGGAAATCTCCTTTGCCGCTGGTCTATGCGCCCGCCTTCCTATTTGGAAATTAAATGATATACTTGTTATCAGTTGAAAAACGAATGGAAAGCCGATGCTGGATCTCGAACTCCTGCGCAGCTTCGTCTCGGTGGTCGATGCCCGCGGCTTTACCCGCGCCGGCGAGCGCGTTCACCGCACCCAATCCACCGTCAGCCAGCAGATCAAGCGACTGGAAGAGGATATCGGCCAGCCGCTGCTGAACCGCACCGGCAAGGACGTGACCCCGACCGAAGCCGGCGAGCGGCTCTTGTCCTATGCGCGACGGCTGCTGGCGCTGGCGGAGGAAGCCCGGGACGTGCTGGCCCGGCCGACCAATGAAGGCGCTGTCAGGCTCGGCATCCCCGAGGATTTCGCGGCCTATCGCCTGACCGAATTGCTGGCGAATTTTTCGCGGTCGCGGCCCGGCTTGCGGCTCGACGTGCGCGCCGACCAGAGCACGTATTTGCGCCGCGATCTCGAACGCGGCGAACTCGACCTGGCACTGTTCAAGCGCGCCGCCGGCGAGAAAGGTGGCATCGCGGTGTGGCCCGAGCGGATCCATTGGGTCACGAGCAAGGCGCATCCGATCGATCCCGCCATCCGGTCGGTGCCGCTGATCGGCTTTCCCGCCGGCTGCCTTTACCGAACCCGCGCGATTCATGCCATCGAGGCGGCAGGCCGTAGCTGGCACATGGCCTATACGAGCTCCGGCCTCGCCGGCATCCAGGCTGCGGTCGCCGCCGGACTTGGCCTCAGTATCCTGTCCGACATGGCTATCCAGGCCGACCATCGCATCTTGACGGCGAAAGAAGGCTTCGCGCCGATCGACCAGACTGAAGTGACGCTGATGGCCGCCCCCGACGCGAGCCCGGCAACGCTGCGGCTTGCCGACCACCTCGCCGAGTTCTGCGATACGGTGCAGGCGAAGGCGGCGTAAGGCCGCTCCTTCTTTTAATACTCGTCGGTTTGCAGGGCCGTGAAGCCATGCTTCGGACACGAGCCTCAGGAGCCCTCCATGCCGACATCCAACGCTGTTACTGTTGAGGCTCTGAGTCCCACATCGTTCGAGCCATTCGGGTGGGTGCTCGGCAAACCTGATCCGCTGAGGACAAACCCGGTCGGCTTTTACAGCCCAGCCAGCGATTTCTGGCACGAACACTTCTTTGATCCCGGCACGGGAGGCAACACCGAGGTCTTGTGGGTCGAGTATCGTGACAACAATCCGCTTGTCTCAAAGCTTGAAGTCCATCACCTGACCCAACAGGCGGTCGTGCCGCTCACGAACGAGATCGTTCAAGTCCTTTGTTTGAGTGGCGCAAACCAGACGCCTGACCTGTCGACCCTCCGAGCGTATCGCTTGTCTCCTGGCGTCGGAATCTGCATGCGTCCCGGCGTTTGGCACGCAACGCGCGCCGACAATGCGACCTGCCTGATGCTGACCCGAGGCTCGACGACTGAGGATCTTATCGACCATCTCGTCAATGATCGGCCGGCGAAGGAGTCCACCATCTCGGAGATCACACCCGTTCGCCTCAACACAGACGGTTAGACGACTGCATCGATACGCATCGCGTGCTCGCTAGCAACAGCGCGAGGCCGCGATCGCGTGCATACGTCGGTCGCCGAGCACATGGGCAACGAAGCCGAGGGTCTGGAAGATTTTCGCGAAGGCCGCGTCGCGGATGTTGAGCCCGCCAGTATAGGCGCCGAAGGCCGGCATCACCGCGCGGGTGCCGTCGCTGGCAAAGCAACGACGTTCGACCGCGCGACCGCGGGTGCTGACACGCGCCTTTGGATGCAGGTGACCGGCAATCTCGCCTGCAGCACCGGTGGGTTCATGACGGAAGGTGACCGGGCCGATGGCGACCTCGTCTGCGCCGGTGCCGCCGAGATCAGGCGGCAGCGCGGGATCGTGATTGCCTGATATCCAGATCCAGTCACGGCGCATCTGCAAGGCGGACAGCAGGTCGCGATTGGCCGGCGACAACCGCTCATGGGCATCGCGATCGTGGAAACTGTCGCCGAGCGCAATCACGATGCGCGGATCGTGACGCGCGATCACCGCACCGAGGCGACCGAGTGTTGCTATCGTATCGTAGGGCGGCAGCAGCACGCCGCGATTGGCATAGCTCGAGCCCTTTTCGAGATGCAGGTCGGACACCACGAGAAGTTTCTGCTCTTCCCAATACAAGGCGCCCGACAGATCCGCAGCCAGCGTGACGCCGGCGATGCTGACGGTGCTCATATCGACGGTGATGGTCTCAGCGTGCATGGTGCTCTTTTAGGACGAATGCGAGATCTCGCAAAACCCTTACGATCCCATCTCTTCGAATCCTGCCGCCTCTTTCACGAGTTCCTCGGCGGCTTCTGCCAGGAGCTCGTCGGACGCCTCGCCGTATACCGCTTCACGGCCGATTTCCAGCATCACCGGGACCGCCAGCGGCGACACGCGGTCGAGTTCCCGGTGAATGATGCGGCCCTGAATCCGCGTCAGCATGTCGCTCAATCGCCGAATGTCCAGCAATCCCGTCGCCGCATCGGCACGCGCGGCGCGCAGCAGCACATGATCGGGCTGATGCTTGCGCAGTACGTCATAGATCAGATCCGTGGAGAACAGCACCTGGCGGCGCGATTTCTCCTCGCCGGTGAAACGCATATGAATCAGCCCCGAGATAACCGCGCAGGTGCGGAACGTCCGCTTCATCAGCGCCGATTCCGCGAGCCAGGCTTCAAGATCGTCGCCGAGCATGTCGGGATCGAACAAAGCGGCGAGATCGAGCCTGCCCTGCCTGATCATGTGCGACGTGTCGCCAAGGCCCCATATCGCCAGCGCATATTCATTGGCAACGAAGCCCAGCGGCCGCGCGCGGGCGCGTTCAAGCCGGCGCGTCAGCAGCATGCCCAGCGTCTGATGCGCGAGGCGGCCTTCGAACGGATAGCAAACGAGGTAATGCTTGTCGGCGCGCGGAAAGGTCTCGACCATCAGCTCGCGCGTGCCCGGCACATGCGAGACATGGGCCTGCAGCAACAACCATTCACGGACCTGGTCGGGCAGGCCTTTCCAGGCACGCTCATCGTCCAGCAGCTTTCGCACGCGTTCGGCGAGGTAGGTCGAGAGCGGAAACTTGCCGCCCATATAGGACGGCACTTTCGCGTCCTTGTCATGGGCGCGCGAAACATAGACCTGATCCTCGACCAGGGATTCGTAGCGAACGACCTCGCCGCCGAACACGAATGTGTCGCCGACGACAAGGCCTTCGATGAAATATTCCTCGATCTGGCCGAGCATGCGTCCCCCGCGCGCCAGTACACCAGTGACACCCTTTTTGCCTTTTCCGCTGCCTCCGCGCACCAGCCGCACCTTCAGCATCGTATCCTCGACGATGGTGCCGACATTCATGCGATACATCTGGCGTACCTTGGGATTGGTGACGCGCCATTTGCCCGAAGCGTCCTGCTTGATACGGGCGAAGCGCTCATAGATTTTCAGCGCATAGCCGCCGGACGCCACGAACTCTACTGTGTCGTCGAAATCGACACGCGACAGTTCGGCGTAAGGCGCCGCCGAGCGCACTTCGTCATAGAGATCGTCGGCGCGAAACGGTGCGCCGCAGGCACAGCCGAGTACGTGCTGCGCCAGCACATCGAGCGAGCCAGTCCGCAGCGGCGGCGTGTCCTGTGCATTCTCGGCAACGGCATCGATGGCGACGCGACATTCGAGCACCTCGAAACGATTGGCCGGCACCAGCACTGCGCGTGAAGCTTCGTCGATCCGGTGATTGGCGCGGCCGATCCGCTGCATCAGCCGCGATGCGCCCTTGGGCGCGCCGACGTTGATGACGAGATCGACATCGCCCCAGTCGACGCCGAGATCGAGCGACGAGGTACAGACCACGCCGCGTAACTTACCGGCGGACATCGCGTCCTCGACCTTGCGGCGCTGCGCGACGTCGAGGGAGCCGTGATGCAGCGCGATAGCAAGACCGTCGTCATTCATGCGCCAGAGATCCTGGAACAGCATCTCGGCCTGGCTGCGCGTATTGACGAAGACCAGCGTCGTCTTGTTGGCCTTGATGAGATCGTAGATCTCGCCGAGTGCATGGCGCGCGGAATGGCCGGCCCAGGGCAACCGTTCCTTGGTGTCGAGCATTTCGACGACCGGCTCGGCCGCGCCGCCGGCGATGACGATATCGGCGGAAACGCTTTCACCAACGGGCTGCGGCACGAGGAAACGCGCCAGCGATTCCGGCTCGGCGACCGTCGCCGACAGGCCGATGGCCCGCATCTCAGGCGCAAGCTTCCACAGCCGCGCAAGGCCGAGCGACAGCAGATCCCCGCGCTTCGACGTCACCAGCGCATGCAATTCGTCGAGCACAACGCGCTTGAGTGACGAGAACAGAAACGGCGCGTCGTCGGACGACAACAGCAGCGCCAGCTGTTCCGGCGTGGTCAGCAGGATATCAGGCGGATAGCGCCGCTGCCGCGCCCGGCGCGACACCGGCGTGTCGCCTGTGCGCGTCTCGACCTTGATCGGCAGCTGCATCTCCGCGATCGGCGTTTCCAGATTGCGCGCGATGTCGACGGCGAGGGCTTTCAGCGGGGAAATGTAGAGCGTGTGCAGGCCACCGGTGCGCTGAACGGTGCGGCCGGTGGAGACCACCTTGCTCGGCGCGCTTCCGGCAAGCGCAGGTGCTGCTTTCTTACCTCCCCCCTTGCGGGGGAGGTCGGCAGCCGCAGGCTGCCGGGAGGGGGGTATCGCTGGTACGACGTCACTTGTGGACCCCCCTCCCCGGCCCTCCCCCGCAAGGGGGAGGGAGCAGGCCCCGCGGCGTTTTTGTTGCCGCTCAATTCCACCAGCGTCGGAAGAAACCCAGCCAGCGTCTTGCCCGCGCCTGTCGGTGCGATCAGTAGCGCCGAGCGATCGTCCCGCGCCTTCTGCAGCAGCGCCAATTGATGTTCGCGCGGCGACCAGCCGCGCATGGCGAACCAGCGCAGGAAATGATCGGGCAGCAGGTCGGGTTTGGCGACGGATTTACGGGGCGGCACGCGTTAGAACTAGGCACTCTCAGCCGTCATTGCGAGGTCAAGGAAAGTTGCCGTGCAACTTTCCTCTAAGCCCTTGCGAGGAAGCAATCCAGAAAACAGCAAGAGAAGACTGGATTGCTTCGCCCAAACGAAATTGGCTGCGCCAATTTCGCCGAGACCCGCAATGACGTGGAGAGACCTGTGGTCTTATTGCGTCACCGACTTGTCGGAGATGATCCAGTCCTTGCCGTCGAACCGCTGGGTGTACAGCGTCGCCATCGGAACATAGGCGTCATTGGTATAGCTGTAACTCACACCCGGCAGCATTTGCGGAGCGCGGAAGCCGTTCAGGCCGATGGCCTGTTTCAGCACGTTCTCATGGGTGAGCTCGTCGCCGCAGCGGCGCAGGATCTCCGCCATGGATACGGCCTGACCATAGCCGAAGAAGGCGATCGAGTTATCGGCAGACACCGTGGGCAGATATTTCGCGCGCAGCGCTTCGAACGCCAAGATGTCGGGATCCTTGGCATAGAGCGGCGAACCGATATCCTTGCCATAGGCAATCGAGACGATGCCCTTGGCATTCTCCAACCCTGCCGCCTCCAGGATCGATCGGCCGGTGGAACCCGCCGACAACAACTGCAGCGGCTTCCAGCCGAGTTCGACCACCTTACGGATCGACTGCGACGTCGCCTTGCCGGTGGTGATGTTATAGAAAACATCGGCACCGGACTTGGCGAGATTGATCAGCTGCGAATCGATCGTGGGATCGGTGAGATCGTATGTCACCTCGGCGATCACCTTCGCGGTGCCGCCAGCTTTCGCGAGTTCGTCCTTGAACGGCCCCAGGAAATCCCGGCCGAAATCATCGTTCTGGTAGAGGATACCGACTTTCGCATTCGGATTCATGCTGACGACATACTTGGCGAGAATGCGCGCCTCGGTCGGATAGAGCGGCAGACCGGCCATGGTCCATTTGTTGTTCTTCGGATCGTTCCACTTCGATGCGCCGGTGTTGAGCAGCAGCTGCGGCACGCCCTTGGAATTGAGATATTTGTGCACGGCGGTCTGCGGCGCTGTGCCGAGCGAGCCATAGAGTGCGAGCACTTCATCCTGCTCGACGAGGCGGCGCGTCGCCTCAACAGCCTTCGGTGCGCTGTAGGAATCGTCCATCGTCAGAAACTTGACCTTGCGGCCATTGATGCCGCCCTTCTCGTTCAAGCTCTGAAAATAAGCTTCGCCGACGCGGCCGAGCACGCCATAGAGCGAGCCGGGTCCGCTATGGGGAATGGTTTGTCCAATCTTGATTTCAGTATCGCTGGCGCCCGGATCGTATTTCTTGTCGGCGGCGATAGCGGCCGTCACAGTCAGTGGCAACACGACGACGGCGACCCGCGCCGCAGACGCAAATAGTCCCTTGTTCATGGCGTTTTCTCCCTGATGATTTTTGATCCGGCTCTTTGCGAGTCCGATTGGCCGTCTCCATCCCCGGCATCTCACCGGGGATGGTCGTTACTTTAAAATACGCGCTTACTGGCTCACCGGCTTATCCGACAGATCCCAATCGGCACCGTTGAAGGTGCCGACATAGAGCGCCTTGATGGTGGTGTAGTCGGTCGGCGTGAAGCCGTAGGTGATCCCCGGCAGGAATACCGGCGCGCGATAGCCTTCCAGATTGGTGGCGTGCTTGAGCACATTCTCGCGGGTGAGATCGTCGCCGCAACGGCGCAAAATCTCCGCCATGGTTACGCCCTGCGAGTAGCCCTGGAATGCGATGGTGTTGTCGGGGTCGACATTGGGCAGATACTTCTTGCGCAGCTCCTGGAAGGCGATCACGTCCGGATCGTCCTTCCACTTCTCGCTGCCGACTTCCTTGGTGTAGGTCATCGCCACGATGCCCTTGGCATTCTCGGCGCCGGCAGCGTTGATGATCGAGCGACCGCTCGAGGTCGATACCAGGAGATGCAGCGGCTTCCAGCCGAGCTCCGCGACCTTGCGGATCGATTGCGACGTCGCCTTGCCGGTGGAAATGTTGAAGAACGTATCTGCGCCCGATTTCGCCAGATTGATCAGCTGTGAATCGATGGTCGGATCGGTGAGGTCATAGGACGCCTCGGCAACTATCTTCGCGGTGCCGGCCTCAGTCAGAATCTCCTTGAACGAATTCATGAAATCCTTTCCGAACTCGTCGTTCTGGTAAAGGATCGCGACCTTGGCGTTCGGCCTGGCCTGCATCAGGTAGCGCGCGATGATGCGGCCCTCGGTCGAATAGATCGGCAGACCCGGCGTGGTCCACTTGAACTCTTTCGGGTTGTTCCAGCGCGAGGCGCCGGTGTTGAGCAGCAGCTGCGGGATCTTCTTGCTGTTGAGAAACTTCTGCACGGCCGATTGGGGCGCGGTGCCCAGCGAGCCGAACAGCGCCAGCACCTCGTCCTGCTCCGCCAGCCGGCGGGTGGCCTCGACCGCCTTCGGCGCGCTGTAGGCATCGTCCAGCGACATGAAATTGATCTTGCGCCCGTTGATGCCGCCCTTCTCGTTCAGCATCTGTAAATAGGCGGCCTGGGTCCGGCCGATCACGCCATACAGGGAACCGGCGCCGCTATAGGGAATGGTCTGGCCGAGCTTGATCTCGGTATCGCTGGCACCCGGATCGTATTTCTTATCCGCCGCAGAGGCCGAATGGGCCAGTACGGAGACAACTGCAGCGAGTGTCGCGGTCCTGAAGACGGACCTGTGGCGCGAAGGCATCTGGTGTTTTCTCCCTGAGACCCACTTGTGCGGGCGTGTTTTTGTGACCCGTCGCGGCGTTGATCGCGGCTGTACGGGCTTGCCTTATCCTCTGCGGGCGCGAGAGGCTTGGCAATCCCTCACAGGTTGCCTCATGTTTTCCGTGGGTTGGCTATCGATAGGGCCTCAGCGCACCCAAACGTGACGAAATACGCATCGCGCCACGGGTGTCTAAACGCTTATTTAACCGGCTTTTTTTGGCCGGCGCCCCTGCGGTTGCAATGTCGGACAGTGTGGCCGTCCGGATACAGCCAATATGGCCCGACTCCCCTATTCTAACGGTTCAAATCTGAATTGGGGTCGACCATGAAACGTATTCTTCTTGCGAGCGCCGCGCTGCTCGGAACCGCTGTGAGCGCGCAGGCTGCCGATCTGGCCGTCAAGGCCCCTTATTACAAGGCGCCGATCGTCGCCGTCTACAACTGGACCGGCTTCTACATCGGCGTGAACGCCGGCGTCGGCATTGGCCGCGACCGCACCACCCACAGCCTCAACAACGACTCGCTGTACGTCTCGCCGCAGGGCGGCTTCGGCGGCGGCCAGATTGGCTACAACTGGCAGGGCGACTCGCTGCTCGGCCCGATCGTTTACGGCCTCGAAGCTGACATCCAGGGCTCGGGCCTCACGGGCGGTGGCGCCTCGGTCGCTCCGGCAACCATCTACAGCCAGAAGTCGGATTGGTTCGGTACCGTTCGTGGCCGTGTTGGTCTCGCGACTGGCCCGGTTCTCAGCTACTTCACCGGCGGTTTCGCTTACGGCAACATCAAGAGCACGATCACCGAAGGCGGCGTGACGGCGTTCTCGGAGAACCGCACTGCGACGGGCTGGACCATCGGCAGCGGTGTCGAAGCAGCGCTAGGCGGCAACTGGACCGGCAAGATTGAGTATCTCTATGTGAACCTCGGCAACAAGACGAACGCCTTCGGCGCGCCGTTCGCTGGCCAGTTCACCAACAACGAAATCCGTGAAAACCTTTTCCGTGTCGGCCTGAACTACCGCATCGGTGGCAACAGCGCTTACACCCCGGTGGCTGCGGCCAACTGGACCGGCTGGTATCTCGGCGGCAACCTCGGTTCCGGCACCGGCCGCAACCGCACGACTCTGACGGGAGCTCCCATTGCTCCCCTGGAGCAGTTCAGCCTGAATCCGGACGGCATCAATGGTGGCGGTCAGATCGGTTACAACTGGCAGGCTTCGAACTGGGTTTACGGTCTTGAAACCGATATCCAGGCGTCCAGCCAGCGCGACAACAAGACCGTCGTTGGCCTCGGAACCATTGGCTACGAGTCCAAGCTGCCCTGGTTCGGCACCGTTCGCGGTCGCGTCGGTTACTCGGTCGGCTCCAGCCTGTTCTACGCAACCGGCGGCTTCGCTTATGGCGGCGTGAAGAACAAGATCTTCAACAACGGCATTCAGGTTGCTGACCTGTCCAGCACCAAGACCGGCTGGACCGCCGGCGCTGGCCTCGAAACCCCGTTCAAGCTGCTCGGCCTGTTTGGACCGCAGTGGACCAGCAAGACCGAATATCTCTATGTCGATCTTGGCAAATCCACGGATCTGGTCGCTCCCGGCGTGACCAACGAGAGCAAGGTCACCGAGCACATCTTCCGCACCGGCCTGAACTACCACTTCAACAGCCCGGTCGTTGCGAAGTACTGATCCCAGCGACATCCGCTAAAATCGAAAACCCCGGCCTCGCGGCCGGGGTTTTTGTTTGCGTCCTGACCAACGCTGTTCCGAGAAAATTAACCACAAGGAACCCAATATCCAAATACCGCAATTTCTGATCGCACGGCTGCTGACAGCACTCTGTTACCCCTTCATAGTTCGACCAGAAACCTGAACTGGAACCCATTATGAAAACCCTTCGCCTCTCCGCCGCGGCGCTGCTCACTCTGACCGCCGGTGCGCAAGCCGCCGACATGGCCGCGAAGGCGCCCTACTACAAGGTTCCGGTAACAACGGTTTACGACTGGACTGGCTTCTACATGGGCGTGAATGCGGGCTACGGCGTCGGCCGGGATCGGCTGCAAAACAACGACCCCATCACTCCGGGCTCAGCCACCTCGACCTATCTGCAGCCCGCCGGTGGACTCGGCGGCGGCCAGATCGGCTACAACTGGCAAACCGGTTCGATGTTCGGCCCGCTAGTCTACGGCGTCGAAGCCGATATTCAGGGCGGCGAGTTGAAGGACAGCTATCCGTTGCTGAACAACGGCGCCTTTCCGCTGGCGCCGCAGGACACCTACAGCCAGAAAATCGATTGGTTTGGCACGGTGCGCGGCCGCGTTGGTCTCGCAACGGGTCCGGTGCTCAGCTATGTGACCGGCGGCTATGCCTATGGCAACGTCACCACCACCTCCACCTCCCTGGGCTTTCCTGCCTTGGCTACGAGCCGCGTCCAAAGCGGCTGGACCGTCGGCAGCGGCGTCGAGGCATCTCTCGGCGGCAACTGGACCGGCAAGATCGAATACCTCTATCTCAACCTCGGCAACAAGACCGACCAGGTGATGGTGCTCGGCACCTTCCCTCAGACCACCACCACAGAAGTGCGCGAGAATCTGTTTCGCGTCGGCCTGAACTATCGCATCGGTGGCAACAACAGCGCCTATGTGCCGGCGCCCGCAGCGAACTGGACCGGTTGGTATCTCGGCGGCAATATCGGCTCCGGCATCGGACGCGACCGCACCACGGTCTCTAAAGCCGGCGACGGCCTTGGCGACTTTCCCTCATATGACGCCTTCAACCTCGCTCCCGATGGCATCAACGGCGGCGTACAGCTCGGTTACAACTGGCAGATGGCGAACTGGGTCTACGGTCTGGAAACCGACATCCAGGCCTCCAGCCAGCGCGACAACAAGACGGCCATTGGCCTCGGCGACGTCCCGTTCGATGCTAAGCTGCCCTGGTTCGGCACCGTTCGTGGCCGCCTCGGTTATTCGATCGGCTCAACGCTGTTTTATGCCACGGGCGGTTACGCTTACGGTGGCGTGAAGACCAAGATCCGCGAAGACGGCGCCCAGGTACTCAATGCTTCGACAACCCTGAGCGGCTGGACCGCGGGCGCCGGCATCGAGACGCCGTTCACCCTGCTCGGCCTGTTCGGCCCGAGCTGGACCTCGAAGACGGAATATCTCTATGTCGATCTCGGCTCGACCTCGAATCTGGTCAACACCACGACCGTCACGACCAGCGTCACCGAGCATATCTTCCGTACCGGTCTGAACTATCATTTCAACAGCCCGGTCGTTGCGAAGTACTGATCACAGCGACATATGCTCAATCGAAAACCCCGGCCTCGCGGCCGGGGTTTTTATTGGTATGACGCTTGGCACTCACAGACGTTATTGCCCGGCGGCGTTGCAAGGAGCCCTTACAACGAAGCGACCGTCTTTTCGTTTCGATTTCTGGATTGCGCCAGCAAACTTGCGCTGGCTGACCCCGACGGCGTTAAAGCTGACGCTTGATCGCGACGGCCACCAGTCCCGGTGCGGCAACGCCGCGTTCCGTACGAGACGAAACGTGTTCAAGATGAATGAGCGCCAGGCCGGCAGCTGCGATCAGGCCGCGCAAATGATCTTCGCTCTGCGCATAACGCAAGCCCGCGCCAAGAGCGACACCGTCGCCCTCATGGGTCTCGGCCGTGAAGGCGAGCAGCCCGTCTGGGGCCAGCACGCGCGTAGCTTCTCGCAAAACCGGCGCAAGGTCGTGCAGATAGATCAGCACGTCTGCTGCGATGACCAGTTCGACACTGCTATCTGACCGGCGGCACAAACCCTCGACGATCTCGGCCACTTCAAGCTCGGCGTAAAGTCCGGTGGCATAAGCGCGCTCGATCATGCGCGGCGACAGGTCGATGCCGATGATGGCGCCGGTGCAGGCGGCAAAAGCGGCGGCCGCCAGCCCGGTGCCGCAACCGAGATCGATGGCGCGGGGAAAGAGCATCGCCCTATCCGTCGCAGCGCATGCGGCACGCACGGCGCCCAACAGAACCGCCGGTCCGCGATAACCGAGCGTATCGACCAGAGCGGCGTCGAACTTGGGCGCGTATTGATCGAACAGCGCCGTCACATAGGTCGCCGGCATGGCCGAGAGATCGTCAGCGCCGAGCCGCATCAACCGCAGACCAGCACCGTTACGATCATCGGGATCGCTGGCCTGCGCGCGGCGAAACGCGGCGATGGCAGCTGCGGTGTCACCCAGTTGCTCCCGGACCTCCCCGAGCACGAACCATGCGGTGGCAAAGCCCGGCGCCAGATCAGTGGCCTGCTCAAACAGATCGGCCGCCGCCACCAGATCGCCCTGCACCTGCAGGTCGCGCGCATAGTCGAAACGCCGGTCGGCGTTCATATCGCCGGATGACATGAACAAGCGCGCGGGCATGATGGGAACCGATCGGAGGGCGGGGCGTTCGCAGGATGACTCGAACCAACCCAAGGCGGACCTATATAACCGAGATGCGTCCGCAAGACATCCTTATCCCGGTTCCCGCCGGCCTTTGCTGCAAACCGGGCGGCTTCCATATCGACCCGGTCAGACCGGTCGAGCGCGCCGTGATCACCCACGGCCATTCCGACCATGCCCGCCCCGGCCATAACGCGGTGCTGGCTACGCAAGAGACCCTCGACATGATGCGGCTGCGCTATGGCGACAATTTCGCCGGCAGCACGCAGGCCATTGCCTATGGCGAGACAATCAAACTCGGCGACGTCACGGTGTCCTGCCATCCCGCCGGCCATGTACTCGGCTCCGCACAGATGGCGGTGACCTGCAAGGATATCTGCATCGTCGCCTCCGGCGACTACAAGGACGCCCATGATCCGACCTGCACGCCGTTCGAGGTGGTGCCCTGCGACTTGTTCATCACCGAAGCAACATTCGGACTTCCGGTGTTTCGTCACGGCGATGCCGCCGACGAGGTGAAGAAGCTGCTGGCCTCGGTCGCGCTGTTTCCGGAGCGCGCGCATCTGGTCGGCGCCTATTCGCTGGGAAAGGCGCAGCGGGTCATCAAGCTGATCCGTCAGGCCGGCTACGATGCACCGATCTATCTGCATGGCGCGATGGAGAAGATCACACACTACTATCAGAGCCGCGGCATCGATCTTGGCGAATTACGCCCGGTGAAAGGCGTCAGGAAAGCCGATCTCGCGGGCACCATCACGCTGGCGCCGCCATCGGCCACATCGGATGTGTGGACGCGGCGTTTTCCTGATCCCGTCACGGCCTTTGCGTCCGGCTGGATGCGCGTGCGTGCCCGTGCGCGGCAGCGCGGCGTCGAGCTGCCGCTGGTGATTTCGGATCACGCCGACTGGGATGGATTATGCGCCACCATCCGCGCGACCGGGGCCGGCGAAATCTGGGTCACCCATGGCCAGGAAGACGCGCTGGTGCATTGGTGCCAGAGTCAAGGCCTGACCGCGCGGCCTCTTGCGCTGGTCGGCTATGGCGACGAGGAGGAGGAAGAGACACTTCCGCCCGGCGAAAGCGCCGAGGCATGAACCGCTTCGCCGAACTGCTCGATCGCCTGGCCTATGAACCCGGCCGCAACAACAAGCTGCGGCTGATCACGGGCTATTTTCGCGAAGTGCCAGATCCCGACCGTGGCTACGCGCTGGCGGCACTGACAGGTGCGCTGTCGTTCAAACATGCGAAAGCTGGATTGATCCGCGATCTGATCGCATCGCGGACGGATCCGGTGCTATTTGAGCTCTCCTATGACTATGTCGGCGATCTCTCGGAGACGGTGGCGCTGATGTGGCCGAAGGCCGAGGAGATCGCACACAACAACCCACCACCGCCGACACTGACCGAAGTCGTCACCACACTGCGCACGCTCGGCAAATCCGAGCTACCCGCACAACTCACCCGCTGGCTCGATGAACTCGACGAGACCGGGCGCTGGGCACTGTTGAAGCTTGTCACCGGCGCGATGCGCATCGGTGTTTCGGCGCGGCTGGCCAAGACCGCCGCGGCAGCGCTCGGCGACAAAGATCCGCATGACGTCGAGCTGATCTGGCCCGGCCTCGCGTCGCCCTATGGCGAATTGTTCGCTTGGCTTGAAGGCCGCGCCGAGAAGCCGGTCAATCGCGATCCCGCGCCGTTCCGGCCAGTCATGCTGGCGCATGCCATTGAGGAATCCGACTTCGCCAATCTCGATGCTGCGGATTTTGTCGCGGAGTGGAAATGGGATGGCATCCGGATTCAGGCGGTCAGCGGCAAAGGCGATGACGACAGGATCGTCACGCGGCTCTATTCGCGCACCGGCGAGGACATCACAGGAAGCTTCCCCGACCTCACGCCGTCGCTGCGATTGCCCGGCGCGATCGATGGCGAGTTGCTGGTCCTGCGCGAGGGACGCGTGCAGTCATTCAACGTGCTGCAACAACGCCTGAACCGGAAAAGCGTGACGCCGAAGCTGATGAAGGACTATCCCATTCATCTGCGCGCCTATGACCTGCTCAGCGATGGCGAGACGGATTTGCGCGAACTGCCATTCGAACAGCGACGAACCAAACTGGAAAGATTCATCGCAGAACTCGACGACGACAGGATCGATCTGTCCGACCAGATCCCGTTCGCAACATGGGATGCCCTCACCGCAGCACGTGCCGATCCTGTTAGTGCCGAAGCCGGCGAAGATGCCGACGCCGTCGAAGGCGTGATGCTGAAGCGGCGCGATTCTGCCTATCTGCCCGGCCGTCCGAAGGGCCAATGGTGGAAATGGAAGCGCGACCCGCACATGATCGACGCGGTGCTGATGTATGCGCAGCGCGGCCACGGCAAGCGCTCGTCCTATTATTCAGATTACACCTTCGGTGTCTGGACCGCAGGCGAGAGCGGCGACCAACTGGTGCCGGTCGGCAAAGCCTATTTCGGCTTCACCGACGAGGAGCTGCTGCAAATCGACCGCTTCGTCCGCCGCAACACCACCGAGAAGTTCGGCCCGGTGCGTCACGTCACCCATGAGCCGGACAAGGGGCTGGTGCTGGAAGTCGCCTTTGAAGGGCTGGCGCGCTCGCCACGGCACAAGTCGGGGGTCGCAATGCGGTTTCCCCGCATCAGCCGGCTGCGCTGGGACAAGCCGCCACGTGAGGCCGACCGGCTGGAGACCCTGGAACGCATGCTGAAGGCGGAGACCACAATTGCGCCGCCCGAGCCTGCGACGCCTTGACAGCCGATACTTGACGAACAAGCCGGGTTCCCCATTTGCGTGGGACCACCTATGATCGCGCGCGATTTGCGCGCAGGAGACCACGATGCAGCCAAATGAGACCCGGGACTTGCCGGCCAACAATGACGGCTTGGCGCGCTTCCTCGGCGGATCGCCGCTGGCTGTACTCGGCCGGCTGATCCTGCTGTCGATCCTGGTCGGCGTCGTGCTCGCGGCCATCGGCTTCGATCCGTGGAACATCGTCACCAGCATCCGCCGCCTGTTCCAGTGGGTCTATGACCTCGGCTTCGACGCCATCAATGGCCTCTGGCGCTACTTCCTGCTCGGCGCCGTGATCGTGGTGCCGATCTGGCTGATCATGCGGCTGTTCAGCGCCCCCCGCGGCCGCTGAGACGCGCATCATCCGCTTCAGGCTGCATTGATGTCGTCGGAATTGTCCGTCACCAACAGGCGCGTCTTTGCCATTGCCGGCCCGGCCATGCTGGCCAATCTGACGACGCCTCTGATCGGCATCGTCTCGACGGCGGCAATCGGCCGGCTTGGCGACCCGCATCTGCTCGGCGGTGTGGCTTTGGCCTCCGTCGCATTCGACTGTATTTTCTGGCTGTTCGGATTTCTGCGCATGGCGACGGTTGCCTTCACCGCACAGGCGCTTGGCGCCGGTGACCGGATCGAGGTGCGCGCCATCCTGCTGCGCGCGTTGATGCTCGGAGCGGCGATCGGGCTGACGCTGATCATCTTGCGGACACCGCTGGCGGGGCTGGTGTTCAACATCATGGGCGGCAGCGACGCCGTCACATCCGCCGCACGCCAGTATTTCTTCATCCGACTCTGGTCCGCGCCGCTGATGCTCGGCAACTATGTCATTCTCGGCTGGCTGGTCGGCCAGGCGCGCACCGGCATCGCTCTGGCACTGCAGGTCGGCATCAATCTCACCAACATGGCGCTCACCGCCCTGCTGGTTCTGCAATTCGACTTTGGCGTCAGTGGCGCAGCACTGGCAACGGTAGCTGCAGAAATCGCGGGCTTTCTCGCCGGCCTCATCGCCATGTGGAAAATCCTGGGCGGCCGCATCGATGTGCCGCGCGCGGTCCTGTTCGATCGCATCCGGCTACTACGGTTGTTCGCAGTCAATCGCGATATCATGATCCGCACGGCAGCATTGATTGCTGCATTTCTCTTCTTCACGGCGCAGGGCGCCCGCGCAGGTGACCTGACCCTGGCTGCCAATGCGGTGCTCAACAACTTCGTCATGATCGGCTCGTTCTTCCTCGACGGCATCGCCACCGCCGCCGAGCAGCTCTGCGGTCAAGGCACCGGCGCTCGCGACCGCAAGCAGTTTTCCCGGGCCGTAAAGCTCGTCCTGATCTGGAGCACGGCATTTGGCATCGCTGTCACGTTGCTATTCGTGCTGTTCGGCGGCGCGCTGATCGATTTCATCACCACCAGCCCCGATGTTCGGCTCGCTGCGCGGAATTACATGCTACTGGCGGCGCTGGCGCCCGCCTGTGGCGTCCTCGCCTATGCCTATGACGGCATCTATATCGGCGCATCGTGGGCGCGCGACATGCGCAACCTGATGCTACTGGCGCTGGCGATTTACATCGCCGCATGGTTCGCACTGGCCAGCCTCGGCAATACCGGACTATGGCTCGCGTTTCTGGTGTTCATGCTGTCGCGCGGCGCTTTGCAGGCGCTGCGTCATCCAGCTTTGCTGCGACAGTCATTTCCGCAGCAGGCTTGGCTTACCCCGGCCAATCTTCCGCAGTGATGGTCGCTGCGTCTGCGCCGACGATTTCCGACAGCGATTCGCGGCCGGTGCGCAGCAGCGTCGAGGACAGGTCGGCCTTGATGCTGTCGACGAGGCCGACGCCTTTATAGACCAGCGACGAATAGAGCTGGATCAGGCTCGCGCCCGCGCGAGATCTTGGTCAGCGCCGCACCGCCGCCGTCGATGCCGCCGGCGCCGATCAGCGGAAATGCACCTTCGACACGCACGAAGGTCTCCGCCACCATGCGGGTGGACAGCCGGAACAAGGGCCGCCCTGACAATCCGCCCTGCTCTTTCGCGCGTGCCTGTTCGCGCAAGGTCGAGGGACGGCCGATGGTGGTGTTCGCGACGATCATGCCATCAACGCCGCGCGAGCGCGCGACATGGACGACATCGTCGAGATCGGCGAGGCTGAGATCGGGCGCAATCTTCAGCAGCACCGGAGAATCTCCCGCATTCTTCCGGACGCGCTCGCGCGCATCGATCACCCGCGCCAAGAGATCGTCGAGCTCGGCGGCCTGCTGCAGATTGCGCAGGCCCGGCGTGTTCGGCGATGACACGTTGACGGTGAAATAGCTCGCCACTGGCGCAAAGGTCTCGATCAGCCGCACATAGTCCTGCGTGCGATCAGACGAATCCTTGTTGGCGCCGACATTGACGCCGACGATACCGCCATTCTGCGCCCGTGCAGCCAGCCGACGCAGCACGACCTCCGCACCATCATTGTTGAAGCCGAGCCGGTTGATGACCGCTTCGTCACGCTCCAGCCGAAAGATGCGCGGGCGTGGATTGCCGGATTGCGGCTTCGGCGTCACCGAGCCGATCTCGGCAAAGCCGAAGCCGAGACGGAGCAGCGCGTCCGGCACTTCGGCATTCTTGTCGAAGCCGGCCGCGATCCCGACCGGATTGGGGAAGTTCAGACCGAAGGCACGGACCGCGAGTTTCGGATCATCCGGCCGCGGGCGGGCGTAAGGCAGCATGCGCAACCCGCGGATCGCGAGGCGGTGCGCGTCTTCGGCATCGAGCATGCGCAGCATCGGCAGGGAAAAGGCATCGAAAGCGCGGATCACGATTTGAGCTCCGGAATGTCGTGGTTGCCGTCGGAGCGCGCACGCAGATCCATGACGGCCGTGACGGCGCCTAGATCGAGTTCGCCGTAGAGATGCGGGAACAGATCGCCGCCGCGGGACGGCTCCCAGCGCAGGTCGTCACCGAGTGCGTCTGCGTCCACAGCGATCAGAAACAGGCCGGTCTGGCCGAAATAATACTTCCGGAGCGTCTCGGGGAGCTGCGCCGCGGTCGAGAAGTGGATGAAGCCGTCCCGGGCATCGTCGGCACTGCCGCGATAGGTGCCCTGGCGCTCGGCCTCGCGCCAGCTCGAGGCCGGACAGATTTTATAGATGGTGCGCAACCGCCCAGACTTCCTGGTTGTTTTCGTATGGTGTGGACGCCCAGTCGCGGGATTCGATGGCTGGAGCCGACAGTCGACCGTATCGGCGCCCCCCTCCACTTCAAGGCTGCACATTTTTTTCAAATGCCTGTTGCGAAATCCGTGCATTCACGGCAATAATTCCTAGATTTCGCCACGATTCACCGCCCCGCAGAAATCCGGGCCAAGGGACCGAAACCGATGATGCTCTCGCACGCCCAGATCTGGAACGCCCTCGACCGCCTCGCAGAGCGCAACGGCATGTCACCCTCCGGCCTTGCGAAGAAAGCGGGGCTCGACGCCACGACTTTCAACAAATCCAAGCGCATCACCAACGACGGCCGCGAACGCTGGCCGTCGACCGAATCGGTCTCGAAGGCGCTGACTGCGACCGGCGTGACCATCGACAGCTTCGTCACGCTGATCGAAGGCACCAAGCGCATCGTACAGTCGGTACCGCTACTCGGCTTCGCACAGGCCGGCCATGGCGGTTACTTCGACGACGCGGGTTTTCCCGCCGGTAGCAAGGGCTGGGATGAAGTCGGCCTGCCTTCGGTGAACGACGAGCACGCCTATGCGCTGAAGATCTCTGGCGACTCGATGAAGCCCGCTTATCGCGACGGCGACATCATCGTCGTCTCGCCGGAAGCGCAGATCCGCAAAGGCGACCGCGTCGTGGTCAAGACCAAGGACGGCGAGGTGATGGCGAAGGAATTGAAGCGCCGAACCACCAAGATCATCGAATTGCAATCGCTCAATCCCAACCATGTCGACCGCAGCTTTCCGGCCTCCGACATCGCCTGGATCGCGCGCATCGTCTGGGCGAGCCAGTAACCGAACACACTCTGGACTGGCGTCCGGCCACCGAATGATCTATGCGAGTTTCTCATCCGGAACTCGCAACCTTCGGTGGAGCCATGAAAACCAAAACAATCGTTGCCGGCACGATCGCACTGGCCCTCGTCAGCGCAGGTTCTCTCGCACATGCGAAGCCCATGACCTGCGCGGTCGTCACGACGAAGCAGATCGAAGCGCTGTTCGACCGCTGGAATGCCTCGCTCGCGACGCTCGACCCCGCCAAAGTCACCGCCAACTACGCTTCCGACGCGGTGCTGCTGCCGACGGTGTCCAACACGCCGCGCACCGACAGCGCGTCGATCCAGAGCTACTTCGTGGATTTCCTGAAGAAACACCCGCAAGGCAAGATCGACACGCGCACCGTCAAGATCGGCTGCAACATGGCATCCGACGTCGGCACCTACACCTTTACGCTGTCCGGCAAGTCCCCCAGCGATACGCAAATCGTCAAGGCCCGCTACAGCTATGTCTATGTCTACCGCGACAAGAAATGGCTGATCGCGCACCACCACTCGTCGGCAATGCCGGAGCCTGTCATGCCGGCGGCTGCGACGGCAGCGCCGAAATAGGCATCAAAAAAAGGCGCGCTCCATCGGGAAGCGCGCCTTTGACGTTTCGCAGGGCGTAAGCCTCAGGCCGAGCGCGCCAGCGCGCCGTCGATCATATTGATCGCATTCTGCACGCCATAGACCGCGACGAAGGACCCGAAGCGCGGGCCCTTCTCCTGGCCGAGCAGCACCTGGTACAGCATATTGAACCAGTCGAGCGAGACGCCGGGCCGGCCGTCCTTGGCGAGCTTCTTGTGATCGAGGAACGGCTCGCGGCGGCCGATCTCGTAGACCGCGTTCTGGATGTCTTCCGGCGTGGCATCCGTCGGCAGTTGCGACAGCGCATCCCGCAAATCCTGCAGCGCCACGCGTTCGACATCAGTGGGCTCGCGGAACGTCTTGGTCGGCGCCACGAAGTCCCGATAGTAGTTGATGGCATAGCCGACCATCGCGTCGAGCCGCGAATGCGTCGCTGCGGAGACACCCGGCCGATAACGCCGGATGAAGCCCCACAGGGTTTCGGCATTCTCGGCATTCGACGACGACACCAGCGTCAGCAGCAGCTGGAACGTGACCGGCATGTCCGCCACCGGCGGATCGCCGGCATGGATGTGCCAGGCCGGATTGGACAGGCGCTGCTTGGGATCCTGCTTCGCATAGCCTTCGACGAATTGCTGGTACTCGTCGACATTGCGCGGGATGACGTCGAAGAACAGCCGCTTGGCCGCCTTCGGCTCGCGATACATGAACAGCGACAATGACTCCGGCGAGGCATAGCGCAGCCATTCGTCGATGGTCAGGCCGTTGCCCTTCGACTTCGAAATCTTGCCGCCCTTGTCGTCGAGGAAGAGCTCATAGTTGAAGCCTTCCGGCGGCGTGCCGCCGAGTGCCGCGCAGATCTTGCCGGACAGCTTCACGGAGTCGATGAGATCCTTGCCGGCCATTTCGTAGTCGATGCCGAGCGCCGCCCAGCGCATCGCCCAGTCGGCCTTCCACTGGCACTTCACATTGCCGCCGGTGACCGGCGTCGTGACTTCTTCGTTAGTGTCAGGATCGACATAGGTGACGGTGCCGGCAGCCACGTCGCGCCGAATCATCGGTACCTGCAGCACCACACCCGTTGTCCTGCTGATCGGCAGGAACGGCGAATAGGTCGCGCGGCGATCCGGGCCCAGGGTCGGCAGGATGATGTCCATGACCTTGTCATAGACCGCGAGCATCTTCAGCAGCGTCGCGTCGAACCGGCCGGATGTGTAGTAGTCGGTCGACGAGGCGAACTCGTAATCGAAGCCGAACTGATCCAGGAAGACGCGCAGCCGTGCATTGTTGGCCGCGCCGAAGGACGGATATTCGTTCGAGAACGGATCCGGCACCCGCGTCAGTGGCTTGCCGAGATGCGCGGCCAGCATGTCCTTGTTCGGCACGTTGTCCGGGACCTTGCGCAGGCCGTCCATGTCGTCGGAGAAGGCAATGAGTCGGGTCTTGATCTTGTCCTCGGTGAGCACGCGGAAGGCATGGCGCACCATGGTCGTGCGCGCGACCTCCCCGAAGGTGCCGATATGCGGCAGGCCCGACGGACCGTAGCCGGTCTCGAACAGCACTTCCTCTTTCGGTGTTTTCTTCAGACGCGCCACCAGCGCCTTCGCCTGCTCGAACGGCCAGGCGTTGGAAGTCTCGGCGAGCGCGCGCAGCTCGCTCGGGCTCATGGTGGGGTCTGGCGTGGACATCGTGTTTTGGGCCTCCGGGCGGCGGAACCTAGCGGCTCCGCACCGAAATGCCAAACCGCGGGATCAGAAAATTCAGAACGGGCTGACCGAGAAATAACGCAGCCACAAATCGGTGTAGCGGCCTTTCTCCCAGACCCGGAACAGGGCCCAGTTCAGCGCCTGGCGCAGCGTGTCGTTGCCTTTGCGGACGGCGATGCCGATACCCTCACCGAAAAAGCGGCTTTCTATGAAGGGCCCGCCGCTGAAGGCGCAACAATCGGCGGAATCGCTGCCGTTGATCCAGAAGGCAAACGAGATCGCATCACCGAAGATGAAATCGACCTCGCTGCGTTTCAGCGCCTGGCGTAGCGCATCGTCGCTTGGAAAAGGCACCAGCACGGCGTCGGTGAACATCGCCTTCAGATAGGCCTCGTGGGTCGAGCCCGCGATCACGCCGACCTTCTTGCCTTCGAGATATTCCGGGCGGATCTCCGGCATCACGGCATTCTTGCGGGCCACGAAGCGCGCCGGTGCACGGTAATAGGGATCGGTGAAATCGACACGGGCGCGGATCTGCGGTGTCACAGCCATGGAAGCAATGATGGCATCGCCACGGTTGCTGGAGATGGCATCGAGCAGCGTCTCGAAGCGGCGCATCTGCACCGTGCAGGTGACCTTGATCTCCTCACAAAGAAGCCGCGCGAGATCGACATTGAAGCCCGCCGGATTGCCGTCAGGGCCGGTGAAGTTGAACGGCGGATAGTCGGTCTCGGTCAGGAAGCGGATCACGGTGATGCGCGACAGGTCCGGCCGATCCGGACGGCGACGCGGATCCCAGAAGCCCGGCACGGCCTGCGGACCGGGCTGGCTCACAGCCGGAGCCGACGTCTGCGCCGAAGCCGGTGCGGCCGAAAACAGCGACATCCATGCGGCCAGCAAAGCGCCAAGGGTCAGCGCAGTTGCGCGACACTTCATCAGCGGTATTTGGTTGCGGGAATTAACCATCTGTGGTTGCATAGGGTGTTTCCGGATCGCGGTCTTATAGACCATCCGGCGCGAGACGCGAGTAGCGTTTGTGGTGTGAGGGCGTTGCATGGGGGTGCAGCAATCTTCCCGGGGTCATCGGCCGCGCGTTTCGCGCCAGCCGGCCGCCGCGCTACGCTCTCCTCCTCTGCCGATCGGCAGGATGACCTCCTTCCCCATGCCGGAGCGAGACGGGTCGGACCGGCGCGCGGAACCAGCCAGCGAACTCGACTGCCTGCGCGGCATACTCCCGGTCCCGCTTCTGCACGCCGCGGAGCGACGGAGCCGCGAGCTCAATCTGGGCGCCGATCAGATCCTGATCCGATGGGGCGTTATCAGCGAGGAAAAGTATGTCGCGCATCTGGCCCGCCACCTTGGCATCGGCTTCGACGATCTCTCGACAGTCGGGCGCGCTCACTGCTCCCTGGCGGATGCTGACCTTCCGGGGATCGCGGAGTTCGGCATCCTGCCCCTCCAGGAGGATGACACACTCAACTGGGTCGTCGCGCCGCGTGCTTTTACAGCACGGCGCCTGACGCGTTTCTCCACCACATATCCATCACTGATCGCGCGCATTCGGCTGACGACGCGGCGTCACCTGCATCAATATCTGACCGAGCAAACCGGCGACGCGCTTTCGCATATCGCCGCCGAAGGCCTGCTGCAGAAGCAACCTACCATGTCGGCCAAGTCGATCATCGGTTGGCGCAAAGGATTGCAGCCGGCGATTCTGCTGCTGATATGCGCGGTTCTCGCGCTTCTGCACCCGACACTGACTATGGATCTGATCGGCGGCCTGGCGGCGATCTGGTTTCTCGCCTTTTCACTTCTCAGGCTGACTTGCGTGCTGGTGCCGCCGCAGCCGGAGCAACAGTTTCCACCTTTGCGCGACGACCAATTGCCAATCTACTCGGTGGTCGTCGCGCTCTATCGCGAGGAAGCGTCCGTTCCGGGTCTGTTGCGATCCCTGCAAAGGCTCGACTATCCCTCTGAAAAACTCGATATCATTCTGGTGCTTGAGCCCGACGATCTGCGGACCCGCGCAGCCGTCGCCAGAGCCCGGCCGGGACCGCAGGTTCAGGTCCTGATCGCACAGGCCAGGGGTCCGAAGACCAAGCCGAAGGCACTGAATGTTGCGCTTCCCTTCGTGCGCGGCAGCTTTCTGACGGTGTTCGACGCCGAAGACGATCCCGACCCCGGCCAATTGCGCGCCGCGCTCGGCATGTTTCGTCAGCACAACGACGACGTCGCCTGCGTTCAGGCGGGGCTGCATTTCGACAATCTGACGCATAGCCTGCTGTCGCGCATGGCGGCAGTCGAATATGCCGGGCTGTTTGCAGTCTTCCTGCCTGGGCTTGTCGCATTGGGCATGCCGCTGCCGCTTGGCGGCACCTCCAACCATTTCCGCACGGACACCTTGCGCCGCATTGGCGGCTGGGATGCCTATAACGTCACGGAAGATGCCGACCTCGGGATCCGCCTGGCGCGACTGGGCTATCGCTCGGTGGCCATTCCATCGGTCACGCTTGAGGAAGCACCGATCGTGTTCGGCGCGTGGCTGCGACAACGCTCACGCTGGATGAAGGGCTGGATGCAGACCTGGGCCGTGCATATGCGCGATCCCCGAAAACTGTGGGACGAAGCCGGCGCGCGGGGATTCTTCGCACTCAACATCATCCTTGGCGGCAATATCCTGACGTCGCTGGCCTTTGCGGTGCTGGTCGTCAAACTTATCGCCTGCCTGCTGCTTACCGATAGCACCCTGCTGTTTGGCGACCGGTTGTCGTCCCTGCACGTGCTGGCCATCGCCTGCGGCTTCATCGCGACCTGCGTCCTGGGCCTCACCGGCCTGATGCGCCGTGGCCGCCTACGCGATGGCTGGATCCTGGCCCTAACGCCGATTTATTGGGGCTGTCTCTCGATTGCGACCTGGCGCGCCCTGTGGCAATTCTGGACCCGGCGCCATCACTGGGAAAAGACCGAGCACGGCCTCGTGCACCGGGCCGGGACGATGGCAGCGAGCCGCGGGCGAACTCAGAGATAGCGCTTGAGATCCGTGGCCGCTTCTTCCGGCTTGCGTTTGATATTGAACGGCGCGACGAAATTGCCGTCCTTGTCCATCAGATAGATCAGCGCGGTGTGATCCATCGTATAGTCGCCATCCTTGGTCGGCACCTTTTTGGCATAGACGCGGTAGCCGGAAATCACCTTCGCCACGGCATCGGGCGTGCCGGTCAATCCCTTCAGATGCGGATCGAAGCTCGTCAGGTAGTCCTTCATGATCGCCGCCGTATCGCGCTCGGGATCGACCGAGACGAAATAGGTATTGATGCGATCGGCATCCTTGCCCATTGCGCGCAGCACTTCCGACATTTCGAACAGCGAGGTCGGGCAGATGTCGGGGCAATGGGTGAAGCCGAAGAAGACCAGCGTCGGCTTGCCCTTCAGGCTCTGCTCGGTGACGGCCTGGCCGGACTGATCAGTGAGCTGGAACGGACCGCCGATCGAGGCCGGCGCAGCGACATTGCGGAAACCGCCCGTCAGCCACAGCACGACCAGCAATCCCGCCGCGAGGCTGCCAGCGAAGGCAGCAATAATGACCAGCGGCCGGGTGGTTCGATCAGTCATGGAATGTCCCCTGAATTGCCCTTTGGCAGCCGATCACATGCAGGCGGCGATGCCGGTCTTGATCATCTCGAAAAACACGGCCGTGCCGTAATGTGCCCAGAGCCCGATTGCACCCACCAGAAGGAGCGCTGCGAACGCCGCGGCCGATGCGACAATAACCGACGCGAGCCGTGACGGCCGCTCGGACGCGGGCATCGTGCTCTTAGGCGTCAATAAAGGCTGCACCATCAGACGATCTCGGAACGGCCAAGGCCCGAGATCATTCAAGAGCCCGCCATCCTGGTTCCAGATAGGCTGAGATGACGGCGCGGGCAAGCGCTCCCGGCGCCGCAGGGCATCACGTCATGCTGATGGAATAAAACCAGATCTACCTAGCGCGCGCTGGAGGCGTGGGCGTCCATGTAACAGGGCTTGTACATGCCCATCAGCTGGCGACCGCGCAGGAAGATCATCTGCGTTTTCAGCCCGCCGCGTTTGGAGATCCAGCGCCGAATCTGCGTCGGATACATCGAATACAGCATCTGGGTGGCTTCCGGATTGGTCACCGCGCGACCATTGGCACCCATGTCCCAGGCCGCATGAAAGCCGAGATTGGCATTGGAGGTGACGCAGATCCGGTCACGCGGAACCGCGCCGAGCACGATCGTGCAGGCTGAGGCGCACAGGCCATCGATGATCACGGTTTCGCCGGAAGTGCGCAATCCCTGATACCTGTCGACATAGGTTCCGATCCGTCCGCCACGATCATCCGCGATCCGAACCACCGCGTGACTTGCCCCGACGCCCGCGAACAGCAAGACCGCCGCCAGCAAACCCGTAACGAACTTCATGTCCAGCCCCAAAACCTGTCGATCCCGAATCTGAGCGCCCTGGTGATGCAGGGCATGGTCAGCGTGTTGCCAGATCGTGGCTTTGTCCAGACGAGCATGAGGCTTCCAATGCGATTCAAATCGAGTGTTGCGCGCGGGATGCACCTCGTTCCCTTGCGGTATCAATCTGAAACAGTGCCGCCCTTCGCGCGCAATTTCCGTTGACCAAAGTTCCCGCGCCGACTTCAATCTCCGTTAACAAGATGGGGGAAACAGTATGGCCGTTGATGCGGATGTCATCGTCGTCGGCGGCGGACTCGCGGGCCTCGTTGCGGCCACGGAAATTGCCGACGCCGGCAAGCGCGTTGTCGTGGTCGATCAGGAAGGCGAGCAGAATCTCGGCGGGCAGGCGTTCTGGTCGTTCGGCGGTTTGTTCTTCGTCGACTCGCCGGAACAACGACGACTTGGCATCAAAGACTCTTATAACTTGGCGATGCAGGACTGGCATGGCACTGCCGGCTTCGATCGCGATGAGGACCTGTGGCCACGGCGCTGGGCCGAAGCCTATGTCGCTTTCGCCGCCAGCGAGAAACGCGACTGGCTGCGCGCCATGGGTCACCGCGTGTTTCCCGTGGTCGGCTGGGCCGAGCGTGGCGGCTACGACGCGATGGGCCACGGCAATTCGGTTCCGCGCTTTCATGTGACCTGGGGCACCGGACCGGGCATCGTGGAGCCGTTCGAGCGGCGTGCGCGCGAGGCGCAGAAGAAGGGCCTGCTGAGTTTCAGGTTCCGCCACCGCGTCGATACGCTCAGCGTCACCAACGGAACTGTCGACGGCGTCAGCGGCGCGATCCTCGAACCATCCAACACCGAGCGCGGCGAAAGCAGTTCGCGCAACGTGATCGGCGACTTCTCACTGCGCGCGCAAGCCGTAATCGTTGCCTCCGGCGGCATCGGAGGCAATCATGATCTGGTGCGGCAGAACTGGCCGGAGCGCCTCGGCGAACCGCCGAGGCGCATGATCTCCGGCGTGCCCGCCCATGTGGACGGTCGCATGATGGGTATCACGGAAGCCGCCGGTGCGCGGCTGATCAATCGCGATCGCATGTGGCACTATGTCGAGGGCATCGAGAACTGGAATCCGATCTGGCCGAAACACGGCATCCGCATTCTGCCGGGCCCGTCGTCGATGTGGTTCGACGCCACCGGCAAACGGCTGCCGGCGCCGCTGTTTCCCGGCTCCGATACGCTCGGCCAACTGCAATACATCCAGTCCACCGGCTATGATTATTCATGGTTCGTGCTGACGCAGGCGATCATCAAGAAAGAGTTTGCGCTCTCGGGCTCCGAGCAAAATCCCGACCTCACCGGCAAGAGCTGGCTGATGACCGCGCGCCGCGCCACCAACAAGGGCGCGCCGGCGCCGGTCGAAGCCTTCAAGGATCACGGCATCGACTTTGTGGTGCGCGACAATCTCGACGACCTCGTCAGCGCCATGAATGCGCTGACCGGCGACAATCTGCTGAAGCTCGATGAGATCCGCACGCAGATCGAGGCGCGTGACCGCACCATGGCCAATCCCTACGTCAAGGATGCGCAGGTGATGAACATCCACAATGCGCGCAAATATATCGGCGACCGCCTGATCCGCACCGCGAAGCCGCATCGCATTCTCGATCCCGCACAGGGCCCGCTGATCGCCGTGCGGCTCAACATCCTGACGCGCAAGACACTGGGCGGCTTCGAGACTGACCTGGACTCGCGCGTATTCGGCAGCAACGGGCAGATCATGCCAGGGCTCTATGCTGTCGGCGAAGCCGCAGGCTTCGGCGGCGGCGGCATGCACGGCTACCGCTCGCTGGAAGGCACGTTTCTCGGCGGGTGCCTGTTCACGGGGCGCACCGCGGGCCGCGCAGCGACGAAGGCGGTGGGGTGATCGTCTCGTCGATCACAGCCATCCGTTGCGCTTGAAGCGGGTATACAGGTAACCGCAAATCGCGGCGATGCCACCCAGCACAATGTAATAGCCGTAAGCCCATTTCAGCTCCGGCATATGTTCGAAATTCATGCCGTAGATTCCGGCAATAGCCGTCGGCACCGCCAGGATCGCCGCCCAGGCCGCAAGCCTGCGGGTAATTTCGGTCTGCTGCGACTGCCCTGACATCAAGCTGGCTTCAAAAGCAAAGGCCAACACTTCGCGCAGCGAGTCGATATCTTCTTCCGCGCGTTTGACGTGATCCAGCACATCGCGAAACAGCGGCTTCATTTCGTCGTCGATGAACAAAATATCGATATGTTCGAGTCGATGACAGACATCGACCAGCGGCCCGACCGCGCGACGCAGCCGCAGCAGCTCACGGCGCAGTTTGTAGAGCCGCTCGAATTCGGCCCGCGTCAGCATGCGGTGCAGAACACCATCCTCGAGCTCGTCGATCTCGGACAGGATGGATTCGATGACAGGACGATAGTTATCGACGATAAAATCGAGAATTGCGTAGAGGATGTAGTCTTCGCCGCCCGTCAGGTTGGCCGGACAGGCCTCACACCGCTCGCGGACCGCGGCATAGGATGTCGAGGCGCCATGGCGCACGGACACGACGTAACCCTTGCCCAGAAAGATATGCGTCTCACCGAAGGCAACAGCCCGATCGACCAGTTGGGCGGTGCGCGCCACGATGAACAGCGCCTCGCCAAATTGCTCGACCTTGGGATGCTGATGCGACTTCAGCGCGTCCTCGATGGCGAGCGGATGCAGATCGAATTGCGCGCGCAGTTTTTCGAGCAGTTCGAGGGACGGTTCAAACAGTCCGATCCAGACGACATGGCCCGGCTTCTGCGCCCAGACGCCCGCCTCCTCGACGGGGATATCGGCAACACGGCGGCCGCTGGCATAGACGCTGGAAGCGACAACGCCGGGGACATTGCCCGCGGTTGCAGCTGAGAGGGGAAACGTCATTCAAGAACCTTGTGTTGTGCGAACAGCAACGGGCGCCTTTGAAGAACGGCGGGAATGCCAAACCGTTCAATCGCCATGCGGCACCGATCATCTGGAATGAATGAAGGGGCTGGAGCGGACGGAGGGAATCGAACCCTCGTATGCAGCTTGGGAAGCTCAACGTTTTTAAAGAACGTCAAGGACTTAACTGCAAAACATGTACTTTACCTCTCAAACGAGATCAATGCGTTAGAAGCCAAAAGCAAAACTTCGCGACCCCTCCTGTTGCACCGGGAGTGCCGGTATGAAGGACGCGGGTGGGCGGCATCACACCTCGGAAGCACGCGCCAAAATCGCGGCCTCCAACCGCGCTCGCTGGACTGACCCTGCTAAACGAGCGGAAGTCAGCGTGGCGACCAAAGCCCGAATGGCCGCCCCGGCGGTGCGACAGCGCATCAAGGACGGTATGCGCAACGCTGCGCGGCAGGCCGGCGAACTGCAGACCTTGAGGGCGGCATGGCAAGCCGTGTCTTCCGCCACGCGTCGGCGATTTTTGTCCGATCTGATTTTGCCCGTCTGTTCCGCGCCGGCTCTCGCGATAGATACGGACGGCGAGGTCGTCACATGAGCTGGCAAGCGACCAATTGGGCTACCCAACTGCGCGTCAGGTCGCCGATAGACAAGTTGTGCTTGCTGATGCTCCGTAATCGTGCCGATCAAGATGGCGTTTGCTGGCCGTCACAAGCACGTCTGGCGGACGAAGGCGAGATGTCGGCCGATACAGTGCAGCGTAGCCTGAAGCGTCTGGAGGCGGACGGGTTCATCCGTCGAAGCTGATCGCTTAAGACGCGGGGGCGAAAAGGATATGTTTATCAGCTGATGATGCCCCATGTTGTAGGCGAGAAGGCCACACAAAGCGGCCTACCTAAAATCGCTGAGCAAAAACAAGCTCAGAAGGCCGCTGTGAGCGGCGTACCTCTAAAGCAGAGTAGGCCGCACAAACCGGCTTCACTACCTCGCACAGAGCGGCCTAGAATCTTCATTTGAATCATCAATAGAACCTTCAGTGAAAATTCCGGTCAAAGGCACGGCCGAAGCTCAGCGGCGCGAGAAAATGGCGCAGCACGCCTGTCCGATACCGGACGCCGTCGTATCGTGCCTCCGCAGGAAGCTTGGCAATGATCGGTATGCGGCATGGTTCAGTGATGTCGTCGTGATCGCCAGTGACAGCGGCAAGGTCACCCTATCTGCCGGGACCAAGTTCAGGTCCGATCGCATCAACTCAAACTACGACGTTGACCTTGTTCAGGCTTGGCAGACGCTCGATCCGGAGATTCATCGCGTAACCGCGATCGCGAACCTCCCTCGTCCGCAGGACGAACGTACTGCTGCCTCTAGCAACTAACGGGAACGATGATGTTCGATACAAGAAGCGAAGTTCGAGGTCAGGTTCTACGGCGCTTCGGCAATCTTCTCGGCGCCCTCGGCGGTGGCCTCGCCCGCGCTGTCATAATGCGCACGCTCAATCATGAGGGCGACAAGCCGAGACTGCTGAGACCTTTCAAGAAGGGCAGCGCGTGGATCGCTAATCGCATTACCCATGAGATCTCCCGTGTGTTCCCGAAGTAACCGTTGGAGACGACACAAGTGTCACGTGGCAATGCTGGGCGTGGCAGCCGGGGCACTTTCGGTGAGCGGCTTGCTCCCCCCATGTAGGGACCGTATCCCGCGGTTTTTGTGTTACACGGGGTCGCTGCCCCTGGAATTTCTCTAGTAAATCCATTGAAAGGCGGTACACGCGACACGCGTGTACACGCACGAATATCTGCAACAGCAACCTGGCAAGCTCTTCTTCGGCATGGAATATGCCGACCGCCCAGGGAACGGGTCCTGCTTGGGCGGGGTATCAGCACCTTCCGTCATCTAAGCATATCTCACTTGCAGCCGATCCACACGTTTGCGCCAGGAGCGGCCAGTCCACGTCAACCCGCCCTAAATGACCGAGCATACCGGAGTAAAGCCGCAACCGAGCTGTGACCGCCACGTTTATTTCGGAAGGCATTCCACGTTAAAGGCAATGATGATCTGCGAAGGGTCAGCCTTACCGATACTCCTCAAATCCTCGAGGCCGCTTTTTAATTTTGCTCCCGCCTCTTTCAGGCTGGCCTCAAGTGAGATTTTTGCCGCCTTGCATCGCTCCTCATTCGAGAACTCCTGAAACACGACCGTTGGGAGAATCCTCCATTCCGCTCTGTCATTCGTAGCCGCCGGACTGACCGAATAGGAGAAGACGTACATCAGGATCCACATCGATATGCTCCGCTTTAGATTGATATCAGTGACGGCCCAGGACGCTGGCGCGCTAACTGGCAAGAAAGGAGGGAGGGTGAGGCCTCGTAGCTTGTATTACCTTCGGTGTCCTCCCAATCAGTCCTCCACCTCATCGCGGATCACATTGATCAGAAAAATAGTCGTGATGGCTTCCCGCCCATCGTCTCCAGAATTGCTCAAGAAGAGTAGACACGGCGAGAATTTGGTACCTGCGCTACCCTAGCTCTGCCCACGGCAAGCCGACGTCGAAACAACCTACCCCTCCCGTAGGATGGATGCGCTGACTACCAAGACCCACAGCGGAAATGCAAGTAAACTCCCATCGAAATAGCCGCTCCCGAATAGAAGGACGGCCGCGATGACATATCCGCCGAATGCAAGCCAACGGGGCGTCAACCGGGTATAGACGGCAATCGTCGATGTCGTGATCATGAAGACGGCCGCCGTCTTCGCCAGGTAGATGTTGACCATTCCGTAGGCCAAGCCGCGGCCGAAGTGAAAAGTGCCGGAGTGGATCAGCAATTCGGGCGCCGCATGAAACGCAACAATGATCGCGCCAACGACGGCGGCGGCGGCGAAGAGCATGGCCAGCATCAGAAAGCCACTTCCCAAGAACACCGTCGCAAAAAACCGATCCTCCCGCGCCCCAAGTCGATCGCGAAGCACTCCCACGAACCAGAGAAAGGCGACCCCGGCGAACGGCACGAGATGCATGGCAAGCGTGACATACTTCGTATCCCCCGCGAGCCAAGCCCCCCGTTCAAAGGGATCGGGAGGGACCGAGAGCCGCATGAGGCCGAAAACAGCGAACAGGAGAATGGAGAAAACTATGCCGGCAAGAGCCGCGGCCCGAGGTGTTCGCAGATAGGCGTCCGTCAAACTCGCGTCGCTCGAAACCATTGCGAAACTCCCGCGCTGAAGATTCTGGACGCCTTATCTGAGGCTCCTAGTCGCGCTTGGGGGGATTCCTATCCAGTCGCAGACGCTGAGCTCTCATGCGTTTTATTTCTTCGTTCAGCGCATCGATCTTCTCGTCGCGCGATATGCTGTCCGCTTTCGCGTCGCTTTCACGCAATTTCTTCAAGGCTTTTTCTACGGAGAGCTTACCTGTTTCAGCCATCTTGAACCCTTTCTCAGTTCACACAGCTGCGAATGGTCTATGCCATCCGACAAGTCCGTCGGGCTAGACGGACGCGCAATGGTCGGCACGCAGCGCAAACAGTCGTTGTAACGACCGTTACATTCGAACGGCAGTACACGCCAGCCAACCGCCAATTGGCTCGCGACCGAGAGATCCGTACAGATCTGCGCTGGCGAGATAGCAACTACAACGATCCAGTTGAAGTCTACCCGCTCGCGCCTCCTCAGCCCAATAGTGACCGGTCAGAAGTGGCTACGTTGATCTAGGTCAAGGTCCTGCTCTTGAGCGCAGGAACCATTGCATCGCTATGCCCTTGAGCTGCCTTGCAACGAAAGATGCAGCATCGCTCCGCTCGATTCGTTCCGTCTCAACCATGAGGAAAACGTCATGAACTTCATCAAGGCAACGATCGTTGCCGCATCTGCCACTACCATCATCGGTATCGCTGCCTCAACTGCCGAAGCCGCACCACTGCCAACCAATGTTACTGCGATGAAGACCGGGCTGGACACCTCCGTGCTACAGGTGCGCTATGGCCGCTGGTACGGTGGCGGGGGGTACCGAGGTTGGGGCGGCTATCGCGGCTGGGGTTATCGAGGATACCGGGGTTGGGGTGCCGCTGCTGCCGGCGCAGCCGTCGGCGGCGCAATCGCGCGGTCAGCCTATTACGGCAACGCATATCCATATTACGGCGGTGGATACCCCTATGCCAGCAGCTACGCATATGGTGGCTATGCTTCTGACTACTGCGCGCCCTACGGGTACGGTGGCTATTATCCACGTTACAGGCGCAGTTATTACGGATGGTAATCTTTACCTGCGACGCCCGTTAGGCTGCACACGCAGCGCACAATGTTCGCTGCGAAGCGAGAATGACGGGTTGGTCGAACGCGCGTCCCGAGAATAACGCCGCCCGCATCACAGGTCCCGCCTCCGCGCGCGGCAAACAAAGGGCGTTGTCAGAAAAACGATAGATCGGATCGGGATCAGCGTTGACTGGCACGACGTGTGCCGATGCAGCGAAGTCTGCATCAGCTTGATCCAGATCAAACATCATCACCTTGACTAGACCAACATACGTCACCGTTGCTCGTATGGATTGGCTCCATCGGGCCCACCACCAATCGAGAATGCATCGGACGGAGACGTATCATGAAAGCAAGTGCCGCTCTCAGAAAGGAAGCCGACACCGGGGATTGCTGGAAGGGGTTTCGGTCAGGAGACTGGCAAACCTCGATCAACGTCCGCGATTTCATTGCCCGGAACGTCACGCCTTATACCGGCAACGAGGACTTCCTCGCAGGACCCTCACAGCGCACAAAGGCCGTCTGGGCGAAGTTGCAGCCCTACTTCGCGGATGAGAGAAAGAAGGGCGTGCTTGCGGTCGATGCCGCCTCCCCTTCAACCATGCTTGCACATAGTGCGGGTTATATCGACAAGGACAACGAAGTTGTCGTCGGCCTGCAGACAGATCAACCCTTCAAGCGCGCGATCTTTCCGTTCGGCGGCCTCAGGATGGTCGAGAACGGCTTGGAAGCTGCGGGCTTTAGACCTGACGCGCGCGTGCACGAAGCATTCACGAAATATCGCAAATCGCACAATGACGGCGTGTTCGACGTCTACACACCCGAGATCATGAACTGCCGCCGATCGGGGATCGTCACCGGCCTGCCCGACTCTTACGGGCGTGGCCGCATTATCGGTGACTATCGCCGAGTGGCCCTGTACGGAACCGACCGCCTCCTTGAGGCGAAGCGGGCCGAGCGCGCGCAGATCAACGATATGTGGCCCACCGATGAAATTATCCGGATGCGTGAAGAACTGTCGGAGCAGATGCGCGCGTTGACCGATCTTGCATCCATGGCGAAGCTCTATGGTCACGATATATCCAAGCCCGCAGCAACCGCCCAGGAAGCATTTCAGTGGACTTATTTTGCCTATCTGGGTGCCATCAAGGAAGCCAACGGCGCCGCGATGTCGATTGGCCGTATATCGAGCTTCCTTGATATTTATATCGAACGGGACCTGAAAGCCGGCATTCTGGACGAAGCCCACGCGCAAGAGCTTTGGGACCAGCTTGTCCAAAAACTCCGCATCGTGCGCTTCCTCCGCACTCCTGATTACGATGCACTGTTCAGCGGCGACCCCTATTGGGCGACCGAATGTGTTGGCGGAATGGATCTGGATGGCCGGGCACTGGTGACCCGAAGCAGCTATCGGATGCTGCATACGCTTTACAATCTCGGCCCGGCGCCCGAACCAAACATCACAGTGCTTTGGTCGACCAAAATGCCGAAGCCCTTCAAGCGATATTGCGTGAAGGTGAGCAAGGACACATCCTCGCTTCAGTACGAAAATGACGATCTGATGCGGCCCTTCTGGGGAGATGACTACGGGATTGCCTGTTGTGTTTCGGCGATGCGCCTTGGAAAGCAGATGCAGTTCTTCGGCGCGCGCGTCAACCTGGCGAAGGCGCTGCTTTACGCCATCAACGGCGGCCGGGACGAAGTATCTGGCGAGCAGGTTGCCCCTCTCTCTCAGCCGGTTGCGGGTGAATTCCTCGATTTCGACGACGTCATGGCCAAGTTCGATACCACGATGGAGTGGCTCGCCAAGATCTATGTCCATGCGATGAATTGCATCCACTACATGCACGACAAGTATTTCTATGAGCGTCTGGAGATGGCGCTCCATGACCGCGATATCCTGCGCACGATGGCGTTCGGGATCGCAGGTCTTTCGGTGGTTGCCGATAGCCTCAGCGCTATCAAATACGGAAAGATCCGCGTTACGCGGGACGCAACAGGACTTATCGTCGATTTCCAGAACGAGGGCAACAAGTCGACGCCACAGTTTGGCAATAACGACGACCGGGTCGATCAAATCGCATCAGCCCTCGTGACCAGCTTTATGGAGAAGATCCGCAAGCATCCGACCTACCGGAACGCAACGCATACCCAGAGCGTGCTCACGATCACCTCCAACGTCGTCTACGGCAAGGCCACGGGAAACACCCCTGACGGGCGGCGAAAGGGAGAGCCGTTCGGGCCTGGAGCCAATCCAATGCACGGACGCGATAGCCATGGCTGGCTCGCCTCCTGCCTCTCGGTCGCAAAACTTCCCTACAAGGATGCGCAGGACGGCATCAGCTACACGGTTTCGGTCGCTCCCCAGAAGGCTCATCTGTCGGATGATCAACTCGTGGATGAAGCGGTCAAGGCCTTCGATGTCTATTTCGATCGCGGCGGTTTCCACATGAACCTGAACGTGATCGACAGGGAGACGCTTGAGGACGCGATGAAGAACCCGGACAAGTATCCGCAACTCACGATCCGGGTTTCGGGTTACGCCGTGAATTTCGTCCGGCTGACGCCGGAGCAGCAGCGTGATGTGATCAGCCGTACCTTCCACGGCCAGATCTGAGAGAGGTGCACCATGTCGACGGTGCAGACACTGGAGCCCGGAAGTCGTCATGACCTCCGGGTCGGACTTTCGCCCGACGCGCCCGACGACGACCAGATTAAGGACCAGGAAGGCGCGTTCGGATATTGCCATTCCTATGAGACGTCCTCCCGTTATGACGGTCCCGGCTTGCGCGTCGTGCTGTTCGTCTCGGGGTGCCTTCTGCGGTGCACCTATTGTCATAATCCGGATACCTGGCACCTCAAGGACGGCACCTACGTCTCGGCCGATCAGGTGCTCCGCCGTCTCGCCGATTTCGCGCCCTCTCTTCGGGCCCTCGGTGGCGGGCTAACCATTTCGGGGGGCGAGGCAATGGTGCAGCGTGCATTCACCCAGCGAATATTCGCGGGCGCCAGGAAGATGGGTCTGCACACCGCGATTCAGACCTCAGGATTTCTGGGTGATCGCGTGGACGACGCCTATCTGTCGGAGATCGACCTCGTTCTTCTCGACATCAAGAGTTCAGATCCCGAGATCTATCGCCGCGTCACTGGCCGCGACATCACGCCAACGCTTCGTTTCGCCGAGCGCCTCGCTTCGATGTCGAAGCCGGTCTGGGTTCGGTTCACGCTTGTCCCGGGCGAGACTGACGATCCGCCTAATGTCGACGGAATCGCAAAATTTGTCGCACCGATGAAGAACGTCGAGTGGGTGGAAGTGCAGCCTTTCCACCAGATGGGCGAGTTCAAGTGGAAGGCGATGGGTCTTGAATACAAGCTTGCTGATACGCAGCCACCCAGCCGGGAGCTGGTGAACCGGGTGCTCGGACAGTTCCGGGCCGCGGGGTGTCAGGCACGCTGATCAACCGACTATTCGACGGATTCGAGGAGTTCTGAAGTATGTTGGATCTTGCGCGCGATATCATCGGAAGCCAGCCGATCTTGACGGCATTTCTCGCGATTGGACTGGGCTACCTCGTCGGGCAGATCAGCATCTTCGGCTTTTCGCTCGGGGTCGGCGCGGTCCTGTTCGTCGGTCTTGCGATCGGCGCGTTCGCACCCAAGGCCCAGATCATCGGCCCCATCGGCCTCACCGGCCTCATCATGTTTCTGTACGGCATCGGCATCCTTTACGGCCGCCAGTTCTTCGAAGGCATGTTTGGCGTGGGGCAGAAGTACAATCTGCTGGCCCTGGTCGCCTGCCTGGCAGGGCTCGCAGTTGCGCTAGTGCTGGGGCACATCTTCGGCATCAAGATCGGACACACGCTTGGCCTCTATGCGGGATCGATGACGAGCACCGCGACGCTTCAGGCAGCGCTCGACGTCATGAAGAACAAGGATCCCTCAATCGGTTATTCGATCGCATATCCGTTCGGGGTCATCGGCCCGATTCTCTGCATTTACTTCATGACCCAGCTCGTGAAGCCCAAGTTCCCGGCCAAGACCAAGAATTTCCACATGGGCGAGATCACGATCGGAGAGAACTTTGCCGGTGCGAAGCTCAAGGACCTTGCTGCTGAATCGCTCGCCGAGCTGCAGATTACCATGATCCGACAGAACGGCCGTAACGTCGTGCCGACAGACGGTACCGTCCTGAATGCGGGAGACGCCATACTCGTCGTGGCTGACCGGCAAGAGGAAATCGCATTGGCGGCTGAACGTATCGGCCGACTCGAACCGGGCCGGCTCGCGAGCGACCGCGCCGACCTGGATTACATCCGCGTGTTCGTAGGCAAGGGCAACATTGTCGGCGTACCGCTTTCGAAGCTGCCGATGCCGCCGGGCGTCCCAGCGCAGATCCTGCACGTCCGGCGCTACGATGCCGACCTCGTCCCCTCTCCCGACCTCATGCTGGAATTCGGCGACCGTATCGGCGTCCTGACGCCGCCCGAAAAAAAGGAAGAGATTCGAAAGCACTTCGGCGATAGCGTCAAGGCGGCTGCAGAGTTCAGTTATGTTTCGCTCGGTCTCGGCATGGTCATGGGCGTCCTTCTCGGTTTAATCCCCATTCCGATCCCAGGCGTGGGTGTTGTGACGCTCGGCATCGGCGGGGGACCTCTGATCGTTGCGCTCATTCTCGGCAAGCTCCGTCGCACCGGACCCATGCTTTGGACCATGCCGTTGCCGGCTAACATTGTTCTTCGAAACTTTGGCCTGGCCATATTTCTTGCCACCGTTGGCGTGAATGCCGGACAGCCTTTTGTCCGTACGGTGTCCGAATCAGGGTTCACGATGCTGTTTATCGGCGTCGCCGTGCTTCTGACGACGGTCTTCATCGTCCTGCTCGTTGGTCACTACGTGATGAAGATTCCCTACGACGACCTGGTCGGCGTGGCATCCGGCGCAACCGGAAATCCCGCCATTCTGGTCTATTCGACGAAGATGGCACCGACCGAGCGTCCGGACATCGGCTACGCGATGATCTTCCCGTCCATGACACTCGTGAAGGTGATCGCGGCACAGATCGTCGGACTTCTGGCGACGAGTGGCGCCGGTGGATAGCCCCGCAAAGAGACATCAAGAGCAAGGCATTGGAACGGCTAAGGGTGCGTCCATGCCGCAGCCACCGATTTTCAATCTGCAGGCTTACAGTCCGGCCGAGATCAAGGAAGCTGTCGAAAAGGTCGGCGTAAAAAAGGCCAACCTGCCGCTTCTGGCGTCTTTCATGCTGGCAATCGTGGCAGGCGCCGGGATCGGATTCGGTGCGCTCTACTTTACGATCGTCGCCAGCGATGCGTCGCTCAGCTTCGCGACCATACGCGTCGTCGGTGGACTCGTCTTCTCTCTGGGGCTGGCCCTCGTCCTTGTGGGAGGAGCCGAGCTGTTTACCGGCAACAACCTGATCGTCATGGCCTGGGCCAGTGGAAAGGTGTCCACGCGAACGATGCTGCGCAACTGGACCATCGTCTGGTTCGGAAATCTCTTTGGAGCGCTCGGCCTCATTGTTCTGGTCTTCTTCTCCCATCATCTCGAGATGAATGATGGCCGCATCGGTCTATCGGTGTTGAATACAGCAGTTGGCAAAATCCGTCCCGATCTCGTGACGCTGTTCTTCAAGGGCGTTTTGTGCAATGTCCTCGTATGCGCCGCCGTCTGGCTTGCCTATGCGGGCAGATCGGTCACCGACAAGATGGTTGCCGTTGTGTTGCCGGTCTCCGCGTTCATCGCGGCCGGCTTCGAGCACTGTGTCGCAAACATGTATTTCCTGCCATTGGCGTGGCTGATGACCCAGACCAGCCACGCTCCGGCGAATGTCGATGTATCGTCGATCACCATGGCTGGTATCATCCACAACCTCGTACCGGTGACGCTCGGCAACATCGTGGGAGGCGCCGGCTTTGTCGGCATCGTCTATTGGGCGATTTACCGTGCGGCGTTCGGCGCATCCTATCGAGATCGGAAATAGCAGATTCAATTTCATCGCCTGGATTGGTTGATCAGAATGTCACCCCAGATCGACAACCGCCAACCCGCTGCAAGCACCACAATTGCGGCTGCGATGTTAATCGCAGCTGCGGCGACCACCAGCAATGTGGATGCGGCGCCCCGATCCAGGCCCAACCAGATCAAATACGAATATGCTCAGCCAAACGATCCGTCACACCAGGCGATCTACGATCAAATGAAACAGGGCCAAGCTCTGGAGCACCTCCAGCAATTGCTAAGCCCACTCCGCCTCCCCCATCCGCTCACACTCAAGGTCGCGAGTTGTGACGGCGTAGCCGATGCATGGTACGAAAATAAATTCGTGACACTGTGCTACGAACTTCTGGCGGAGATTCTGAAGAGTGCGACGACGCGAGATCTCCCTACCGGTGTCTCCAAGGCCGATACTATCCTGGGTCCGGCGCTCGATGTATTCCTGCACGAAACCGGACACGCGGTTTTCGACATGCTGCAAATCCCGGTGCTTGGCCGGGAGGAAGACGCAGCCGATCAGTTCTCCGCATATATCATGCTTCGACTGAGAAAAGACGAGGCCCGCAGAATGATCCTCGGCGCGGCCTACCATCGCGCAACCGACATTCCGCCCCTGGAGACCGAATCTGCCCGTGATAAATTCTCTGATGAACATTCGCTGCCTGCCCAGCGAGCATTCAATGTCTTATGCATCGCTTACGGCGCAGACAAGAAGCTGTTTTCCGATATCGTCGAAAAGGATCTCCTGCCCAAACAGCGCGCCGAAACCTGCGAGATAGACTACGACGATGTTACTTTCGCCATGACAACATTGATCGGCCCGCATGTCGACAAGACCGCAGCTAAGAAATTTCATGAGGTATGGACGAGAACAGTGAGCGCTCGACGTACGCGTTTGAATCGCGAACAGCAGTAGACTTTGATTCTTGCGCTGTCGCCAGCTTAACAGACGGAGAGCCCGCCTCATCTCACCCCGAGTAGCGAATGCCGAAAGCCGCTATCGCTCGCTTCTTTCCGACAAACGAAACTTCCCGTCGCGCCTCGCCCATACTTCTTCTGTCGCTTGAGGTAGTAGAACTCCTTGCGGAAATCGAGCCAAACAACAGCATCATCAGGACAATGCGCTTGCGCTTGCGTTTCATATCGAAACGAAGTGAGTGGCTGAGCAGTGACGGCAGTCGGGGAGACAGCGGACGTAATGACTATCAGGAACACTCGCACGCAAAGACGCTGTCGGGAGAACGTCGCACTACCGCAAACGGCGGAAGACTGATCTGGCATCGCCTGCGCTGCAACCGTGTTCATGGGAAACTCCAGATCGTCGTGCAGTGCGCTCCCGGCAATTTCCAGTACTTCGCCCCGACCTGAGCGCTTCCTGCGCAATGACAGGGAGCATCACCGCAACCCATCCGCGTCTCACTCCTTCAGGGTAATTGTGATCTGGCCGAGGTTGCCGGCAAGCTCCACTCCCGCTCGGGGTCCGCTCAAAGCAATCCTCACACCCTTCCCGTTTGTGAGCTGAACACCGCCGATCCCGCCGATGAGGGCGCCGCCGCTTCCAACGGAGCTATAGGTACCGGCGAAGTCGCTGATCTGTCTTATCCCCCAGGCCCATCCCTTGAGCCGGATGAAGGACGCTCCTGCTGTAAATCCGAGGCTTAGGCCGGACACCCTGAACGGATAGTCGCGACCGCGATATGTCACGACGCCGCTACCGCCGCCGGCGCCCAGGACGAGTCCCGCTTTCAACAGCTTTACCTGAACATAGCCGGGCGCCTGAGCCCGGGACGGCGTCACCGGAACAGCCAATGTGAGCAGTGCAACCGCCGTCAGGTGCATCACGAGCAGAAGCAACGCAGATATCCCGTGCTCAGGGCTTTTCTGCATTGACTTTCTTCCACGTCTGGTCGGGATCGAACAGGGACATGCGCCTCACGATCCGGTCTGTCTGCGGTCCGAGATCCTTTTCGTAAACGGTCCCGGCATGATTGACCATGAACGTCTTGACGCCGGAATTCCCGTATTCGGCAGGCCAAGCGATTAATCCATGGCCGCCAATCATCTTGCCTTTCACCAAATAGATGAGCGCACCGCCGGGGGCGTTGGACCCTTGTCCTTTCAGGATGCGGAAATAGTAGCCGTGATATGGCTGCGGCTTTTCATCGACCTGGTAGCCCTCGGTTGAGGCTTCTGCGACCAATGCACCCAACGGGCTCGGATCGCCATCATCACGCCAGAACAGCCCGTCTTTCTTGCCCGGCGTCGATACAATCCGCTGCGCATAAACGCCGGCGCCCTCGCCGCGGTCCTTGTCGGCATATTCGTTCTGGGCGTCGACATAGGCGAGACTGGTCTGGATCGCATCGAGCTCGTTACGGCCGATCCGACGATACAGGACCTCAATGCGGCCCTCTTCGGCATCGAACTCCCAACCCGTCTTGGTGTTGATGAGCGGGATCGGGAACGGAAAGTCGTCCGTGCCGAGCATCAAGGTCGCTCTCTTGTTGCCCTCCGTCTTGATCGCATGCTTGGCGTCATACATGGACGTGAAGCGCAGACGCGTGTCAGCGTCGGCCACCTCGTCACCCGACGAGACGATGTCATCGGCCGCCTTGCCGAGGACCTTTAGAATATCGCTCGCGCCGCTCTTGACCGCGACGGCGAGCGCCGCCGCAGCAGCCTCCGGTGTTGGAAAGGATTGCTGCGCCCCGGACACCAAAGTCATGAGAGCCAGCGCCACGACAGCCACCGCAGTTGTCGATGCAGCGCGATGGATTGACGTCCAAACGGTCATGGCGACACCTCCGAAGGGATTTTTGCGCCGTTTGCAAGCCAATCACGGTAGGTGCGGAACGTCAGCCCGAGCGTCTCATAGTTCACCCGCAGGTAGCCATCGCTGCCCCGCCTCACGGCATCTGGCACCACGTTTTCGACTTCCTGCGCGATCACGCCGACATAGGCCTTCTGGCCGCCAAGATAACTAAAGCGATAATATCCGAGTCCGTTGGCGAGATGGCCGAGCAGGACAACGTCATGCTTCAGGGCGATGTCAGACCGCCGCCCACCGCCTCCGCCACCTCGGAAACCGCCGCCGCCACCACGAAAACCACCTCCGCCACCGCCATGAAAGCCACCGCCTCCGCGCGCGCCAGCGAAGCTTGCCCCGCCGCCGCCACGCGGCATACTCGCCATGCTCGCCCGCCCGCGCGCGGACGCAGCCGCCGCTGCGCGGCCGGACGACACATTCATTGCACCGCCACGATTTCCTCCGCCGGCGCTACGCCCGGCTCCGCTACGGTTAGCCGCCTTCGCACGATCACCGCCACCTTTGGCGCGATTGCCAGCCTTCGCGCGATCGGCGCCGCCTTTGGCTCGGTCCGCAACGCCGGCGCGATCTCCACCTCCCGGCCGATCTCGCGTGCCGGCGCCAGCGCCGCCTCGATCTCCCGCGCGATCGCCAGCGCCCTGGTTCGGACGCAGCACCTGCTGCCCGTCGCGACCACGGAAGTCCATCCGGTTGGAGGCGCCGGCCTTCAGATTGTTGTTGCTGAAGCGCTGCTGAACATTGGCGTTGTTATAGCGCACGCCCTGGCGATGCGCCGGATTGTGCTGCCAACCGTTTCCAATGTTGGTCGTGCGATGGTTGACGTAAACGTTGCGGTTACCCCAGTTGACGCCACCGCCCCAATAATTGCCCCAACGACCGATCGCCCATGCGGTGCCGAAGGCGACACCCGCCGCGACAACCCCCGCACCGATATAGGACGGGTACCCGAAGTAATACGGTGGATAGTCTGCATAAGGCCAAGACCCGTACACCGTTGCCGGATCGTAATACGGCACGTAGACCGCGGCAGGATCCGCCTGTTCGATCACGACCACCTGCTTGCTCTCCTGGGTCTTGACGCTCACCTTTTGCTGCTTGGTGGTGACGAGCTTTTTGTTGTCGTAGGCTTTCGCCCGCAGCCGCTGGATCGCATCCATGATATCCGGCTGTTGAGCGAGCAACGCATCGCCAAGGCTCTTTGTCCAGTCGACCTTGTCGCTCATCATCGCCAGGACGTCCGGAGTGCTGACCAGAGCCTTGACGCTGTCGTCCCACGCCTGCTTATCGACCGCTTCCTTCAGCGCGTCCCCCTTAAGCGACTTGCGTTCCTTCGCCCAACGATCTGCCTGCACCACCTCCAGCGGGTAGGTCGATGCTGCCAGTACATTCGCGAGCAGTTCATCGGGATAAAGTGCAATGGGTGCGACCAAAGCTTCGAGTTGCTCAGGCTTCAGCAGCTCTACGCTGGGCGCAGATTGGCTCACGGGAGCGCCTGAAGCCGGCGCCTTGTCAGCCGTTTGAGCCGAGACAGCAACAGGGATAGTCATCATCAATGCAAGCGTGATCAGGATCTTGCGCCAGCAGAACATCTCACCCTCCTCCGGGCTTCACTCCGGAAAGCATCGGTCGAAGCGAGGTGGGTCCTTTGATCAAGATCAAGGAAAGGTAGCGTTGCGCAGTGCTGCGATGCGGGAATTTCGGGCTTTATAGTGGCGTGAGCCGCCCGCGAGCAATTGGGATCGTGATGATAAAAAGCGCGCCGCCCGATTCTTGATTCACTGCGGAGATCCGTCCGTTGTGCGCCTCGACAATGGTGCGAGCGATGGCGAGCCCCATTCCCAAACCTTGCGGTTTGGTGCTGAAGAAAGGATCGAAAACTTTCTGCATATCGCCATTTACAATTCCAGGACCAGTATCGCCGATCCTGATTTCGGCGTGCTGATCCAGTCGAGCCGTCGATACGCTGACTTCACCAACTCGCGCGTCCGCCTCCGAGACTGCATCCATTCCATTGATGATCAGGTTGAGAATGACTTGTTGTAGCTGAACGGGATCGCCCTTGATGCGCAACTCTCCCGAGGCGGCAGCGAATTTCAGTACGACGCCGCGTCGATCGGCCAACGCCGCCACAAACCCGATCGCCTCCCGCACCGTGTCGTTCAGATCAATGTCCCTGATCTCGAACGGCGTTTTCTTCAATACGCTGCGAAGCCGTCGGATCACCTCGCTGGCCCGCTGATCGTCACGCCTGATGTCGGCCAGAATTTCCCTGACCTCGGCAAGATTGGGCGAGGTTTCCTTGAGCAGAAACTCCGCCGTCTCCGTGTTGGTGAGAATAGAGCCGAGTGGCTGGTTCAGCTCATGCGCAATAGAGGTCGTGAACTCTCCGGCGGCCGAATACCGGTTGACGTGCGCAAGTTCCGCCAGTCGCTGCCGCACTTCGACCTCGGCAAGACGCCGCCGACGACGTTGCTGCAACAAAGCGCTGATCAACCCCGCCTGGACCAAGATCACGGATGCGGTGAGCAAAATCTGCCAGCGATACTGGACCCAAATATCGGGCTCGCGGAACAGGATCGTACTGCCCGGCGGTAGATTGCTCTCGCTGATGCCCCAGCGCTGCATTTTCCGCCAGTCGTATTTTGGTGCGGCAAATTCAATCGGTTCGAACTTGATGTCCCCGGGCTTCTCACCACCAAGAATTCGGATCGCAGCATTGACGGTCTTCTTGCTGGTCTCGGCGATCGAATGCATCGGACCACCAACGGTTTCTCCATTAAAAAATGGCTCTTGGTAGGAAAAGATCGGCGCATTGGCCACGGCATGAAGGCTACGCAAGGCCAGGTCACCTTCGTGAACAACGCCAGCACTGTCGACTGACATGAGGCCCCAGAACAGGACGGTATGCGGCGGAAGCACAGACGCTCTTTTGAGGATTTCCGCGAACGAAAGATCGGCGTAGTAGACAAAGTTGACCCGATCTTCCAAGGGCTTCAATTCCCGCTTCAGCTCTTCGAGCCAGAATTTCTCCAAAGCAGAGGCGCCTATCACAACGGCGATGGTCTGCGTCTCCGGCAAGACCTGAAGGATGTTTCTGAAAGCGGCCAGAAAATCATTCCGAACCGAAATGACGGTGTCATTGTCCGTGACGTTCACGCGGTTCACAAGCCGCTGCTCCACCACAGTCAGAACCATCGGAGTCTCGGGAAAGAGACGCTCGCGATACTTCTGAACGAACCTTGCCGCGGGCGCCCCGATGCTCAACACGATATCGGCGGGATGGCTCTGGTAAAGCGAGTTCAAATAATCGACGAATGGAGCTTCCGGGCCTGGACTGTTGAACCTCGCCGTTAATAACCCGTGTTCCTGGATGTCCAGCGGCCATGGCGATTGCTGCTGAAGCTCGGCCTTGATACTCGCGGCGTATTCACTCCAGGGACGAAATTCCCGACCAAACGAATGCAGCAGCAGCACGCGTTTTACTTCGCTGCGCTCGGCGGCGCCAGCAGATCCGGTTGGGGCGGACATCCAGACCAGAATGCAGACACAGAGACGCGCGGCAAGGCGTGATAGATCTACGACAGCAACAGAGATCCGTCGTCTCATCCCTCTTCACCAACCGTCTGAGACCCGCGAACGACTACGATCGCACAGTGTCAGCGTGTGCACATTTCTGCAACAGCTGGCTTCGGCAGCGCCTGTCTAGCAAACCGTCGCAACCCGCCCGTAGGCGTCCACGACTTGCCTGCATGATGACCCATAGTAAGCGCCCGCCGCTCCGGCCGCAGCCCCCACTGCGACGGCCCGGCGCGTGGTCCGGCGCGCGACCCCCGCATAGCTCATTGGCGTTAGTGGTCGCCCCACTCTCGCTTCAGCTACCGAGAATAATCCGTGCTCTATGACGGCTTCTCCGCTCCACGACAGTCCCGCTGCAGAGGACATAAGTACGGCTGCCACCATGATCGCTCTTCGCACAAGTCTCATTTCCTTGCTCCCGATGGTGTTCCTGGGGGAATCTCATCGAATTCCGCCATAGCGCCGGAATTCAAATCGACTTTGGTCACGCCGGCAGGCGGCTTGAAGACGAAAGCATCGGCGTCAGCGACGGCGTCGGTCTTCCAATCCCTGATCCGGAGCGTGTATTGCGGCGCTCCAGTCACCGCCTTGCTCGTGATCACGTATTTTCGAGGCAGAGGCCGCGCTCCACTCTCTATCCATATTTGCCAATCAGTATCCACGCCACGGAACGCCAGATGCTCGCATTCGACGCCATCGATCATGCCTTGCCCGATATGTTGCGCCAGGACGACATTGGACATCAACTCGTCATAAGCGTTTGTCAGCAACAAGTCCGTGCCCGGCATCGCCACGCCTGACTTTGCCTGAATCAGATCAACGAGCTGGTCGACCGTGCCTACAAGATCGGCCTGCACATATGCCTTGGCATTGTTTCCATAGATCGACGCCGTCTTCCCGTCGTAGATGAAGTCAACGTCGGTATAGCCGCCCGTTCGACTGATGCGAAGCTTGTCCGGTCGCGAGAGCTGAATCTTTCCAGAGCTGGTAAACTGGATCTTCTCCAGCTCCGGCGTCACGACCTCGACATCACTATCGAATGTCGCGGAGATCGACTTTTGGGCCGCTGTGTAGTCCGACATCGCCTTAAGCAATTTCGCCGGGTCGTCCGCTCTCGCCGGCTGCATCATGAATGCGATAAAGGCGGCGACCAGTGTGATACCGGCAACGTGCTTTGCATTACTATTGGCTTGTCTTCCCTTGTTCATGGTATTTCTCCACTGATCCAATCCATCCTTCGGCACTGAATTTATTGATCTAGGTCCGGCCCGCCTTAAGCTCATCGAACAGGCGCTAACTCCGCTAGATCTGACAACGGTGGTATTCCACCTTCATATCCACCATTCCCGGAAACTCACGAGAGACCGTGTTTTCATCAATCACGTTCAGGATGAATTGGACGTGAGAGAGCATGATGCTGGAGGCACAAGCAGCGACCAGGTTGATGGTCTTATCGCTTTCCTTCTTTGATCTGATCTTGCAGATCTCGTGCTTGCCCCGAAGTCGATCTGCTTCGGCGATGAATCCGCCGCCATACACTCCGGAAAAATTTGTAAACCCTATCTTTTTCTCGCGCCCTTTACGGGTGAACACCTTGTTGCACTGATCCACGCTTGTCGCCCAAGCTCCAGCAAGCTCGATGGCCCTTGCACTTGGCAACGAAAGCAACGTTGCGGAAAACAAAACCGTCGCAACAACGATCATTTTTTGAAGCGCAATCATTTGATCTCCCCTCAGTGACCGCTCAGAACAAGCGTCTTGATTGGCAACAACAACGCCTGGATCCGAAGCAGCAACGCATGCACCAGTCCGGTTGCATCGACTGCATGCAGCGCAAAACCCTTCAGCGCGCCGGTCTTTGGGTCGGCAATTTCGTCATGGTTACTGGTGTAGGCATTGACGACGCAGGCACTACCCGGAGTAACTCCCTCAAGACCACCTTTGTAGAGTGGCTCCAGGAAGACGAGAATCGAGCCGGGCCTTTGCAAGTTCTGCGGATCGATCAAAAGCTCGCCTCCCCGGAACTGGCCGGCAGCGATGAAATCCTGCACGCCTGTGACGACCAACGGAATGACGGTCCAAGGTTTTGAAATACATGTCGCTTCCGCGATCATACCAGTCCTCATGACCTGGGCCTCGATCTGGCCAAATCCGGCTTGTATGCTGCGCCGACCCGCGCCTTCAGGAATCAGGACTCCCGCCGGTCGCATAAGCGGGTTGACAACATCACCGACGCGAAGAAGAAATTGTTCAACGCGACCATCGACGCCCGCGCGCACGTAGGTTTTATCGACATCCACCTGTGCTTGCGCTTGCGCCGCCTCGGCGCTCGCCCTCTCGGCCGGCAGAAGTGTGGAAACACGTAACTGGGAAGACTCCCTCGCCGCCGTCGCTGCATCGATACCAGCCTGCCGCTGATCCACGAGGACCTGCAGCTTTTCAATATCGCGCTGCGGCACAATGCCCGGATTTCGACGTTGCAGCTCGGTCTTGACGTCGAGCTCGTCCTTAGCTTGCTGGTGGGCTGCTTTCGCTTCCCCGATCTGAGCATCCGCCTTGGCAACGTCGGTTCGCGCCGAAATGAGTGATGCCTCCACTTCGACAATCTTTCGCTTGGCGGTCTCCAGAGCTGCGTCCTGCTTCGAACTGTCCAATCTAAACAGAACGTCGCCTTTCCTGACTTCAGCAGTAAAGTCGACATTTACCTCAGCGACACGACCGGAGGCTTCAGGAAGGATTGGTACCGTCCGGAAATAGATGGCCGCCGACGTTGTCGAAGGGTGAAAATAGAAAATCATCGTGATCAGCCCGATCGTCAGCATTAGGCAACCGGTGATCCCCCACCTCAGTTCGTACCAGACGGAGAAGAACGTGATTTCCTTGCCGAACCGCTTCCCCTGTCGGTAGCGGCGATAGAGGTAATCGGGCAGGATTGTCACCAGTGAACAGATCATGAGTTCAAGCATGGTCGCGCACCTTTTCTTCCGTCAAGGAAGGCTGATCACCGGCTTTGCCGCGGAGCACGGGCTCGACCTCGGGTTCAGCGAAAGGCGCACCAGCCGTGGCGTTCGCGATACGCTCGACAGATTCGGCAATGCTGCGCATCGGCGTGCCAAAGTCTGGCAGATCGATCATCGCCAGAAGTAACCCCGCTATCCAGAAGATATGCATGTGAGTGAATAGCGAGATCAGGCCAAGAACGCCGACAATCTCGAACTGCATCTTGTGCGACTTGTGCGCCATGCGTTCGGGAAGGCTGTGCAGTTTCCAATACAGCGTGCCCACCCACAGCAGGGTCGCGACGAGAAAAAGACCCATCACCACCATGAGGGTATCCGCTCCGTCAGCGCCGGGAACGAAGAATGGCACGTGATGAGGAGCTGCCGGGTGCATCTGTCCGCTCAAATCTACTCTCCTTTCCGCGCGCCCAACGTTCCACAGCCGCGCTCTGCATCGTGCCCTCCCACGGTGTGGTCTGCTTGATTTGGATCAATAAAATGCGGTCGGCCGTACTTAACCTTGTGGCAGCGTTGAAACCGATAGCCACCAGGAGCCCTCAATCATGTCTCGCAGCATCGACGATCTCATCCCCACCGCCACGCAGATCCGCAAAGAGGCGGCGCTTAAAGAGGCCGAGGCGGCTGACCAACATGCCCGCATCACCGCGGCTGCTGAGGCCGAAAAGCGCGCGCTGATCGAACGGCTCAGTCAACCGTCCGGCAAAACCGAAGCCGAAAAAGTCCAACTTGCCTCAACCGTCATCCAGCGGGCGGTGCGAAACGGCTTGACGGAAGTCCAGGTCTACCGCTTTCCAAACTCCCTATGTACCGACAAGGGTCGCGCCATCAATCAGCAAGAAAAGGGGTGGGAGAAAACTTTAACGGGAATTCCTGCTGAAATCTTCCAGCTCTGGAGCGACTATTTGCAACCGCGCGGCTACCGCATCGGTTACCAGACCATCGACTATCCCGGCGGTATACCCGGCGACATTGCCATTACAATCTCCTGGGGAGATTGAGTGTAGTTCGCGCCAAGCTGATCTTGGAGTTATGACATGTCAGCTGATGTCTCAACGGAGCGCTTAAAGCGCAAGGATTACGAGAAAGAGCTAGAAAAGCTCCAAGTCGAACTTTGCCATTTGCAGGAATGGGTTAAGGCCAAAAATCTGAAGGTCATCGTCATATTTGAGGGACGCGATGCCGCTGGCAAGGGCGGCGCCATCAAGGCCCTCACGGAAAAGGTGAGTCCGCGGGTTTTCCGCGTCTGTGCCCTGCCAGCCCCGTCTGACCGGCAAAAATCCCAGTTGTTTCTTCAGCGCTACATCGAGCAATTCCCAGCAGGCGGAGAGATCGTGATCTTCGACCGCAGCTGGTACAATCGCGCCGGCGTCGAATACGTCATGGGCTTCTGCAGCCCGGCCGAACACAAGCGCTTCCTGGAATTGTGCCCACTGGTTGAGAAATTTGCAGTAGATGCTGGCATCATCTTGATCAAGCTATGGCTTGAAGTCGGGATGGAGGAGCAGGAACAACGCTTCAAGGCGCGCATCGATGACCCTCTACGGCAATGGAAGCTAAGCCCGATGGACACCGAGTCGTTCGATCGCTGGTATGACTATTCCCGAGCGCGCGACATGATGTTCAACGCGACCGATACGAAACATGCGCCATGGCGACTGGTCCGATCCGATGACAAGCGGCGGGCTCGGCTCAACATCATCTGGCATATCCTCAAGACGATCCCTTACAAGAAGATCGCGCGAAAGAAGATCAAGCTGGCAAAGCGATCCAATAAGGGGCGCTACAACGATCAGACCGGCTTGCGCCGCATGAAATTCGTCGAAAATCGGTACTGAAACAAACGAAGCCGCGCGCAGCGCGGCCCGTTCGAATCTTGCTTACTTCAGCCGTATCGTAACCCCGCCGACAGCGGCGGATACTTCGGCGCCAACTTTGGGGCCGCTAAGCTGCAGGATCACACCATTGCCATTCTGCAATTGCACACTTCCGGCTCCGGCCGCCACCGCGCCACCCGCTCCGACCACTGCATAAGAGCCTTCGATCGAAGCCGGCCCCTTCAGATTGATAGCACGGCCGACAAGCTTGGTGGTAGACGCGCCAATCGTAAAACCGACGCTCATACCTGAGACCGTGAATGGATATTGTTTTCCGCGATACCTCAGCACGCCCTCACCGCCACCAATTCCGACGATGAAGCCGCCCTTGGTGAATATCACGGCAACCTGACCCATGTCCGCACGCGAGGGCGTACTGAATCCGGTGATCGCAGCAAGCACAGTGACCACTGTAGCCACAATTGCATAGACGCTGAATTTTCGCATGACTTTCATTTCCTCTGTTGTCAGACTGAACTATTGAGCCAAGATCATCGTGAACTATTCGATTGCCATGACGATAATGGGCGGTTTGATCCGGTCACTTGTGGAGACGTCATACTTCCGAGAAGTCTAGGAATTCAGCTCGTTCTCGCGCCATTCCGACAAACGTCTGTTGATCCAAGTCAACGCAACGTAACCTCATGAGCGACAATCCGCGTCGCAGCGCAACAAGGTCACTCTCGCCTCAGATCGCCAAGCACATTATCCATCCTTCGGGTCCAGTTGGCGCTGTCGGTCTTTTCCGCGAATCCATCGGCTTGCAAGACATCGCGGACCTGGCCACGAGCGCCGACGATCTGGAAGGCGATGCCGTGAGAGACAAGCTGGCCATGGAGGTCGTGAAGCATCTTTACGCCCGCGAGATCCATGAAGGGTGACGATGAGAGGCCGCAGACAACAATCTTGGTGTCCGGCAACGCCCGAACCTTTGCCAGCACGTTCTCCATCACCGTTTCCGCATTGATATAGAGTAACGAGGCTTCCGGGCGGAACGCGAGCACACCTGCAATCGACTCCACGTCAGGGTGCCGCGCGCTATCGGCATATCGACCTGTTCCTGGCAGGCGCCCGAGAATTGCTACGTTCGGCTGTGAGGCGCGCGCCAGTAACAGGAAAATGGAGGCAAGCGCAGCCAGAAGGATACCCTGAAGGATTCCTAACATCAGCACAGATACGAGAGCAATCGCTGCCGCATAAAAATCGATCCGGCTGATGCGCCACATTCGCATGAGGGCAGCTATATCAATCAATCTATAAACTGCCGTGCATACGATCGCAGCGAGCACCGCCTTGGGTAAATTGGTCAGTAGATCCGTGAGAAAAAGCAGGCAGATGGCCAACGCGCCCGAACAGATAACGAGAGCGAGTGGCGTCTTCGCGCCGGCCTGATCATTGACGGCGGATTGGGATAGTCCTCCCGCAACGGGATAGCCGTGACCAAACGCGACTGCCATATTTGCCGCGCCCAGCCCCAAAAACTCCTGTCGCACATCAATGACGTAACCGTGTTTCGCCGCGAAACTGCGTGCTGCTGCGACGCCTTCGACATAGGCAAGCAACATAATGCCGGCAGCGAGAGGAAACAGTTCGTCGAACTCCAGTAACCCAAAGGTCGGCACAGCAATGCTCGGCAAGCCCTTGGGAATTTCGCCGGTGACGGGAATGCCGAGCGCCGGCAAGCCGAGCGCGGTTGCGACAATGACCGAGAGGATCACGACCGCAAGTCCCACCGGTCTGCCGGGCCATAGACGTTCGCCTTGAAGCAGCAGGAGCGCAACAAGCCCGATCACAAGCACGATCCACTGTATGCCGCCGAGTTGCCAAACAAGTGTAGCAACGCGATCAAAGAAATTTCGCCCGCCGCCAGCAACGCCAAACAGGCTTGGCAATTGCGTCATGATGATGGTCAGGCCGGCGCCAGCCTTGAAACCCACCAGAATGCTGTCGCTGATCAGGCGCACCAGCATGCTTAGCCGAAAAACCCAGGCAATCACGCAGAGGCACGCAACGGCCAGGGCCGCGATACTCGCAATCTGCATATAGCGAAACGCGTCGCCTGCGGCGAGCGCTCCGACCGTGGCAGCGACCATCAAAGAGATCGCCGAAGTCGGGCCGACGGCGAGTTGCCGCGAAGAGCCCAGCAACGCATAACCAACGCCGCCCAGCATGTAGCCGTAGATGCCGACCTGTGGCGGCAGACCGGCAAGCGCCGCATAAGCGAGCGATACCGGGATCGCATAGGCGGCAAGCGTAACGCCCGCGATCGTGTCGTGGCGAAGCCAGGCAGCCCGGTATTCGACAAGCCACTGCGCCGGCGGGAAGATCGATCGGAAATTCATGCCCGCCTCCCTCGGTCAACTCTCTATCCTGCTTCAGCCGTGCGGATTCGGCCGCAACGCAAAAGAACAAGCAACAACGCGGCGACAGGAACGGTCAATGTGAGCGCTGGCGTCCTCTCTGTAAGGAAGGCACCCACAGCCGCACCCGTACCGAATGTGGCGCAAACCGCGATGAAGATGCAGGACTTCCGTAACAGACCGACCTGCGAATCCCCGGCCATCAAGGTAAATGCGCCGTCAATCGCCTGGCGAAGATTTCCCGTTATCATCACCGAACTGTAGTTTGCACCTTCGACCTTGGTGAAAACCGACGTCTGCATTGCGGCCACCATAGAGACGCCCAGCGTGCCGGCAACGTCCGGCACTCGATTGTGCAGCACACCGACAAGGACAAGAACTGCGATCTCGACGAGGATGCTGATTGGTCCAGCTCGATTACCGGCAACACGGCGCAGCCACGCGGCGAGCACAACACCGACCATGAATGCAAAAAGCGATGGTACGAAGTGGAACGCCTCCTTCCACTTCCCGACCATCGCGTTCACCCACAAGAACACCAGATTGGCGGTTTGCGCATTCGCCAGAACGCCGTGGGTGATCCAGGTATAGGCATCGAGATAACCACCGGCGAAGCCCAGCAGCAGCGCGACCAGCAGGCTCTCTTCGCGGCGGATCACCGACATGCGCCACATACATACTGAACCACATCGAGCCAACAAACGCCGGCTTCCCGCCGGTTTAGGTTGATCTGAATCAACTATTTTCGAATTTTCTGCGGTCAGCTCGCAACACGAAAATGCAGGGCTAAGGCGCGCATGCATATCATCCACCGGATCATCGTGATGGCGGTTCTTGTGTTCGTCGCCTCCGCGGAGTCGACGCAAGCCGCGGAAACACCTGATGCTGCGCGCATTCAGGAGGAACTCTGGGTTCTGCCGCTGCCGATGCCGATGTTTTCTTACCTGGTCCGCCCGGCAGGCACCGGCCCGTTTCCACTCGTGATCATGAACCACGGCGTCGCTCTCAACCCAACTGACCGCAGCTTTTTTCCACTCGTCGAATTTCGCGATGCGGCCAAATGGTTTGCAAGGCGAGGTTACCTTGTGGTGGCACCAGTCGGAAGCGGATATGGCGCGTCGGCCATCGATATTCCCGAGCATGGGATCTTCGGTCCATTCTTCTCCAAGGTCGGCAAATGTACGAATCCCAATTTCCGCGATGCCGGCCTTGCGGTCGCCAAAGTAGATCTCTGGATTATCGATTATCTGACCACCGAAAAACAGATCGTGCCGAATGATGTCATCGTCGTTGGGCAATCCGCCGGCGGCTGGGCCTCTATCGCTCTATCGAGTGTCAATCCATCGCAAGTCAAAGCGATTATCACCTTTGCAGCCGGCCGCGGTGGCCGTGTTGACGGCAAGCCAAACAACAACTGCGCACCGGACAGGCTCGTCGAGGCTACGGCAAATTTCGGTCGCACGTCACGGATCCCGATGCTGTGGATCTATATCGAGAACGATACGTTCTTCGGCCCTGCGCTATCAAAGCGCATGCATGCGGCCTTCACCGCAGCTGGTGGTCAAGCCGAATATCATCTGATGCCACCGTTCGGAAACGAGGGACATTTCTTCATAGGCTCACCGGAAGCTATTCCGATCTGGTCGCCGCTGGTGGCGACGTTTTTGGATAGCCGGAAATAAGACGGCCGACGCCGGAGAACAGATGTGACAGGATCGCACCGCAACGAGCGGCACCGCAGCCATGAAGGGTATCTAATGGCAGCACTGCTTCTTGCCGCATCGACGAACATTGTATTCAGTCAATCCGTAGCGTCTCAACCGGGCCCGCTGCCCGCCCTTACAGGGACAGAAATAAGCCCCCGCGGTCGGCGCGACGTGAAGGACGTTACTTTTGGGGATTGGAAAAAAGTCTGCTTCAAGCCAGGCGGGGCAAAGGTGCTTTGCCGCACATCGATCACTGGAATCTTTTCTACCGGTCAAATGGCTGTCCGGCTCGACATCACCGAGCGCGAAGGCGATACCGCCAGGCGGATACAGATATTCTCTCCAGTCGGAATGTACCTGCCGAATCCGGTCGAACTCGTAATCGACCAAGGCAAGCCTTACCGTTTTCCCTACACCTGGTGCCTGACAAACGCCTGTATCGCTGGCGCCAAGGCCCCTTCCCCACTGATCAAAGAGATGAAGCAGGGGCGGATCCTGCGGCTGCAATTCGTGGATTCGAGCCTCCTGCTACTCACCACGTCAGTACCGCTCAGCCCGTTTTCTGCCGTTTACAAGGGCGCTCCGGCCCAAACGTTTGAACAAGATATCGACGAATGAACACACTGGAATCCGCAATTAGACAGAGATCGGCACTTCTTTCATCCCCGCATACCAAGTCTTTCGGCGACGGAAACAAGCTCAGCAAACGAAACGACTTGCATCTTCTCCATGACCTGATGGCGGTGCGCCTTTATCGTGCGCTCGGTTGTTCCTAGCTCATAGGCGATCTGCTTGTTGATTTTACCCCGTACCATCAAGTCGAACACCTGCCATTCCCGCGGCGTGAGGGATAACAAGAGGCTGCGAAATGACGCGAGCTCACTACGTTGCCCGCTTTCCACCTCCAAACGCTGCAGTGCCCGCTCGATCGCATCGATCAACTGCTGCGACGTCACTGGCTTCGTCAAAAAATCTTCCGCACCAGCCTTGATAGCCTGCACAATCGTTGCCGCATCGACGTGCGCGGTGACGAACACGATCGGCATGCTGAACCCCCGCTCAATCAATTGGCTTTGTAACTCCGGACCGCTCAACCCGGGCATCTGTATATCGAGCAGAATGCACCCTGGCCTCACGGTGAACGGCAATTGATCCAGCAACTCTGTCGCTGATGCGTATGTGGCTACTTCATACCCGGCTACTTTCAGCCGCCGCTCGATCGCGGTTCGATATGAAACATCGTCGTCTACGACGTGAACGAGGCCCGGCATTTTACTCGAACTCCGATCAATATGGCGGAAAAGCGCTGCTAAGGCATTGGTTCCGGCCGAACGTCTTACGCAGCGCGCCAGACCTTCTCATCGATGCGTCACTGTTCATACGATATCGAAGATGGACCGAACGCATTCCGAGATCGAAATATGCAGTCGTGATGAGGCGCCATCTTCCATCCTCGGCACTATATTACGCACCGTTATGTTGCTCTTTGGTGCAATGAACCTTGAGACAATGGTCGCAGGTTCCAGCTTATTCTTAAATCTACTTCAGCGCGAGCGGCAAAAGCAGGGTGCTTTTGTCGCAGTGCAGAATTGAGGGAAAGTCATTTAGTAAAAGTGGGGAGTGGACCATGTTTGCTCGCACGACAATGAGCTCAACACCTCGCCCAAACTCTCTCCGTGAACTCGGCATGGATAGCGAATCTAATCCCATCGTCAGTCTGAACGAATTCACGTATAAGAAGCGCTCTGAAATCTACGGCGAGAAGGAGCCTGCAGAATACGTCTACCAAGTAAAATCTGGCGCGGTGCGAAGCTACAAGCTTCTGTCCGATGGGCGTCGGCAGATCGGCGCATTTCACCTCGCCGGCGATATTTTCGGGTTGGAAAACGGTGGTGAGCACCGGTTCACAGCGGAAGCGATTGTCGACACCACCGTTCGCCTCATCAAGCGACAAAGTTTGGAGATTGTCGCCGAGAGCGACACCATGGTCGCCCGCAATCTGCTCAACATGACCACAAGTAACCTGCAACATGCGGAAGACCACATGCTTCTGCTCGGCCGCAAGACTTCGCTGGAACGGGTCGCCGCGTTTCTGCTTGAAATGGACAAGCGGTTGACGGCCGCTGGCATTATGGCACTGCCGATGTCGCGCCGCGACATCGCCGATTATCTCGGCCTGACGCTGGAAACTGTTTCACGCGTATTGTCTCGGCTGCATGAACTCGGCACCCTTGGCTTTGTCGGCAACACCCAACGGCAGATCGTGCTCATGGACCGAAGTCGGCTCGCTAGCCTCGATCTTCAAAACTGAAACCGCGGGCACCGATTTTGGCGAGATGATCCAGTGTCTTTTGCAGCACTTCGAACAGGACTGCCGCTGACCAGCCAAACATCAGTATGCCGTTCATGGCGGTCATCGGCCCGATCAGCCGCCAGGCCTGCACCGGTGTAATGTCGCCGTAGCCAAGAGTCGTGTAATTCACAAAAGCGAAATAAAGTAGATCGCTCCCTTCCGGGGTTGCCCCCACTATTGCGTAGGCCAACGCCCAGGCAAGCATTTCCAGCGTGTGCGCAATCATTAGCACAGCTGCTACCTCGACCATCACGGCCATCAGGTGAAATTTCGGTCGCACGGTGTGCCGCAACCCGGCTTTGCGCGCGATGCCCACGGCGCCAACAGTCACCAGCGCGTGGATCATGATCGTGATCACGGTTACGATCGAGCCGACAAAAAACTGAATCGCCATAACTCTACCAATCTACGATAAGCCCGCCGCTATTGGAGAGCACCGAACCAGGCGCCGAAGTAACCGGCATATAGCGCCGGCACCTCCAGATTCATCGAATGTCCGATCCCTGGCACGACGACGAGCCGGCAATCCGGCATTGTCGCTGCCATGGTCCGTAGATCGGGCAATGGAATCCACCCGTCGCGTTCGCCCCAGAGCACCAGATGCGCGTGCCGGATTTCGGGCATCCGGCGCTCCAGCTCTCCGCTTTCCTTCTCCCGGTTGAGATTGACAGGCGTCCCGATCCAGATGCCTTCAGACACACCAAATGTCTGCTCGACGATCCGGTCGAACAGCGCCTGGATTTCACCGGTCCCCTCGCGGAACCGTGGGATCGCGTTGGGTGCCATGCTCTCCGGCAGGAATAGCGAGGACGCTGCGGTGGCCATCACCGTGCGTGTGAGTTGCTTGCTCGCCATCATTGCCCGGAAAAGGCTGAGCTGATCACTGTTGAAGGCCATGCCGATCGGTGTCACCGGATCGAGAGCAAATATCCGCCCGAAGCGCTCCGGCTGCATCAACAACATCCGCGCGGCAATGATGCCACCAGTCGAATGGGTTGCAAGATGGCAGAACTTGATGCGCAGCGTATCGAGCGCGGCGAGCATATCCTCGGCGTGCTGCTGCATGGAGTAGTTCCTGTAATCGCTCGCAGGCTCCGGCCGGTCGCTGTCGCCGCAACCGCGCCAATCGATTCCAATCACGCGCAGTCCGCACGGAAACAAAGGCGCGGCGAGCTCAATCCAGTCCTTGCTGGCGAGATTGCCGTGGATAAAGACCACGGTTACGTCGCCTGCTCCCCATTCGCGCCAGCCCAGTGAAACCTCGCCCGCCTGCACCCTTGGCATAGGGCGGACCTATTTGTTCAGACCAGCGGTCGGGGCTGCACCGGGCGGTGTCGGCGCCACCGGGAGCACCGACGCAACGGCGCCCCTGATCATGCGATCGGTCCCGAGCGGCGAACTGGTATCGACCTTTCCCTTCGTCACGAAGTCCACCACGTCGGCGGAATATTCAACCGGATTGTCCGTGTGAATGAAATGTCCGGTCTCCGGATAGATCTTGAGCATCGGCCGGTTGCCGGCGTTCGTCATCCGCGACATGAACGGCGTGATCACATCGCGGCCGAGGTCGGTCAAGCCGTTAAAGGCAGGTGTCGGGATAAACGGCTCCTTGTCGCCGAACGCAAGGAAGATCGGCGCCTTGACCTCGGTCAGCCGTTCGTAAAGGTTCTTCGGGTCATCCTGCTGCAGCTCCGCACCTATCGTGTAGATATCGAAGATGAAGACGTTGCACCATTGTTCGAGCTCCTTCGGGTTCCCCTTGGTCAAGCCGACGCGCTGCTCGGTATGCAAGCGGGCATATTCACTGTCGCTGAAGAAGTAACCGCTCTTCGCAGCTGATACGGCCCCGGTCTCCGGGTCACGCTTCTTGAAGTAGAAGAAATCGCGGATGCCCTCCTCTGGCCGGGCGATCTCTGCGGCCAGGATCCCGGTCTGATCCCATGCCTGCTTCCACTTGGCGAAGTCACGGCCGAAGGATTCGTCGAACAGACGCGCCTTCTTGTCCTTGGCGACCGTGATGTCGCGCGGATATTCCTCAAGACCGGAAGGCGCCTCGAGCGCAAGACTTTGCACCGCATCCGGCCAGGTCAGGGCGTAGCCCATCACGAACTGGCCGCCGAGAGAGTGGCCAAGGTAATGCGCCTTCTTGACGTTGAGCTGGTTGACGACGAGATCATAGATCACCTCGCGCATATCCTGCATGCTGCGCGCCGGGCTCTTGTCGAGATTGCCGGGCCCGGACATGCCATAATGAGGCAAATCGGGCACGATCACGCGCACGCCACTGCGCAAGGCATATTGCATGATATTGCCGTAGTGCCCGCCGAAAGCGCCCTTGCCGTGAATGATGACAAGGACCTTCGGATCCCTGTCCGTACCGGCATATTCGTCCATGTAGCCGATCTGCCAGGACGTCCCACGCTTGTCCTTCGCGGTCGCATATTTGACCGGATAGGGATAGATCACGTAGTCCTTCCAGAACGATTTTGTTTTGTCGATATTTTCGGCAACCCGAGGGATACGATAATTCTTGTCGACGAACTGCTGCGCCCGGTCGAGGCTCGCCACGTCGTCCATGAACGCGACGAATTTCGGATCGTTCTTCCGATTGTTGATGATCGGAAACACACCGTAGTGAGCAACCGGGCTCTCCTCGGAGATAAGGTCTGCGCCCGGAACGCGATCGACGGCGCGCTGGGCAAGCTTGAAATTCAGCCAGAGGTCGTTGGTGATATGCATCACCAACGTGCGAGCCTGAATGCGCCCGAGGTTCTCATTGATATTGTAGGTTTCGCCGATACGGTTGCGCCAGACCAGATCCACCGCATCATATAGTTTAGAGCGGTTATTCACGTTGAGACCGGCTTTCTCATTCGGCGGGTCCCAGTAGAAAACTTCCCGACGCGAAACTCTGGTTTGTCCTGTAGCCGAAATCATAGCCGGTCAGACCAAGAACCGACCAGCCGAAGGCCATGCCCGGCAGCGGGTGTTTCTCCTTCGGTAGCTTATAGTAATCGCCCTTGGTCGATTGCCAGACCGGGTCGGACTGGATAGCGGCCGTCATGAGCTGGAACGTCCAGTTGCCGACTGGATCCCCGGCGTCAGACTGCGTCGTACCGCCAATCGGCATCAGCGCACCGATATATTCGGGATGCAGCACGCCCCAAACATAAGTCTGCGTGCCCCCCATCGAGACGCCGGCGACCAGCGCCACGCGCACGACCTTCAAATGATCGCGCAACATCCGATAGTTGGCCTGCACCATGTCAAAGTAGCTGTACTGCGGAAATTTGATACCAAGGCCGTCCGAAGGTTTGCTGGCGCCCCAAGTGCCCAACGGATCGACCATAATGACATAGTAACGGTCGGTATCGATCGGTCGTCCGGGACCAATGATAGGCACGCCGCCTGATAGCGCGGCGCCCTTGACCCATTGCTCATACATGTCGGTAGAGTCGCCGGAATAGTAGGAATTTATGACCACCGCATTGGTGATCTCACCGGCGGCATTGCGGCGCGGGTTTCCGACTGCGACATAGGCCGTGCGTAGCTTACCACCACCGAGCGACTCCAGCGTGACTCCACCCTCGCCGCCGTCTTCCCACTTGGCGTGGTCGTTGAGGTCATACTTACCGCCCAGCCGGAAGTTTGATATCTCGTAGTATTTCTTCAATCCATCATGCTGGACTTGCGACGAGCGACGCGTGAAGGGCTGTGCGGTCGCTATCGCTGTGCCGACGAGCAGTATGATCAGACTGACAGCACAACGTTTCGTGGCGTCTGCCCCGGTCATGACCGCATCCTCCCAATGGCGTTTCGTAAAAGTGTTCGGCGAGACTTCCCGGAAAGGCTTGATCTAGCTCAATGGAATCGACTTTCGGGAGTTGAGTATCGCAGCGATCAAATCGCCAACCGGTCAGCGCAATGCCGTTCCTGAAGTATGGTACGTATCGGATACGCTATGAACTTGACGGCCCGGAGGACGCACCCGTCTACGTTCTGGTCAACGGGCTGACCCAATACGCCGAACTATGGACTGCCTATCGCGACGCGCTGGTCGCAAGGCGCTTCCGCGTTGCGACGTTCGATCTGCTTGGCCAGGGTGCGTCCGATAAGCCCGCGCTTTTCATCCGTCAGGACGATCACGTCGCTGCACTCCACCTTCTGATCGAAGAACTGGGTAAGGGCCCCGTTTTTCTCGGAGGTATCAGCTTCGGCGGTCTCATCGCACTACGCTATGCCATCGAACACAGCCAGCGGCTCGCCGGCCTCGTGCCAATGAGCTGTTTTGCGGAGCTCCCGCCTCAACTCTATCTACTTGGCAATGCCCTGCGCACCGGATTGATCCTTGGCGGCACAAGCTATCTTCAGGACTTGCTGCTGCCCATGAATGTCAGCGACCAATGGCTGCAGCCGGTTCTCGAAACGCTCGACAAGGTCAAGAGGCAGGGCTGGCTGATCAATGACGTCTACGCACTGCAGAACCTGATGGAATCCTTCCTCGATTTCCAGCCGCTGACGTCGCAACTACATCGTATCGGCGTGCCGACGATGATCCTGAATGGCGAATTCGACTTTCTGACGCCACGCGCGCTTCACGAAACCCTGCGTATCCACATTCCCGATAGCTCGCTCACGATCATTCCGCGCGCTTATCACGCCTTCACGCTCGAGAAGCCAGCACTCACCGCCGACCTGCTCGCACGCTTTGCGGAGGATGTGCTGGCAGGTCGCTGGCAAGGCAAAAAGTCTGTCCATGTTGCGCCGGAGGAAGCCGGTGGCGAGATTATGCCGTTTCCCGCCGGCTACGACCATCTGCGTGCAATTCCGGTGCAGGGAACGATGCGATGAGCGGGTTCTTCGGGCCACTCGATACCAATGGCTGCGTGCCCCCGCATCAGCAGACGCGCGTGGCCGCATTCTTGGTCTCGGCCCATGGCGCGCTGGCGCGGCAGTTCGCGTTTGCCTTGCCGCTCAAGCTGGACTCCGCCTGGCAAACCGAATTGAACGCGCAGTTTTATCGCGAAACCGAGATCGTTTCCCTGTTGCTGCGTGCGACATCGTGGACTCCCGATCTTGCCCTGAGCTATCTGGTGGGATCCTGGGAAACAACATGGCTGCCAAAGCCAATCGAAGGCATTCCCGATCCACCCCTGGCGCTGGCGGGTGATCTCGCCGCCCGCGCACATGCCATACATGCTGGCATCCGCCCGGCGGCCCTCCTGCCGGTCGATGCCAAGGCGCATGATCCGTTCGTCACGGCGCTGCGCCGTATTGAACTTGAAAGCGGCCGCCTGCTGCAGGCGCAGATTCTTCTTTTGAAGGGCCCGAACCTTGCGCCCTTTCGCGATCCCGTGAGCGTCGCCCTCGAACAGCGACATACCCAGGTTCGCGAGCTATGGGCGAATGCCCTCAAGAGCGTTGGCATTTCCATTCGCGAAGGAAATGATCAGAAGTCTTGACGCAGATCAAAGGAGCGCCGGGTTGATGGACCAACACTTCGTCATGGTCGCCTTTTCTTGATCGCCTGTCGACCGGAGCCTCCTCATGAAGGCCGTTTCCCTGGAAGAAGCCATTGCGGTGATCCCGGCCGGTGCAAGCATCATGGTCGGCGGGTTCATGGGTGTCGGCACGCCTGAGCGCCTTCTCGACGAGCTGGTACGGCAGAGGAAATCGAATCTTTCTCTCATCAGCAATGACGCGGCCACACCTGGAAAAGGCGTTGGAAAGCTGTTTGACGGCGCACACGTGACCCACATGATCGGGACCCATATTGGGCTCAATCCGAAAGCCCAGCAACAAATGCTGGGCAAGCAGATCACCGTCGATCTCATCCCGCAGGGCACTTTCGTCGAGCGCATTCGCGCTGGCGGCTGTGGGCTTGGCGGCGTACTCACGCCAACAGGCGTCGGTACGCTCGTCGAGGAAGGCAAGCAGAGGATCGATGTCGGCGGGAAGATATACTTGCTGGAAACCGCGCTGCGCGCGGATTTTGCATTGGTGCAGGCATTTCTCGCCGACTACGCCGGCAACCTTTCCTACGCCCTCACGGCACGTAACTTCAATCCGGTCATGGCGATGGCTGCGGATACCGTGATCGTCACCGCCGAACATATTGTTCCGGTCGGCGTGATCGCGCCTGACCATGTCATGACTCCTGGCCCCCTGGTCGATTATCTCGTTGCGAACGGGTGATCCATGGATGCGCAAACCATCATCGCCCGCCGCGTGGCGCAGGAGCTTCGACCTGGCAACCTCGTCAATCTCGGCATCGGCATTCCGACACTGGTGGCTAACTACGTGCCAGCGGGCCTGCACGTTTACTTTCAGTCCGAGAACGGCCTGATCGGCACCGGTCCCATCCCGGAGCAAGGCATGGCCCATCCTCTGCTGACTGATGCCGGCGGCAAGCCGATCAGCGCCCTGCCCGGCGCCGCCACCTTCGACAGCGCGATGTCGTTCGGCTTGATCCGAGGCGGTCATGTTGATCTCACCGTGCTCGGCGGTCTGCAGGTCGATGCCGGCGGGCGCCTCGCCAACTGGATGATCCCTGGCAAGATGGTGCCAGGGATGGGCGGCGCCATGGATCTCGTCAGCGGCGCTAAGCGCGTCATCGTCGCCATGCAGCATGCGGCCAAAGGAAAGTCCAAGATCGTCGCGAGGTGCAACCTGCCGCTGACGTCGGCGCGGCCGATCGATCTCGTTGTCACCGATATGGCAGTCATCGCGTTTCCCGGCGGCAATGCAACTTTGCTGGAGACGGCGCCCGGCGTCAGCATCGCCGAGGTGCTGGCGGTGACCGAGGCGGAGATCGCTGTTCCAGACAATGTCCCTGAAATGAAGCTGTAACCGTGCACAGGAACGAATCGCGATGCGAATTTTCAACGGGTTCGATGAGCTGAAAGCCGCCGTAGGTACGGAGATCGGCGTTAGCGACTGGATCGAGGTGACACAGGATCGGATCAACACTTTTGCGGAAGCAACCTGCGACGAACAATGGATTCATGTCGACCAGGAGCGGGCGGAGGCAGAGATGCCGGGCGGCAAGACCATTGCTCACGGCCTGCTGTCATTGAGCTTGACGCCGATGTTCATCCGCTCGGTGATGGGTTTGAAAGGGTTGAAGAACACGCTGAACTATGGCGCGGATCGCGTTCGCTATCTCTCCCCGGTGCCGGCCGGTTCAAGGTTGCGTGGACGCGTCAGCATTGCGGAAGCCGAGGAAGTGCCGCCCAACGGCTTGCGCACCCACTATCGGGTGACGATCGAGATCGAGGGCGGCAAGCGCCCGGCCTGCGTCGCCGAAGTGATCGGCCTGCACTTCAGCTGAAGCAGGGGTCCATACGTCAATCGATGATGTGGTAGCCGCCATCGATATACATCACGCTCCCGGTGATCAGCTTGGCGCCATCGAGCGCGAGGAACGCCGTCGCCCTCCCCACGTCGTCAATGCTGACGAGACTGCGCGCCGGTGCCTGCGACTGGGCCTTGTCCATCAATTCATCGAACTCCGGAATGCCTGATGCCGCACGCGTTGCCAGCGGCCCAGGCGAGATGGCATGCACGCGAATGCCCTTCGGGCCAAGCTCGGCTGCGATATAACGCACCGCGGCCTCAAGCGCCGCCTTCGCGATGCCCATGACGTTGTAGTTCTTCACTACCATCTGGCTGCCGTAATAAGTCATGGTGAACATCGTTCCGCCGTTCTTCATCAAAGGCTCGGCCAGATGCGCCATGCGCATGAACGACCAGCAGGACACGTCCATGGTCTTCTGAAAGCCCTCACGGTCCACGTCGACCACACGGCCATGCAATGCACCTTTGGGTGAAAAGGCGATGGAGTGCAGCAGAAAATCGAGATGGCCCCATTCCTTGCCAATTCGTTCAAACACCTTCTCGGTTTCGCCCTCAACCATCACATCGAGCGGCATGAAGATCGGAGACTCCAGTGTCACGGCAAGGGGCTCGACATGCTTCTTGGCCTTCTCGTTCAGATAGGTGACGGCAACCTCAGCGCCAAGCGCCCGAAATGCCTTGGCGCAGCCCCACGCGATGGACTGATCGTTGGCAATACCGACGACCAGCCCCTTCTTGCCTTTCAACGCGACACTGGTCTCGGGAAATACCGGAATTGTCATGACACTCTCTCGCGCTTCTGATTTTGCGTTTTCGGATTCATCAGCAGCGTCAGGGTGTGCTGCGCAATCATTAACTCTTCGTCGGTGGGAATCACGAAGACGGGAACACGGCTGTCTGCCCCTGAAATCTTGCTGGCATTTGCCGCATTCGCGCTTGCATCGAGTGTGACCCCAAGCCAGGTCAGTCTCTCAGCAATGCGCGCTCGGATCGTGGCCGAATTCTCGCCGATCCCGGCGGTGAATACGAAGGCGTCGAGGCCCTGCAGCGCGGCCACCAGCATGCCGGCGTGGAGGCCGACCCGATAGACGAAATAGTCGACCGCAAATGCAGCGCGCGGATCGCCGCTGGTCTGGAGCTCTCGCATGTCATTGCTGACCCCGGACAGTCCTTTCAGACCGCAATCCCGATAGAGGAAATCCTGCACTTTGGAGACGGACATCCCTTTTTCCGCGATCAGATAGAGCACGACGCCCGGATCGAGCTGGCCCGCACGTGTTCCCATTGCGAGACCATCGAGCGCTGTAAAGCCCATGGTGCTCTCGACACTCTTTCCGTTCTTGATCGCGCACATCGATGCACCGCTACCGAGATGGGCGACGATCACGCGCCCGCCAGCGACGTTCGATGCGACTTGCGACAAGCGCTTGGCGATATACTCGTAGGACAGGCCATGGAAGCCGTAGCGCCTGATGCCTTCGGCATGAAGCTGATGCGGGATCGCATAGTAGTCCGCCAGCGCATCATGATCGCGATGGAAGGCAGTGTCGAAACAGGCAACCTGCGGCAGGGTTGGGAAGTTGTTTAGAATTGTCCTGATCGGTGCCAGATTATGTGGCTGGTGCAGGGGAGCCAGAGAGACGTACCGTTCCAGCCGCCCCACAACTCCATGGTCGATCAAGACCGGATTTGCATAATCCGGTCCGCCATGAACGACGCGATGGCCGACGGCGATTGGGTTGATATTCAGCTCGTCACGCAGCCAGGCGCCGGCGACAGACATCGCCGCTGGTACATCTGCCACGGCCTCGATCGGATAAGCACGATCAGCCATCGGATCGCCGTTCTGGCCATTCGCACGTAGCCGCGGGCGGCTGCCGATTCCATCTATCTGGCCCTTGATCCGCCTTTGTAAGTTCCCCTCTCCCTCAACCGAGAAAATCTGAAACTTGACGCTTGAGGAGCCAGCATTGACGACAAGAATTGTATCCATGACTATCACCCGGAAACTGTTGGTGCATGCTGACGCCTCGCATGCGCGTATAGCGAGGCTATGGCGCAGGACGCCATCCGGGCGCGCGCCGTGTCCGCACGCGACGTCAACACGACGGGCACCCTGGCCCCCAACACGATACCGGCGCCATCAGCCTTGGCGAAGTAAGCGAGATTCTTTGCCAGCATGTTGCCGGCCTCAAGGTCGGGAACAACAAGTATCTGCGCGCGTCCTGCGACCTCGGACTTGATGCCCTTGATCCGCGCTGCCTCAACATCGATGGCATTGTCGAAGGCCAATGGGCCGTCGAGCACCCCGCCGGTGATCTGGCCGCGGTCGGCCATTTTACAAAGCGCCGCCGCCTCGATCGTCGAGGGAATCATGGCGGTGACAGTCTCCACCGCCGAGAGGATCGCCACGCGTGGAGACTGGCCGAACCCCGCTTGATTGTAGAGATCGATGGCATTTTGAATGATATCCCGCTTGGCTGCGAGATCCGGAAAGATGTTGATTGCCGCATCTGTGACAAAAATGGTCTCGGCGTAGGCCGGAACGTCCATCACGAACACGTGGCTGATGCGCCGATTGGTGCGCAAGCCGCCGACTTTTGCCGTCACGGCTCGCATGAGTTCGTCGGTATGCAGGCTGCCTTTCATCAGCATCTCGCCTTTGGCTGCATGAATCAACTCGACACCCTTGGCAGCAGAATCATCGCTATGCGCAGCGTCGACAATCTCGAAGCCCGCGATGGCGAGGCCGCTCTTCTCCGCGGTATCCTTGATCTTCTGAGCGGGACCGACCAGGACTGGCCGGATGATGCCTGCTTGCGCACTATCGACAGCGCCGCGCAGCGAGGTCTCATCGCAAGGATGCACGACAACAGTCGGGACCGGCGGCACAGCCTTCGCCGCCGTGATCAGTCGATCATATTTACTGGGAGATCGTGCTTGGCTTGCGTCAGCTGACATGATGTTGCTCCCACTCCCCGTGACTGAACCTGCCCTACGACGCTCTCGCCTCAGGGTCGAAATGGGTAACGTTTGACGTCCCCACCCCGCCTGCTTCCACACCGAACAACCCGGCGATCCGCCCGAGCCTGACTGCGCGCTCGCCAGTGATTTCGCCGCTGGCGGACAACACCTCACGCATCGCCGCGAAAATCGCCTGCTTTTGATTGTGATCCGCAGGCAGCAACGCCGGAATAGCGGCAAGCGCCCCTTCCGGATCGAGCAACAGCATGAAGAACTGCTCGCGCACCAGAGTCTTGAATTCGGACAGCGTTAATTGTGCTCCGGCCTGATCGCGCCGAACCTGGCGCAGCGCCTCGATGCTTCGCTCATCGACCATTCCCCGCGCAGAGCCAACATAAAGCAACGAACGCAAGGTCGCTTCGCGAAGGCCACCCACTGCAATCCTGGACCTGAGTTCAGCGATCTTCTTGTCGAGCATGGCTCGGTGCTCGGCCGACATTTCCCGGCGGCGCGACGGCTCGGACTTCGGGTCGATGCCGAGGGCTGCTTGCAATTCCGGCGACCCATAGATGTTGAGGAACATGGCCTCGCTCAGCGCCTCTTGAGCGTCCCGCCAGCCGTCCAGTGCGTGAACGATCTGCTTCCCCATCTGCTCCTGAAAGGCCAGAAAGGGATTATCTTTGGAGACCGGCTTGCGATTGTCTTCGATGCTGTCCGCGGCAGACTTCACCCAGCTCATCCAGGGACTTTTGCTGCTGAAAGCTTCATATTGAAGCCGCAACGGATGCAAATTGCGCATCATTTCCGCCATCTGCGGCGTCACTGCATTCTTGAGCCAGGGTTGAACATACTTCCGGTAGGCTGCGAGATTCATCTCCGAGACGCGCTTGGCGGCAGCGAAGCGCCGCTCATCCTCCGGCGAATTACCGCCCATGGCCCTGATGTCATCAAGCGTCCGGGCCTCGCAGCGCATCACCCATTGACCGACGACGAGGTCGGCGCTCGCGGTCGCCTCCCCCTTGGCTTCAAAGGTCGCTTCATAGAGACCCGGCGGCAATACATCGATGAGATCGATGTTGCTGGAAAACTCCGTATGTTCCTTCTTGGCTACGCCGCCGGACACGAAGATCCCCAGATGGCCGATGCTTTGGTGAACCGTATAGACAATCGTCTGCCCGTACGCCCTGATCTCATCCACATCAGCATAGCAATCGAGGATCCAATTCAGCGCTTGCTGCGGCGGCGTAACGTTGTCGCCCTCGGAGCAGAACACCAGGATCGGCGACCTGATATTGCGCAAGTCGACCTTCCGGCCGTCCGACATCTCGACCTTGCCCGCGGCGAGGTTGTTGCCAATGAAAAGCTCGTCGACGATGAACTGGATTTCTTCAGCATTCAGATTGACGTGGCCGCCCCACCAACGCTCGAACTCAAGATAGCGATCCGCCTCGGTATCGATATTGGAATAGACATTGTATTGCTTGGTCCACAGCGTGTTCGAGGGGTTCTGGTTCTCGAAATTTTGCACCAGCCAGGCGCCGTCAAATTTTCCGGCACCGAGATCACTGGTCATCGCGGTAAGCCAACTGCCTCCCATCAGGCCACCGGAATAGCGCATCGGGTATTTTCCGTGCACTCCTTCCCAATACGCGAGCGGAGCGCCTGCGATGATCAGCGGCCCGAACAGCTCGGGCCGCAGCGATGCCAAAATCATGACGGCCCAACCGGCCTGGCAATTACCGATGACGCAAGGCTTGCCGTCAGCCTTGGGATGCAGAGCGATGACCTTCTCGATGAACTGCGCTTCGGCCCGCGCTATGCGCTCGATGGTCTGTCCCGGCATCGGTTCCGGCAGGAAGCCAATGAAATAGCAGGGGTGACCTGCTTTCATCGCCACGCCTATTTCACTGTCGGCCTTGAAACCGCCGATGCCCGGACCGTGACCTGCACGAGGATCGACCACGATGAACGGCCGTCGTTCGAAATCGATTTCAACGCCCGCGGGCGGAACGATGCGAACCAGCGCGTAGTTCACAGGCTCGTTCAGGTCACGACCATCGATAATCAATTCGGCTGCATACTGAAGGACATGCGGTGCGGTCTGCGCGACATGCTCGCGATACTGATCGCCACGCTGACGCATAACGTCCAGGAACAGCATGCTCCGCTGTCCAGCATCGACCATGTATTCCACCGCCGAAGCAACGAGCCCGGACATCGGACCGCCCAGCAAGTTTGACGCTTCCTTCGACATGTTCCGACCTCATCGTCGCGCCACGTCATTCAAGGGGCTTTGCGCAAGGCATCGTTGATCTAGGTCAAGGGTCCGCAGTCAGCCCCGGCGCCGGTCTGGATTGATCCTCGCGCATCCATGCCGCCATCAACTCCCAGGCGACCGAAAGAACAATCGGCCCGATAAAGAGGCCAACAATTCCGTGTGCAAGAGTTCCTCCGATGACGCCGATGAAGATGACAAGTGTCGGCGTCGTAAGTCCGCGTCCCATCACGAGCGGTTTCAATATGTTGTCGAGCACGCCGACGAAGCCAAGAAACACTGTCAACAGCAGTGCCGTGGTGAAATCCTTGTCCATCCAGATCCAGATGACCACAGGAAGAATGACGATTGCTGCGCCGATCTGAATGATGGTCAGCAGCATGACCGCAAAGGCCAGGAGGCCAGCGCTGGGAATGCCGGCCATTTTGAACCCGATGCCCGCCAGCAGGGCCTGCAAGACCGCGACGCCGATCACGCCCTGAGAGACGGCGCGGATTGTCGCCCCCGCCAAATCCAGCAAATGTTCGCTCTGCTCGGGAACGATGAGGGAAAGAAGACGCCTTCCGCCTGCGGCCAGTTGGGCACCGTAGGGGAAGAGAAAGCCGGCTATAAGCACGGACAGCAAAAATTTGAGCGTACCGACGCCGACGCTCCCCGCAAGCGTGAGCATCGTCCCCGCCAAGGGTTTCAAATACGGCGCGACCTCGCGCAACACCGTCCTGATATTGCTGAACGCCCGGCTCCAGATTTCATACAGCTGGGGCCCGACGAAACGCCATTCCTTGATGTGTTCGGGCGGTGACGGAATGACCAGATTGCCGGCACTCAGGTCATCGGCGAGTTGTCTGACCCCATCCACCGCGCTCAAACCCAGCCAAGTCGCCGGCCCGATCACAATTCCAAGATTGACGATTGTGAGGATCGTCGCAGCCGTTCGGGGACGGCCACCGAGCAGTTTGGCCAGCCAGTTGAAAGCCGGATAGAAGGCGACTGCAAGGACACCGCTCCAAGCCAGAATTGGCACGAAGGAGCGGATCACGATGAACGTCCAGATCACCAGTAACGCCAGCAATCCCACCCGGACCACAAGCTGGATGACATCGTCCCCGGATAAAACGCGGCGAAGTGTTTTCACGAACGCGCCTTGATCTGTTCAGGTGCGTCAGCGTTGCTGCTGCGGACATCCGGTAGTCTTGATCCAGATCAACCCTCCGTCCGGCAGCCCCCCTTTGCTTGACGCTGGGCCGAACAGGTTTCTCGATCATGCCAGCGGAGCTCCCATGTCCGATGCTGCCACCTACGCCGCGCAAGAGCAGTTACGCGATGGCAGCCTTGTGAGTATCCTGGCGCTTCGGCCGGAAGACGAGCCGGACATGCTCGCCGCGCTCACACAGGCCGGCGTCCAATCGCTGCAACGCCGCTTTTTCGTTATGAAACGCCATTTCTCCGACAAGGAACGCGCCTTCTTCATGGACATTGATTTCGAAAATCATGTCGCGCTGACTGCGCGCGCTGAGGAAGCGGGCCGGAATATCCTGGTGGGTGGTTGCCGATATATCGTTTCCGAGCCAGGCCAGGCCGAGATGGCGTTCATGGTAGTCGATGGGTGGCAGGGACGCGGCGTGGGCTCGATCCTCATGCGGCACCTCATCAAACTCGGACGTGACGCCGGGCTGAAAGAATTGACCGCAGAAGTTCTGCCCGAGAACACCGCGATGCGAAAGATCTTCACCAGGTTCGGCTTCAAGGCAGCCCCGCGGAAAGATCCCCAGATCGTCAGCCTCGTGCTTAAGCTCACCTAGGAGGTCTTGTTGAGCTAGATCAATACCGGTCCCGCGATGGGATCGGAGTTTCCGCCGTCGCGTTCAATATGGAGACGGCACCGCTATGAAACCCCTGCTCAAGCAAATCCAGCACACACCACTGCTTTGGATGTTGATCTTCGTGCCTGTCGTGCTGGTCGTGGAAGCAATAGCGCCGCATTCCCATACGCTGCTGTTCATACTCTCGGTTCTCGCCATCGTGCCGCTGGCCGCCCTGCTCAGCCATGCGACCGAAGCGGTTGCCGCCAAGACCGGTGATGCCGTCGGCGGGTTGCTCAACGCCACGCTGGGAAACTTAACGGAGCTTATCATTGCGATCACCGCGTTACAGGCCGGCCAGTACATGCTGGTGAAGGCGTCAATTGCCGGTGCGATTGTCACCAACGCCCTCTTCATGCTCGGCGCCTGTCTGCTCCTTGGCGGCCTGCGCTACCATGTCCAAGAATATAATCGCTCCGGCGCGCGGCTCTACTCCGGTCTCTTACTGATGGCGACGGTCGCCCTGCTCGCTCCATCGGCAGTCGCCGACCTTGATCTCGTGCAGGGTGAGACCGTCATGCGGAAGCTCAGCGTCGGCCTCGCCATCCTGCTCATCATTGCTTACGCACTCGGCCTGCTGTTCTCGCTGAAGACCCACAAGGAGTTATTCGCAAGCGCCGCGCACGACGAAGGCGAGGAACACTGGCCGATCGTCCTTGCGGTGGGCACACTGCTTGCTGTCACCGTGCTGGTTGCACTTGTGAGTGAGATTTTTGTCGAGTCGGTGCAGAAGGCTGCAGCAACGTTTGGAATGAGCCCGGCCTTCGTTGGCTTTATCATCGTCTCAATGGTCGGGGCCGCTGCCGAGTTTGCCGTTGCCTTTTCTGCCGCTCGCAAGGACCGCCTCGACATGAGCGTCAGCATCGCGCTTGGCAGCGCCTCCCAGATTGCGCTGTTCGTAGCCCCCGCCCTGGTGCTACTCAGCTATGTCGTCGGACCGTCGCCAATGAGCCTGCAATTCTGGCCCGGCGCCGTCACTATGGTCATGATTGCGACCGTGACAGCGAGCTTCATTACGAGCAGCGGTCGCTCGGCCTGGTTCGTCGGCGCCCTACTCATCTTCATTTACGCAGTCTTTGCGCTAACGCTATATGTAGTTCCGCCGACGGGCCAAGGGGTAGAATGAAGCCCGCGCTCGGTGAGGCAGCGCACCGCTGGCGCTTATTTCTATTCGACGTCGAACGCTTCGGGAGTCCGGCTTTCAGAGCGTTGATTCAGATCAACTCTCAGAGAGCTCTCGCCGGTAGTTTGCGTTGGTATCCTTCGACAGTCACAGCTTTCGCGATGCTGTAGCTGAAGGATACCGCTGAGGACCCGACGATCATGACAACAACTGGGCAGGACTGGATGCCAAGATGATCACAATTCCTCAAGTGACAGCGCAAGCCCTTGGCACGTTTCTGGCGCAGGAAACCGAAGGTCGCTTCCGCTCCTCACATTCCGATCTGATAAAATTGCTGCCCTTTGCCGCCAGGCTAGCTTTGGAGTGCATCGGAAATAGTGATGCACTCTATCATAATATCGAGCATACCATGCTGGTTACGCTGGTCGGGAACGATATTCTGGCGGGCCGCGCGCTGCAACGGACGACCACCGCAACCGACTATGCGAACTTCATTATGGCCTGCCTGACCCATGACATTGGATATGTGCGGGGCATCATCCAGGGCGATGAAGACGGCGCTTATGTTGCGGACCTTACCGGGCGCAAAATTGAATTGCCGGTTGGATCCTCCGATGCCGCGCTCGCACCCTACCATGTCGACCGCTCAAAGCTCTTTGTGATTGAGAGGCTCCATGCCGTGGAGGAAGTCGACGCCGCCCGGATTGCCCGGGCCATCGAATACACGCGCTTTCCCTACATCGATGCAACAAACGGAGGAGGTGATGACCTCGACGAGGAAGAGGGATTGCTGTTGCGTGCTGCGGATCTGATTGGCCAGCTCGGTGATCCCAATTACATAAGGAAATCAAATGCTCTGTTCCATGAGTTCGAGGAGATCGGACTGAATAAAGCGCTTGGTTATGCAACGCCGGCTGACATCGTCTATAAATTTCCACAGTTCTACTGGACCAACGTTGCACCGCAGATTCAGCTTGCGATACGGTATCTCAATGTTACCTCTAGCGGCCGGCAGTGGATCGCCAGCCTGCACAGCAATGTTTTTCGGGCTGAGCGTGAGGTGAACCTATCAGGACCGCAGAGATAAACGCTGACGTACTCCCCCTAGCCCGCATCAGGAAGCTCATCATCGCCGATGATTCAGAGCATTGCGCCGCCATTGAGCACGGCTTCCGTGACGGATCTTTGCGCCAGCCCGTAAGCCCCATGCCGGACGCCGAATTGGCGAAGCCATAGCGCAGTTCAAAAAAGGGGCCCTACTGACGGGAACATGAAAATATTGGATGGCCACTTCAACCCAAAGAAGTACGGCCGCCGATTTGGTTTTTGGCACAAAGTGCACAGGACTTTCCCGGAGGCGGATCATAAAATGCTCCCTCATCTGGGGTAGCTGCCGTGTCAAAAGAACACCTTTATAGCGCCTTCGTCATCGTGGCTGGGCTAGTCCCTGTCGTGATAGTCGCAGCCCTCGTGTTCATAAAGTAAGGCCGCCTCAGTAGGCGGCCTCTTTCATTTTGCCCGCCTCGACTTCGGTTCATCCCGCGCGTCCATTAGCGCCACGATATCTCATGGTGATTTTTGCAGATAAGGACCTGAGGGGGCCTCGGTCTCCAAGCCTATCTTCCCAATCGGCATCGCTTGTTCTGGGGAATTTTCGTCTCAAGCAATTATCAAGATCGCGTTCGACCATGACCAATTACGGCTTTGCTTCTCCATGCTGTCGATCACGGCGCGGGCGGCACCGAATACGACTCCTCCCTCGGCGAGGACCCCGATGCGGATGCCGGGACGGGCCTGACTCACAACGGCATTCACTCCTACGCGCAGCGCAGTGAGCGCGGCAGAAGATCCAGTGATTGCATCACGTGTTCTCGCTATCGTCGTCATCCGCTCCAGAGAGAAATTCGCATCCGTGACGGATGCGCAGCGCTTCGGCCTCAGTACCGTCGCTAGTTGCAGCCGTCCTTGGTCCGCTGACGGCTTCGGTAGTTTTTTCAACAAGGCAAAAATCGACGCCAAGATGGCTGGCACCGCAGCTACCAAATTTTACGTCGCCGGCTTCACCATGCGCGAGATCGCGGAGACGCTCGCCTGGGAAGAGGAATCCGTCGAAAAGATCATCCGACCCTATGTGGGTCGCGCCGCAGCGATGAAGGCGCGCATCAGGAAATTGGAGGCCAGACAATGAACAAACTTTGCAAAACAGCCAGCAAAACTTTCAAAGATTTCCCGGCTAAGTGCTGGAGCGGACGGAGGGAATCGAACCCTCGTATGCAGCTTGGGAAGCTGCCGTTCTACCATTGAACTACGCCCGCATCGTCGCGTCATCTGATCTAGCCGAGACCGACCGATCCGCCAAGCGGATTGATGGCAGCCGGTTACAGTTTCCTTGCGCCGCACACCCGGCCGCACCCTGAAAGGTAACCGCTCAAAGATTCCAGATGACGGTTTCAATTCGCCTGCTAACATCGCCTTCGGGATGGCTGGGCACGGATACACAACCTTCGACACGTCGGTGGGCCGATGCGGTATCGCATGGGGCGATGCCGGCATTGTTGGCGTGCAACTGCCGGAAGCGCGCGAGATCGAGACCCGGCGCCGCCTGCTGCAGCAATTTCCCGATGCGCGCGAATTCCGGCCGCCCGCCGATGTCGACTACGCCATCGAGGGCATCGTTGCGCTGCTGCGCGGGCAAGCCGTCGACCTCGTCGATGTGCCAGTCGATATGCATGGCCTGCCGCTGTTCAATTGCCGTGTCTATGAGGCGATCCGGATGATCCCGCGTGGCGAAACCCGCACCCATGCGGAGATAGCAGCAAAGCTCGGCGCCAGCGGCGCGATCTATTCGGTCGGCCAGGCCATCGCGCGCAATCCGTTTGCGATCCTCGTACCATGCCACCGTGCACTGGCCGTTGCGGGCCAGACCAGCGGCTTTGCCGGCAATGGCGGCATCATCACCAAGTCGCGGCTGCTCTCGATCGAGGGCGCGGTGGCCGGCCGGACGACCACCCTGTTCGACGCCCTGCTGTCGGTTGCCCCATTGCGCCCGCAGGGCTAAATTGAGCCCATGCAGGCAACAACACTGTTCCAAAGCAACGCGATCACCGTCACGGACTATCGCTGTACGGCGGGTCCGGACGACCGGCCGTTTTCCGAACACCACGCCGGCCATTCGCTCTCTTATGTTCGCAAGGGCAGTTTCGGCTGTCACTGCCGCGGACAGTCGCACGAACTCATCGCCGGCGCGCTGCTGATCGGGCACCCCGGCGACGAATATACCTGCCATCACGAACATCACGGCTGCGGCGACGAATGCCTGTCCTTCTCCTTCGCGCCTGAGCTGATCGACACCGTCGGCGACGCCAGGGACATCTGGCAGCAGGGCGCCATCGCGCCACGCGCCGAACTGATGGTGCTTGGCGAGCTCGCTCAGGCAAGTGCCGGCGCCCATAGCGATCTCGGGCTCGATGAGATCGGTTATGCGTTTGCCGCGCGTTTTGTCGACGTCGTCTCGGGCGAGCCGCGCAGGCATGTGACCGGCAATGCACGGGATCGCCGGCGCGCGGTCGAGGCCGCGCTGTGGATCGACGCCCATGCCAGCGAGGAGATCGACCTCGATGCGGCCGCCCATCAGGCCGGACTGAGTCCGTTTCATTTCCTACGCCTGTTCAGGAACGTGCTCGGCGTGACACCGCACCAGTATCTGGTGCGCGCGCGGCTGCGGCGGGCTGCAAACCTGCTGGCCGAGCAAGACCACGCCATTACCGACATCGCCTTCGATGTCGGCTTCGGCGATCTCTCGAATTTCGTGCGCAGCTTCCATCGCGCCGCCGGCGTCTCGCCCCGCGCATTTCGACAGGCTTCGCGCGGCGACCGCAAGATTTTCCAAGAACGGCTGGCCGTGCACTGAGTAGCTTGCCGTCCTGATCAACCGGGAGGCACAGCATGGCATCGATTCACAAAGAGATTTTCCTCGGCGCACCGGCAGACGATGTCTGGTCCGCACTGGCCGACTTCGGCGCGCTGCACACCCGGCTGGTGCCGGGATTCGTCACTGACACAAAGCTGGACGGCGACGCACGTATCGTGACGTTCGCCAATGGGTCCATCGCACGCGAAAGACTGGTCACTTGCGACCACGACCGACGGCGCCTCGTCTATGCCATCGTCAGCGAACGTATCAGCCAGCACAGCGCGTCAGCGCAGGTGTTTGCCAATGGCGATGCGCGCTGCCGGTTTGTCTGGACGGCCGACGTGCTGCCGAATGAAATCGCGCCTTATATGAGCAGCCAGATGGATCTGGGCCTCGCAGCGATGCAGAAGCAATTCGGGAAAGCCGCGCGATGACTGCATCGTTTCTCGGTGCGCTCGCAGCGGACGGCCCTGCCCCGGATCGCATCGGCCAGATGGATCTCTATGGCTGGCTGATCGGCGCCTGGGATCTCGATGTGGTCAGGTATATGCCGGACGGCGGAGAGCGCCGGCGCAAGGGCGAATGGCATTTCGGCTGGGTGCTGGAAGGGCGTGCCATCCAGGATGTCTGGATCGTGCCGCCGCGCGGCCGGTTGCGCGACGGCGACGCCGCAGCGAATGCCTACTCGTATGGAAGCACGCTGCGGATCTACGATCCGCGCATCGACGCGTGGCAGATTCAGTGGACCGATCCGGTGATGCAGAATTTTCTCACCATGACCGGCCGCAAGCAGGGCGACGACATAGTCCAGCTCGGCCGCGACAGTGACGGGCGCCCGATCCGCTGGAGCTTCTCGCAGATCACGCCACGCTCGTTTCTATGGCGCGGCGAGACCTCGCATGACGACGGCGCGACGTGGCGGCGCGATTTGGAATTTACTGCGACGCGCGTTGGCTAGAAACTGCTCAGACGAGCTCCGGCCGGATCTCGGGCACGGGGCCAGCCTTCGGTCCCCACGACGTCAGCAGTACGCTGAGTGCCGACAGCACGCCGAGCAGCACCATAGACGCCGCCGCGAGCCAGAAAAAGCTTGTGGCCGAGGCATCGATAGACAGCAGCCACCAGCCGCCAACGCTGACGAAGACCAGCCGCGCGGTTTGCGCTAGCACCGGGCCGAGCACCTTGGCGGCGCCCTGCGAGGCAAAATAGGCCACCGTGGACAGCCCCAGAAAGGCATACATTGGCGCGCAGGTGGCCAGATAGGTCCGGCTTGCCGCGCGCACACCGGCATCATTGGTGAACAGACTGACCCAAGCATCGGGGAAGATCGCGATCAGTGTGCCGAGCAGGCCGACGACACCGAAGGCGATTACGCTGCCAGTCCAGGTCACGCGGCGCGCACGCGCGACGCGGCCAGCGCCGATTGCCATGCCGACGATCGGCACCGACGCGATACCCACCGCGAAAGCCAGCGTGCTCAGCATGAATTCGAGCCGCGCACCGATGCCGTAGCCGGCCAGCACCGCGGTGCCGTAATGCGCCAGCATATGAGTGAAAATCAGGAGAGTCAGAACGCCCTGTAGCGGATTGAAACAGGCGATGGCACCCACTTTCAGAATATCGAAGAACATTCCGCGCTGAATGCGAAAGCCCTTGATCTGAGGCCGGACTCGCGCACGACCGGAAAAGACATACCAGCCCATGACGCCTGTGCCGATCGTGAACGCAATCAGCGTGCCCGCCGCGACGCCGGGCATGCCGAATTGCGGGATCGGACCGAAGCCGAGGCCCAGCACGCCACCGAGAACCACCTGCAAGGCGGCCCCCGCCATCTGCATGGCGGAGGGGATCTTCATGTTGCCGGTGCCGCGCAGGATCGCCGCAAAGGTATTCAGCAGCCAGGGGATCACGCCACCAGCGAAGAAGACGGTGATGTAGCCCTGCGCCTGGCTCAGCACATTGCCGCGGCCACCAAGCAGTTGCAGCAGCATGGAGCCGAAGGTCAGCATGCCGACCGTGAAGGTGAGGCCGAAGCAGAGGGCGATTAGCAGCGCGTGCCCGGCCAGTGTCGAGGCCCGCTCGCGGTCGCCCGCACCGATCGCCCGCGCAATCGCCGATGACACACCGCCGCCCATGGCGCCGCCGGACATGGTCATGGTCAGCATCACGAAGGGAAACACCAGCGCCATCGCCGCCAATGCTTCGGTGCCGAGCCGGCCGACATAGGTGGTCTCGAAAATAACGACGACGGCGCCCGCCGTCAGCGCGACGACATTGGGCCAGGCCAGCCGCAGAATGGTCGGCAGAATGGGATGATCCAGCAGGGGATTTTTGGCCGGCGCCTTCAGGCTCGGAAGCGGCTGCTTGTCGGCATCGACCAATCGGGGTTCGGCGACGACAGCGTCGGACATGCATTCTCCCTGAGCTTCCGGTCTTGCCTGCCGGACACCCCGTTCCTAGCACCGATCGCTGATAATGCCATGCGCGACACACGCATGGGGGATGTTCGATTTGCGCTGCAGTATCAAGGGGTCGAAGCGCTAGCCGACCGACCAGATGAACGGGAGCGCACCACCGCGTGCCGGCATCATCGTGATGGGTAAATTGCGACCGCATCCGGCGGCGAGACCTTCGACCAGCCCCTGCAAGGCCCTCGCGCAGGCGATATTGTTGTCTGCAACGCCATCCATCAGTTTCCAGCTCTGCTGCCGGATCTCGAACTGGCCCTCGGACTTGCTGATCTCCACGACATCGTCTTGCGCCGCGAACAAGGTGCTCAGAAATTCTGCGAAGACCCTGGCGTTGCCGCGCTGCAGGCCGAAGCCCGCAGACACCTCGTCGAAATACTGCATGCCGATCAGCTTGCCGGTGAGATGCAGCAAATAGCCTGCATCGACCGGACCGAACAGTTGAACCGCCGCAGGCGCTGCGGTCCGCACATATTCCATGGCGTAGTTGCGATAGGCCTTCTCCAACCGGGCCTTTGGCCAGCTATCGACGGGCAGCGCAGGCGCCTTGGCGGGATCGAACAACGGCGCTTCCAGATGGCGCGCGAACACCAGACGCTGATCGATATCCAAATCATGGTCGTATTCGCAGTAGTAGCCTTCGAGCCCATCCTGGCCATCAACGCTCTGCTTGGTGCAGACAAAGCCCATGCGGGAATTGCCGAGCGACACGCCATTATTGGCGTGCCAGCCGCGCAGCATCGCGCGGGAGACTTCGCCGGGCACGCCGCAGATCGCAGTGCCGCGCCAGATCCAGCGCGGCGGTGGATAGCGAATCCAGGCCTTGCGGTCGCTCTCATACATGTACTCGACCGACACGCCGCCGATCCAGTTCGAGAGATAGTGATACTGGGCCGCAGCGACCGCGGGTGGCAGGCCGGACAGACCGAGCTTTGCGAGGCCGGGCAGAAAGCGCTCCTGCTGCTGGCGGCGGAAGATGCGAAACATGAACTCCGCGGCATCTGCCGTGCCGCGGCGCGTGACCGTGGTCAGGATCAGGCCGGTGAAATAGGCGTGATAGAGATCGGCGACGCTACGCCAGCGCGTCCAGGTGGCTTCGTCGCTCGTATTTGTCGGTCCGGTCATCGTTTCTTCCCTGATTGTTGGGAAGGACCATAGCCGCGCATCACTCCGGCTTCACATGAAATTCATGCAGGGAGGTCGAACGTTCCTGCATCGCGCGCATTTTATGTCCTCAGCCACAAGGACATTCCATGCGCCAGAAATTCCTGCTTTCCGCCTGTCTCGTCGCCCTGGCGCTGCCGCTGGCCGGATGCAATGAGAAATCCACCATCGCATCCGGCGAGGATTTCGGACCGTCGCCGAAGCTTGTCGAGCCCAACAAGTCGCTTATTCCAACGGTCAATGTCTCCAAGGCGGTCGGCTGGCCCGCCGGCGCCAAGCCGAAGGCTGCTGACGGCATGACGGTCAACGCTTTTGCGCGCGGGCTCGATCATCCCCGCACGGTCTATGTGTTGCCCAATGGCGATGTGCTGGTGGCAGAAAGCAATGCGCCACCGAAACCGGAAGATGGCAAGGGCATCAAGGGCTGGGTCATGAAACTGGTGATGGGCCATGCTGGCGCGGGCACGCCGACAGCAAATCGCATTTCGCTGCTGCGCGACGCAGACGGCGACGGCATCGCCGAGACCAGGACAGCGTTTCTCGAAGGGCTCAACTCACCCTTCGGCATGGTGCTGGTGGGCGACGAATTCTTTGTCGCCAATGCCGATGCCGTGGTGAAGTTTCCCTACAGGACCGATGATACTAGGATCACAACGCCTGCCGTGAAGGTGGCTGACCTGCCCGGCGGCCCGATCAATCACCACTGGACCAAGGATCTCACGGCGAGCCCCGACGGCACCAAACTTTATGCAACCGTCGGCTCCAACAGCAATGTTGGCGAGAACGGGATAGATGCCGAGAAAGACCGCGCCGCAGTGCTCGAGATCGACCGCGCGACCGGCGCCTCACGCGTCTTCGCATCCGGCCTGCGCAATCCCAACGGCCCGTCGTGGCAGCCGCAAAGTGGCGCGCTGTGGGTCACCGTCAACGAGCGCGACGAGATCGGCAGCGACCTTGTGCCGGACTATATGACCTCGGTGAAGGATGGCGGTTTCTATGGCTGGCCCTACAGCTATTACGGCCAGCATGTGGATGTCCGCGTGCAACCGCCACGTCCCGATATGGTCGCCAAAGCCATCGCGCCGGATTACGCGCTCGGCGCGCATACCGCGTCGCTCGGCCTAACGTTTAACACCGGCGATCTCTTCCCTGCCAACATGAAGAACGGCGCTTTCATCGGCCAGCACGGCTCGTGGAATCGGCGCCCGCAAAGCGGCTACAAGGTGATCTTCGTGCCCTTCACTGACGGCAAGCCATCGGGCAAGCCGCAGGATGTGCTCACCGGCTTCCTCAATGACGGTGGTGAAGCGCAGGGCCGCCCGGTCGGAGTGCGCGTCGATAGCAAGGGCGCATTGCTGGTGGCTGACGATGTCGGCAACACGATCTGGCGCGTGACGCCATCGGGCGCGAAAGCGGCGTCACTGCAATAAGATCAGGTGACCGGTGCGGGGTTGAACAGCACCAGATCGTTGTGCAGCCCCCACTTGTCCGCCCAGACCTGCTTGCGGCCACTGGCGACGTCGAGGATCAGCTGGAACAGCTCCCAGCCGGCTTCTTCGATGGTCATTTCGCCACTGGCAATGCGGCCGGCGTCGAAATCGATCAGGTCTGACCAGCGTTTCGCCAGTTCGGTGCGCGTCGAAACCTTGATCACGGGCGCCTGTGCCAGCCCATAGGGCGTACCGCGTCCCGTGGTGAATATCTGCATCTGCATGCCAGCGGCGAGCTGCAACGTGCCGCAGACGAAATCGCTGGCCGGTGTTGCTGCAAACAGCAGTCCCTTCGTCGTCGCGCGTTCGCCCGGGCCGATGACGCCGCTGATCGCTGATGATCCGGACTTAACGATCGAGCCGAGCGACTTCTCGACGATATTGGCGAGACCCCCCTTCTTGTTGCCGGGCGTCGTATTGGCGCTGCGATCGGCGCCGCCCCGCGCCAGATAGGAGTCGTACCAATCCATCTCGCGTATCAGCGCTCGGCCGACATCGGCATTGATGGCGCGTCGCGTCAGCAGCTCGATGGCATCGCGCACTTCGGTGACTTCGGAGAACATCACCGTTGCGCCGGCGCGCACCAGCAGATCGCTGGCGAAGCCGAGCGCCGGATTGGCGGTCACGCCGGAAAACGCATCACTGCCACCACATTGCAAGCCGATCACGAGGTCGGAAGCCGGACAGGTCTCCCGCTTGCGCTGGTTCAGGATTTTCAAGCGCGCTTCGGCCATGGTGATGATGGTATCCACCATATCGCCAAAGCTCTGATTGCCCTCGTCTTGCAGACGCATCATGCTGGAAGGATCCTCCTTCGGCAGCAAACGCTCCGGTGCGAGCTTCTCGCAGCCAAGGCCGACCACCATCACCTCGCCGCCGAAATTCGGATTGCGCGCGATGTTCTGCAGCGTCCGGATCGGGATATAGGCATCCGGCGCATTGATGGCGACGCCACAGCCATAGCCATGGGTGACGGCGACGACGTCATCGACATTCGGATAGCGCGGCAGCAGCTCGGCCTTGATGCGCTTCAGTGCAAATTCAAGCGTGCCGGCGACGCACTGCACCGAGGTGCTGATGGCGAGAATGTTCTTCACGCCGACGGAGCCGTCGCGATTGCGAAAACCTTCGAATGTGTAGTCGTTCAGCGGCGGCTGCGGTTCGGGAACCGCATTGGCAATCTCAAGGCTGTCGAGGTCCGGCGCATCGGGCATGTGGATACGCGCCTCCTCGACCCATTCGCCGGCCGAAATCATATCCAGTGCATAACCGATGATCTCGCCGTAGCGGATAATCGGCGCATCCTTGGCGATATCTTCCAGCGCCACCTTGTGCCCCTGCGGCACGAAATGGCGCAGCTCCAGACCACCTATCATCCTGGTGCCTGCAGGCAGGCCAAAATCATTGACGATGATGGCGACGTTGTCGCGCGCATTCAGTTTGATGTAGCGCGGCGCATATGCATCTGCTGCCAGCGTGGTGGCCATCGCCTTGTCCTTCCCAAATCTGCCGGCATTCGCGCCGGTCTCGTAGCAGAGCAGTAGCACAAAAGATGACGGTGTCGCGCACTTGACCGGCGCGCTTTGCACCCCGAATGATGACCTTTAAACGGGCCGATCCGCCCGATTTATACAGAAATGGGATGAACGTGCGTCTTTTCGTCTTCGGGCTCGGCTACAGCGCAAACCGCTTCCTCGCGCAGCATGGCGGTCAATTCACCGGGATTGCCGGCACCGTCCGCACGGCCGGCAAGTCGGCAGCCTTGGCGCCAGCCCGCGATATCGAGACGCTCGTCTTCAACCCGGACGTCGCCGATCCCCGCATTGCCGATTACCTCGCAAAGGCCGACGCACTGCTCGTCTCGATTCCGCCCGGCGCGGACGGCGATCCCGTGTTGCAGACTTTTGGCTCCGAGATTGCCGCCAGCGGCATCCGACGGATCGTCTATCTCTCCAGCGTCGGGGTTTACGGCGACCATCAGGGCGCCTGGATCGACGAAACTGCCCCGGTTTACGGCGAGGGCCGGCGCAAGGCACGCATCGATGCCGAAGCCGGCTGGTCTGCCGTGGCCGGCAATCGCACGACAATTCTGCGCATCGCTGGCATCTACGGCCCCGGCCGCAATGCGCTGGAAAATCTCAAAGCCGGCAAGGCCCATCGCATCGTCAAGCCGGGTCAGGTATTCAACCGCATTCATGTGGATGACATCGCGGCGGCCATCGCCGCTGCCTTCGATTACGCGAAGACCGGCATCTGGAATCTGTGCGACGACGAACCCGCGCCGCCGCAGGACGTCGTGACATTTGCCGCTTCGCTGATGGGAATCGCGCCGCCGCCCGAACAGAATTTCGATGACGCCGAGATGAGCCCGATGGCGCGCAGCTTCTATGCCAGCAACAACCGCATCTCGAATGCACGGCTGAAACGCGAGCTCGGCGTGAAGCTCGCGTTTCCGACCTATCGCGAAGGCCTCACGGCGCTGTGGCAGCAGCGCGAGACTTAAGCAGCGCGTGACCTGCGGACTACCGGCCGGTCATCGCCTCCAACCTGTCCGGATAGCGGTTACCCTGCACGGTGATTTTTGCAGCAGCGCTGTCAATGTCCCGCAGATCGTCTGATGTCAGCTCTATAGCCGCCGCACCGAGATTTTCCTCAAGCCTATGCAGTTTCGTGGTGCCCGGGATCGGCACGATCCACGGCTTCTGGGCCAGCAGCCATGCCAGCGCTATCTGTGCCGGCGTCGCCTGCTTCCGTCTGGCGATCTCGCCGAGCAAATCAACCAGCGCCTGATTGGCCTTACGCGCTTCGGGCGTGAAGCGCGGGAGAATGTTGCGGAAATCACCGCTGTCGAGCGTCGTGCTCTCATTCATGGCACCCGTGAGAAAGCCCTTACCGAGCGGGCTGTAGGGGACGAAACCGATCCCGAGTTCTTCGAGCGTCGGCAGCACTTCCTTTTCCGGGCCACGCGTCCACAGCGAATATTCGCTCTGGATGGCAGTGATCGGCTGCACGGCATGGGCGCGGCGAATTGTCGTCACGCCGGGTTCGGACAGGCCAAAGTGCTTCACCTTGCCCTCGGCAATCAGATCCTTCACCGCACCGGCCACATCCTCGATCGGCACGTCGGGATCGACGCGGTGCTGGTAGAACAAATCGATGGCATCGATATTCAAGCGTTTGAGCGATGCTTCGGCGACCTCGCGAATATGCGCGGGTCGGCTGTCGAGACCGACCTGCTGACCGGTCGCGGGATCGAGCCTGAAGCCGAATTTGGTGGCGATGACGACCTGATCGCGAACCGGCGCGAGCGCTGCGCCGACGAGTTCTTCATTGGTGAACGGACCATAGACTTCGGCGGTATCGAAGAACGTCACGCCGCGCTCGACAGCCGCGCGGATCAGTGCGGTCATTTCTGTTGTGTCGGCCGGAGGCCCGTAGCCGAAGCTCATCCCCATACAGCCGAGCCCGATGGCCGAGACTTCCAGTCCATTGCGTCCGAGTATGCGTGTCTTCATGTCAAATCTCCTGTGCCGTCCGGCCAATGAGCGGCTCCCGCACTGGTGGGATGTTGCCGCCGACATGCGACATCTGGAGATCGTGCGCCCATGAGACTAGATGATATAATCTGCACGCACTTATCAGCCGGATTCATGAATGGCCCGCCAGACAATCGACGACCTCCTTGCTTTCTTCGCCGTCGCGAAAGAAGCGAGCTTCACGCGCGCAGCCGCCAAGCTCGGCGTCTCGCAATCCGCGCTCAGCCACACCATTCGCGGCCTTGAGGAGCGGCTCGGACTGCGGCTCCTCACCCGAACGACCCGCAGCGTGGCGCCGACCGAGGCGGGTGAACGCCTGATCCGGACGATCGGCCCGAAGCTGGAAGAGATCGACGCCGAACTCGCGGCTGTCACGGAGCTGCGCGAGAAGCCGGCCGGCACTATCCGCATCACCACCGGTGAGCATTCCGCCGAGACGATCATCTGGCCCGCCCTCGCGAAGTTGCTGCCACGCTATCCCGACATCAAGGCCGAACTCGTCGTCGATTACGGCCTCATCGATATCGTTGCGGAACGCTACGATGCCGGCGTTCGCCTGGGCGAACAGGTCGCAAAAGACATGATCGCCGTCCGGATCGGGCCGGACTTTCGCATGGTCGTGGTCGGCGCACCGTCCTACTTCGCCAAACGCCCGCTGCCGAAACGCCCGCAAGATCTCACCGCGCATGACTGCATCAATATCCGTCTGCCGACCATGGGCGGCCTCTATGCGTGGGAGTTCGAGAAGCGCGGGCGCGCTTTGAAAGTGCGCGTCGATGGCCAGATCGTGTTCAACAACATGTCGCTGCGCCACAAGGCGGTGCTGAGCGGACTGGGGCTGGCCTATTTACCCGAGGATCGCGTGCGCGATCACATTGCCTCAGGCCGGCTTGTTCAGGTGCTGGACGATTGGTGCCAACCGTTCTCGGGCTATCACCTTTATTATCCGAGCCGCCGGCAATCGACACCCGCATTTGCGGCGCTGGTTGAAGCGTTGCGTTACCGCGGCTAATGGGGGATCAATGTCGGGTTCCGTCGCCTTAATCCGAACATGATTGAAGCGAAATCGCACATCGTGAAAAGTTCCTGAATCAATTTGGGCAATGCTGTGTCGTAAGCGCGACGCGGCCGCCAAAGCTGCCTTTTTCGTTTGGAGCTCTGTTGCACGCGTGTGACAGCAATCACTGCGCAATAGTCTAGGTTCGCCTTCGTCATCCCCGTTGGGATTGAGAAGGAACACCTGATGAAGAAGCTTCTACTGTCTACCGCTGCTCTGGCCCTCGTCGCCTTGGCTGCTCCTGCGTCTGCTGCTGACCTGGCTGCACGCCCCTACACCAAGGCTCCGGCCTATGCTCCGGCTACTCCGATCTACAACTGGACCGGCTTCTACATCGGTGGTCACGTCGGCGGCGCGTTCCCGGGTGAAGACAACGCACTGATCGGCAGCCGCGACGGCACGTTCATGGGCGGTGTGCAGGGTGGTTACGACTACCAGTTCGCGCCGAACTGGGTGTTCGGTCTCGAAGCCAATTACAGCTTCAAGGACACCAACAGCAACTTCGACAATCGTGGCCTCGGTTCGGTCACCGGTCGTCTCGGCTACACCTGGGGTCCGGCCCTGGTATACGCCAAGGGCGGTTACGCCTGGGCTGACTCGCGCTTCACCAATGGCTTCGGCGGCAACGGCGGTCGCGATGGCTACACGGTTGGCGGCGGTCTCGAATATCTGTTCACCCAGAACTGGTCGGGCAAGGTCGAATATCAGTATTACGACTTCGGCAACGTCACCTTCCTCACGCCAGCTCTCGCTGTCGGCGGATTCAAGAACGACGAGCACACGATCAAGGCTGGCCTGAACTATCGCTTCAATCTGGGCAATTTCGGCGCAGGCTTCGTTCAGTAAGCCTGACGATCTATCGTCTACTTCGTCTCCAGAAAAAACTTAGGCCCGCAGCGATGCGGGCCTTTTTTTGGTGCCAGGAGAGATCAGGGAGGTTGCGAAGCACATACCTCGTCCAAAGCGAGAAATATTATATTTCGGCGCAATCGTCTTAAGCGCCTGAATGAACTTGGCTATCCGGGGTCTGCCAATCGTGATTCCGCGAGATGGCCTGCCGGCACGGCTTGGCGCCGCCCATTCTCGCATCCGGCACCCCATATGTACGGTAACCCGCGTGGAACGTGCTCTCGGAGCGTATTCCAACCCCCTTGCGGAAGCGGCCCGACCGATCGGGCAGGAAACCTGCATGCTGTCGCCGAATTCAGGCGGTCCCTTGGACAACAAGCTGCTCTCGACCTTGCCGCGCTCCGAACTCGAGATGCTCCTTCCCAATCTTTCAACCCGGAATCTCCCGCAAGGGCAGGTGTTGCTGGAATCCGGTGAGGAGTTCGACCAGATCTACTTCCCTCACAGCGGGATGCTCTCCTTGCTCGTTGTCATGCAGGACGGCAAGGCCATCGAGACATCGACGGTCGGACGTGAGGGCGTCGTCGGGGCGATGGCGGGAATCGGCCTCTACAAGTCGTCGGTCCGCGTCGTCGTTCAGCTTTCTATGACCTGCACGCTGATCGCGGCATCGCAGTTGAGGAAGGCAGTCGCGGCGAACGAGGTCATCCGGAAGCTGTGCATCGACTACAACGAAGTGCTGCTTATGCAGTCGCGCGTCACCGCCGGCTGCAACGCGCTACATCCCATCGACCAGAGGTTCTGCCGCTGGCTGCTCCAGTCGTCCGATCGTGCCGCAAGCGATACGGTCGAGCTGACGCAGGAGTTCCTTTCCGAGATGCTGGGTGTGCGACGTACGTCGGTCACGGACGTCGCGAGCAATCTGCAGAAGGCGGGCATCATTACCTACGCGCGCGGGACCATCAAAATACTTGACCGACAGAAGGTCGAAGACTTGTCGTGCGAGTGCTTCCAAAGGCTTTCAAGCGCTAACTAAGCCAGTGTCGAACACCGGACTGATCCAAAGCCCGAGGTTCCGCGAATTAATGATGGAACCGGAGAATTATGTCGACTCTCCGACATATGGAGCGCATGGTCCGCCATCACCGAGCTGCACATCGGCTTTTGTCGGTGACTGAGAGCATCGTGCTCCCGCCTGTTACACAGGGGTGCACCATGATTGAAATTCGGCCCGAACCGAACAATCTCACTTCAAGCGAACGTCCGCGCTGCCCCAGATGCATGTCCCGCATGATGCTCGCCCGGATCGGTCCGGGGTCGTCGGGGGTGGACTCGCGCTCGTTCGAATGCGGGTCATGCGGCCATTTCATCAAAGCCTTGCTTGCCGAAGACCCTATGAAATCCAGATCTGCAGGATGGCTCGACGCCGACCTTCGCGCGCCGAATTAGGCACGCCGTGAAAGGACAAGCACGATGCGCAACAGGCAGAAAATGGTCTTTCTTTCGGCCGATCACCTGGATATCCAGGCGGCTTCCCGGACCAGCGAGGCCGCATTGCTGCCGCCCGGCGAAGCGCGCGATCACGCTCTGAAGAGCGCCGCGCAGTTGCGCACTTACGCCGCGATGAAGCGGGCATTATCGCCGTCGCCTGCGGCATTGGTACAGACTGCGAAGCGTTGACGCGACGACGCCCCCGTCAGACCTTGAAGTGCTTCGAAAGTTTCAGGCTCTGGCCCTGATAATTTGAGCCGATGCGCTGGCCATAGAGGGCATCCGGACGATCCAGCATGCGCTCATAGACCAGACGGCCGACGATCTGGCCGTGTTCGAGAATGAACGGCACTTCGCGCGAGCGCACTTCGAGCACGGCGCGCGAGCCCTTGCCGCCGGCGCCATCATGGCCGAAGCCGGGATCGAAGAAGCCGGCATAATGCACGCGGAATTCGCCGACCAGCGGATCGAACGGCACCATTTCGGCGGCATAGTCCGGCGGCACCTGCACCGCTTCCTTGGAGGCGAGAATGTAGAACTCGCCGGGATCGAGGATCAGCGTGCCGTCCTTGCGCGCCGAGATCGGCTCCCAGAATTCATTGACGCTGTAGCCACCGCGACGATCGATATCGACCACACCGGTATGACGCTTGGCGCGGTAGCCGACGAAGCCCGAGGCGTTTTCGCCAGAGAGATCGACCGATAGTGCGAGGCCGTTGTTCAGATCCGCCGTCTCGCTATCAACTAGCGGCTCCTGCGCGTGGAGTTCTTCCAGCGCTTCGGTATCGAGCACCGCATCGCCGACGCGGAAGCGCACCTGCGACAGACGCGAGCCTTCGCGCAGCAGGACTGGAAATGTCTTCGGGCTGATCTCGGCATAGAGCGGCCCGTGATAGCCCGCACCGATCACATCGAACCGTCTGGTGCCATCAGCAATCACCCGCGTGAACACGTCGAGGCGTCCCGTGGAGCTCTTCGGATTGGCGGCGGCGAAGATGTTCGGCGGCAGCGCCAGACTTTCAATCAGCGGCACGATGTAGACGCAGTTGGTCTCCAGCACCGCACCGTCGGACAGATCGATCTCGTGCAGCTTCAACTCGTCGATGCGCTCGGCGACGGTCGAATTCGGCCCCGGCAGGAAGCTGGCGCGCACGCGATAGGCGATGGAGCCGAGCCGCAGATCGAGGCTGGCAGGCTGGATCTGGCTCTCGACGAAGGGATATTCCGGCAGGATCAGGCCAGCATCGGCCATCGCTGCAATCATGCGGTCGGGCAGAATTCCATCGGCATCGGGGGCAAGCGTAAACGGCACAGGTCTCGTCCTTCGGTCGTCCTTCAGCGAGAATACACTGAAAAATAGCGACTTTACCGGTTATCTCAGCCCCGCCTTGACGAAAAGGGCAAGCGGGAATATGCACATCGTTATCCCGTGGTGATTTGAGCCGGCCGGCTTGCAGCCACGTAAAATAAGTCGCTAAACAGGCCGGGGACACATGTCCTTCCAGCATGCGATCCCGGCCTGAGGACGTCCGTCCAGGCCGGTTTTTTGTGCCCGTGTTACGCGGGTACGTTGGAGGTCACATGTCTACGAAGTCCTATCGCCCCGAAACCCGGCTCGTTCATTCCGGCGCGCTGCGCTCACAATTCAACGAGACGTCCGAAGCCCTCTTCCTCACGCAGGGCTTCATCTACGAGACCGCAGAAGCCTGCGAGGCGCGGTTCAAGGGCGAAGATCCCGGTTTCATCTATTCGCGCTTTTCGAATCCGAATACGTCGATGTTCGAGAGCCGCATGATCGACCTCGAAGGTGCGGAGGCTGCGCGCTCGACGGCCACCGGCATGGCCGCCGTGACCACCGCCATTCTCGCGCCGCTGCGCATGGGCGATCACGTCGTTGCTGCGAAAGCCCTGTTCGGGTCCTGTCGCTACGTCATCGAGGAGTTGCTGCCGCGCTATGGCATCGAATTCACCCTCGTCGACGGCCTCGACCTCGACCAGTGGCAGAAGGCGATGCGCCCCAACACCAAGTCGCTGTTCCTGGAAAGTCCGACAAATCCGACGCTCGACGTGCTCGACATATCTGCCATCGCTGACATCGCCCATGCCGGCGGCGCGCGACTGATTGTCGATAACGTGTTCGCGACGCCGCTCTGGCAGAGCCCACTGGCGCTCGGTGCAGATGTCGTCGTGTATTCGGCAACCAAGCACATCGACGGTCAGGGACGTTGTCTCGGCGGCATCATCCTGTCGTCGAAGGACTTCATCGACGAGCATATTCATAACTATCTGCGCCAGACCGGCCCCTCGATCTCACCATTCAATGCGTGGACGCTGGTGAAGGGACTGGAGACGCTGGCGATCCGCGTCGAGCGGCAAACCCAGACGGCCGCGGCGATCGCGGATGTGCTGGCCCAGCATCCGAAGATTTCGCGATTGATCTATCCGGGCCGCGAGGACCATCCGCAGGCGACAACGGTGAAGAAGCAGATGCGCGCCGGCTCGACGCTGATCGGCTTCGAGGTGAAGGGCGGCAAGGCAGCGGCGTTCCGCGTCCTCAATGAGCTGAAGGTCGCCCGGATCTCCAACAATCTCGGCGATGCCAAGAGCCTCGTCACGCATCCGGCGACGACGACGCATCAGCGCCTGCCGCTGGAAGCACGGCTCGAACTCGGGATCACAGAGGGCTTTATCCGCTTCTCGGCCGGCCTCGAGCATCGTGACGATCTGATCGAGGATCTTGAAGCGGCGCTGGCGAAGGCTTAGCCAATCTCTCCATCGTCATTGCGAGGAGCACTTGCGACGAAGCAATCCAGACTTTCTTTCAAGCAAGACTGGATTGCTTCGCCCAAACGAATTGCTTCGCAATTCGCCAAGGCTCGCAATGACGGCTGAGAGGTATTCGCCCCTCTTCGAACTTACAGCGGCTTCTGCGCCTGCTGAATCTGCGGCTCGTTGATGCCGAGCTTCACCTGGCCGACCGACTTGATGATGTTGTCGCCGAGCAACTGCGCGAAGCAGGCATAGCCCCAATCGTTCATATGCAGGCCGTCGGCAATGACAAAGCTGTCGAACGACATCTGCTGGCCTTCGTGCCATTCCTTCATCACTTCGAAGCGCGGGAAGATGCCGACCTTGCGCAGTTCGGCCACCTTATGCAGCAGCGAGACCATCTTGCTGGTGCCTTCGGGACGCGTATTCACCAGCGGCGAATATTGCGGATCGACCAGCACCAGATCGGCGCCCGCCGCCTGAATGCGGGCGACGCCGTCTTCCACCATCTTGCTGGTTTCGCCGGGATCGAGATTGCGCAGCACCGCATTGGTGCCGACCTGCCAGATCACGAGATCAGGCTTCGAATTGATCACTTCGCTCTGCAACCGCGCCATCATTTCCGGCGCGTCTTCGCCGCCCTTGCCGCGGTTGAGCACGGTGATATTGGCCGAGGGATAGGCGCGATGCAACTGCGCTGCGAGGCGGTTCGGATAGGTGAATTCCGGCGCCGTCGAACCGTAGCCTTCGGTGGAGGACGAACCGAACGCAACAATGACCACGGGCTTGCCGGCAACAAGCTTGCTGGCCACATGCGGCAGCGCGCCCATCGCCTTCATGCCGCCTTTCGGCGCGCGGCAGGGGACGCGGCTCAAGATATCGGTAGCGGTCTTTGCGACTTCCTTGACCTTGTCGATGGCCTTCGCAGCGACGCCCCTCTTCGCGGCGTCCGCGGGATCATTGACCGCAACGCTTTGGTCGGCGCCCTTGCTGTCAGCCGGGGCGGCCTGCGCCGCTTCGGCGTGCGCGATGGACGATGAGATCGGGAGTGCGAGAGTCGTAGAGGCGGCAAAGGCAGCGACGACAGCAAAGCGAGACAAATGGCCGACGAAACTCATTAACGCTGAATCCTCAAATCCGCTGCTTTGATCTTGGCCGCATCGACGACAAAGGTCGAAAGCGCCCGGCCAAGACAATCATGCACCCGCCTCGCCAGCTCCATGCCGGGCGACGCGCTGAACAGGTCAAAATCACCGCTCTCATTCCAGTGCCGCATGATGGCGAAACGGTCGAACAGCGGGACGTCGTGCTGCTGCGCCACCACGCGCATATTATCTAGGTAGGCGGAGCCGGAAATCATCGTCTCCGTGCGCGGACTGTACTGCAGATTCATTAAAATGACGTCAGTTCCGGCCTTTTGCATGACGGCAACGCCCTCATCCAGGGCGTTCCGGAAGTCCTCGGCGTCGGCCTGTTTCATGGCATCCACGGTTCCGGTCTGCCAGATCACCAGGTTCGGCTTCTTGTCCGTCACCAGCTGTTCCAGGGTCGGAGCCATTTCCTCGGCGGTCTTCTTGACCTGCAGTTCCAGCGCCACGTTCACCTCGACGCCCGGCAGCTTCTCCTTGAGATAGGTCTGTAGCCGGTTCGGATAGGCCGCGGAGTGGTCGGAGACCCCGATCACCGAGGATCGGCTGCCAATGACCAGAATATCGAGCCTTCCGCCCGGTTTTGCCGCGGCCTCGACCTTGGGCAGGGTGCTTTCGGATGTCAGGAGGTAGGCAGGAACCTCACAGGTATGCGCGGGCGGTTCGGCCCGGACAGGAGCCGCCACCAGCAGGCCAGCCAGCATCGTGAGCCGCAGAACGGCCTTCATGCTTCCCCTCCTGCGAGATCCGCGTCGGATCGTTTGGCGCGGGATCCGCCTTTGACAGTGACGCCCTTGTACCACGAAAACACCCAGGCGGCGGTTGACATAACAACTATGCCGAGGAAGCTGATCAGGGCATGCATGCCGGCTCCGCCGGCGACCTCAGCCAGCACGAAATGGCCGGCAAAGGCCAGGAACACCCCGATACAGAAAATTTCGAGGGAGTGCTGGCCGCACAACACCATCGGCCGCAGCCAGACCGATTTCAGCCCCGGCCACTCCTTGGGCAGGAAACGGACGGTGAGCGCCGCCAGCGCCAGGAAGTGGGCGAAGCGCAGCACGTCGAGATCGGTCTTGTTGATGGGATACATCCACTGCTCGATGACCTTCGGCAGCAGATGATGGATCTGCGGAATGTACCAGGTCAGCGTCACCCAGAACGCCGCCAGAAGATAGGCCACGCAGAGCCACAGCGTGATGTTGGATGACAGTATCCGCGACATCCTGACGGCGCCGCCCAGTGCACACCAGGCGCCGAACACGAACAGCAACTGCCAGGCGAACGGATTGAAGGCCCAGACGCCGTTCGGGTAGGCGGTCAGATGCAGGTCGAATTCCCAGGTCAGCGCATAAAGACCGACCGACAGCGCCAGCGTGAGATCGGCGCGGCGCCGCATCAGCCAGAGGATCGGCGGCAGGAACAGCATGAGGACGATATAGAGCGGCAACACGTCCATGTTCACCGGGCGAAATTTTAGCAACAGCGCCTGAACGATGGTCACATCGGGCTGTTTGAGAAAATCGAGAATTCCCATTTCCTCGGAATAGAGCGGGTTCTCGAACCGCGTCGCAACATAGGAGATTTCCGCGAGGAAGATCGTGAACAGGAAGACGTGGGCGACATAGATCTGCCAGACCCGCTTGAAGATGCGCGCGCTGGCGACCAGCGTGCCCTGCTCCTGCATCGCGCGGCCATAGACGAAAGCGGCGGTATAGCCGGAGATGAAGATGAAGATCTCGGTAGCGTCACTGAAACCGTAATTACGGATCGTCAGCCAGGTCAGGATATTCGGCGGCAGGTGGTCGATGAAGATCAGCCACAGCGCCAGCCCGCGAAACAGATCGAGACGCAACTCACGCTCGGTGCCTGCAACGGGAAGCGACACGGTATCGGCACGCGCCGAGGCCCGCGACGCGGATACGTGCATTGACGTGTCTGCGTGGAGCTGGTCGGCGATCGGATCGACAACAGAGGTCATTCAGCACCGCTCAACGGCAATCGTCGCATAATGAAAATTAACCGTCCCACCACACGCAGGCCATTTGCATGGGACGATCCGTCACGTCATAACCAAATCAGGGATCGATTATGCGGTAACTATGTTGAAACAGCGATGGCCCGCCGGCGTTGGACGCCGAACTTCACGTGATTTGGCCAAAGGCGCGGTTTTCGCTATGCTTGCGACGTATTTTGAACGATGACACCGCCATGTACCGCGCCATAACACGACAGATCGAAGTCACCGTCGAACCGAATTTCATGCCCGAACGCTCGTCGCAGGAGAAGCGCGAGTTCTTCTGGTCCTATACGGTCGTCATCACCAATGCCGGCAAAGAGACCGTGCAGCTGAAGACCCGCCACTGGATCATCACCGATGCGGCCGGCCGCATGCAGGAAGTGCGCGGCGAAGGCGTCGTCGGCGAACAGCCCGTGCTCGGCCCCGGCGAACGCTTCGAATACACATCGGGCGTGCCGCTGCCGACGACGTCCGGCTTCATGGAAGGCACCTATCAGATGGTGACCGATACCGGTGAGCCGTTCGAGATCGACGTGCCGCTATTTTCGCTGGACGGACCGGACAGGAAGCGTGTGCTGAATTAGGGGCAGGTCTTCTTCTCCCTCCCTCAAGCGGCGAAGCTGCGCTGAAGGGGGATATCGCTGGCGCCTGTGCGCCATCGCAGATTCAACTGTCAAACAGCCACTGTTCTGGAGAGCCTTGTCCTTCAGACATGCGTCATCGCCCCCATTGTTTGCGGCGCGGGGGCGCCGTCGTGCTTCGCATTCCCGCCCCCTTGCGAGAGGGCGTGCGGAACGCCGGGTGCCCGTTGCACCCTTGGGCCTGATGCGAATGCGGTCTTCCGCAAAGTTGGTGCATCAGGACTTTCGGAGGCGCCGAGCAAGTGCCCGACGTTCCGCATACGGTGTTTTTTCAGCCTGCTTGCACTTTGCCTTGGCGAACGGTCCGATCACCAAAATGATGGTCCCACGGCGGAGGGACAGGGAGCCTCAAGCGAGTAAGCCGGACGCGTTTCGAGTTGGTCGTCCGTCACACTGTCCAGAGGGTCTTTCCGTCCGAAGGTCGGCCGTCTCCTTGCCAGTGGCAGTGCTGGCGCAGATCCGTCCTGCCCGAAGACAGACGTCACCCCCAAACCGCGTAACGCCGCATCTCCGGCGTCCACCGCATCCCACCCCGCGAACGTGACGATCGCGATCGCCCCTCTCGGTGGGGCAGGACGATGGGGAATATAGTCCATGGAGGGATGTTGTCAATTAGAGATAGGAAAAAATGTTTAGGCGCGCCAAGCTATCATTCCCGGGCACGGGCGCGCCTTCGCGCACGTGAACCCGGAATCCTGACCTGTTCAGCGCCAAACACTCTGACATTCCGGGTTCGCATTTCAGCGGCTTCGCCGCTTTCATGCGCCCCGGAATGACGAGCTTGAGTCGGGAGGACGCGGGCGAATGCCTACTCCACGCCCGCTTCCTGCGGTGTGAACTCGTACACCGACGAACAGAACTCGCAGGTCACGACGACCTTGTCGTCCTTGACCATATCGGCGCGGTCCTGCGGCTCGAAGCTCTTGAGCATGCCGGACACGGCATCGCGCGAACAGGAACACTCCGCGCGCAGCGGCGATGGGGCGAACACGCGGACGCCACGCTCGTGAAACAGGCGATACAGCAGCCGCTCGCCGGATAGATCCGGATCGATCAGCTCGACATCCTCGACGGTGCCAATCAGCGACTGGCCCTCGACCCAGGCGTCATCTTCCGGCACGGCATCCACGGTCGCGCCCTCCGGCGCATCGCCGGCATGGAGGTCGCGCTGCACGCGCTCCGGCGCCTTCGGCAGGAACTGCAGCAGCATGCCACCGGCGCGCCAGCGATGTTTCGGGCCGCCTTCCTCGCCGCTGCGCCATTCTTCGCCGACGGCGAGGCGCACCTTGGTCGGAATCTGTTCGGAGCGCAGGAAGTATTCATGCGCGGCATCTTCCAGCGTGCCGCCATTCAACGCGACGAGCCCCTGATAGCGGCTCATATCCGCCCCCTGATCGACGGTCATCGCCAGATGGCCCTTGCCGAGCAGCGCCGCGGTGCCGAGACCGGGCAAAAGGCGCTCGGCATCGAACCGCGCATAGGCGCGCATTTTATCGGGCGCGCGGAAGTCGACGATCATCAGCGACACCGGACCGTCGGTCTGGGTCTGCAGGATGAAGCGGCCGTCGAATTTCAGCGACGAGCCGAGCAGCGTGGTCAGCACGATCGCCTCGCCGAGCAGCTTGGCCACCGGCGCGGGATAATCATGCTTGGCGAGCAGCTCGTCGAGCGCCGGGCCAAGCCGCGTCAGCCGCCCGCGCAGATCGAGCGGCGCAACCTCAAAGGGCAGCACCGCGTCATCGACCGGAACGGAGGACGGCGCGCGGATGGGGGCGTCGGGCTGGAGATTTGGATTTGATGGGGTCATGGCGCTCTATTTGGGGGCGGAGGGCCGCAAGTGAAAGGGGGCGATGGAACCGGGAAATCCAGGTGACGCACGGCTTCTTCCCCTCTCCCCCAGCGGAGCAAAGCTCCGCGCAGTGGGAGAGGGTGCCTGAGCGAAGCGAAGGCGGGAGAGGGATAGCCGCAAAGCTCGGCGCTTGTGGATATGCCTCTCCCGTCTCGAACCCGCTTCGCGTGTTCGATCCACCCTCTCCCACGGCGCGCAGCTTCGCTGCGCTCGGGGAGAGGGGAAGAAAAGATCACGCCACCGCGTTGAGGCACCAGGCCAGAATGCCCTTCTGCGCATGCAGACGGTTTTCGGCCTCGTCGAACACCACCGACTGCGGACCGTCGATCACCTCGTCGGTGACCTCATCGCCGCGATGGGCGGGCAAGCAATGCATGAACAGCGCATCGGGCTTGGCCAGCGACATCAGGCGCGCATTGACCTGATAGGGCTTAAGCAGGTTGTGGCGGGTCTCGCCGTCCTTGTCGCCCATCGACACCCAGGTGTCGGTGACGACGCAATCGACGCCCTTCACCATCGCATCGGGATCGTCGCTGAAGGTGATCGGCGCGTTTGCAGCCTTGACCCAGTCCTTGAACGGCTTCTTCGGCGACAGCTGCGGCGGCGTCGCGATATTGAGCTTGAACTGGAAGCGCTCGGCCGCATGCGCCCAGGACATCAACACATTGTTGTCATCGCCGGTCCAGGCCACGGTCCGGCCCTTGATCGGACCACGGTGCTCTTCATAGGTCATGACATCCGCCATCACCTGGCAGGGATGCGAGAACCGCGTCAGGCCATTGATGACCGGCACCGTCGCATTTTCCGCAAGCTCCACCAGCGAGTCATGATTGAGGATACGGATCATGATGATGTCGACGAAGCGCGACAGTACGCGTGCGGTGTCGGCAATGGTCTCGCCGCGACCGAGCTGCATTTCGGCACCGGTGAGCATCACGACTTCGCCGCCGAGCTGGCGCATGCCGACCTCGAATGACACGCGGGTGCGCGTCGACGGCTTTTCGAAGATCATCGCCAGCGTCTTGTTCTTGAGCGGACGATCGGGCTCGGCATTGGTGCCATCCCGCCCCTTCAGCTTCGCCTTCATGGCGGCAGCCGCGTTCATGATATTGCGCAACTCACTGGCCGGCACGGCCGTGAGATCGAGGAAGTGCCGCGGTGACGTGCTCATCACGCGGCTCCCTGCGTCTTTGCAGATGCCTTGGCGGATGAGCCGAGAGCCACGCAAGCCTGTTCCAGCCGCTGCACGGCCTGCTCGATCTCGGCCTCGCTGACGATCAGCGGCGGCAGGAAGCGCACGACATTATCGCCGGCGCCAACGGTGAGCAGCTTCGCGTCACGCAGTGCGGCCACGAGATCGCCCGCCGGCACGACAGCCTTGAGGCCGATGAGAAGACCTTCGCCGCGCACTTCGCTGAGCACATCTGGATGGCCATCGACCACGCCTGCGAGTTTCTGTTTCAGCAACAGCGACATCTTCTTCACATGGTCGAAGAAGCCGGGCTTCAGCATGATATCGAGCACGGAATTCGCCGCGGCCACCGCCAGCGGATTGCCGCCAAAGGTCGAGCCGTGGGAGCCGGGCGCCATGCCTTCAGCCGCTTCCGCCGTGACGAGGCACGCGCCGATCGGGAAGCCGCCGCCGAGCGCCTTGGCCAGCGACATCACATCAGGCGTCACGCCGATGCGCTGATAGGCGAACAACTCGCCGGTGCGGCCCATGCCGGTCTGCACTTCGTCGAATATCAAAAGGATGCCGTTCTTGTCGCAGAGTTCGCGCAATGCGCCGAAGAACGCGTTGCTCGGCGCACGCACGCCACCTTCACCCTGCAGCGGCTCGATGAGAATGCCGGCGGTGTTCGGACCGATCGCCTTCTTCACGGCTTCGATATCGCCGAGCGGCAACTGGTCGAAGCCGTCGAGCGGCGTGCCGTAGCCTTCGAGATATTTGGCAGCGCCGGTCGCGGCGAGCGTGCCGAGGGTCCGGCCATGGAACGCGCCTTCAAAGGTGATAATGCGCGTGCGCTCGGGATGGCCTTTGGAGAAATGATAGTGCCGGGTCACCTTGATCGCGCATTCCATCGCTTCCGCACCCGAATTGGCGAAGAACACGAAGTCGGCAAAGCTCTGTTCGCACAGCCGGGCCGCGAGGCGCTCGCCGTCCGGGCTCTTGAACAGGTTCGACATGTGCCAGAGCTTGGTGGCCTGCTCCTGCAATGCGGCGACCATATGTGGGTGCGCATGGCCAAGTGCGTTCACGGCGACGCCGCTGGTGAAATCGAGATAGCGCTCGCCATCGGTTCCAATCAGCCACGCGCCTTCACCGCGCTCGAAAGCGACATCCGCACGCGCGAAAACAGGCAGCAAGTGAGCCTGAGAGAGGGGCGAAGACGTTGCGTTGCTGGTCATAACCGATCCGATCGAAAAGACTGCGGCCGCGTCGATGACAACTGTGCGAAATCGAACAACGGACCCTAGAAACGAAACGTGCCGCCCTTCTCGGGCGGCACGTGGGCATTATTCTATGTGTGCTGTGAAGACTGTCAACCGCGCACTGCGGCTTTCGAGTCACACGGAGTCGCAGAAAAAGCCGATTTTGCAGCTTTACTTGCAGAAGCATGTGGACGCGGCATGCCCGACTCTTGCGCGCGAGTCACGGCATATTGTAGCTTTTGCCTCGTCGGATACGACATCTCGTGCGGCGGTAGATCCTTTTGACACATCCAGTGCGGCGTAACAGCCGGACGCGAAATTCGCGCCCGGTGAGCGCTAAAGGATTCTGACCGCAGGGATTTTTGAAGTCTCAACTCGCAGCGCTGCCCGGTCAGGCCGGCGCTCACGAAGGGAAAACGGCGATGACGGTAATGACATGGACCGACGATCGCGTCGAACAGTTGAAGAAACTCTGGGAAGGCGGCCTTTCCGCCAGCCAGATCGCTGCGGAACTCGGTAACGTGACCCGCAACGCCGTGATCGGCAAGGTTCACCGCCTTGGCCTGTCCGGTCGTGCCAAGAGCCCCTCCTCGGCAGCTCCGCGGCAGCGCAAGGCGCGCCCGGCGCAGCAGATGGTACGCGTCGCCCGCCCGATGGCGCGCGGCAATACCGCGCTGGCCCATAATTACGAGATCGAGGCCGAGCCCGACCCGATCGCCTATGACAACATCGTGCCGATCAGCCAGCGCCTGTCGCTGGTCGAACTCAACGAAGCCACCTGCCATTGGCCGATCGGCGATCCGTCGAGCGCGGACTTCTATTTCTGCGGCGGCAAGGCCCTGGCCGGTGCCCCCTATTGCGCGCATCACTCGCGTATCGCCTATCAGCCGGCCAGCGACCGCCGCCGCGCGGTCCCAAAGCCGACGCGCTGAGCTGGAAAGCATCTAAACCAAATGAAAATGCCCGGTGATGAGCCGGGCATTTTTTATTTGGGGCTTCTTACCTCGCCCCGCTTGCGGGGAGAGGTCGAGGCCCGCATGCGAAGCATGAGGGCGTCGGGTGAGGGGGACGCTCCACAGACTCCGAAGCCGATGGAGAGTCCCCCTCATCCGACCCGGCGTCGCTGCGCTATGCCGGGCCACCTTCTCCCCGCAGGCGGGGAGAAGGAAGATATCTACTCCGCCGCCTTGTCGAAGCGATCGTCCAGCGCATAGCCGGCGCCGCGCACGGTGCGGATTGGATCGGGCTCACCGGCGGGATTGAGCAGCTTGCGCAGGCGGCCGATATGCACGTCGACGGTGCGCTCGTCGATATAGATGTCGCGGCCCCAGACGCTGTCGAGCAACTGCTCACGGCTGAACACCCGGCCCGGATGTTCCAGGAAGAACTCCAGCAGGCGATATTCGGTCGGACCGAGATCAATCGGGCGGCTGGACCGCACGACGCGGCGCTTGTCACGGTCGAGTTCGATGTCGCCAAACGCCAAGACGGTGGCGAGACGCTCGGGAGCTGCACGACGGAGCAGGCCCTTCACGCGGGCCAGGAGCTCCGGCACGGAGAACGGCTTGACGATGTAATCGTCGGCACCGGTGGCGAGACCGCGAACGCGCTCGCTCTCTTCGCCCCGCGCCGTCAGCATGATGATCGGCAATGCCTTGGTTTCAGGCCGTGCGCGCAGACGGCGGCACAGTTCGATGCCGGAAAGACCCGGCAGCATCCAGTCGAGCACCACGAGATCCGGCACCCGCTCCTTCAAGCGGGTGTCGGCATCGTCGCCGCGCGCGACGGTTTCAACATCATAGCCTTCGGCGTCGAGGTTGTAGCGAAGAAGCGTCGTGAGGGCTTCCTCGTCCTCCACCACCAGAATGCGTGCATTCACAGCCATATGGTCAATATCCTCAGTGACGTCCGAAAAGCCTTTAGGTCATGATCCTTGCGGAAGACTGGCTTCCACTTTTCCGGATCATGCTTCAGACCGTCGGCGTATTCGCGAATGTGGTCATGTCGCCCTTCGGGCGCTTGTCGAGGATCTGTTGGCCCTCGATCATGTAGAACACGGTTTCCGCAATGTTGGTGGCGTGGTCACCGATCCGCTCGATGTTCTTGGCGCAGAACATCAGGTGGATACAGAACGAAATGTTACGCGGGTCTTCCATCATATAGGTCAGGAGTTCGCGGAACAGCGAGGTGCAGATCGCATCGATTTCCTCGTCGCCCTTCCACACCGTCATGGCGGCCGGCAAATCGTGTGCGGCATAGGCGTCGAGCACGGCCTTGACCTGGGTGGTCACGAGGTCAGTCATGTGTTCGAGGCCGCGGATCAGCTTCAGCGGATGGAAATCGCTGTCGAGCGCATTGACGCGCTTGCCGATGTTCTTGGAGAGATCGCCAATCCGCTCGAGATCGGTGGCGACGCGCAGCGCGCCGACGATCTCGCGCAAATCGACAGCCATGGGCTGGCGCTTGGCGATGGTCAGCACGGCACGCTCTTCGATCGTGCGCTGCAACTGGTCGATCTCGGCGTCGGTGGCAACGACGCGCGCACCGAGCGCGACGTCCCGGCGGATCAGCGCATCGACGGATTCGACGATCTGCCGTTCTGCGAGGCCACCCATCTCGGCGACGAGACGGGTCAGCTCCTGCAGATCGTCGTCGAAAGCCTTGGTGGTGTGTTCAAAAGCCATCTCAAATTCCTCCCGCGAATATGTCGCGTCAGCCGAAGCGGCCGGTGATGTAATCCTGGGTGCGGCGATCGGTCGGCGACGTGAAGATCTTGTTGGTCTGATCGAACTCGATCAGCTCGCCGAGATACATGAAGGCCGTGCTGTCGGAGACGCGGGCAGCCTGCTGCATGTTATGGGTCACGATCGCGATCGTGTACTGATCCTTCAACTCGTCGATCAGCTCCTCGATCTTCGCGGTCGAGATCGGGTCCAGCGCCGAGCACGGCTCGTCGAACAGGATCACTTCCGGCCGAACCGCGATGGTGCGCGCGATGCACAGACGCTGCTGCTGACCGCCCGACAGGCTGAGGCCCGACGCGTTGAGCTTGTCCTTGACTTCGTTCCAGAGCGCACCGCCGCGCAGCGCCCTCTCGACGCGCACGTCCATCTCCGACTTGGAGATCTTCTCATAGAGGCGGATGCCGAAGGCGATGTTTTCGTAAATCGTCATCGGGAACGGGGTCGGCTTCTGGAACACCATGCCGACGCGGGCGCGGAGCAGGTTGAGATCCAGCTTCGGATCCAGAATGTTCTGATTGTCGAGCATGAGCTGACCTTCGGCGCGCTGGCCGGGATACAGATCATACATACGGTTGAAGATGCGCAGCAGCGTGGACTTGCCGCAGCCCGACGGGCCGATGAACGCAGTCACCCGGTTCGCCATCAGCGTCAGGTTGATCTTCTTCAGGGCGTGGTGTTCGCCATAGTAGAAGTTCAGGTCGCGCACGGTGACCTTGGGACGGGTCTCGCCCTGCAGGGCCGACGGCGGCGGCATCGAGACGGAAGGAACGCCAGACGACACAGAAAGCTCACTCATTTTGCTGTCCTCTCGGCGCCGAGAATGCGCGCGCCAATGTTAAGGGCAAGTACGGTCAAGGTGATGATCAGGGCACCGCTCCAGGCGAGCTGCTTCCAGTACTCGTAGGGGCTCTGCACGAAGTTGTTGATGGTCACCGGCAGGTTGGCCATCGTCTTGGTGAGATCGAGGCTGAAGAACTGGTTGCTCAGCGCGGTGAACAGCAGCGGCGCCGTTTCACCAGCGACACGCGCGGTCGCCAGCAGCACGCCGGTGATGAGACCGGCGCGGGCTGCACGATAGGCGATCCGCTTGATGACCAGGGAGCGCGGCAGGCCGAGCGCCGAGGCCGCTTCGCGCAGCGGGTTCGGCACGAGACCAAGCATGTCTTCAGTGGTGCGAACCACGACGGGGATCACGATCACGGCGAGCGCAAGCGAACCGGCGAGAGCCGAGAAGCCGCCCATCGGAACCACCACCGCACCATAAACGAACAGGCCGATGATGATGGACGGGGCCGACAGCAACACGTCGTTGATGAAGCGGATCACCGAGGTGAGTTTGTCGTGCTTGCCGTATTCCGCGAGATAGGTGCCGGCGAACAGGCCGAGCGGCGCGCCGATGCCGACGCCGATGACGGTCATGATGATCGAACCGACGATGGCATTGAGCAGGCCGCCTTCCATGGAGCCGGGCGGCGGCGTGTTCTGGGTGAAGATCTGCAAGCTGATGCCGGCGATACCGTTGTAGAATAGCGTGAACAGGATCAGCGCGAGCCAGGTGACGCCAAAGAGAGCGGCACCCATGCAGAGCCCACGGATGATCATGTCGTTGCGACGGCGTGAAGCGTAAATCGGGTTCATATTAGTTGCCCGCCTTCTTTTCCAGACGCAGCAGCATCAGACGCGCTGCCGAGAGCACGAAGAATGTCAGCACGAACAGCAGGAGACCGAGCAGGATCAGACCCGATTGATGCAGACCGTCGCTCTCCGCGAACTCGCTGGCGATCGCCGCCGAGATCGTAGTGCCTGGGCCGAAGATCGAGCCTGTGATACGGAACGAGTTGCCGATGATGAAGGTCACCGCCATCGTTTCACCGAGCGCACGGCCGAGCGCCAGCATGACGCCACCGATCACACCAACACGGGTATAGGGGATGACGACGTTGCGGACGACTTCCCAGGTGGTGCAGCCGACGCCGTAAGCGGCTTCCTTGAGCACCGGCGGCACGGTCTTGAACACGTCGACCGAGATCGAGGTGATGAAGGGCAGCACCATGATGGCGAGGATCAGCGACGCGTTGAACAGCGAGAGATAGGACGGCGGGCCGGCGAAGATCACGCCGAGGACCGGGACGCCTTCGAAGGCGTTGATCATGAATGGCTGCACGTGGTTGGCCAGGAACGGGCCGAGCACGAAGAAGCCCCACATGCCGTAGATGATCGAGGGAATACCGGCGAGAAGCTCGACCGCCATGCCGATCGGGCGGCGCAGCCAGTTCGGGCACAGTTCGGTGAGGAAGATCGCGATGCCGATGCCGACTGGGATGGCGATCGCCATGGCGATCACCGAGGTGATCAGCGTGCCGTAGATCGGGCCGAGCGCTCCCAGCACCGGCGGATCAGCCGACGGTGCCCAGCGCTGCGTCGTCAGGAACGAGAAGCCGAATTCTCGAAGCGCCGGCCACGCACCAACGATGAGCGACAGAATGATGCCGCCGAGGATAAACAGAACGGACAGAGCCGAAATGCGGGTGATCCAGTAGAACGCCTGGTCCCCCGTCTTGAAGGCATTCAAAGCCTTCGCACGATCATAAGGTCCGGCAGCGTCCATCGAAGAGCTCTGTACGGCCATGTCTGCCACGCCAGTCCCCTGTAATTGTTACAATACCCCAAAACGCATTGCCCTGGAGGGGCTTGTCAGGGCGCGAAGTCAGAAGAGAAGAAGAAAGAAATTCAGCCCTGCAGCAAACGGAGGAGAGATGCCCCTCTCCTCCGCCCACAGACCAGATCAGCTCTTGATGTCAGCCGACCAGGTCTTTTCGATCAGCTTGACGACGGGTTCCGGCATCGGAATGTAATCGAGCTCTTCAGCCATCTTGGCGCCCTTCTCGAACGACCACTTGAAGAACTTGATCGCTTCAGCCGAGGCCGCCTTGTCGGTCGGGGCCTTGTGCATGAGGATGAAGGTCGCAGCAGTGATCGGCCACGAGGTTTCGCCCGGCTGGTCGGTCAGGATGACATAGTAGCCAGGAGCCTTGGCCCAATCGGCGTTCGACGCAGCAGCCTGGAAAGCCGCGACGGTCGGCTGCACGGTCTTGCCAGCCTTGTTGACCATGCCGGTATAGGTCAGCTTGTTCTGCTTGGCGTAAGCGTATTCAACATAACCGATGGCATTCTTGGTCTGGCCTACGTTGCCCGCGACGCCTTCGTTGCCCTTGGCGCCGACGCCAACCGGCCACTCGACGGCGGTACCGGTGCCGACCTTGGTCTTCCAGTCAGCCGAGGCCTTGGACAGATAGTCGGTGAAGTTGAAGGTGGTGCCCGAACCGTCCGAACGACGAACGACGGTGATGGCGGCCGACGGCAGCTTCAGCTTCGGGTTCAGCTTGGCGATGGCAGCGTCGTCCCACTTGGTGACCTTGCCGAGATAGATGTCGCCGAGCACTTCGCCGGAGAGAACCAGCTCGCCCGAGGCGATGCCTTCGAGATTCACGACGGGAACGATCGCGCCCATCACCATCGGCCACTGAACCAGGCCGTCCTTCTCGAGCTGCTCAGCCTTGAGCGGCGCGTCGGTGGCGCCGAAGGTTACGGTCTTGGCCTGGATCTGCTTGATGCCGGCGCCCGAACCAATCGACTGGTAGTTCAAACCATTGCCAGTCTCTTTCTTGTAGGCGTCGGCCCACTTCGAATAGACCGGGAACGGGAAGGTTGCGCCGGCACCCGTGATGTCGGCGGCAAATGCCGAGGTCGAGGCGGCGACGAGGCCGGCAGCGACGATCGCTTTGAGGAATTTCATGGGATGTCTCCAATCTCGTGAGCGACCGCGCCGGATGCGCCAGTTGTGCTCACGCCGCCCGTTTAGGGGTGGTCGATTGTGCTTTTATGATAGTTCCGTGACACTTGGATGACGGCACCAAGCATCTGTAAATGCTTTGTTTTTCTGCCTCCGCGGATAATTTTACCGTGCAAATGACATCGAAAATGCCCTGCCATAAGGGCCATGCCCGGCCGTCAAAATCCGCCGTCACAGGGGTTAACAATATGTTTCAGCAGGCGGAATCCGGCCTCGCGCGCATGCGCGCGTATGACAACGGCGGGTACGATATTGAGGGTGATCGGACGCAATGCCGCACCATCCGCCAGGGCTTTTTTGACTGTCCGAGCGACGCGCAGCGCTGCCCGACCGCCCGAGGGCGGTCGCTATGGGCGCAGGAGAACGAAGGGAGTTTAGGGCGTCAGGATGCCGCGGAGGCGGGAGGCGCCGGCAGCGTCTTCACCTGTGGAAAGGCGGCGGTAAAAGTCGCGCCGTTCTTCGGCACGCTTTCGATCAGCAGCCGGCCGCGGTGCCGGTTCAGGATGTGCTTCACCAGCGAGAGGCCAAGGCCCGTACCGCCCTGTGCGCGGCTGTCGCCGACATCGACCCGGTAGAAGCGTTCGGTCAGGCGCGGCAGATGCTCGGGGGCGATGCCCGGGCCATAGTCCCGCACGGCGACGCGGATTTCCGGCACACCTTCCGCAGTCGACTCCGTGGTCAACGACACGTCGACCTTGCCGCCGGATGCGCCGTATTTCAGCGCGTTCTCGATCAGGTTCTCGAACAGCCTCAACAATTCCTCGCGATCGCCGGCGATGGACACCGGCGTCTCCGGCAGCGCCATTTCGATCCTGACGTTGCGCTCGTTGGCGAGCGGCTCCAGCCCATCGCCGACCTGACGGATAATGGGGAGAATATCCACCAGCGTATCCGGCCGCACATGCGCCGACAGCTCGACGCGCGACAGCGACAGCAGATCGTCGATTAGCCGTGCCATGCGGGTCGCCTGCGCATGCATGATGCCGAGAAAGCGCTCGCGCGCCTTGGCGTCGTCCTTGGCCGGTCCCTGCAACGTATCGATGAAGCCGGACAGCGCCGCCAGCGGCGTGCGCAGCTCGTGGCTGGCATTGGCGACGAAATCGGCACGCATTTCCTCGACACGGCGCAGCGGCGTCTGGTCGTGGAACGTCATCAGCATGCAGGTGTCGGTGCCGCCAAAGGCGGTCGGAACCGGCACCGGCGTGATCATCAATTCCATCCAGCGATCGACCGGAACGTGATCGAGATAGGTCGCGCGACGCGGCTCGGTGGTGGCGATGGACTCGCGCAAGGCGGTGATGATCTCCGGCGAGCGCAGCGCGAATTGCGCCAGTTCGTTCTTGCGGAGTGCCGGCGCGAGCTGCGCCGCTGCGGCATTGAGATGGATGACGCGGCCGGCGCGGTCGAGCAGCACGGCGGGATCGGGAATGCCGGCAATGATAGCACGCACCGCGGGCGCCTCGACAGGATTGGCGGCCAGCGCCTCGTCGCGCGCCGTCACCACGTCATGCAGCCGCCACGGCACCAGCGCCGCGCCGGCGATGCAGACGAACACGATGCCCGCGCGCAGCGGCGACAACTCGCCGAAAAACACCAATGCGGCCAGCGCCAGGCCGGCGGCCAGCAGGATGATCGCCGAATGCCGCAGCCGGTCCGGCCACGGCGAAAACATGGTCGATGGAGAAGCTTCAATGGCCATCTGAACCGGATCTCTTCCTGCTGCGAATGCGAACGTATATCAGGCGCCGGAGCGACCATGTTCCTTGAGCGGGTGGCCAACGCCGGGCTTGGCGTCCGCCGCGACCGCCTGCAGCTTTTTCGATCGCGAACCGATAATAAGCTCGCGAAGCGTCAGTAACATGACTGATATAAAGAACGGCGCGAGGTAATAAAGCACCCTGAACAGCAGCATGCCAGCCAGCAGCTTTTCCTGATCCATCATTTCGAGGCCAACCAGCATGGCGGCATCGAACACGCCAAGACCGCCGGGCGAATGGCTGGCGAAACCCAGCAAGGTGGCCGAGACGAACACCACCGCCACCACAACGAAACCGACGTCAGGCTCGGCGGGCACCAGCATGTACATCGCGAGCGCACAGAAGCCGAGATCGATGATGCCGATGGTGATCTGCAGCAGGGTCAGCGGACCGCCAGGCAGTACCACCGACCAGGGGCCACGGCCGACGCTGCGGGGCTTCATCCAGACCCAGACCACATAGCCGACGAGGCCGGCGAGGATGATGTAGGCCAGGATACGGTTCATCCATGGCGGCACCTGGTTGATCGCGCTAGCCGCTTCCGGGTGATAGGCGATGCCCATACCGAGCACCGCGAGATTGCCGAGCCAGAAGGTGAGGCCGGCGAGAAAGACGATCTTGGCGACATCGACGGCGCTAAGATCCCAGGCCGAATAGATGCGATAGCGCACCGCGCCGCCGGTGAAGACGCTGGCGCCGACATTGTGGCCGATCGAATAGCTGGTGAAAGCGGCCAGCGCGTTGATCCGGTACGGCACGTCGCGGCGACCGATCGTGCGCACCGCAAACCAATCATAGAATGTCAGCGTGAAATAACCGGCGGCAACCGACAGCGCGGACAGCATGATCAGCCGCGGCTCGGTCTCTTTCATCGCCCGGAAAACGGCGGCAGCGTCGATGTTCCGCAGCTTGTGATACAGCATGTAGCAGGCGACGCCGATCACCGCGACGCTGATCAAGACACCGAGCTTGTGCAGGATTTGCTTCTCGCGCAGAAACGAGATCGCCCTGCGTATTGCTTCCAGCATCTCAACCTCGAATGCGATCCCCTGACCAGAGAGATCTGGACCAGGAAGTCAGACTAGCCTCGGCGGAACCGCCACATCAGTTGTCTCCGGCACAACCGTCGTAGCGCGTTTTGCGGCAAAGTGGAATTCGCCGGCTGTGAATAAAAACAAGCCACATCAGTATATTAGGTCAGCCCTAACAAACCACCAGCCTCTCGGGCGCATTCGCTGCGGCAAAATGCCAACGTCCCGACGCGTCTCACGTGACAATGAGGCTTTCGTGACCTCATGCCGCCGATTTGGCGGCGAGACGTTGAAAAAATAACAGATCGAGTTCGGGCGCCCCGCCTGTCAGACCCGTCAGCAACGCATGGACTTGCCCGCGGTGATGGGTCTGATGATTGAACCAGTGCGCCAGGGCCGGCGCCAGCTGCTGTTCAAATTCTTCGGGAGACGACACCCGGCGGAATTTGATGGTGCCGTTGAGACGGCGCTCGTCGAGCCCGTCCACATAACCGAGAATCCGGGCATCTTCGGCGATGCGCGCCGCATGCAACCCGTCGCAGGTCTCATACAGAATGGCATCGAGACGATCCGGCGCCTCGCCTTCGCCGGTGAAGCGCTTCATCCAGATCCGGTCCGTTGCCAGCAGATGATTGAGCGTGCCATGGACGGATTTGAAGAACGCGCCCCGGTCGGCCTGATATTGCTCGCGGCTGAGCGCGCCCGCCGCGTCGAACAGTAGGCCGTTGGCCCAGACATTGTACCGGCCGAACATGCGGTAATGGTCGAGCAGCGTCACGCCGAGCGCGCCTGCTGCCGGGTCACCACGATATCGCGCAGCCACGACCCGATGGCGCAGCCGACGAGATAGAAGCCGAACAATGCGAGGCCGAGATCGAGCCAGTAGCCGAAGCGGCCGGGCACGACTTTACCAATCGCGACGCCGATGATGACCGCGGCGATTACCGACAGGCGCTGGATCCAGACCCGCGACACCGAACGCCCGCGATAGACCACGGCGATCCAGCCCATGCAGAAGCCGATCAGGAACGCCCCGAGCAGCCAGCCCCAGTGAAACATCGCAAGATAAGTCATGGCGCTTGCCTCACGACGAATTCGATCCGGCGATTCTGCAGCTTGCCTTCGTCGGTATCGTTGGTGGCGATGGGTTGGGTACTGCCGTAGCCGCTGGTGGAGAAACGGTCCGCCGGCAAGCCGGCCTTCACGAGATATTCTTCAACGGCGAGCGCGCGCTTTTCCGAGAGCGACTGATTGAACGCCGCGTCGCCATCGCCGTCGGTGTGACCGGCGATCTCGACCCGGACATTGGGACAGCGCATGGCGATTTCCACGAGGCGATCGAGCAAGCCCGCGGAATCCACATTGATGCTGGCGCTGGACGGCTCAAACCGGATGCGGCCCTTGGTCAGGTTCTGCGCGAAGAGCTGCTGGCACACGCTGGCATCGACCGGTGCCGCGGCGGGCTTCACCGATACTTCGGCTTTGGCCTGCCAACCCTGCGGGAGCTCGCGCGCGAGACTTGCGCGTATCTGGTCGGCGGCGGCTTCGTAGAGCGCGTCCCCCGACAGCTTCACCTCGCGATCGGACACCACCAGCGTGCCGGTCGACAGCCGCGACAGCGCACCCAGCGCCGTCGTCACCGCTGCCGCAAAACCACCGGGCGCGCCGATGCTAGCCTTCAGGTTGTCGACGATCTTCTCATTGCCGAACTTGCGTCCGGCAGCCGACGCAAGCGCGGCGTGGATGTTGTTGTCCGGGACATAGCCGCTCAGCGTCAGCGTGTTCGTCACCGGGTCCTTGTTGGCCTGGAACACATAGGGCGGCGCCTTGATGTCATTGGCCGCGACCGTGAAGCCTTCCGGCAGATTCTTCAGCGCCGCCGCAATGGCTTCGCGGCCACCGAGATCGCGCGCCATGCCGGAGAGGCTGACATTGGTATCCGAAATCACCGCCTTGCCTTCCTTCAGCTTGGCGACCTGATCAAGCAACAACACAGCCGCGGCATCGAAGCGAACAGGCGCGCCGCGCTTCAGACCCATGCGGTCGGAGACCTCGGTTCCGCTGAGTGCGGCGCGGGCCGCTTCCACAATTCGCGCCTTGCTGGCCGGCAATGGCGCGGTTCCCCATAGCGTGACGCGGACATTGTCGCGCTCCGCGACCCAGACGAACGGCTTGGCTTCCGCGACGAGACGGGTCTCGTCATTGACCAGGCGAACGCCCGGCGTGGCCTCGACCGACGAGACCGCACTGCGGCGACCGTCTTCGGAAAATGCTTCGGCAGAAAACGATACGTCACGGCCGGCAACCGTGATCTGGCTCTTGTCGAGGATCGTGTTTTTCAGCGCCTCAGTGCTACGCGCCGTTAAATCCGTCTCAAGCGGAATCGTGCTAACCCAGGCAGCAACCGCCCAAAGGATGGCAAGCGGGATGAGCCCGGGCCACCATTTGGCACTCCACCTGTAAAATCCGTGCATTCGACGTCCTGCGGGTCTGGAAACAGAGAGAAAACAAACCCTTGCGGGACTGTCAAACTGAAATCAAGGCAAACCTCTGGCGTCGCCGCGGGTATTCGAATAACGCTTTGTTCAATCGTTTCTGATCATTTCCGTGGGTAGCATCAATTGCTCGGTCATACGATGAAGCAGATTCGCAATACGATTATTCGTGCCGGGCTGGATGCGCTGTATTTCAGCGGCGCCCACCGGGTGTTGCGACCTATCTTCGGCGGCGTCGGCACGATTTTCATGCTGCACCATGTGCGCCCTGCGCATGCCGGTTCGTTCCAGCCCAACCGTCACCTCGAGATCACGCCCGATTTCCTGCGCGCCACCCTCGCTTATCTGCGCGCAACCGACGTCGATATCGTGACCCCCGATGAAGTGCAGCGGCGGTTGACGGAGCGGGATTTCTCGCGCCGCTTTGCCTGTTTCACCTGCGACGACGGCTATCGCGACAACCGCGACCATGCATTGCCCGCGATGCGGGATTTCGACGCGCCCTTCACGGTCTATGTCACCAGCGACTTCGCCTCCGGCACAGGCCGGCTATGGTGGGTGGCGCTGGAGCGCGTCGTTGCCAGGGCCGACGCGATCGAGGCCCCGATCGACGGACAGATGGAGCGCCTGGACACATCGACTCTCGCCGGCAAGGACATGGCGTTCGACCGCCTGCATGGCTGGCTGCGCGGATTGCCGGAAGAAGCGGATGTCCGCCGCGAGATCAGCGCACTCTGCGCCGCGCATGGCATCGACGAAGACGCGGTCAGCCGCGAACTGTGCATGTCGTGGGACGAACTCAAACCTTTCGCCGCCGATCCGCTGGTGACAATCGGCGCGCATACTGTAAGTCACTGCAATCTCGCCAAGCAGACCGAAGCGATGGTCGTGCATGAGCTGTCAGCCAGCCGCACCGATATCGAAAACGTTCTGCAGCGCCCGGCCGTGCATCTTGCCTATCCCTATGGCGACCGCTGCGCTGCTGGTACACGGGAATTCGCATTGGCGAAAGGCGCCGGCTTCGAAACAGCCGTGACGACGCGCCCCGGCGTGATCGCCTCGGACAACTCCTCGCAGCTCACGGCGCTGCCGCGGGTCTCGCTGAACGGCAACTATCAGGACACCCGCTATCTGCCGGTGCTGACCTCCGGCGCGGCCACCGCGATGTGGAACGGCTTCCAGCGCGGCGGCACCGGATAGTCTGGCCATGCGCTGCAGGCGAACTGCAGCCTTGCTGGAGTCTTGCGTCCCGCGCCGGATCAGACCGGCTTTTGCGGCAGATCGGTATCCGGCGGAAAGTACACGCCCGACATCGGATCGACCCAGCACAGATGCTCGTTGACGCGGGTGACGCCAGCCACATTTTCAGCAGCCACGACGATCGCCCGACGGACATTCTCGTCCGTGATGAAGCCGTCGATGTCCACGACGCCATCCTTCACCCGGACGTCGAGGCCGAATGGTGTCCATTCGTTATGTCTGAGCACAGCGACGATGCGACGGCGGATCAACGCATCACTCGACCCGACATCGGAGACATCTTGCATGACATCAGCGATGGCTTCGACGAAATTCTGCCGGCTGACGATACCCACGAGTTTGTCGCCCTGCACCACCGGCACGCGTTTGATGTGATACTTCTCCATCACCTCGACGACATCGGCCAGCCCGGTCTCCTCGGTCACCGTGCGGACCTCGCGGGTCATGATCTCGTGCACCTTGCGGCCGGCTTCGCGGACATAATCGATGGCCTGCAGGCTGGGGCCACGCACGAATTCGAGCCAGCGCGGACGCCTGCGCTGCGTGCCGACCTCGTGCCGACGCAGGAAGTCCCGCTCGGTCACGATGCCAACCAGCTTGCCGGCCGCATCCACCACAGGCAATCCGCTGACGTGGTAGTCGATCATCAGCCTCGCAGCTTCGCTAATCGACGCGTCTGGCGACACGGTGACGAGCTTGCGGGTCATAATTTGATGAGCTCTAATGACACTCTCCCGTTGGGTTGAGGTCCGTTTGCTGGACGAACCAACGCGAGAAGCCTACGCCGGCCGCCAGTTCCGGCATTGATCTGGCTCAACTGCAGCGGCGCTTGTTGACTCGCCTTGCCCGCCGCCGCACACAATCGGCCCAACGACAAAATAAACGGGAGGCGTCATGTTCACCAATCTGTTTTCGCTCGATGGCCGCATTGCACTCGTCACCGGCGGCTCGCGCGGCATCGGCAAGATGATCGCAGCGGGATTTCTCAGCCAGGGCGCAGCGAAGGTCTACATCACCGCGCGCAAGGCCGGGCCGTGCGAAGCCACGGCGAAAGAACTCTCCGCGCAATACGCCGGTGAATGCATCGCACTGCCGATCGACATTTCGACCATGGCCGGCATCGAGATGCTGGCTGCCGAGATCAAGAAGCGTGAACCCAAGCTCGACATTCTCGTCAACAATGCGGGCGCCGCATGGGGCGCGGACTTCGATGAATTTCCGGAGAGCGGCTGGGACAAGGTGATGACGCTGAACGTCAAGACGCCGTTCTTTCTGACCAAGGCGCTGGCCGGACCGCTGCGTGCAGCAGCCAGCGCGGACAAGCCCGCCAAGGTCATCAATATCGCGTCCATCGACGGCATCTTCGTCAATCCGATGGAGACCTATTCCTATGCGGCGAGCAAATCCGGCCTGATCCACCTGACGCGGCGGATGGCCGTCAAACTTATCCAGGATCACGTCGTCGTCACGGCCATCGCGCCGGGCCCGTTTCAGTCGGACATGAACAAGGCTGCACGCGACAATGCCGATGAAGTGGCAACCCGCGTGCCCGCCGGCCGGATCGGCACCGACGAGGACATGGCGGGCGCGGCGATCTATCTCGCCTCGCGCGCCGGCGATTACGTGGTCGGCGCCACCATCGCGGTGGATGGCGGCATCGTTTATGCGAATCCAGGCATCAAAGGCGACGGCTGGGATTGATGATGGACAACGACGGCCCCCGGGATGGAGCATCAGCCACATCCGGGGGACCGGCTGCCGTCATAATCAGCCGCGGTTATAAAATGAGCAATTAACGAATTCCAGTCTCGCTTGAGACCGGTATGTTGCAAAGCTATTTTCCAACAAGCTCCTGAAATACCGCGCGATTAGCTTCGAAGCATGTCGCCGCTTGTCATTGTACACAATGGCACGCGCCTTGCTTCGTTAACTCCTGAGAGACCCATGCCCTTGGGGAGAGACGGCAAATGGCGGACTCACCACACTCAGCAACGGTTATTGCCGAACCCGGCCCGATCGCGGTCGACTGGGCAGTGACGGCGCTCGTCATCATCGACATGCAGCGCGATTTCATGGAGCCCGGCGGCTTCGGCGAGACACTGGGTAATGACGTGTCGCAACTGGCCAGCGCCGTCGCCCCGATCGCCGCGGTCCTGAAAACGGCGCGCGAAACCGGAATGATGGTGGTGCACACCCGTGAGGGGCACCTGCCCGATCTCTCCGACGCACCGCCCGCCAAGATCGAACGCGGCGCGCCGTCACTGCGGATCGGCGATCCCGGTCCGATGGGACGCATCCTCATTCGCGGCGAGGCAGGTCACGACATCATTCCCGCGCTCTATCCGGTCGAAGGCGAGATCGTCATCGACAAGCCCGGCAAGGGCGCATTCTACGCCACGACGCTCGGTGCCGATCTCAAGGCGCGCGAGATCGACACGCTGCTGGTCTGCGGCGTCACCACCGAAGTCTGCGTCAACACCACCGTGCGCGAAGCCAATGACCGCGGCTATCGCTGCATCGTCATTTCTGACGGCTGCGCGTCCTACTTCCCTGAATTCCACGAGATGGGCCTGAAGATGATCAAGGCCCAGGGCGGTATCTTCGGCTGGGTCGCCGACTCCGCCGCCATTCTCGACGCCATCACACGTTCTGAACATGCACCGGAGACTTCCAACAAACTTGCAGCAGGAGCATCACGATGAGCACGACCGCGGGGACGTTTTCTAAAGATTCTGCCAGCAAATCCGACTTCAAGCCCGCGCTATGGACGCCGGGCGACTGGAATGCGTTTTTCGGCTTCGGCACCAACATTCTCGTCAACATGCTGGTGCTGACCGGCCTGCTGCGCTTCGTCTTGAAGATGCCTGACAACATCGTGTTCGGCCGCATTCTGCCGGCCATGGGCCTGATGATGTGCCTGTCGACGATGTACTACGCCTGGCTCGCCTACAAACTTGCGCAGAAGACCGGCCGCAGCGACGTCTGCGCGCTGCCCTCGGGCATCAGCGTGCCGCATATGTTCATCGTCACCTTCGTGATCATGCTGCCGATCTCGATCACGACGGGCGATCCCATCAAGGGCTGGGAAGCCGGCCTCGTCTGGGTGTTCTTCCAGAGCTTTATCCTGATGATCGGCGGCTTCATTGCGCCCTGGATCCGCAAGGTGACGCCGCGTGCCGCACTGCTCGGGACACTGGCCGGCGTTTCTATCGCCTTCATCGCGATGCGTCCGGCGCTGGAAATGTTCATGACGCCGGTGATCGGCCTCACCTGCTTTGCCATCATCATGCTGAGCTGGTTCGGCGGCTATAAATATCCCAAGGGGATTCCGGCAGGCCTCGTCGCGATCGGCGTCGGCATGGTGATCGCCTGGGGCTCCAATCTGTTTGGCGTCGGTATCGGCGGCGTCAGCGTCGCCGGCGTCAAGGCGGCCTTCACCAATTTCGGCTTCTCGGTACCGCTGCCAGCCTTCGATCACGTCTTCTCGGGATTCCAGTTCCTCGGCATCATCCTGGTCACCGCCATTCCCTATGGCATCTACGATCTGGTCGAAGCGATGGACAACGTCGAGTCCGCGGAAGCAGCCGGCGACGAATATCCGACCACCCGCGTACTGACCGCCGACGGCGTCGTCTCGCTGATCGGCTGCCTGATGGGCAACCCCTTCATCAACGCGGTCTATATCGGCCATCCCGGCTGGAAGGCGATGGGTGGCCGGATCGGCTACTCTGCGGCGACCGGCCTGATGGTGATCGTGCTGTCGTGGTTCGGCGTCATCTCGCTGATGCTGGCCGTCATCCCTGTGGTCGCGATCTCACCGATCCTGCTCTATATCGGCATGCTGATCTGTGCGCAGGCGTTCGAGACCACGCCACGCGAACACGCGCCGGCCATCGCGCTTGCGCTGACGCCGCATCTCGCGGCCTGGGCCACGGTGCTGTTGTCCGGCGCACTTGGCGCCGCCGGCATGAATTTCGGCGCGATCCATTCGCCCGAATTCATCGCCAAGATGGGACAGAACGGCGTGCTGTTCCACGGCCTTGAAGTCATGGGCGGCGGCTCGATCCTGGTCGGCCTGGTGCTCGGCGCCATCGCGGTGTTCGTCATCGAACGCAAATTCATCAATGCATCGGCCTTCGCTCTGGCCGGCGCCGTCCTGACCTATTTCGGCTTCATGCATGGCGAGGCGATCGGGATCGGCGGTGGATTGGGGGTGACGCCCGGCGTTGCTCTCGCTTATGCTCTTGTTGCAGCCGGGCTCTTTGCCGCGGACAAGTTCGGCGCAACCAGCCTGTCTTCTGTCCCGCAATCGGAGCCGCCACTTGCCGTGCCTGCTGAATAACATCGTCTCAACCTGCGGGTGGCACACCCGTGCCATCCGCAGCAGGTTCGCATCGTGAGTGAGTCCGTTCCCGAAACGATCGCCGCCATCGTTGCCGCGCATCGCGCCGGCACCGTGACGCCCGCACAGACAGTCGCCCGCAGCTATCAGCGCATCCGCGACCGCGGCGACACGGCCATCTTCATCACGCTCCGGAACGAGGCCGAGGCGATTGCCGAAGTCGAGGCGCTCGCTGCGAAGGATCCCGCAACGCTGCCGCTCTACGGCGTGCCGGTCGGCGTGAAGGACAATATCGACGTCGCAGGTCTGCCGACCACCGCGGCCTGTCCCGCTTTCGCCTATAACGCAACGCGCGATGCCAGCGCCGTGGCGCGACTGCGCGCCGCGGGTGCGATCATCATCGGCAAGACCAATCTCGACCAGTTCGCGACTGGCCTCGTCGGCGTGCGCTCACCCTATGGCATTCCCAAGAATGCAATCCGCGACGATCTCGTGCCCGGCGGATCGAGCTCCGGCTCTGCCGTTGCCGTGTCCGCGGGCCTCGTGCCGCTGACGCTTGGTACAGACACTGCGGGCTCCGGCCGCGTGCCCGCCATGCTCAACAATATCGTCGGCCTTAAGCCGAGCCTCGGCCTGATCCCGACGGCCGGCGTCGTGCCGGCCTGCCGCACGCTGGATTGCGTGTCGATCTTCACGCTCACGGTGGACGATGCTGTTGCCGCGCTCGATGTGATGGGCGGCTATGACGTGCATGATCCCTATTCGCGCAAGCGGGTGCCGGGTTCGGTCACGGAATTTCCGAAAGGCCTCAAGCTCGGTGTGCCGCGCAACGGGCAGTTGATCTTCTTCGGCGACAAATCCTCGGAGAAAGCCTATGCGGACGCGCTCAAGCGTTGGACGTCACTGGGTGCGACTCTAGTCGAGTTCGATCTCGAGCCGTTCTATGAGACCGCGCGGCTGCTTTATGACGGCCCATGGGTCGCCGAGCGCCTGCTGGTGATTCGCGATTTGCTGGCGTCTGCGCCGGATGCGATCCATCCCGTCACGCGCGAGATCACCATCGCCGGCGCACGGCAGAGTGCGACCGATACGTTTGCGGCTTTGTACAAGTTGCAGGAGTTGAAGCGTGTCGCCGAACAGGCTTTCACTGCTATCGACGCACTGGTGCTGCCGACGGCACCGACCGCCTATACGACGGCGCAGGTGCTCGCCAACCCCATCAAGCTCAATTCGCGGCTCGGCACCTATACCAACTTCGTCAACCTGCTCGACCTCTGCGGTCTCGCCATTCCCGCCGCCATGCGCGCCGACGGAATCCCGTTCGGCATCACGCTACTGGCGCCGGGCGGCGACGACGCCTTGCTGGCCAGCATCGGCCGGGTGTTTCACGCCGACACCAAGCTGCCGGTTGGCGCCAGGGCCCTGCCGCAGCCGGCGCTGGCGCCACTCTCCACCGAAGTCGCCGAGGGCGAGATCGCGATCGCCGTTGTTGGTGCGCATCTCTCCGGCATGGCCCTGAACGGCGAATTGCAGGCGCTGAGCGGTCGCCTGCTGAAAGCCACGACGACGGCGCCGGACTACAAATTCTATGCGCTCAACGGCACCACGCCGGCGAAGCCCGGATTGCTGCGCGTCGCGGATGGTACGGGCGCGGAAATCGCGGTCGAAGTCTGGGCGTTGTCGGCAGCAAATTTCGGCAAGTTCGTCGCATCGCTGCCGGAGCCGATGTCGATCGGTACGCTGCGGCTGGCGGATGGCTCAAACGTGAAGGGCTTCCTGGTGGAAGCCAAGGCGACCGAAGGCGCGCGCGATATCTCGTCGTTTGGCGGATGGCGGGCCTATATGGCGAGCGTGAAGTAACTCATCGTCATGGCCGGACTTGTTCCGGCCATCCACGCCTTCCTTCGCCGTCAAGACGTGGATGCCCGGCACAAGGCCGGGCATGACGGCGTTATAGTTGCGGGCATCGCGTTTACGCCGCCCGGATATTCCCCATGAACCGGTCGAGCTCGGCACGCAGGCGCGCGCTTTCGCTCGACAGGGTCTGTGCCGAATTCAGCACCTGAGCCGATGCCGCGCCGGTTTCGGTCGCGCCGCGGTTGACGTCGACGATATCGCCGGCGACCTGCTGGGTGCCGTGGGCAACGCGCTGGACGTTCTGTGCGATCTCGCGCGTGGCAGCGCCCTGCTGCTCGACGGCGCTGGCGATCTCCGAGGCAATGCCCGAAATCTCGCCGATGGTGCTGCCGATCTGCTTGATCGCTGACACCGACTCCTGCGTCGCACTCTGCATGCCGGCAATCTGGGTCGAGATTTCCTCGGTCGCCTTGGCGGTCTGGCTGGCCAGTGACTTCACTTCGGACGCCACAACCGCGAAGCCGCGGCCGGCATCTCCGGCCCGCGCGGCCTCGATGGTCGCATTGAGCGCCAGAAGGTTGGTCTGTTCGGCAATCGCCGTGATGAGATCGACGACGTCACCGATGCGCTGTGCGGCCCGCGACAATTCGCCGATGCGAGCATCGGTCTGCTGCGCTTGCACGACTGCGCTGTCCGCGATCTTGCTGGAGGTCTGCACCTGGCGGCCGATTTCATTGACCGACAGCGAGAGCTCTTCGGTCGCGGTCGCGACCGACTGCATGTTCGAGGAGGCCTGATCCGATGCGCCGGCGACGCGGCTCGACAATCCCTCGGTGGTCTCGGCGGTGCGAGTCAGCGTGCCCGCTGCGGTTTCCAGCTGCCCTGCCGATGCCGACACGTTCGAGACGATCGCGCCCACGGCGGCCTCGAAATCGTCGGCAAAGCGGATGAGTTCGGCACGGCGCGCCGCACCGGCCTCGCGGCTTTGCTCTTCCTGAGTTGCGGCATCCCGCTCGGCCTTCGCGATGGCCTGTACCTTGAACTCTTCCACGGCCGACGCCATGTCGCCGAGTTCGTCGCGGCGGCCAAGACCTGGCAGCACGACTTCGAAGTCACCGGCTGCGAGCTTGCGCATCGCTGCGCACATCGCAATCATCGGACCGGCAATGCTGCGGCCCAGCAGCAGCGCAAGGATGGCACCGACGATGAAGCCGCCAACGCCCAGCACCATCACCTGGCGCTCGGTGTCGTGGATCGTGGTGTCGGATTCGGTTTCAAGACGCTGCTGATCGGACAGCAGATCCCCCTTCATCGCCGTCGACAGCTTGGTGATCGCTCCCGCCGTCTCCGACATTTCCTGAACGAGACCGTCGACCTTCTTGGTGTTCTCAACGAACTTGACGAAAGCATCAGCGTAGAGCTTCGTCTCCGCGGTGATCTCCTTCACCTTGTTGTTGATCTTGTCGTCATTGGCATAGATCGTCGCAAACGAGTTCTGCAGGAACTTGATGCGGGCCGTCGCGGCATTCGAGGTCTTGTCCTCGGCCTTGCCGATATAGGTGTTCACGAGCGAGGTCGCGGTGATGAACTGGGTGGTGATTTCCTTGACCTGATCCTGCACGGAAGCAAGGCCGGCCATAGTCGCGGTGTCGCCGAGATCATCGATCTTGTTACGCAGCATCAGGCTGGTGCGCGACAACTGGGTCGACGCGATGGTGTCGTTCTGTCCCTTGACGGTGAGGATGTCGGCGAACACCTTGGTGAAGGTAATGAATTCGCGGGACAGTTTGGTGATCTTGTCGAGCCGCGCGGAGTCCTTGGTCACCTTCATCGACTGGTCGATGGCGTCCTTCAGACTGGTTTCCGCAGCCTTCGCTGCCTTGGCGTCCGCTTCATTGCTGGTGAGGACGTAATAGCGCGTCAGCGCCTGATAGGAGGTCAGTTCGCGGTCGATATTACGGGCCAGACCGGACTCCGCAACGCTGGTGCGATACGACACCACGCCGGCCGAGATGCGCTCGAAGCCGACATAAGCGAGCACCATGCTGAGCGCGGATATGGCGAGCACGGCCGCAAAGCCCAGCGTCACCTTGGCGCGGAATCTGAGGGCAGGAAACTTAAAAGAAGCCGGCTTCTTCCGGACAAGCGTCGTCGTTGCCACGTGGGGCCCCCGTTCATCACTCCCAACATCCCGGTCATCGCGCGCAAGCGCGCGCAAAGCCGATGCCCAAACCTACGGCACATTGGCTAAGGACGAGTAAACGGATACCGGAACTTCTGGAGGTTGCGTGGAGCTGAACGGGGGATGCCCCCTCGGGAGGCTGTTGCTTTAAAGCTCCGTCATGCCCGCGCTCGTCGCGGGCATCCACGTCTTTGCCACAAGGAAGGCGTGGATGGCCGGGACAAGCCCGGCCATGACGGTGGAGGGGCGGGTGCTCTTCGAAGTCCCTACGCCGCCATCGCCGGCGGGGTCAGCGCCTGCCAGTTGTTGGCGAGCTGCAGCTTGGGCTCGGTGAGTGCCTGCAACTGCTCCAGCGTCATACCCTCGACCATCTCGCGCACGAACAGGCCCTGCTCCGTGACGTCAATGACCGCTAGATTGGTGTAGATGCGCTTGACGCAGCCCGGTGCCGTGAGCGGCAGCCGGCACTTCTTGAGGATACGCGGCTTACCGGCCTTGTCGGTATGATCCATGATCACGCGGATTTCCTTGGCGCCGACCGCCAGATCCATCGCGCCGCCGACACCGGGCGGAAAGGATGGATCTTCCGTGGTCCAGTTGGCGAGATCGCCGGCTTCCGAGACTTCAAAGGCGCCGAGCAGGCTGACATCGAGATGCTTGCCGCGGATCATCAGGAACGCGTCGGCGTGGTGCATGAACACGCCGCCCTTGATCAGAGTCGTGTAGTTCTTGCCGGCATCGATCAGATTCTCGTCTTCCGTGCCCGGCTCCGGCTTCGGCCCGAGACCGAGAATGCCGTTCTCGCTGTGGAAGATCACCTCGCGCCCATCGGGCACGTAGCTCGCCGCCCGCGTCGGCATACCGATGCCGAGATTGACGTAAGCGCCCTCCTGCAGGTCTTGTGCGGCGCGCCAGGCCATCTGGTCACGGTTGAGCGGCCTATACGTCGTCGTCATGCCTTTGATCCCACTACCAAGATACGATCGATGAAGATGCTCGGCGTCACCACCGCTTCCGGATTCATGCTGCCAAGCTCGACCATCTCGTCCACCTGCACCACACTGAGATCGGCAGCCATGGCCATGATCGGATTAAAATTACGTGCCGACTGGTTGTAGATCAGATTGCCCCAGCGATCGGCCTTCATGGCACGCAGCAGCGCAATGTCGCCTTTCAGCGGCTTCTCGAACACGTGCAGCACGCCGTCGATCTCGCGGGTCTCCTTGCCCTCGGCAAGTTTCGTATGCGCCGTGACCGGGGAGAAGAAGCCGCCGAGCCCCGCGGCATGAGCATGCATGCGTTCGCTGATGATGCCCTGCGGCACCAGTTCGAGTTCCAGCGTCTTGGCACGATAGGCATTGAGGAAAGCGCTGTAGTCGCCGGAGCGCGGATAGGAGCAGATCACCTTGGCTACGCGACCGGAATTGATCAGCCGGGCCAAACCAGTGTCGCCATTGCCGGCATTGTTGTGGACGATGGTGAGATTGGTCGCACCCTGCTCGTGCAGCGCCTCCAGCAGATCATCGGCAATGCCGACAGTACCGAACCCGGCCACCAGGACGACCGCGCCGTCCTTCACCCCAGCCACGGCCTCGGCCGGGCTGGCTACGCTCTTATCGATCACTCCCGAAAACTCCTCGTCGCGGAATTGTTATTGTCCGCAATCGCTTGCGGCCTTTATTGCGCCGCGACTAGAGCATCGCAGCTTGCGGATATAAAGGCACAAATTTGCAGGAGGGATACGCGTGACTTTCCCTTCGCCCGCGGCGCGCAGCTTCGCTGCGCTGGGAGAGAGGGGAGAAAGTCGCCCCACCAAATTCCCAGTTGCAAACTTTCCGGACCGCGCTTCTAATTGGAATAATTAAAAAATACCGGGAGGTCTGCGTGTCCACAGTCAAGCTGACGGTCAATGGCAAATCTGTCTCTGCCACGGTCGAAGACAGAACCCTTCTCGTCCACCTGCTCCGCGAAAATCTCAACCTGACCGGGACCCATGTGGGCTGCGATACCAGCCAGTGCGGCGCCTGCATCGTGCATATCGACGGCAAGGCCGTGAAATCCTGCACCACGCTGGTCGGTCAGATCGACGGCGCCAATGTCACCACCATTGAAGGCATTGCCAAGGGCGACCAGCTGCATCCGATGCAGGCGGCGTTCCGCGACAATCACGGCCTGCAATGCGGTTACTGCACGCCGGGCATGATCATGTCGGCGATCGACATCGTGAATCGCCACGCGGGCGATCTCGATGAAGAGACGGTGCGCCACGAGCTCGAAGGCAATATCTGCCGCTGCACCGGCTACCACAACATCGTCAAATCGGTGCTCGACGCCGCCGGACGCATGAAGGTTGCGCAAGCGGCTGAATGAGCCGCAGCGCATTGATCTGAGCTGAGCCAACCGCGCCTTTCGATGGAAAGCGCGGACAATCAAAAACTCCGGCAGGGAGACCCATGAGATGGGCGTTGAAGGCATCGGCGCACGCGTTGCGCGCAAGGAAGACAAGCGATTCATCACCGGCCGCGGCCGCTATGTCGACGACGTCAAGATCGTCGGCCTCACCCACGCGCATTTCATCCGCAGCCCGCATGCCCATGCCAAGGTCAAAGGCATCGACGCCTCCGCGGCGAAGGACATGCCGGGCGTTGTCGATGTGCTGACCGCACAGCAACTGGTGGACGACAAGATCGGCAACCTGATCTGCGGCTGGGCGGTGTCTTCCAAGGACGGCACGCCGATGAAAATGGGCGCATGGCCGGCGATGGCCCCGGACACGGTGCGCTTCGTCGGACAGGCGGTCGCCGTAGTGATCGCCGAGACAAAGAACCAGGCGAAGGATGCGGCTGAGGCCGTGGTCGTGACTTATGAAGAACTCCCTGCCGTCAGCAGCATGACCGCAGCGCTCGCCCCGGGCGCGCCGCAACTGCATCCGGAGGCGCCAGGCAACGTGGTCTATGACTGGGCGATCGGCGACGAGAAGCTGACCAAGGACGCCTTCAGCAAGGCCGCCACTGTCGTCTCGCTGGACCTGACCAATAACCGCCTGGTGCCGAATGCGATGGAGCCCCGCGCGGCCGTCGCGGAATATGACGAAGCTGAGGAGCACTTCACGCTTCACACGACATCGCAGAATCCGCATGTGGCGCGCTTGGTGCTGTCAGCGTTCTATAACGTGGCGCAGGAACACAAGCTGCGCGTGATCGCCCCCGACGTCGGCGGAGGCTTCGGGTCGAAGATCTTCATCTATCCCGAGGAAATGGTCGCACTCTGGGCCTCCAAGAAAGTGCGTCGCCCGGTGAAATGGACCGGCGACCGCACGGAAGCCTTCCTCACCGACGCGCATGGCCGCGATCACATGTCCCATGCCGAGATGGCGTTCGACGCCAACAACAAGATCCTGAGCCTGCGGGTGAAGACCCACGCCAATTTCGGCGCCTATATGTCGCTGTTCTCGTCCTCGGTGCCGACCTATCTCTACGCCACGCTGCTGTCGGGCCAGTACAATATCCCGACCATCTATGCCGAGGTGATGGGCGTCTATACCAACACCACGCCGGTCGATGCCTATCGCGGCGCCGGACGGCCGGAAGCGAGCTATCTGGTGGAGCGACTGATGGAGACATCGGCGCGTCAGTTGAAGGTCGATCCCGCGGAACTGCGCCGCATCAACTTCGTCACCCAGTTCCCGCATCAGACGCCGGTGATCATGGCCTATGACATCGGCGACTTCGGCGCGTCGCTCGACGCGGCGCTGAAGGCGATCGACTATGCCGGCTTCCCGGCGCGGAAGGCCAAGGCGAAAGCAGCCGGCAAACTGCGCGGGCTTGGCTTCTCCTGCTATATCGAGGCCTGCGGCATCGCGCCGTCCAAGGCCGTCGGCTCGCTCGGCGCCGGCGTCGGCCTGTGGGAATCCGCGGAAGTCCGTGTCAATCCGGTCGGCACCATCGAAGTGCTGACGGGCTCGCACAGCCACGGTCAGGGTCACGAGACGACCTTCGCGCAGCTGGTCGCTGACAGGCTCGGCATCTCCGTCGATCAGGTGCAGATCGTGCATGGCGACACTGATAAAGTGCAGTTCGGCATGGGCACCTATGGTTCGCGCTCGGCAGCGGTCGGCATGTCCGCGATCTTCAAGGCGATGGAGAAAGTGGAAGCCAAGGCGAAGAAGATCGCCGCGCATCTGCTCGAAGCCTCCGAAGGCGACATCGTCATCGAGAATGGCGAGTTCAAGGTCGCCGGCACCGACAAGGCGATCGCGCTGCCGATGGTGGCACTCGCGGCCTATACCGCGCACAATCTGCCTGACGGCATGGAGCCCGGCCTGAAGGAAGGCGCGTTCTACGATCCCACCAACTTCACCTTCCCGGCCGGCGCCTATATCTGCGAGGTCGAGATCGATCCCGGCACCGGCAAGACCGACATTGTCGACTTCGTTGCGGTCGATGACTTCGGCCGGCTGATCAATCCGATGATCGTGGAAGGCCAGGTCCATGGCGGCCTTGCCCAGGGCATCGGCCAGGCGATGCTCGAAAGCGCTATCTACGACGATAACGGCCAGCCGGTGACGGCGTCGTTCATGGATTACGCCATGCCCCGCGCCGACGACGTGCCGTCGTTCCGGGTCTCGCACACCACGACGCTCTGCCCGGGCAATCCGCTCGGCGTGAAAGGTTGCGGTGAGGCCGGCGCGATCGGTTCCTCACCCGCGGTGATCAACGCCATCACCGATGCACTTGGCCACAACAAGATCGAGATGCCGGCGACGCCCGGCCGTGTCTGGGAAGCGCTGCAATTGCAGCAGGCAGCGGAATAAGGGAGCAGCACGATGTACGAGACCACTTATCACCGCCCCGCCAGCATCGACGAAGCAGCGGCGCTGTTCGCCAAACATCCCGAGGCCAAGTATCTCGCCGGTGGCCACACGCTGATCCCCGTGATGAAGCAGCGTCTTGCGGCACCATCGGATGTTATCGACCTTGCCAAGATCAAGGACTTGATCGGCGTCGAGGCAACATCCGACGCGCTGATCATCAAGGCGGCGACGACCTATTACGACATCACGCAGAGCCCCGCGGCAAAGAAAGCGATCCCGGCGATCGTGCATCTGACGTCGGTGCTCGGCGACCCTGCCGTGCGCTATCGCGGCACCATCGGCGGTTCGATTGCCAATAACGATCCCGCCGCCGATTATCCCGCCGCTGTACTGGCGCTGAATGCCAGCATCAAAACCAACAAACGCGAGATCAAAGGCGACGATTTCTTCCAGGGCCTGTTCTCGACGGCGCTGGAAGAGGACGAGATCATCACATCCGTGTCGTTCCCCATTCCGGCCAAGGCCGGCTACGCCAAGATGCGCCACCCGGCGTCGCGTTTCGCACTCACCGCGGTGTTCGTCGCCCAGACAAAATCCGGCGAAGTCCGTGTCGCAGCCACCGGCGCATCGCAGAGCGGCGTGATGCGCGTGCCGGCGATCGAAGCGGCACTGAAGGCGAACTGGTCGGCGGGAGCGCTGGATAGCGTAAAGATCTCAGCCGACGGGTTGATGGGTGACATCCATGGCTCGGCGGAATATCGCGCCAATCTCATCAAGGTGATGGCACAGCGCGCGGTGGAAGCGGCCGGCTGACATTCCATCAAACGGCAAAATGCGCGCGAGCACTGCGCGCATTTTTGTGCAGTGCCGCAGCATGGCCGCATGCAGGATTGCGGCCAAAAGCTTCTTGCCCTTGTCACCTCCAGCATAGACAGTTTCCGGCAAATCGGCCCGTCGCCATCGACGACCAATATCAAGCATGGGAAACACAAGTGCAGGACACCACCCTCGCGTCGTCGCGACCACAGGCCAAAGCCACCGGCCCGCTCAAGGGCACACGCATCGTCGAATTCGCCGGCATCGGCCCCGGTCCGTTCGCCTGCATGCTGCTCGCCGATATGGGCGCCGAAGTGATTACGCTGGTACGCCCGAAGCAGATGCCGAAGGGCGCGGCGTCACGCGGCCGCAAGGTGATCGAGGTCGATCTCAAGGACAAGGCCGCCATTGCACAGGTTCTGTCGCTGCTCGATAGCGCCGATGCGCTGGTGGAAGGCTATCGCCCCGGCGTGATGGAACGCCTCGGCCTTGGACCGGATGTCGTCCTCGGCCGCAACAAGAAGCTGGTCTATGGCCGCATGACCGGTTGGGGCCAGCACGGCCCGCTGGCGCAGGCCGCCGGCCATGACATCAACTACATCTCCATCACCGGGGCGCTCGCCGCCATCGGCGGCGCCGACAAGCCCGTGCCACCATTGAATCTGGTCGGCGATTTCGGCGGCGGCTCGATGTATCTCGTGATGGGCATGCTCGCGGCCATGCTGGAAGCCAGCCGCTCCGGCCAGGGCCAGGTGGTGGACGCGGCCATGTGCGACGGCGCGGCATCCTTGATCACCATGTTCTTCGACATGACCGCGGCCGGTCGCTGGAAGGAAGCCCGCGAGAGCAACATGCTCGACGGCGGTGCACATTTTTACGGCGTTTATGAATGCAGCTGCGGCAACTTCATCTCGATCGGCTCCATTGAGCCGCAATTCTATGCCGAGCTGCGCGAACTCGCCGGGCTTTCGGAGGCCTGCTACGACAATCACATGGACTCGACAAACTGGGCCGCGGTGAAGGACAAGCTCACCGCGGTGTTCAAGACCAAAAGCCGCGACGAGTGGTCAAAGATCATGGAAGGCACCGATGTGTGCTTCGCGCCGGTGCTGACCATGTCGGAAGCGACGAAGCACCCGCACATGGTGGCACGCGAAGTCTTCATCCAGCACGAAGGCGCGACACAGCCGGCGCCCGCACCGCGGTTCTCACGCACGCCGTCGGCAGCACGGCCGGCATTGAAGGTGGAGCTGGGTGACGCGGTGAAGGAGTGGGGATCGCTGTAGTTCCCTCCCCCTTGCGCGGGAGGGTTAGGGAGGGGGTGCCACAAGCGCGGACCTGAGTGCGGCGCACCCCCACCCGCCCGGCCTTTGGCCGGCCACCCTCCCCGCAAGGGGGAGGGATAAGAACTACGCCGCGGTCTTGTCCGCCACGTGCAGCACGCCGCGCCTGATCTGATCTTCCTCGATCGACTCGAACAGCGCCTTGAAATTGCCCTCGCCGAATCCGTCATCACCCTTGCGCTGGATGAATTCGAAGAAAATGGGGCCGATCGCATTGGCCGAGAAGATCTGCAGCAGCACCTTGGTCTCGCCGCCTGCGACCACGCCCTCGCCGTCGATCAGGATGCCGTTCTTCTGCAGCCGCGGCACGTCCTCGCCATGTTTCGGCAGGCGCGCGTCAATCTTCTCGAAATAGGTCTCGGGCGGCGCCGGCATGAAGGGCAGGCCGTCGGCTCGCAGCTTCTCGATGGTGGTGTAGATATCCGTTACGCCGCAGGCGATGTGCTGGATGCCCTCGCCGTGATACGTATTGAGATATTCCTCGATCTGGCCGGCATCGCCGGCATCCTCGTTGATCGGAATCCGGATCTTGCCGTCCGGACTGGTGAGCGCGCGCGAGAACAGGCCCGAGGCGCGGCCCTCGATGTCGAAGAAGCGAATCTGGCGGAAGTTGAACAGCTTCTCGTAGAAGCCGGTCCAGACATCCATGCGGCCGCGATGGACGTTATGGGTGAGGTGATCGAGATAGAACAGGCCGGCGCCCTCAGGACGCGGATTCTTGGCGCCGAGCCATGTGAATTCATGATCATAGGCCGAGCCCTTGGCGCCGTAGCGATCGACGAAATACAGCAGGCTGCCGCCGATGCCCTTGATGGCCGGCACGTCGAGCGTCTTCTGCGCTGCGATCGCATCCGCCGGCTCGGCACCGAGCAAAATCGCGCGGTCATAGGCCGCCTGCGCATCGACGACTCGGAAAGCCATCGACGGCGCGCAGGGGCCGTGCGCGGCGACGAAATTGAAGCCGTGAGTTCCGGGCTCTTCGTTGACGAGATAGTTGATGTCGCCCTGACGATAGACCGTGATCTTCCTGGTCTTGTGCTTCGCGACCGGCACATAGCCCATCAGCCTGAACAGGGCGTGGAGTTCTTCGGGCCTCGGATGCGCGTATTCGACGAATTCAAAGCCGTCGGTGCCCATCGGATTATGTGCCGAGATGGTGGCGGCCGGCGCGTCGTGCGGAAACGGACCCATGGTGATCTCCCGAAGCTGATTTGCATTATCGCTTGGCTGGAGTGTCGGTCGTTTGCGACGCAAGGTGCATGCAAACTCGGATAGAATATGCGATATTCATGCACGATTCACGCATAAAAGAGGCTTTTGACGCATGATCCCGGTGGACGCTTTCGATCTCAAGATGCTGGCCGCACTGCAGAACGACGGCCGGCTGACCAATCAGCAGCTCGCCGATGCCGTCGGCCTCTCTGCCTCGCAATGCTCGCGGCGCCGGATGCGACTCGAGGAGGAGAAAGTGATCTCCGGTTATCACGCCGATCTGTCATCGGACGCGCTCGGCTTCAACGTGATCGCCTTCATCCAGGTGCAACTGGCCACCCACTCGCCGGACAATGCCAAGAAGTTCCGCACGCTGGTGCAACGGGTCGACGAGGTGCAGGAGGCTTACTCGCTCACCGGCGACGCCGACTATGTGCTGAAAGCCGTATTGCGCGATCTCAAGGGACTGTCCGACCTCGTCAACAATGTGCTGATGCCACATCAGAGCGTCGCGCACGTGCGTTCGTCGATCGTGCTTGACCGTTTGAAGGAAACATCGCGGCTGCCGCTCAAGGCCTAGTTTTGGCGACGGATCGCGGAATTCCCTGTTCAACTTCGTCGGCGCTTCTGCAAGGATGGGCAACCGACAACGGCAGGGGAAAGAGCATGGCACTGGCGCTGCGGCCAAACTGCGAATATTGCGACAAGGATCTGCCGCCTGCGGCACGCGATGCGTGCATCTGCACCTTTGAATGTACATTCTGCGCGGATTGCGTGGAGACCAAGCTCTTCAACGTGTGCCCGAACTGCGGCGGCGGTTTCGCCCCGCGTCCGATCCGGCCGGCCACCGAATGGCGGCCCGGACTTTCCGTTGCCAAGCGCCCGCCGTCGGACAAGCGCGTGCATCTCTCCCGCAGCCTCGAAGACATCGCCGCGCAGTCGGCGCGTATCAAGGATATTCCGCCGGAGAATCGCTAGCGCTTGTTCGGATCGAAGCGCTTCTCCAGGCCCTTCCAGCAATCCGCATAATCGCTCTGCAACGTTGCCGTCGTGGCAGCGTGTTCCGTGACGCGCTGCGGGTAGCGGGTCTCGAACATGAAGGCCATGGTGCCGGTGAGCTTCACCGGCTTCAACTCGCCATTGCTGGCGTGATCGAAGGCCTCGCGGTCCGGACCGTGCGGCAGCATCATGTTGTGCAGGCTGATGCCGCCCGGCGTGAAGCCCTGCGGCTTGGCGTCATAGACGCCGTAAATCAGGCCCATGAATTCCGACATGATATTCATGTGATACCACGGCGGCCGGAAGGTGTTTTCCGCCACCGCCCAGCGCTCCGGGAAGATCACGAAATCGATATTCGCGGTACCGGCGGTTTCAGACGGCGAGGTTAGCACCGTAAAGATCGACGGATCCGGATGGTCGAAGCCGATGGCGCCCACCGGCGAGAAGGTGCGCAGATCGTATTTATACGGCGCATAGTTGCCGTGCCAGGCGACGACATCGATGGGCGAATGCGGCAGCACCGTCTTGAACAGCGAGCCGCCCCATTTCACATAGAGTTCGGTCAGCGTGTCCTTGTCTTCATAGGCGGCCACGGGCGTGAGGAAGTCGCGCGCATTGGCAAGACAATTGGCACCGATCGGTCCGCGCTCGGGCAGCGTGAAAGCGCCGCCATAGTTCTCGCAGAGATAGCCGCGCGCGGCGGCGCCCGTGAGTTCGACGCGGAACTTGACGCCGCGCGGGATCACGACGATCTCGCCTGGCTCAGCATCGATGCGGCCGAATTCGGTGACGAACAACAAGTTGCCTTGCTGCAGCACGAACATCAGCTCGCCATCGGCATTGTAGAAATGCTGATCCACCATCGACTTCGTGATCAGATAGACATGCGCCGCCATGCCGGCCTGGGTGCCGGCGTCGCCTGCCGTGGTCATGGTCTGCACGCCCTGCAGGAAGGTCATGTCCTCCTTCGGAATCGGCGCCGGATCCCACCGCAATTGCGCGATCGGCAGATCGTTCTCGTGACACGGCGCGGTGCGCCACAGCTTGCTATCTGCCTTCTCGAACCGCCCCGAATGTTTCACCGACGGGCGGATGCGATACAGCCAGGACCGCTCATTGGTGCCGCGGGGCGCGGTGAAGGGCGAGCCCGAGAGCTGCTCGGCATAAAGCCCATAGGCCGCACGCTGCGGCGAGTTGCGGCCGATGGGCAACGCGCCGGGGAGCGCCTCCGTTTCGAAGCTGTTGCCAAAGCCGGACATATAGCCCGGCGTGACATTGGACGTCGCACGGCTGATCAGATCGGGATTGGTCGTGATGTTCATCTCATCCTCCTTGGAGCGCGGCCCACATTTCGCGGTCGCGCTTGTCGGTCCAGATCACGGGGTCGTCGATCCCCGAGGCTTCATCGAAGGCGCGGGATACATTGAACGGGAGGCAGTGCTCGTAGATCGCAAAGCTCGAAAACTTCTTGTCCATGACGTCGCGGGTTGCCGCCATGGTCTCCTTCAGGCTGCGCCCCTTGGCGACCGACATCTCGGCCGCACCGTAGAGCGACATCACGAAGTCACGCGTCATCGCGATCGCCTCGCGGGTCGTCTCCAGCCCCTTCAGCGCATCGCCGCGACCGGGCGCAATCGCTTTCGGGTTGAAGGCCCGGATCTCGTTGAGCGTCGACGGCCATTCGCGCAGCAGCGCATCGCCGCAATAGCAGGCCGAGTGATATTCGATCAGATCGCCGGAGAACATCACCTCGGCATCCGGCACCCAGGCAACGATATCGCCGGACGTATGACCGGCACCGAGCTGCATGAGACGCACCTCGCGCTTGCCGAGGAAGATCGACATCTCGCCCTCGAAGGTCAGCGTCGGCCAGGTCAGGCCGGGGATGCTCTCGGCATCCTGGAACAGGCGCGGAAAGCGGCCGAATTCGGAATCCCAATCCTGCTGGCCGCGTTCTTCCACCAGCCGATAGGTCTCCTGGGACGCGACGACACCCTGCGCCTTATAGGCAGACGCACCGAGCACGCGCACCGCGTGGTAATGCGACAACACGACATATTTGATCGGCTTGTCGGTGACCGTCCGCACGCGCTCGATCACCTTGTTGGCCATCGCCGGCGTCGCCTGCGCGTCGAACACGATGCAACCGTCATCGCCGACGATGACAGCCGAGTTCGGATCGCCTTCAGCCGTGAAGGCATAGAGATCGGTGCCGATCTCCGAGAAAGTGACCTTCTTCTCGGTCATGTCGGTCGTGGATGCGAAACCCTTGGTCATGCAGCTATTCCTTTCGAATTCCAAAACTGTCATTCCGGGGCACGAGCGGCGTCAGCCGCACGTGAACCCGGAATCTTGATGTGTTCATCACTCCGGGATTCCGGGTCTGCACTGCAGTCGCTGCGCGACTTACGTGCATCCAGGAATGACGAGCTTTCTCATTTCTCGTTCCTCACCGCCGGCAACCTTCGCTTCGCCAGCGCAATCGCGTCGCCGAGCACAGCGGCATCGCCGATATGATTGGCGAGGATCAGCACCAGCGCCGTATCGAGCGCCGCGCTTTGATCGTCGGTCAGTCCGCGATGCGCCTCGACGATGGCACGATAGGCGTCGTCGGGACTGGCGAAATTGGACGCTGTCGACAACACCGTCATGACGCTCTCCCGGAGGCACGCGCGACCGCGGCCTTGATCGCCTGCGAGGTCGGATACCGGAAGCGCGCCGCGATATAGCCATCGGGGCGCAGCAGATAGGCGTTTCCGGGATCGGCACCGTAGCGCGCCTTGAACAGCCCGGCCTCGTCGCGCAGCGCCGCATCATCGCCGACGACCAGACGCGCCACGCCGTCGGGCAGTTCAATCGCCTGACCATCCGACTGCAGCACAGTGAAGCCGCGGCCGACTCCGGCGAAACATTCCGAGAGAAACACATGTGCGCCGTCATCGCTGACGAGCGGCGCGTCCGGCATATGCGCGCCCGGCCGCGGACCGCCGGACCAGTCGTCGCTATCGGCGGTCGAGAGCGGCGTCTGATAGACCGACGGCACGGACAGCCGGCCGCCATTGATCATGCGCTTGGCGAAATCGGCTTCCCTGGCGAGGGACAGCACCGCCTGCCGCATGCGCTGCTCCTGCTTCGAATGCGGCGCGATGAAATCGGTCGCATGGGTCGAGGCGCGGATGTTCTCGTCTGCGGCCGGGCCCCGTTCGGCATCATAGCTCGCCAGCAGTGACGCCGGCGCATCGCCAGCCAGCACCAGTGCGAGCTTCCAGGCGATATTCTCGGCGTCTTCGAGGCCGGAATTGGCACCCCGCGCGCCGAACGGCGACACCTGATGCGCCGCATCGCCGGCAAAGATCACGCGCTCATGCAGGAAGCGCTGCATGCGGCGGCACTGGAACTTGTAGACCGAGATCCACTCGAAATCGAAATCGTCGTGGCCGAGCATGCGTGCGATGCGCGGACGCACCTTCTCCGGCTGCCGCTCCGCGACAGGGTCGGCATCGGGACCGAGCTGCAGATCGATGCGCCAGACATCGTCGGGCTGACGATGCAGCAGTGCGGACTGGCCGGAATGGAACGGCGGATCGAACCAGAACCAGCGCTCGGTCGGGAATTCCGCGGTCATCTTGACGTCGGCGATCAGGAACTGATCCTCGAACACCTCGCCGGAAAAATCCGCGCCGACCATGCCACGCAGACCGGAGCGTGCGCCATCGCAGGCGACGACATAGTCGGCGCGCAGCGTGTAAGGCCCGTCGGGCGTCTCGACGGTGAGTTCGGCGTGATCATTATGCTGCGCCAGCGCGATGACCTTGTTGCGCCAGCGCAGATCGATCTCCGGCAGTTGATGCACGCGATCGACCAGGAAGGATTCAGCGTAATATTGCTGCAGGTTGATGAAGGCCGGCATCTTGTGGCCGGTCTCGGGCAGCAGATCGAACTGGTAGAGCATGTCCGGTCCGAGAAAGATCTTGCCGACCTTCCACACCACGCCCTTGTCGATCATGCGATCGGCGGCACCGAGACGGTCCCAATATTCGAGCGAGCGTTTGGAGAAACAGATGGCGCGCGAGCCGTCGCCGATCCGATCGGCGTCGTCGAGCAGCACCACGCGCTGGCCGCGCTGCGCCAGATCGATGGCCAGCGACAGGCCGACAGGGCCAGCGCCCACAATCACCACGGGATGACGCGCTGCATCAACAGCAGGGCGTGCCTGATCGGCATGACGGCGATAAGCAAACTGACGGACGTGTTGCGCCATGGCTCAACCCCTGCCCTGCAACCGGATGCATTTTCGGATCAACGCTGGTCTGGCCAACGGACCGCACTCCCTCTAAGATAGTCTCATTTGCAACCATCTAAACGCCGGACCCGTGGCGGCGTCAACAGCAGAATCGGTGGCTCCGTGGCAAAATTCGACCTGTTTCAGTTCGTTCCATTCCGGCTCAACCGACTGGCCGCGGAGGTCAGCGCCGCATTGTCCGACGAATATCAGGTACGCTATGGGCTCGACATTCCGGAATGGCGCGTCATCGCCACGCTGGGCTTTCGCGACGATGCCTGCAGCGCACAGTTCATTTCGCAATGCACACGCACGCATAAATCCACCATCAGCCGCGCGGTCACCGCCCTGCTGGAACGCGAACTCATCGAGCGCGTCGAGAACGAAGATGATCGCCGCGCCTTCGAACTGCGTCTCTCCGCGAAAGGCATCGCGCTCTATGAAGAGCTGATCCCGCGCCTGCTGCACAAGGAACGCGACATCCTGTCATGTCTGACGGCGCAGGAGCGCAAGGATTTCGCCGCCGCACTCGGCAAGATCGAGCGTAGCCTCGACCTCGTGCAGACACGGCACGGTCAAAAAGCCGGCGCCTATTGAGCGATTAGCGTTGTCTTGATTTGGCGCATGATCCGATCCGAAAACCGGAAGCCACTTTTCGGGATCATGCGCTACGCGCGCACAAAGGAACGCGAGGGCGCCACATGCAGCGCATAGGCATCGGCCTTGCTGCCCTCGACGCGCGGGTAGAGCTCGCGCACCAGCGGATCGTGCCCCGGAATGATCCGATCGGGATGGCCGGCGAGGCGCTCGCAGGTCGTCCAGCCGTCGCACATGTCGCCGATATTGTAGACAATCGGAAACGGGCTGCGGCGCTGCATGTTGCCGTAATAATGCGAGGCGTCTGACGCCAACACCACCGGGCCGCGCGCGGTTTGCACGCGCACGATCTGCAGACCGTCGGAATGGCCACCAACGCGGTGCAGCGTGACGCCCGGAGCAACCTCGCCATCGCCATTATGGAACGTGACGCGCTCATTGAACACGTGTCGCACCATCAAGGTGACGTCCTCCGCCGAGAACGGATGCCGCAGCAGCCCATTGCACATGCAGCGGCCCGTCGCGTAGCTCATCTCGCGGTCCTGCAGATGGAACCTGGCATTGGGGAGACGATCGAGATTGCCGGCATGGTCGTAATGCAGATGCGTGACAATAACGTCGCGGATGTCCGCCGCGCGAACGCCGAAATCGGCCAGCGCATCGATAGGATTGATCGTGAGCTTGCGGCTGCGCTCCTTCGCGGCGGCTTCGTTGAAGCCTGTATCGACAAGGATGTCGCGGCCACCGCCGCGGATCAGCCAGACGAAATAATCGAGATCGGCCGCTGCTGTCTCATGGGGATCGGGTGCGAGATAATTCATCTGCGGCGTCCGCGGCGTCATCGTGGCATAGCGGATCGCATAGATTTCGTAAGTCACGCTCATTCGTCCCGTCCCGTTCCTGGTCGTTATTGTGCGCAACAAGCCATCGTCACCGGAAAAGGTCAAACCGTTCCAACCACCGGAATGACCGGGAACCGGGACTGCAGCGACAACGCCAGACGCGTGGTGAATTGACGCGATAGCTGCCGCCCACACTGCACGTTGACAGCCGCGATCACGCCGGTTTGATAATGCGAATGGCGTGGATTAGTGTCGCTGCGGCGCAAGCCGCAGCATGGACAGCGCCCTCAAGTGTGGACCGGTTTCATTATGAAAATGCGCATTGCTCTGATCGCTCTCCTGACGTTTGCTGCCACGCCCATCTGGCAGGCCTCCGCCGCGGAAGATCGGACCCACCGGATCGCACTGGTGATCGGCAATGCGAAATATCCGGACGCCGAGACACCGCTCAAGGAGCCCCTCAACGACGCCCGCGACGTCGCCGCCGAATTGAAGCGTGACGGATTTGAGGTCGATACCGGGGAAAATCTCGGCGGCGATGGCATGCGCCGGGCGCTCGACAAATTCTACGGCAAGGTGAAGCCCGGCTCGGTAGCCCTGGTGTTCTTCAGCGGCTTCGGCATCCAGTCCGCGCGGCAGAGTTACATGATCCCGGTCGACGCCCAGATCTGGACCGAGCCCGACGTGCGCCGCGACGGCTTCAGCCTCGAGACCGTGCTCAATGAGATCAACGGCCGCGGCGCCGGCGTCAAGATTGCGCTTTTGGACGCATCCCGTCGCAATCCGTTCGAACGCCGGTTCCGCAGCTTCTCCGCCGGGCTCGCTCCGGTGATCGCACCGAGCGGCACGCTGGTGATGTATTCGGCGGCTCTGAGCTCGGTCGTCAGCGATGGCGGCGGCGATCACGGGCTGTTTGTCAGCGAATTGCTGAAGGAAATCCGGATTCCCGATCTCACCGCCGAGCAGACGCTGAACCGGACCCGCGTCAACGTCACCCGCGCGTCGCGCAGCGAGCAGGTGCCGTGGATTTCCTCGTCGCTGGCAGAAGACTTCTCTTTCATAGCCGGAACGCGCCCGGCGTCAGCCGCTGTGGCGGAAGCCAAACCGGCCGACCCGGCGCCGGCTGCGACACCGCGCCCCCCTGCTGTGGCCAAGCCGGAAGTCGTCGCCGCACCTGTCGCCCCAGCGCCTGCTGCACCCACGCCTGTTACGCCCACGCCGGCGGCTCCAGCAGCAGCGCCTGCGCCGGCCGCGGCGCCAACTCCTGCCCCCGCCGTCGTTGCCGAAGTGCCCCGTGACGAAAACAAGATCCTGCTGGCGCTGGCGGAGGATCCGACCGTCAAATCGCTGAACGTCAAGCTGACCGACAATCCGGAAGACGCCGGCGCGCTGTATCGCCGTGGCCAGGTCTATGCCAGCAAGGGCGCCTATTCCGCTGCGATCAAGGATTTCGACGCCACAATCAAACTGAATCCCAAGGATGTCGAGGCCTACAACAACCGTTGCTGGGCGCGCACCGTGACCGGTGACCTCGCCGCCGCGCTCAAGGACTGCAACGAGGCCCTGCGCCTGCGCCCGAATTTCGTCGATGCGCTGGACAGCCGCGGCCTGGTCAATCTCAAGAACGGCCAGAGCAAGAATGCGATTGCGGATTTCGACGCTGCGCTGAAGATCAATCCGCAGCTGACTTCATCGCTCTACGGCCGCGGCCTGGCCAAACATCGCCTTGGCCAGACGGCGGAAGGCGATCTCGACATCACCAATGCCAAGGCCATGGACCCGGACATCGTCAAGGAATTTGCCGGCTACGGCGTGCGATAGCACGGCGTCCGATAGCACGGCATCCGATGATCCCCAGAGGTCACCGGAATTTCGCGGGAAAGCCGCAAGAAAATCGCAGGAATCCGCACGCCCGGTTTGAACCTGCGGCGCGCGAGCGGACACTATTGATGGCAAGCCGGAAGCCATCCTGAAGCGATCCGGCACCAGATTTTGTTGGATTTGATTCAAGCGCGTTTCGCGCGACGAAATGAAGGATGCACCCATGTCAAACACATCCGCACGCCCTGGCTTCAAGGCACTTCGCACGATCGCCATGATCAGCGTCGCCCTGTCGCTGACCGCAGGCATCGCCGCAGCGGCTGAGGAAGTGACCTCCGACCAGATCCTGCGCGCATTGGCGCCGAAGAAGCCGCTGACCCGCGGCCTGTCGATGACGCCGCCGGCCGAGCCGGCCGTCAATGCCGCCGAAGGCAAGTTCGTCGATTCCCTTCGCAATCGCAGCACGCGGTCGCTATCGATCGGCGAGCGCGAGCAGATCGCCGCCGTCGCCCAGACCAAGCCGGCGATCGATCTGGAAATTACCTTCGACTACAATTCGGCGAATATCAGCAAGAAGTCGCTGTCCTCGGTGCAGGCCCTCGGCAAGGCGCTGAGCAGCGAAGACCTCAAGGGCGCAACCTTCGTGGTCGCCGGCCATACCGACGCCGTCGGCGGCGAAGAATACAACCAGGATCTCTCCGAGCGCCGCGCTGATGCCATCAAGCGCTATCTGACGGACAAATACGGCATCGCCGGCGCCGACCTCGTCACCGTTGGGTATGGCAAGGGCAAGCCGAAGGCCGGCGTAGCGCCGACCGACCCGTCGAACCGCCGCGTCCAGGTGGTGAATATGGCGAACAAGACCACCGCGTCCCAATAGAGCTCGGTGGTACCTCCGAGCTTGCTGCGGATTGCCGCACCACAGCGTTCCGTACCACGCGGGACGCTGTTTGCTGTGGTGATCGCGGATATCCTGTATAGATTGCCCCGACCTGCCGCCGCACCGATCGAATGCCCCTGGTGCTCCGTAATACCAAGTGGATCGATCTCGCAATGAAGGCTTTTGCCTGCTTCTCCCCCTCTCTCGCATGTCTGTCGCTGGCGGCCACCATGGTCGCAACCACCTCTATCGGCTTCGCCGCTGAACCCGCACCCGCCGGCTCCGCCTCGCCGAATGGCGCCATGGTGATCGTTGCCAAGGCCACCAATGCCTGCTTCTCCGATCTCGTGCGGGTGACCGGCTTCGTGGTTCCGCGCCGCGAGGCCGTTGTCGGCGTCGAGACCGAAGGTTCAAAGGTCTCCGAAGTGCTGGTTCGCGAAGGCGACACCGTCACCGAGAACCAGGAACTGGCCCGGCTGATACCGCCGCCGACAGCAGGCAATGCACGCCCGAATCCGGTGACGCTGCGCGCCCCGGCGGCAGGCCTGATTACCTCCGTGAACACCATCGTCGGCGCGCCCGCCTCGCCGCAGGCCGGGCCGATGTTCAGGATCGCCATCAACAACGAGCTCGAGCTCGATGCGGAAGTGCCGAGCATCCACATCCTCAAGCTCAACCCCGGCGTCACGGCGCGGATCAGCCGCGACGATCAGCCCGATATTTTCGGCAAGGTGCGGCTGGTGTCGCCGCAGATCGACCGCGTGACGCAGCTGGGCCATGTCCGGCTATCGCTGGCCAGCAACCCGTCGCTCAAGGTCGGTGTCTTCGCCCGCGCCAGCATCGACGCCAAGCGCAGCTGCGGCGTCGCGATCCCGCGCTCGGCGATCGAACACTTCATGGTGCAGCTCGTGAAGGGCAACACCATTGAAACCCGCCGTGTGAAGGTGGGGCTGGTGTCTGACACGTCGACAGAAATTCTCGAAGGCGTCGAGGTGGGCGACATCGTCGTTGCCGATGCCGGCACATCACTTCATGACGGCGACAAGGTCCAGACCATGTTCGTCGATGACCTCGATCGATCGCGGGTGCGTTAATGGCAATGAATATCTCGGCATGGTCGATCCGCCATCCGCTTCCGTCCATCGTCTTCTCGATCATTCTTCTGGTGCTCGGTTGGATCAGCTTCACCAAGCTGGCGATCACGCGGCTACCGAGCGCGGACATTCCGGTGATCTCGGTCGCCGTCTCGCAATTCGGCGCAGCGCCCGCGGAACTTGAAGCGCAGGTCACCAAGACCATCGAAGACGGCGTCTCCGGCGTCGAAGGCGTGCGACACATCTCATCGTCGATCACTGACGGCCTGTCAGTCACGACCGTGCAATTCGCGCTGGAAACCAACACTGATCGCGCGCTCAACGACGTCAAGGACGCCGTAACGCGCGTGCGCGCCAATCTCCCCCAGAATGTCAACGAACCGCTGATCCAGCGCGTCGACGTGATCGGCCTGCCAATCGTCACCTATGCTGCGATCTCACCGGGCAAGACGCCGGAGCAGCTGTCGTGGTTCGTCGACGACGTGGTGAAGCGCGCATTGCAGGGCGTGCGCAACGTCGCCCAGGTCGAGCGCATCGGCGGCGTCGAGCGCGAAATCCTTGTCTCGCTCGATCCCGACCGTTTACAGGCCGCAGGCCTTACCGCAGTCGATGTGTCCAGGCGTCTGCGCGGCACCAATGTGGACCTCGCCGGCGGACGCGCCGAAATCGGCAAGAACGATCAGGCGATCCGGACACTGGCCGGCGCCAAGACGCTGAACGAACTCGCCGGCACCATGATCAGCCTGCCGTCCGGCGGCGAGGTGCGGCTCGAAGATCTCGGCACGGTCACCGATACCATCGCCGATCGCCGCACCTTTGCGCGTTTCAACGGCGAGCCCGTGGTGGCGCTGGGTATCAAACGATCCAAGGGCGCCAGCGACGTGGTGGTCGCCGCGGCCGTCCAGAAGCGCATCGACGCGCTGAAGGCGTCCTATCCCGACGTCGATCTGAAACTGATCGACACCTCGGTCGACTTCACCAAGGGCAATTACGAAGCCGCGATCTCGACGCTGTTCGAAGGCGCGGCGCTCGCCGTCATCGTGGTATTCTTCTTCCTGCGCGATCTGCGCGCCACGGTCATCGCCGCGATTTCGCTGCCGCTGTCGATCTTCCCGGCCTTCTGGGCGATGGACCTGCTCGGCTTCTCGCTCAATCTCGTGAGCTTCCTCGCCATCACGCTATCGACGGGCATTCTCGTCGATGACGCCATTGTCGAGATCGAAAACATCGTGCGGCATATGCGGATGGGCAAATCGCCCTATCGCGCCGCGCTGGAAGCGGCGGACGAAATCGGCCTCGCCGTGATCGCCATCAGCCTCACGATTATCGCGATCTTTGCCCCGGCCAGCTTCATGTCGGGCATCGCCGGACAATTCTTCAAGCAGTTCGGCATCACTGTCTCGGTGCAGGTGTTCTTCTCACTATTGGCAGCGCGCTTCGTCACGCCTGTGCTGGCGGCCTACTTCCTCAAGGATCACAAGCACGACGATCCACCGCCGGGGCGCCTGCTGCAAGCCTACAACAAGCTCGTGACCCTGTCGGTGAAACGCTACTACGTGACGGTTCTGTTCGGTCTCGCCGTCTTCGCACTGTCGATCTGGAGCATCCAGCTGCTGCCGCAGGGCTTCCTGCCGGCGCAAGACACCGCGCGCTCGCTGATGGCGATGGAATTGCCGCCGGGATCGCAGCTTGCTTACACCGAAAAGGTCACAGAAGATATCGTCGCACGGCTCCGCAAGCGACCTGAAGTGAAGAGCGTGTTCGTCGATGGTGGTCACGTTCCACCCGGCACCTATGAAGTGCGGCGCGCAGCTCTCATCATCAACTACACCCCGAAGAGCGAACGCGACAGCGCACATACACAGCGCCTGCTTGAACTCGATATCAGCAAGGAACTCGAAAGCGTTCCGGATATTCGCTACTGGTTCCTCGACGAGAACGGGCTGCGCGCCATCTCGCTGGTGGTGACCGGCACCGACAGCAATATCGTCGCCAATGTCGCCAGCGAACTGGCGACGCAGATGAAGCGCATTCCACTGATCTCCAACGTGATCTCGGAAACCTCGCTGGATCGTCCCGAGCTGCGCGTGCAGCCGCGTGCCGATCTGGCGGCACGACTCGGCGTCTCCACCGAGAGCCTGTCGGAAACCATCCGCGTCGCCACCATCGGCGACGTCGGCCCGGCTCTGGCGAAATTCGATGCCGGCGATCGCCTGGTGCCGATCCGCGTGCAGCTCGAAGACACGGCACGCGCCGACTTCCAGATCCTCGAACAATTGCGGGTACCGCTTGGCGGCGGGCGCGGCGGCGTGCCGCTATCCGTCGTTGCCGACATCAAGCTCGACCAGGGACCGACCAGCATCAACCGCTACGACAGGGAACGTCAGGCCACCGTGGCCGCGGATCTCGTGGGCACCGCCGCACTCGGCGATGCCCTGAAGAAGATCTACGAACTGCCGGTCATGAAGAGCCTGCCGAAGAATGTGAGCGTCAAGCAGTCCGGCGACGCCGAAAGCCTGAACGAACTCGCGGATGGCTTCGCCACCGCGATCTCGGCAGGCCTGATGATGGTTTATGCGGTGCTGGTGCTGCTGTTCGGTACTTTCCTGCAGCCGATCACCATCCTGTTCTCTCTGCCCCTATCCATCGGCGGCGCGATCCTGGCGCTGCTGTTGACTGGAAAGCAACTCACGACGCCGGTCTGGATCGGCATCCTGATGCTGATGGGCATCGTCACCAAGAACGCCATCATGCTGGTGGAATTTGCCGTGGAAGCCATTCGCGAAGGTAAGCCGCGAGAAGTCGCGATCATCGATGCCGGCATGAAGCGCGCGCGGCCGATCGTGATGACCACCGTTGCCATGGTCGCTGGCATGATGCCGTCTGCACTGGCCTTCGGCGCCGGCGGCGAGTTCCGCTCGCCGATGGCGCTTGCTATCATTGGCGGGCTGATCTTCTCGACGGCGCTGTCGCTGCTGTTCGTGCCGGCGATGTTCATGATGATGGACGACGTCGGACAATTGGCATGGCGCTTCGGGCGCAAGCTGCTGGCGTCGAGCGGCGAGGAAGACCCGCAAAACGGTCAGCCACCCGCCGCCCCGCACAAATAGGCACATGCAATGACCCTGTCCGTCGCCTCTTCCAAGCGAACCACCACATGGGCCAGATTGCTGGTCGCGCTGTCGCTATGCGTGTTCACGCAGCCCGCTCTGGCCGCCGACGATCCTGCTGATGCCCCGAAGGGTGCAGCAGTGACCGTGCTGACCGCCGCGAAGTCCTGCTTCTCCGCCACGGTCGAAGTCTCCGGCATCCTGATCCCGCGCGAGGAAGTCTCGATCCGTCCCGATCGTCCGGGCCTCAAGGTCGCAGAGGTCATGGTCGATGCCGGCGAGAACGTCACCGCGGGCCAGATCCTCGCACGCCTGACGCCACCGGAAGGCGGATCGCTTCAAGTTCAGGCCACGGTCGCAGGATTGGTCAGCGCCTCGTCCGCCGTGGTCGGATCGCTTGCATCGGCCAAGGGCGAGGCTCTTTTCAACATCATCGCGCGGAGCGAGTTCGAATTCATCGGCCAGGTACCGACCCGCGACCTGCCGAAGCTGAAAGTCGATCAGCCGGTCAAGGTCAAGGTGATCGGCGCTGGAGAGCTGGACGGTAAAGTGAAACGCGTCGCCTCCACCGTGGAGCCCAACAGCCAGCTCGGCCAGGTCGTGGTCTCGATCACCTCGGCCCGGCGGCTGATGAGCAATTCCTACGCGCGTGCCATCATCAAAACTGGCGAAAGCTGCGGCGTCTCAGTGCCATTGACTGCCGTTCTCTACAGTGCCGGCGGCACCGTCGTGCAGGTGGTCCGGCGGCAGCGTATCGAGACGCGGCGCGTCGAGGTTGGCCTGATGTCGGGCGGCCGCGTCGAAGTGCGCGAAGGCTTGAATGATGGCGATGTGATTGTCGCGCGCGCGGGCGCATTGCTGCGCGAAGGCGACCCGGTTCGTCCGGTGATGGCGAACGCAGACGCCGCGAAGTAATCACAACGGGAAAGATCAGCTACCGGCTTTGGCCGTTGCGCTGTCACCGAGCAGGATGTCCTCAACCAGTGACGAGGACACCGCAGGAACCTGCTCACCGGCGGTCGCGCGGGTAACCGCAACGCGGGTGTTGGTGAAGACGGACTCGGCACTCGCCGGCTTGGCCTTCATGTTCTTCAGCAATTCGGTTGCGAGCAGACTGTTCTGACCATCCACATCGTCGGCAACCTTGCCCGGCGTCGCCGAGGTCAGGATCAGCGCATTCTCAGGCACATCGATCGGCGCGAGACCACGGGAGTAACCGCGGAAGCGGCGCTCATAGGGATTGCGGCGGGACGCATCCAGCACGACCAGTTTGGCCTGGGCACCCTGCTCCTTCATGATATCGAGAACGGCCTCGACGCTCATGCCGTCGCGGCGGATGTCACGCTCTTTCCAGATCGCGGCATCGACCGGGATCATGTAGCTCTGGCGGCCAACCTGAACGCCATAGCCACCGAAATACAGCATCACGACGGTTTCAGGCTTGATCTTGGCCTTCAGGCGCTCGACAGCGCGGGTCATGTCATCGCGGGTCGCGTCTTCCACCACATCGACGTCGAAACCGTCGCGGCGGAGTGCGCTCGTCATGGCACGTGCATCATTGATCGGCTGGCTCAGCGGCGCGCCGGCGTCGGGGTAATGACCGTTGCCGATCACCAGCGCGATACGCGACGCCTTCGTCACGGGATTGATCGTCCCGGTCACCGTCTCGGCCTGTGCAGCTTCCAGCGAGCGCTTGTTCAGCGCGGCATTGGCGCCAAGCGCCAGCGAAACCAGGCCGACAAAAGCTGCGGCCACAGTGATAGAGCGACGGGATACGCGAAACTGCCGTACGTTCATAAGATCATTCCTGCTCATCGTTCAGGCGCAACCGTGGGTCGCGCGAACGTCGAAATAGGTTTGAAGGGATGCCAAACCAATGAGTATCAAATGCGCTCAATTTGCGGCATCGCAGCAAACTGGTTGTTAACCCGCCAAGGCCACCCGGGCAACCGGTAAAGGCCGGGATTTAAGACAGGGTTACTGACTGACCAGGCTAAGGTCTTGAACGCGCTTGCGCTTCACGCAATTGTAATCCCGACCGATTCGTGCAACTTTTCAAAGGCTTGCAGGTGTCGGGAGGCGATTGCGCCGCAGCAGCAGCGGGCGGTTTTCGAAGCGTGCGCAGGGACCGCACTGAAAGAAACCTCATGGGTGTGACTTATTTTGCCGGCGCCGCATACCGCGCGCTGACAGCCAGCAAAGACGGCCCGTCGCTTTACGACCTCTGCGACCCCCTTTTTCACAAGCACACCGGCGGCGACGCCCATATCGTCAAGTTCTACAAAACCGCGCTCAACAATGCCGCGCTCCGCCCGTTACTCTGCCGCGCCGGCCTGTCCGAGTTGCGCGATCCCGCCCGGTTCAAAGCCATACAGCAGGCCCTGAGAGCGGCGCGCGACGACGAGAAGCCAGATTGGGAAGCGATCGGCCAGCCCATCGCCGAGCTGCTCGACACGGTCATATTGAGCCATCCAGAGCCGAAGCCCGTGATGACTTCAGCGCAGGCACCGTCGCTGGGCGAGATCGACGATGTCATCAAGGTCTGCGGCACGCATCTGCTGCGCTCGTTCGACCGCAACGGCTTCATTCCTACTTACGCGGCGTTCAACCTGATCGGCGATCCCGACATGCATGGCCGCGATTTCCTGATGGCCCTGACGGGCCTCAATTCGCGCGGCTACAAGAATTCGACGCTGCTGTTCACCCTCGCGCGTATCTTCATCGCCCGCTCACCGGCCGGAAAACTCATCAATCCGCCATGGACCGGAATTGCCGAACCCATGTGGGAGCCGGTGCAGATCCGTCATCGCTCGGCCTATTACGACGCCTTCTTCACCGAGGCGCTGCTCAGCTTCGACGAAACCGGACTGCCGTCGCCAGACCAAACGGCATCCTCCCGCCGCGCCATCGATGCGATGGTTGAATTCTGCCTGATCACCAGCCGCGAGGAAGTCCGCTCGCATGACGGGACGCGTGTGAACGTCATCACGGCGCTGGCGCCGCCGCCACATCCGCGCTTCAGCCGGCTCTTCGCGCAGATCAAGCAGGATCTCGGCTTCGGCATCTATGTGCCGGACTGCGACACTACCGCCTGCTCATTCTCCGCCGCCACACAGGCCGGCTCGACCGACCCGATCCTCGCTCAACCCCTGCTCGACTTCTATGCCGGTTATCAGGTCGGCAACGGCAGCAACGAGCCGATGGTCACCGTGCCGATCAACGACCACATCGACTATGACGGCGCCATCGTCACCTGGATCGACAATCTCGCGGGCGAACGGCCCTATGGCAACGATCTCGATCCGACGCTCAATCTCGACGTGCTCGAAGTCTCGTTCCGGAATCTCGTCCGCTGGAAGGTGATGGAGACGCCGACACGTCTGGAAACGATGCAGCGGATCATCGGCTTCCAGCGTCGCCTCGTGGCATCCGGCGCCTTCGCCGATCCGAAATCGCACATCTACTATCTGCCGGAGCTCTACAGCGCCTATTTCGGCCGCTGCTATGCGGCTTTCCGTGAATTGCCGGCCGCGACGCAACAGGCCATCGATACCGACGGCACGTTCGACTTCATCCGCCTGCGTGTGCTCGCTTATGTGCAGCACGAGTTGATTGCGCGCGAGATGAATACTTTCGATGCGGCACTCGCACTGATCGCGCTCGGACATCTCGGCGGCGAGCTCGCGCATTTCGCTCCTGCGCTGCGCTGCATCATCACGGCAACGGGTGAAGGCGGCCGCAAGGGTCCGTTCAAGGCCTATGAATGGAACAAGATGAAAACGCCAACACGGATTCTCGTCGGCGGCCCCGAGGTGACCTCAGCCTTCGTGCTGATGGGTCTCGCGCTGGCGCGGCGGAGGATGATGAACGGCCACGCCGCATAGTTCATCGCGCGAAGTTGAAGGTATGAAGGAGCGACCGCGCTGGCATGCGCGGCGAAATGCCCGCACTGTCTCCGGATTGTCGTCATGATTTTGCAATCAAACGGTTCGATGCGCATGTTCCGCACCTTCTCACTTTTTATCGCGATGCTTTGCATTCCCGCACTGGCACAGGCCGCCGACGTGACCGGGGTGCCGAAGATTCGCGATGGCGACCAGATGACCATTGGCGCGACCCGCATCCGGCTCGCCGGCATGGATTCGCCCGGCCTCGATCAGTTGTGCCTGAATGCCGCCGGCGAGCGCTGGACCTGCGGCGTCGCGGCACATGAAGCGCTTGTTGAACATGTCGGCGACAAGAGCTGGACCTGCCACGTGCTAAGGACCGATCGCTTCGGTCGCTCGGTCGCCAGATGCGAGGTGGACGGCGAGGACATCAGCCAATGGATGGTGAAGAGCGGCTGGGCGCTCTCCTATGTGCGCTTCTCGCATGCCTATGACGCCGACGAGAAAGCCGCACGCGAGGCCAAGGCCGGACTTTGGGCCGGCGCGTTCTTCGCGCCCTGGGACTGGCGCGTCCGCAACAAGAAAACCACCATTCTCGGCTCGAGCAAGCCTCCGGAGGATGCCTTGCCGATCCTGCTGGCCTCGGCATCCGGCCACGTGGCGCCGTCGCCTACCTGCCGGATCAAGGGCAACGTCAACCGGGCCGGCGTCTGCATCTACCACACGCCCGAAAGCCGCTGGTATGCCAAGATCAGCATGCGGATCAGCAAGGGAACACGCTGGTTTTGCTCTAAAGAAGAGGCCGAAGCCGCCGGCTGCCGCGAGACCCGACGATGACATCGTGGCGCTGACGTGGCAGGTTCCCCGCTCAGATTCGATCGAGCGGAACCGTGGCTGACCTGCAGACGGATGTCATTGCGCAAAAACAACGCCGCAGCCGGACATTCCGGGCGGCGCGGCTGACGCTGCTCGCTTTGGTCATCTATGGCGGCATCGCCTATCTGTTGCTCCCGGAACTCTGGACCCATTACGAGCACCAGAAGAGCCTTGCCGGATTGCCGATGACGACCATGACCGCGCAGGGCATCCCGGGCGATCCCATCAATGTCGGCCTGATCGGCGACAAGAAGGACGTGCTGTGCGCGATGCACGCTGCCGGCTGGTATCCCGCCGATCCCGTAACCCTGCGCTCGTCCCTCGAGATTGTCGGCAGCGTCCTGCTCGACCGCCCCTATCGCGAAGCACCGGTGAGCCCGCTGGTTTATCTCGGCCGTCGCGAGGATCTCGCTTTCGAGAAGCCGGTCGGCAACAGCGCTGATCATCGCCACCACATCCGGCTCTGGAAGGTCCTCGACAAGGGGCAGGAAGATCGCCCGGTCTGGCTCGGCGATGCGACTTTCGATCGCAGCGTCGGGATCAGCAAATACACCGGCGCGATCACGCATCATATCGCTGCCGATATCGACGCGGAGCGCGCGGTGCTCGCGGGCGACCTCGAAAAGGCCGGCATGGTCGAGGCCAAATATCAGGTCACCGGAATCGGCCCAACCGTCGCCGGCCACAATGGCGGCGGCGACCTGTACTACACCGATGGCGAAGTCTGGATCCTGCGGCTGGTGGTGGCCTGCGCCAAACACGACGGCCCTCCCGAGACAATCCCGAGCCCGGCGGCGACCGAGATCAAGGACCAGATCTTCCAGGCCATCGCGAATGTGATCGGGCGTGATGCGCTGACTCACTAAGCGGTCAAATTCAAAACACCTCACACGCGCTTTGATTTCGCGCTACGCCATGGCACCATGGCCAAAAATACCAACAAGGATTGAAAATGGTCGTTCGTGCAGGTCGTGAATTTCTCGCCATCCCCGGCCCCACCACGATGCCAGACGAAGTATTGCGGGCGATGCATCGTCCGCCGCTGGATATCTACTCCAAGGAAATGGTGCAGCTCACATTCGGACTGCTGCGCGATATCGGCACGTTGTTCGCCACCAAAGGCAACACCTATATGTATATCGCCAACGGCCATGGTGCCTGGGAAGCGACGCTCACCAATGTGCTGTCGCGCGGCGACAAGATCCTGGTGCTGGAAAGCGGACGTTTCGCGGTCGGCTGGGGCCATGCGGCGCGCGCCATGGGCGTCGACGTGCAGAGCCTGAAGGGCGACTGGAATCGCGCCATTCGTCCTGCCGAGGTTGAAGCTACGTTGCGACAAGACGCCAAGCATGAAATCAAGGCTGTGCTTGCAGTGCAGATCGACACGGCGTCAGGCGCGTTCAACGACATTGAAGCCATCGGCAAGGCGATCAAGGCCGTCGGTCATCCCGCATTATTCATGGTCGACACCGTGGCGTCGCTCGGCTGCATGCCATTCGAGATGGATGCATGGGGCATCGATGTCGCCATGTCCGGCTCACAGAAAGGCCTGATGACACCGCCCGGCCTCGGCTATGTCGCCGCGAATAACCGCGCACGCGAGGTGCACAAAACCGCCAATCTGCGCACGCCCTATTGGGACTGGACCGAGCGCGACGGCGACGAGCACTACCGGAAACATTCGGGCACCGCGCCGGTGCACCTGATGTTCGCGCAGCGTCAGGCCATCGACATGCTGTTCGATGAGACGCTCGTCAACGTGTTCCAGCGCCATCGATTGCTGGCGGAAGCCGTCCGCCGCGCCGTTGCCGTATGGGCCGATGGCGGCGTACTCAGCTTCAACATCATCGAGCCGAAAGAACGCGGCAACACGGTCACGACGGTGCGGATGAACAACCCGACGCCGCTGCTCGATTACTGCCGCGATAAATGCGGCGTCATTCTCGGCGTCGGCATCGGTGACCTGCACGGAAAAGCATTCCGCATCGCCCATATGGGCCATGTCAACGCGCCCATGATTCTCGGAACGCTCGGCGTGATCGAGATGGGACTGCAGGCGCTCGGCATTCCGCACGGCAAGGGCGGCGTCACGGCGGCGGTCAACTTCCTCGGCGAAAATGTGAAGCCCTAGCCGCTCTGCGGGCCATCACACCGTCCTCATCCTGAGGAGCGCGCAATTGCGCGCGTCTCGAAGGATGCGCACCACACTCCCCATGGTTCGAGACGGCGCCAAACGGCGCCTCCTCACCATGAGGGCGCCGGCGCTAAGCCTCGCCGTGGTCGCGGCGGGTTTCCGGCATCACCAGCCAGATCAGCAACAAGCCAAGCCCGGCGACGCAGGCCAGGCCGACAAAGGCAACCGGCGCGCCGAGCTTGTCGGCGACGAAGCCGGCGGTCACCGTGCTGAGCGACGCGCCGATGCCGGTGGCGGTGCCGACAATGCCTTGCGCAAGGCTGAAGCGACCGCTGCCAAAGGCGATGTCGGCGACGATCAGCGGGATCATCACGCTGAACACGGCTGCAGTGACGCCGTCGAAGACCTGCACGGCAACCAGTGCAAACGGATCGGTGACCACGGCGAATAGCAATCCGCGGATCGCGAGCGCGGCGAAGGCGATCAGCAGCAGCGGCCGGCGGCCCCATTGCTGCGCCTTTCGGCCGACCGTCGGCGAGGTCGCCGCGACGATGGCCTGCGGTACCACGATGCAGAAAGCGATCAGCGCCGGCGCCCAATCGGCGGAGCGCGTCGTGACGACGCCCGCCATCAAAGGCAGCATCGCGGCATTGGCAAGCTGCAGCAGCAGCACAGCACAGGCGAAAATCAACAATGGTTTCTGGCGCACTAGATCGCGAAAACGGATCGGCTTCTTACTCTCGGCCTCTTTGGTGCTGGCACCATGGGCCTGAGCAGAATTGATCTCCTGGGGCCGAATCCGCGACAGCGCATAAAGCACCGGCAGCGCCAGCAAGAAGGTGACGATGAACACGGACCGGCTGGACAGCAGATAGCCGCAAGTGCCCATGACGGCGGCAGCGACGCCGTTGCCGAGCGAGGCGAAGCGCGCATTGCGCCCCAGCCGTTCGCCGATCCGCAGCGGCCCGACCAGCCCCAGGCTGATAGCGGCAATCGCGGGGCCGAGCACGCAGCTCGCCATCGCATGCAGCGTCGCTGCCGCGACGATGACAGGAAACACCGGCAGCGCGGCATAGGCTAGCGCACAGCCGCCGATCGTCGCGACCGCGGCGCCGGCGACCAGCCGCGTCGAGCGCGCCGCATCGATGATCGCGCCACCCGGAATTTGGCCGAGCAGCGCGACGATGCCCCCGATCGACAGCACGAAGCCGATCTCGACCTGCGTCCATTTTTGCGTGGTGAGATAGACCGCCACGAACGGGCCGAATCCGGTTTGCACGTCGGCGAGAAAGAAGATGAACCAGTCGAGCCCGCGCAGGCTCTGCTTCGACGGCTCCGGACTCCGCTGTGGCTCCTGCGGGCCCGGCTCGGACTCCGGCGCAATCCCCGGCGCGCAGGCAACCTCAGGCACCGCCGCGACATCATCGCCGCGGGAGAGATCAGCTGCACGTGTGGTCGCGTGAACCGCCAATTAGCGCTCCTGCATGGTGAGAGGCGGAAACCTCAGCGGCGTCAGTGTGCCGGACGCACCGAGCACGACGATCGGCTGGTCGTCCTTGTATTCCGGCGCGGCGCGCACCTGCTCGCGTGTGAGATCCAGCGTGATGCTGGCGGTCTTGTCGGCCACGTTCCAGAAATGCAGCGCACCCCAATCGACCACGATCTTGCGCGAGCCGACCCCGAGGAATCCGCCGAAGTCGATGACCGCGCCGCGCACCTGCCCCGCGCGATCGACGATCACATCGGCAATGCGTCCCATATTCTCGCTTGCGGGACTGCGCACGTCGCGGCCGAGAATGCCCTTGGCATCGAAAGCGTCGATCACCGTAACCGATGGCGGCTTGGCGACAGGCGCAGACGCGACCGGGGGTGGCGTTGCCGGCTGCACGGCAGCCGCATCAGGTGCGGGCGACGGCACGGACGGCTGTGCTTCAGGGGTGGATTTCGCTGACGACGCGGGCGGAGGCACAGGCGCATCCGCCGCCTGGCACACGGCCACGGCGTTCAACGCCAACGCGACAGCCAATCCGGCAACGGTGCGAATTGCAGGCATAGAAACTCCCTCACTCACGCGTTTCGCTGATGGGCACGACCCCAGCGCCAGGCGACGCGTCAATGCGTCAATACGATCGATACCTGGATTTGACCGCGGGTTCGCAGCACTTCCAGCGACACATCGTTCTCGTGTTTGCGCAGGCAGAGATCGACGCTCGACTCGCCGAGCCGGAGATCACGCAAAATGACGTATTGCAGGAAAGCGGGCAGCCGCGGATTGCGGAAACGAATCTCGCCGCGCGCGACATCGAATTCGATTCCTAACGCTGCCTCGAGCAGAGTATACGGCGTTGCGCTGGCCCAGGCCTGCGGCGCGCAGGCCACCGGATACAAGGTCGGGCCGCGGCGTTTTTCGCGCTGAAAGCCGCAGAACAATTCCGGCAATCGTCGCAAGTCCATATAGGCCGCGGTGTCGAACAGGCCCTTGAAGACGGCCTCGACCGAATGCTTCAGGCCATAGCGTGCCAGACCGAGTGTAATCAGCGCATTGTCGTGCGGCCAGATCGAGCCGTCATGATAGGACATGGGATTGTAGCGCGCCTCCCCGCGCGCAATGGTGCGAATGCCCCAGCCGGTGAAGAAATGCGGACGCATCAGGTCAGCGGCGACCATGCGCGCACGGTCTTCACGGACGATGCCGGTGAACAGCAACTGGCCCGCATTGGAGGCGCGAACCGCGCAAGGCATCTTCTTGCCGTCGAGCGCAAGCGCATAGGTGCCGAGTTCCTCGCACCAGAAAGCTTCCTCGAACCGCGCAGCAAGTTGCTCCGCTTCGGCCTCGAGCTGCCGGGCCTTGTCGGGCAGGCCTATGCGCAATGCGAGACGCGACGCCAGATGCTTGGCGGCGAAGACATAACCCTGCACTTCCGCCAGCGCGATATTGCCCTCAGCGAGCTTTCCATCGGCATGGAAGATGGCGTCATACGAATCTTTCCAGCCCTGGTTCTGAAGCCCCTGTTCGGTAGCGCGCTGATATTCTACGAAGCCATCCTTGTCGGGATCGCCCGGACCGTCGATCCATGCGAGGGCCGCCTCAACGGCCGGCCACAGCTCGCGCAGGGTTTCATCATCGCCGGTGCGCTCGACATACATCCCTGCGAGCATCACAAAGAGCGGCGTGGAGTCGACGCTGCCGTAATATTGCGCGAACGGAACTTCGCGGAGCGCAGCCATCTCGCCGCCGCGCATTTCGTGCAGGATCTTGCCGGGCTCGGCATCCGCCAGCGGATCGACCGATTTCGCCTGAAATGCCGCAAGCCGTTTGAGCACGCCGCGCGCCACGCGCGGATCGATCCACAACAGTTGCAACGCCGTGATCAGGCCATCGCGGCCGAATGTCGTGGAGTACCAGGGAATACCGGCATAGGGGTATCGCCCCTGCGGCGTATTCGTCATCAGGATGCTGAGATCGGCCATCGCCTGGCAGAGCACCTCGTTGAAAATATCATTCGAGGTCTCGACCGTCGCCGCACCCTTGCTGAAATTGCGCATCTCGCGGCGATGCGCGAGCAACCCACGAAAGAACGGCACAGGCTTGTGGCCGGCCTCGGCGTTGCAACTGGCGGCAACGAACAGCGACGTCGTTTGCTGCGGCTTCAGCTCGAAGTGGTAGGTCGCGGTATTGGCTGCCAGCCGCGTCGGGCGCGGATCGAAATGCACCATCGTGCTAAGCGACCGGCCGTCGAGGCCGGTATATTCCAGCGCAACGTCACTCGGTCCGATCAGGCGACTCGTGGCGATGCCGCGATGCTTGCGTTTTTCGCCGCGCACCTCGAACAGATCGGCAAAGTCATTGTCGAATGTGAGCGTCAGATCGAAACTGGCGCGGTGTTCGCCGTGATTTTGCAGGCCGATCCGCTGATAGGCCGCACCACGCCACAGGAAGAACGTACGCACGATGTGCAGCATATCTTTCTGCAGCACGAGGCGGCCGTTGCGATAGATATCCGGATTGGTCAGATCGACGGTCAGCGACGAGTTGTCATCGCGCAGATTCGAGCCGAGCAACAGCGGCTGAACGTCATTCAGTGCCAGTTCCAGCCGCGCGAGATAACGCGTATCGGCATTGAACAGGCCATCCGGCCCACCCGCGGACGCGCCGATGTCACCATGGCTGTCGAGCACCACGAACGTATCGTCGTGCTTGAGCGCACGCCGCGGACGCGACGCAGGACCCGTCATCGGAATGTAAAACGGCGATTCGACTGCCTTTTGATCGGCGATAGCGTTCAACTTGGTCGCGGCGGCATCGATGGGCATGGACGACCTCGGCCGGTTGTAAGGTGAAGACAGGCACAAAGATAAACGCAGCGCCTGGAGAGGATAACTGAGTCGTCAGGCTGCGTGCTGCGCGAGACGGCTCATTTCCTGTGTGACGAGTTCCCTATACGGCCCCTCGCCCTGCATCAGATGATCAGGTTTACCGTCCTCAATGATCTTGCCGCTCTGCAGCATGACCACGCGATCGAAATTCCGCAGCGTTGCGAGACGATGCGCGATCGCGATCACCGTGCGGCCACGCATCAGACGCGCCAGCGCCTCACGGATCGCCTCCTCCGATTCACTGTCGAGGGCAGCCGTCGCCTCATCCAGCAACAAAATGGGCGCGTCCTTCAGGAAGGCGCGTGCAATGGCGATGCGCTGGCGCTGCCCGCCGGACAGTTTGACGCCGCGGTCCCCGACCATGGTGTGAAGACCTTCCGGCAGCGTCTCGACGAAGTCGCAACGCGCCGAAATGGCTGCACGCAATACCTCATCATCCGTCGCCTCTGGACGTCCGTACCGGATGTTCTCCATGATGGAGCGATGGAACAGTGAGATGTCCTGCGGCACCACGGAGATCGCGTGACGCAGGCTGTGCTGGGTCACGCGCGAAATATCCTGGCCGTCGATGGTGATGCTGCCATCCTGCACGTCGTAGAAGCGCTGCAGCAATACAAACAGGCTCGACTTACCGCCGCCGGACTGGCCGACAAGGCCGACGCGCTGGCCGGCATTGAGCCGCAACGTGAATTTGTCGAACACCTGCAGACCGCCGGGATAGCGGAACGAGATATTGTTGAAGGCGATCGCTGCACCTGACTTGACCAGCGGCTCGGCCTCAGGATGGTCGCTGAGCTCATGTGGCACCAGTAATGTGGACAGCGCCTCGGACAAGCGCGCAACATGTTGCGTGACATCCACGAGCGCCACCGCAAGATCTCGCGTCGCATGCAAGATCGAGAGACCGAGCGTGCAGATCAGAACGACGTCGCCGGTGCTGGCACCGCCGCCTTGCCAGAGCATGATCGCCCAGGCGAGCAGCCCGATCGTCAGCACGACCGTGATGGCCGCATGCGTCAGGCGCAGACGCTCAAGATAGCGCAGGCTGCGACCGCGGGCGTTCAGCTCACGATCGACCGTTTCATCGAAGCGGTCATGCTCGAAGCTCAATCCGCAGAATGCGCGGACCAGCGGCATATTGTTGATGACATCGACCATTTCGCCATCGACGGCGGCCGCCTTACTGGCGAAATCGTCATGCAGTTTCTTGCCGGCCGCGGCCATCTTGAACATCATCACGACCACGGCGCCCGCCACGACTGTCAGTCCCGCCGCCATCGGCGGGCTGACGGTTCCAATCAGCATGATCGCCGCGAATGTCGCGACGCAGGGCGGCAACACGTTCCAGACAAACATGTTTTCGACGGTGAAGACCGCGTTGGATGTTGCCGTGATACGGCTGGTCAGCATGCCGGGCAGCCGATCCGAGAAGTAGCTCGGTGCGTGTCCGGTCAGATGGCGAAAGATGTCGCGCCTGAGATCGCCGGTGACACCAACGAATGTGTAGCTCGCGGTCCAGCTGGCCACGCGCCACAGGAACATGTCTGCCGTGATCAGCGAGATCAGAACGCCAAATGCGATCCAAACGGTATTACCGGCTCCCTGAGGTCCCGATGAGAGGCCATCGACTAAAAATTTAATTCCATATTGCGTGCCCACCGAACAGGCGACGGCAGCAAGCACGGATATCAGGATGATCAGATGCGATGCAGAACGCATCCTGATGTAGCGCATCACGAAAGCGAAAGGGCGATACGCATATCCGGAAAGACTGTCCATGTGATTGTCAAAACCCGTTGAATAAGAACAAGAATCTCGACGGACAGCGTCCCCGCCCGCTGATGGAGATGATGCCATCCCGAATTTCCCACGCTCTCGCCATCTCGGCGCAACATTCGGGCAGCATTAACACTCCGGAAACCGTGGTTGAACGTGATGGCATCAGCAAGACCACAGTGTGGACGAACTACGCAGATCACATAGGAACCTCGCAGATGCGAGAACGTTCCAGCTTCAGGCATACCGGTACCGACACGTCGTCGCTGAAGTTGTTCATCACTTCCAACATGGGAGATATGTAAATGCGCATCGCGCAAGTTGCTCCGCTGACAGAAGCCGTTCCGCCGAAGCTCTATGGAGGCACGGAACGCGTCGTCCACTGGTTGACCGAAGAGCTGGTGGCGCAGGGGCATGATGTTACGCTGTTCGCCAGCGGCGACTCTCAAACGTCAGGCAAGCTCGACGCCGGATGGCCGAAGGCGCTGCGGCTCGATGGCTCTGTCCGCGATCCCAACGCACTGCATATGGAAATGCTCGAGCGCGTAAGGCGGAAATGTGACGACGACGAATTCGACGTTCTGCATTTCCATCTCGACTACTATCCGTTCTCGCTGTTCTCCCGCCAACCCACGCCGTTTCTCACGACGCTGCACGGCCGCCTGGATTTGCCGGAGCATCAGCCGACTTTCACGACCTTCTCCAAGATTCCCGTGATTTCGATTTCGAATGCGCAGCGGCGCCCGGTACCGCAGGCGAATTTCGTGCGCACGATCTACCATGGCCTTCCCGAGAAACTGCTGACGCCGCAACCGATCACGCCGAGTTACCTCGCTGTGCTCGGGCGTATTGCGCCCGAGAAGGGCGTCGACCGCGCGATCAAGGTCGCCATCCGCGCGGGCATCCCGCTGAAGATCGCAGCCAAGATCGACCGCGCGGATGAGGACTATTACGAGCAGGTCGTCCGCCCGCTGATGGATCATCCGCTGGTCGAATATATCGGCGAGATCAGCGACCGCGAGAAGCCGGAATTCCTCAGTGGTGCCTATGGCCTGCTGCTGCCGATCGACTGGCCGGAGCCGTTTGGCCTGGTGATGATCGAATCCATGGCCTGCGGCACACCGGTCATTGCCTATAACCGCGGCTCGGTGCCGGAGATCATCGACGAGGCCCTCACCGGCTTCATCGTCGAGGACGAGACCAGTGCAGTTGCCGCGGTGGGTCGTCTCGCCGGCATGGACCGTACAGCGATCCGCAAGCAGTTCGAAACCCGCTTCACCGCCCGGCGTATGGCTCTCGATTATGTGGCCACCTATCGTAGCATGATGGAGCATAGGGTGTCGCTGCGACTGGTCAGCAGCGCAGAGTAGTCTGAAGCGCATAATTAAGGCATCGAAGGGCGGCCCGTCGGGTCGCCCTTTTTCGTGCTGGCCTGCTGCAAAATCACTGGCCCGCTGTACAGCCCGTGCGACATTTGCAAGATAGATGACAGACATCAGATCACGGCATTGGCCCGAATCGACGTCCGACCGTTTTTCTCGCATTTCGACAGGCCATCATGACCGCCGTTTCCCGCTTCGAAATTATCCTCCTGCTGATGGCTGTCATCGTTTTGCTCGACATGATCGCGCGGCGTTTTCAGCTCCCGCGCGCAGCTGCACTGATCCTCGGCGGCATCGGCTTCGCGTTGATCCCGGGCACCCCGGATGTCGAGATCGACCCCGAGCTGGTGCTCGTGTTGTTTTTGCCTCCGCTGCTGATGTCGAGCGCTTGGTTCACCTCCTGGCGGGATTTCCGCGCCGATCTGCGCATCATATTGCAGCTCGCTGTCGGCGCCGTCTTCTTCACCACCCTCGTGGTCGGCCTCGTTGCGCATCTGGTGATGCCGTCGCTGCCCTGGGCCGCCTGTTTTGCGCTCGGCGCCATCGTCTCGCCGCCGGATTCGGTGGCGGCCAAGGCCGTACTGCAGAGCGTGCCGCTCCCGCCGCGCATCATCGTGCTGCTGGAGGGCGAGAGCCTCGTCAACGACGCATCGGGCCTGGTGCTGCTGCGCTTCGCCATCGCGGCAGCGCTGACCGGCTCGTTCAGCGCCACTGCAGCCACCGTGAGTTTCTTCTCGGTCGCGATCGGCGGCCTGCTTGTTGGCATCGCCTTCGCCTTCGCCGCCATCCTGGTGATCAAGCGCATCAAGGAAATCGACCTCGCCATTGCATGGACCTTCCTGGTCGCCTGGATCTCCTATATCGCCGCGGAAAAGCTGCACGTCTCCGGCGTGCTGTCCACCGTCGCCTGTGGCATGATCCTCGGATGGAAGCAGCACGAGTTCTTCGGTGCTGCGACGCGCACCCGCGCCACCGCAGCGTGGAGCGTCGTCGTGTTCGTGCTGGAATCCCTGGTGTTTATCCTGATTGGCCTGTCGCTGCGCGGCGTGCTGTATCGCCTCGGCGGCTATGACGCGGTGGTGGCGCTGTTGCCGGTGACGGCTGCTGTCATCGCAGCAGTGATCCTCGCGCGCTTCGCCTGGATGTTTCCGGGCACCTATCTGCCGCGCATGCTGATGCCGAAGCTGCGCGCCCGCGACCCCGCTCCGCCATGGACAGTGCCGTTCATCATGAGCTGGGCCGGTTTGCGCGGCGTGGTGAGCCTCGCTGCCGCATTATCATTGCCGGAGGAATTTCCGGGCCGCGACGTCATCCTGGCGATCACCTTCGCAGTCATCCTGGTGACGGTCCTTGTCCAGGGTTCGACCCTGGCACCGATCGTGCGCCGTCTGATCAAAACCGACAATGTCCGCACACCGCATCACTCCAAACTGAGCGAGGCGCAGGCGCGCGCGCGGGTTGCAACCGCGCAATTTTCTGCCGTCGAGAAGGCGTCACGCAATGATGACGGTACACATCGCCATCCGCGCCTGTTCGAGCAATATACCTATCGCAAGGGCGCCGCGGCGCGCTATGCCGAAGAGGCTGAGGCACTATCGCCACACCGCATCGACCATTACACGACGGTGCTAGCCGCCATCGAAGCCGGCCGTGCAGAGCTTCTGAAGATGCACCGTGAGGGCGAAATCCACGACAGTGTGCTGCATGCGATCGAGGAAGGCCTCGATCTCGAAGAAGTCAACGCAAGACGTTTCCTGTAAAGGCCACGCTTCCTCTAGCAGCCATTCGCCGTGGCGCCTTCACAGTCGCCGCCATCGGCTCTAACCTTGATCGTCAAGCGCCAGACAAGGCGCAAAATCCGGGAGAAAACAACATGCGACTTCAAGGCCTATCCACCATCGTCACCGGCGGCGCATCTGGTTTCGGTGCCGAGATCGCGCGATCTTACGCGCGCGAGGGCGCCAAGGTCGTCATCCTCGATCTGAATGCCGATGGCGCGAAGAAGGTTGCGGCCGAAATCGGCGACAGCGCAATCGCCCTTGGCGGCAGCGTCACCAGCAAGGCCGATGTTGATGCCTCGGTGAAGCTCGCGGTCGAAAAATTCGGCAAGCTCGACGTCGTCGTCAACAATGCCGGCTGGACCTTTCGCAACAAGCCCTTGCTCGAAGTGACCGAAGAAGAATTCGACAAGGCATTCGACATCAATGTGAAATCGATCTTTCTGATGACCAATGCCTGCGTGCCCGTGATGAAGAAGCAGAAGAGCGGCCGCATCATCAATATCGGCTCGACAGCCGGCGTCCGGCCGCGTCCGGGCCTGACCTGGTACAACGCCACCAAGGGCGCGGTGAACCTGATGTCGAAGTCGATGGCCGTGGAACTGGCGCCCGATGGCATCCGCGTCAATTGCATCGCGCCGGTGATCGGCGAGACCGCGCTGCTGGAATCCTTCATGGGCGTGCCGGATACGCCGGAGAACCGTGCGAAATTCATCGGCACGATCCCGCTGGGCCGCATGTCGCGCCCCTCGGATATCGCCAATGCCTGCGTTTATCTGGCGGGCGAGGAATCCGAGTTCCTCACCGGCGTGATCCTGCCCGTGGACGGCGGGCGGACGATCTAGAACGAGGAAATTCATAAACCATCGAATCCGGTCAGATTCGATTCACCACTCGCGTTAAGCAGTTCACCGGCCATTCATGCGATGGTCGCGTCATGATCGAGGGACACACCTCGGCAGGGAAGGCGTCAGGGTCAGGCCGGTCAACGGTCTGACCCCTCTCTTTGGGGATCGGCATGGCACAAAAGAAGAAACCGGCTCCGCGCAAGAAGACTGCTGCGCCCGATGCGGCTCACCCCGCTTCTGCGGTCGTGACAATGGCAGCCCGTAATCTGATCAATATGGCGATTGTGTCTGCATCCTGCGCAACCACCTTGTTGACGCTGATGGCCGTACTCAAGTTCCAGACTGCCTGAGCGGCGATCACTTCATCTCGTTGAGCAGCGTCGGGATCAGTTCCGATACCGTCGGATGGATCGGCACCGCCCATTGCAACTGGGTGTAGTCGGCGCCGGCATTCATGATGTCGAGAATCCCATGGATCGCCTCGTCACCCCCGGTGCCGAGGATCGCAGCTCCCAGAATCTTCTTCGTCTCAGCATCGACCACAACCTGCATCATGCCCGCCGTCTCGCCCTTCTCGACGGCGCGGCCCACATGGGTCATCGGCCGGTTGCCGATCAGAAGTTTCTTACCTGTGGCCTTTGCCTGTGTCAGCGTCATGCCGACGCGGCCAAGCGGCGGATCGATGAACAGCGCGTAGCCGGGAAGCCGATCGCTGACGCGGCGGCTTGCGCCATCGAGCAGGTTGGCGGCAATGATCTCGAAGTCGTTGTAAGCCGTATGCGTGAAAGCGCCGCGGCCGTTGCAATCGCCCATCGCGAAAATACCGGGCACATTGGTAGCGAGACCGTCATCGACCTTGATGTAGCCGCGGTCATCCACAGCGACGCCAGCCTTGTCGAGACCGAGATCGTCGGTATTCGGACGGCGTCCCACCGCGAGCAGAACATCACTGCCGATGATCTCCGGCGCACCTTCGGTGCAGTCGACACCGACAGCCACGCCATCGGGATGTGGCTTGAAGGTGATGCATTCGGCATTGGTTCGTATATGGATGCCTTCGGCGAGCAGAATATCGCGGATCGCCTCTGAAATCTCCACATCCTCACGCGAGACCAGAAGCGCGCCCTTCTCAACGACCGTCACTTCGGCGCCGAAGCGGCGATACATCTGTGCAAATTCGAGTCCGATATAGCTGCCGCCGATGACCACCAGATGTTTCGGCACCCGATCGAGCTGCAGGATGCCTGTATTGGTCAGATAGGTGACGTCGTTGATCCCCGGCATATCCGGCACGACGGCGCGACCGCCGACATTCAGGAAGATCTTTGGCGCCGTCAGCGACTCATCGCCAACACGGATCGTATCCGCGGATTCGAAGCGCGCATGGCCGTTGATGACCGTGCATTTGTCCATACCGCGCAACCAGCTTTCGACGCCGTTTCGCGAATCATGGATCACCTTGTCCGCCCGCGCCTTCACGCGGGCCATATCGATCCGCACGGGCGCGTCAATCATCACGCCATAGTCGCTACCGCGGCGCGCGAGATGCGCGGCATAGGCGCTGGCGACCAGCGTCTTGGTCGGTTTGCAGCCGGTATTGACGCAGGTGCCGCCAAACAGATGACGCTCGACGATCGCGACCGACATGCCTGCGGATGTGAGCCGACCGGCGAGCGAAGGTCCAGCCTGCCCGGCCCCGACGACGATGGCGTCGAACGACCGGGTCATTTCAGCGCCAGCACGAGCAGGGCCGCACCGATGATGGCGACGGCATCCTCAATCACGGCAGCCGGCCGATCCTGGCCAAAACTGGCGGCAAGCTTGCCCCGCATGCTCGCGCCGCCGAGCGTGCCGATGACCGCACCGACGATGCCGACCAGCGCACCGAATATCCAGTTGGCTGGACCGGCGATAGCGACGCCCGCGATGGCGCCGATCACGACGCGGGTACTGAACTGCACGGGAATCTTGCGGCTGGGCGTGGTCGGCAACTGATCGGTGATAAGCTCGCCAAGAGCGAGAACCGTGAAAATCGCGACGGCCCAGATCGAACCGAGAAACGACAGCCAAGTGCCGGATACTTTCAAAATGCCGAGATAGGCTGCCCAGCTCAGCGCTGCTGCTGGCGTCATCGCCCGCAAACCGGCCACGACACCCATCAACAATCCCAGTACGAAGATCATCGCGCTCGTCCCCATCAGGCGCGCCCGCGCCTTGCTGGTTCAAAGACTAGCTGCGGGAACCCGATCCGCCAACTGGATGATATCGAAATATCGGGGGCTACGACGGCACCGACCAAATGCGCGCGCAGGCCTATGTGGCGACACGCGCATTTACCTCATTTGCCGGCCACCGCAGGGCCGCGCCAGCGCGCCCAGAGCCGCTCAAACAGCGGCAGCAGCCCACGCGGCGTGACCAGAATGACGGAGATCACGACGATGCCGTAGATGAAATAGTGCAGGCCAGGCAGCGTACTGCCGAGCTTGCCGCGCAGGATCTCGCCAAGCGGCACCAGCAGCAATGCGCCGAGCGCGGGACCATAGGCACGACCGAGCCCGCCGACCGTGGCGAACAGCACGATCTCGATGGTGATCACGGGCGAAATCAGCAGATAGGGATCGGCAAAAGTGAGATAGCGCACATAGGCGGTGCCGACGACGGACGCGAGCATCGCCGAGATCACCATGGCGGTGATCTTGTAGCGCAGGATGTTGACGCCGATCGCCTGCGCCGCCTTCTCGTTGTCGCGGATGGTGCGCAGATAATAGCCGAGCGGTGAGTTGAGGATCGCGACATTGACCAGCACACAGATCGCCGCCAGCCCCAGCATCATCCAGAACGCGCCGTGGCCACCGCCAAACTGGAACGCCAGGAAATTACCCGTGTCCTTCGGCAGCAGCAGCCCGGACGCACCGCCGAGGAAGTCCCAGCCCTCGACCACGATGCTGCCCATTTCCGCGAAAGCCAGCGTGATAAGCACGAAGGAGAGATGGCCGAGCTGAAAGCGGAAGTCGATCCAGGCGATGACGGCGCCCAGGATTCCGGAGATCACCGCCGAGATGACGAGACCCAGCCACATATTGATGCCGAGCTTGAGCAACAGCGCGGCCGAGAACATCGATCCGATGCCGATGAACAGGCTGTGCGCCAGCGAGATCTGCCCGGCCATGCCGCCGACGATGTTCCACGACGAAGCCAGTGCCACATAGACCAGCGCCAGCGTGAGAATGTGGACGTAATAGCTCGACAGCACGAAGGGCATGATGGCGGCGACGGCCAACGCGCCCCACCAGATCGGCGACGACAGCGTCTTGTAGAATTCCTCTCTCATCGTGCCGAGCTCCAGGTCAGGCCCTTCGGGAGAAACAGCATGATCGCCACGAAGATAATGTATGGCAGCAGCAAGCCGATCGGACCGTCGAGATAGATGGTGCCGAAGGCTTCGGCCATGCCGATGATCAGGCCGCCGAGCATGATGCCGACGAAATTGGTCATGCCACCGAGCACCACGACCAGCAGCGTGATCACGGTGTAGCGCAGGCCCTGGGTCGGCTGGATCGGCGTGCCGGGCAGCAGCAGCGCGGCAGCCAGCGCGAGAATGCCGATGCCGAGTGCAAACGTGAGCACCTGGACGCGGCCGACATTGATGCCCATCAGCGCCGCGGCATGGGCATTCTGATGCACGGCGCGGATCGAGCGACCGAAGTCGGTCGAGCGCAGCATGATGTAGAGGCCAATAGCGAGCGCGAAGGAGACGACGAAGGCCACGATATGCGGCACCCGCAGCACCACGTCACCGAGAATGATCAGCTTGGATTCGACGAAAGACGGTGTGCGTGCCGGCTCGCCGCCAAATACCATCAGGATGCCGTTCTGCAGCACCAGGCTGAGACCGAGCGTAAGCTGCACCACCATCAGGAACTGATGCCCGACCATCGGCCGTATCAGGAAGATATAAACCAGCGCACCGATGGCGGTCATCAGTGGCACGGTAATGATGATGGACACATAAGGGTCCATGGCGAAGGCGGAATACAGCGCGAGGCACATGAACATGCCGAGCGAGATGAAATCGCCATGCGAGAAGTTGACGACACCCGAGACGCCGTAGACGAGCCCCATGCCCAGCGCCAGCAAGCCATATGTGGCGCCGATCAGAAGACCTTGGGCGAGAGCCTGATAAAGTTCGGTCACATCACTCTCCGATCACAGACCAAGATAGGCGCTGCGGGTGCGCGGATCGTTCTTCACGGTCTCCGCATCGCCCTCCACCGCCACCTGCCCGCGCTCCAGCACGTAGCAGCGCTTGGCGTGGCGCAACGTCAGATTCAGATTCTGCTCCACTAGCAGGATGGTCAGCCCGTCGGCATGCAGTCTGTCGATGATCTCGAAAATATACTGCACGAACAGCGGCGACAGACCGAGCGAGGGTTCATCGAGCATCAGGAGCTTGGCTTCCGCCATCAGCCCGCGGCCGATGGCCAGCATCTGCTGTTCGCCGCCTGACAGTGAGCCGGCACTTTGGGTCAGCCGCTCGCCGAGCCGCGGAAACAACCCGATGACTTTCTCCATCTGCTGCGGACGATGCTTGCGCGCATGCGCATTGATGCCGCCGAGCAGAAGGTTTTCGCGGATGCTCATTTCCGGAAATACCAGACGTCCTTCCGGCACCTGCACGATGCCGAGCTCGACACGCGCCTGCGGCGTCAATTTGCTGATGTCCTCACCCAGAAACAAGATACGGCCGGATATCGGCTTGACCATACCGGACAGCGCATTTATCAGCGTGGTCTTGCCGGCATTGTTGGCGCCAAGCAGACCGACGATCTCGCCCGCAGCGATCTTGGCGTTGACATCGCGCAGCACCGGCACACCGCCATAGCCTGCGACCAGGTTATCGATCTCAAGCATCGAGATGATCTCCGAAATAAGCATCGACGACGCGTTGATCCTTGAGAATCTCGTCGGGCGTGCCTTGCGCGATCTTCTCGCCGAAATTGATCACCACCATACGCTGCGCCAACCGCATGATGACGGGCATCACATGCTCAACCATCACGACGGTGACGCCCTGCTTGTTGAGCTCCTCGATGATCGCGATCGGCGCGGCGGTCTCGGCCATGGTCAGGCCGGCCATCACTTCGTCGAGCAGAATGCAGCGAGGATCGGTAGCGATGCACTTCGCCAGTTCCAGCAGCTTCTTGTCCTGCAGCGACAGTGTCGCCGGTGTCTTGTGTTCCTTACCGCCAAGGCCGACACGCAGCAGCGCCTGCGCCGCATAGTCGATGGCCTCGCGCATCGGACGGCGCGTCAATGCTGCGGTCGTGACGACGTCGAGCGTGGTCATGTCGGCAAAGGACTGGACGATCTGGAACGAGCGCATCAATCCGCGGCGCACCAGCCGATCCGGCGACACCCCGACGATGCTTTCGCCGTCATAGACGACGTCGCCCGCGCTCGGCGGAATGAAACCGGAGATCACACCAAACAGCGTGGTCTTGCCAGCGCCGTTCGGGCCGATGATACCGAGAATCTCACCCTTCTCGACGTCGAAGCTCACCGCGTTGAGCGCGATCAGCCCACCAAACCGCCTGGTGATGTTGGAGACTTCCAGAAATGCCACTGCCGTCCACTCTCTAGGTTGCGCTCAGTCTTGGTACAGCGCCGCTCAGGACTTCGGCCGCGGCGGTACCTGGGCAAATTCCTTCGGGAATACGACCTGCTGATCCTGCTCGGGAGTCCACTGGATGAACATCGCTGAACCGTCCTTGAGCAGACGGTCTTCTGCGAATTGCAGGCCCTTCGGCTTGGCGATGTAGAGGTTCGGATCGCCGGCCGGAATATTGACGTTCTTCAGCGCCTCGAGCAGCGCATCGCTCTGCAGCGACTTGGCATTCTCGAGCACCTGCTGCAGCACGCGCGCCGCCTGGGCGTATTGCACGGCGCCCTGGCCGATTTTGTCGAGCTTGGCGACATCGCGCAGTTCCGTGACAATCTTCTGCATCGACTCGATCTTGGCGCCGGCGCTGAAACCGGTCATGCCGAACAGGTTCTTCGTCAGCACGGCCTTACCGATCTCGGGACCGAGATCCTTCCAGAGCGACAGATCCGAATAGCCGCCGGTGCCGCCACAGAAGATGCTGCCGTGATAGTTCAGATTGTAGCGCGCCTGATGCAGCAGGATGCCGTCGCGCGGTGTCACGAGGCCGACCACAACGTCGGGCTTCAGAGAGCGGATGCGCACCATCGCCGCGGTCTGGTCCTGCGCACGGATATCGAGCGCCGCTTCGCCGATGATCTGGATGCCGCTGGCCTTCAGTTTCTCGACCAGGAATTTGTTGGACTGCTGGCCGGCCTCGTAATTCGAATAGGCCATGACCGCAGTCTTGATCGGAAACTTGAAATCGTCGCGCAGCGAGATGACGAAGTCATGCATGGTCTGCGCATAGCCGCGATCATACGGGTATCCCAGCGTGAACATATAGTTCGACTGCGAGCCGCCGGCCCAGACCGACAGCGTCGGCATCTTGGCTTCGTCGACCACCGGCGTCAGCGCCAGCATCTGTGCGCTGAGAATGGTGCCGGTGAGAAGCTGCACCTTTTCCTCGGTGATCAGGCGCCGTGCTTCGGCGGCAGTGCGTGCCGGCTGGCTGGTATCGTCCGCCAGCACCAGCTCGATCCTGGCGCCGCCCTTGCTCTTGATGCCGCCTTCGGCATTGATCTTCTTGATGATGTATTCGAAAGCCGGCTGGCCTTCCTGCGCATAGGCGGCAAGGCCGCCACTCATCGAATTGACCATACCGATGCGGATCGCCGGCTCGGCAGCGCCGGCACCGCGAATGAACGGCGCGGCGATCGGCCCTGCCAGAACGGCAGAGGCACCAAGTCCAAACGTGCGGCGGGTCATGGTCATGTCATATCCTCCGATGCGCAACGTCGCTGAAGCGGCGCGCTTTCTTGTTCTGTTGCTGTGCGCTGAAGTGTCGAACACTGCGTTGCAGATTGGGAGTCCGCATATCGCAGTTGGGCAGCGTTTTTCGGACTTAGCCGCCTTTGCGCAGCTGCGTCAAATTGCGGCGCATGGAAATCGCGAATGAGGGCCATGCATCCGTGACGGGGCTTTCATATTCGAGCAATCGCAAAGCCTGCGCGCGGAAAATGTACAACCGTCGCGCCGACATCGGGATCGTCACGGCGTAAAGCGATGCTGTCATGACCCGCAGAAACAAACGCACCAATGACGGAATCGAAGCCCCAATCGGTCGACGTGACCGATACCATCATGCCTTCCGCAAAGGGCCCATGCTGATCAGCCGCTCCGTCATCGTAAGCCGCACGAGGCGTCGCTGCAGGTTGGCAAAACCGCGCCGTCTCCAGCGCCTGCTCGGGCAACAGCTCCTCAACCGCTCCGTGCCCCAGCGACGCCACCCGATCCATCCACGCAAGCACACGTGGATACTCGGCAAGACCTTCGCTCTCACCGAGATTGCCGCGCGCGTACCAGAGCGGGTGGTAGACGGCGATGTCGGCAAGTGACGGCGCGTTGCCGAGCAGGAATGCGTCGCCATGCGCAAGCCAATCGCTGAGCCAGGCAAGATGAATGCGAAACTGGTTGCGCAGCGCAGGAATCTGCTCGCGCATCTTCACGCTGTCCCAGCCATCGAACTTGCCTGACGTGAAACTCGCGCGATCAGCATGCAGCTCCGGCGGGAAACGATCTCCGTTCAGGCCGAAGACCAGTCCAAGAGCATTGGCGAAGAGCGCGCTATCGGCCCAGGCCGCGATGATATCGGCCTGGCCGCGCGTGCCCGTCGGATAAAGCGTCGGCTCGGGAAAACGCCGCTCGAGTTCGGCCAGAATACGGCGCGTATCGCAATAGATATCCGCGCCGATCTGCAGCACCGGAATGCGGCGATAGCCTCCGGTGAGCGGCACAAGCTCTGGCTTCGGTGCAATCCGCGGCTGGATCACCGAGCGCCAAGACAAGCCCTTCAATCCGAAGGCGACGCGCACTTTCTCGGCAAACGGCGAACGCGGATAGTGATGCAGAACAAGATCGGTCGCCGTCACTGCATCCCTTGCCTGTCAGCTATGTCGCATGCACCGCCGTCGTTGCGCCGGCGGAATACATCGCCTCGAATTCGGCAATCGGATGCGGAAGTCCATCCGGACCGGTGATCTCGACATCCCAGCTGCCGTCATCGAGCAGCTCCCTGGCCTTCTTGACAGCTCCGGCCGCGTTGTCGCGGCGGAGTGAAACAGTCCCTGACGTATCGGTTCCCCTGACGAAAAACGGCAAGTCACGTCCTCCCTGTGTGAGGCGCCCCGCAAAGCGAGACCGCGCGCGACGTCTTGATCGCGTCACTCTGCGCATCAGACCACAGGACTCACGGCAATTCCAGCAACTTGCCGTCGCAATCGTCATGAACCTGTTATGCAGCCCCGCGCTGCGCTGCGGGACGCGTCAACACGAAGAAGACGAGAGTGCATACGGTCAGGAATACCGCCATTGAGATTAAAACTGCGGGCAATCCCCAAGCGGCAGCAATCGGACTGGTAGCCGATTGCATCACGGCGGTGCCGAGGAAGAACGACAGGTTTGCCGCAGAGAGCGCTTTGCCAATATTCTCGGCAGCAACGACCTGGCGGATCATCGCATAGACGAGCGGCTGCATCGCCACGAGAAGGCCGATGACCACAAGCAGGCCGGTATCGACTGCCACGGGCATCACTGGCAGGCCGAAAAGCGTGGCCAACGGATAGCCCGGTGCACCGAGCGCCATCACGAGCAGCAGCGCGGCGGCGCACAGATGGACCGTAAACAGCAGCACGCGGCGATGACCGAGCTTGCGATCGAGCAAGCCCGACAGCGCCGGCCCAATCACCAGCGCCACCGTAAACAACGCCAGTACATTGCCAGCCTCTATCCGCGATAGTCCCTTGATATTCATCAGCCAGGGGCCGGCCCAAAGGCCACGCAACACGAGCTGAACCGCCAGCGACACGAAAGCGAGGATCACGATACCGCGCACCGCGCGGGAGACACCGAGTTGCAGAACCGAAACCATCTCACCCAGGAGCGCGCGCTGCTGGCCTTCGGGACGCGACGACGGGACGATAACCGCGATCAGCATGGCCACGACAATAGCCGCTGCCGCCGCAATCCAGAAGCCGGCGCGCCAGCCCCAATGCTCGACGACGTAAGCCAGCGGACTGGCAGACAAAAGCAGCCCCGCATTGCCGAATGACAGAATGATGCCGGACCACAGACCGAACTGCGCTGGTGTCAGCCGCTTGGCCGCGAGCGTCATCGGGCACATCAGCATGCCCGACGTGGCCATGCCGATCGTGGCCTGCGACACGAAGAACGACAGAGGCCCTGTCGATAGCGCGGCGATCGCCGCGCCGCAGACCGTACCGGCGAACAGCACGAGCGACACCGTACGGATGCTGTAGCGATCCAGCGCGACGCCGACCGGAATCTGCAGGAGCGCGAAGAAAAAATGATAGGCCGAGGTCAGCGCGGCCAGCGTCTGCGGCGTGACGCCGAGATCGGTCGACATCAAATCGATCGCGACCGCAGGCGTGGTGCGCAGCATGTTGGACAGCACATGCCCGCAGGTCAGAATGAGCATGGCGGCCACGAGGGCCACGCTCACTGGCGGATCGATGGCAACGGGCTTAAAGGCAGAAGAGTTGGCAGCACTGGTCATGGCGCTCGCCTACGCGGAAATACGCCACGCAGCAACCGCCACGAAAGCCGTGGCGGTCATGCTCTCTCAATGCTGCGGTGCAGCTTAAGCCGCAGATGCCTCGATCCGGATTGGGATCGATTTGTAAGCCGGCGTTCCCGACTTCAGATCGTGCTGGTCGAGCGACACGAGTACATTGGCCTCGGGATAATAGGCCGCCACCGATCCTTGCGGGATGTTGTAAGCCACCGCCGTCACCCGACGCAGCGCGCGCGGCGCGCTGTCCGGGCGGTCCAGCACGATGTCGATCAGATCACCGTGGCTTAGCCCGCGGCGGGCGAGGTCCTGCTCGTTGACGAACACCACATCGCGCCGCCCGGTGATGCCGCGATAGCGATCGTTCATGCCGTAGATCGTGGTGTTGTACTGGTCGTGGCTGCGCAGCGTGGTCAGCGTCAACGCGGTCTCGGCGGGGCCGTCCTCATAGAGGCCGGAGAAGACCAGGAACCGCGCCTTCTTGCTCGGCGTCAGCCATTCCCGTTCCGAGGCGGCGTTGCGCAGCCGGAAGCCACCCGGCTTCTTGATCCGCGCATTGTAATCCTCGAAGGCCGGAAAGACCGACTCGATGGCCTCGCGGATCTTGCTGTAGTCGGCGACGTAGTCGAGCCACTTCACCTTTGTATTCGGCAAAGTCGCGATGGCCATATCGGCGACGATCGCAGTCTCGGACTTCAGATGCTCGGATGCCGGCTTCAAGCCGCCACGCGAGGCGTGCACCATCGACATCGAATCTTCCACCGTCACCAGTTGCGGTCCCGTCGCCTGCACATCGATCTCGGTACGGCCAAGGCATGGCAGGATGATCGACTCCTTCGCGATCAGCAGATGCGAGCGATTGAGCTTGGTGGCGATATGCACCACGAGATCGAGGCTGCGCATCGCCGGATAGGTTTCCTCGGGATCGGACATCGCCACCGCGAGATTGCCGCCAAGACAGATCAATGCCTTCGAACGCCCGTCACGGATCGCCTTCACGGAGGCGACGGCATCGTGACCATGTGCGCTCGGCGGTTTGAAGTTGAACGTGCGTTCGATACCGGCGAGCAGTGCGGCGTTGGGTACTTCGGTGATCCCTACGGTGCGGTCGCCCTGCACGTTGGAGTGCCCGCGTAGCGGCGAGATGCCGGCGCCGGGACGGCCGATGTTTCCGCGCAGCATCAGCAAATTGGCGATCTGCTGCACATTGCCGGTGCCGTGGCGATGCTGGGTAATACCCATGCCGTAATTGATGATCACGCTCTTGGCCCCGGCGTAGATGTTGCCGAGGTTTTCGATATCAGCGCGCGGCAGGCCAGACGATTTCTCGATCGCCTCCCATGAGGTCGCGTCGAGATCCGCGAGCAGTGCATCAATGCCGTCGGTGTGTTCGGCGATGAAGGCGCGGTCGAGCACGCCGGGGCCGCCTTCGGCAAGGCTCGCGGCGTCGAGCGCCACGACGGTCTTCATCATGCCCTTCAGCACGGCAATGTCGCCACCGACCTTGACCTGGTAATAGGTCGACGAGATCTGCGTAGAGCTCAACGTCAGCATTTCCGCTGGATGCTGCGGGGATGTGAATCGTTCCAGCCCGCGCTCGCGCAGCGGATTGATTGAAACGATGGCAGCACCGCGCTTGGAGCATTCGCGCAGGGTTGTCAGCATGCGCGGATGATTGGTGCCGGGATTGTGCCCGATGCAGAACACAGCATCCGCATGGTCGAAATCCTCCAGCGTCACTGTGCCCTTGCCGACGCCGATGGATTCCGGAAGGCCGACGCTGGTGGCCTCGTGGCACATGTTGGAGCAATCGGGGAAATTGTTGGTGCCGAATTCGCGCACGAACAACTGATACATGAAGGCTGCTTCGTTAGAGCAGCGCCCCGACGTGTAGAACTCGGCCATGTTCGGATCGGGCAAAGCGCGCAGGCCAGCACCGATCCGCGCCATCGCATCTTCCCACGAGATCGGAAGATACTTGTCGCTGACCGGGTCATAGGCCATCGGATGGGTGAGACGCCCCTCGTTTTCGAGATCGTGATCATGCCAGCCCCAGAGTTCGCTCACCGTATGGGCCGCAAAGAATTCCGGCGTCGTGCGCTTGGCCGTTGCTTCCCACGACACCGCCTTGGCGCCGTTCTCGCAGAACTCGAATGATGACGTATGCTTTGGATCGGGCCAGGCGCAGCCCGGGCAATCAAAGCCATGCGGTTGGTTCATCGTCAGCAGGCCGTGCGTTTCGTTGACCACCGCCATCTGTCCGCGCACCGCGTCGGCCACCGCTTTCAACGCGCCCCAACCTGCGGCCGCACCCTTATAGTCTTCGACGCCCTGAACCTGCTTCTTCGCCATCGCGATCCGTCCTTCGTCGTCAGGGCCCATATGGCCCAACCTAATTCCGCCTCGTAGCATTAAAGGCTGTAGTGCAGCGAATAGATGCCATCAACTTTGATTGACCAGGGCCTGCGCTGTATTGAACGATACGAATGCCGCGACACCTGTTCACCAAGGCTATCGCCCGATTGATATTTTGAATGGAGCGCCCATGACGTCTTCTTCCCTGTTCCAGCCGCTGCAAGTCGGCCCGTATCGATTGAGCCACCGCGTCGCGATGGCGCCGCTGACGCGCATGCGCGCCGAGAAGACATCCCTCGCTGCATGGACGCTCAATGCCGAATATTACACGCAGCGCGCGACCGAAGGCGGATTGATCATCGCCGAGGCGTCGCAGGTCATGCAGGAAGGACAAGGCAACCCGAACACGCCGGGCATCTATTCGAAAGAGCAGATCGCCGGCTGGCGTCAGGTCACTGACGCCGTGCATGCCAAAGGCGGCATCATCTTCCTGCAGCTGTGGCATGTCGGCCGTGCCTCACATTCCTCGTTCCAGCCCGGCGGTGGGCTTCCGGTCGCGCCGTCAGCCATTGCGATCAACGCTACCACGCGGACGGCTTCAGGCGAGACGGTATCTTACGAAACGCCCCGCGCGCTCGAGACCAGCGAGATTCCCGGCATTATCGACGCCTACAGGCAGGCCACGCACAACGCCAGGGAAGCCGGCTTCGACGGCGTCGAGGTGCACGGCGCCAACGGCTATCTGCTCGAGCAATTTCTGCAGACCCGCAGCAATCGGCGCACCGACCAATATGGTGGCTCAATCGAGAACCGCGCCCGCCTGCTGCTCGAAGTGACCAATGCCGTCATCGGTGCCTGGAGTGCGGATCGTGTCGCCGTCCGCCTGTCGCCTTATGGTGTCTCGAATGACTCCGGCGAAGCCGATCCGATGCCGCTCTACAGCTATGTGGTCCGTGAGCTCGACAAGCTCGGCCTCGCCTACCTCCATTTCGTCGAGCCGCGCACAAGCGGCGTCGGCCGCGCGGAAGTGTTTCATAACAATGTGCCTAAAGCCTATGAGCTGTTCCGGCCGATGTGGAGCGGCGTGCTGGTCACCGCCGGCGGATTCGACGGCACCTCGGCCGAGGAGGCCGTCGCTTCCGGCAATGTCGATATCATCGCCTTCGGCCGCCCGTTCATCGCCAATCCGGATCTGCCGGAGCGTATCAAGCGGAAGGCGCCCTTCACCCCCTATAACCGGGCGACGTTTTACGGCGGCGATGTGGCTGGCTACACCGACTACCCGGTGCTTGGCGCAGGTTAGTGCCGCGGATTATTCAATAGAAAGCACTTCTGACGCGCTATAGTCTGTGTACGGCCCGTAGCGGGTCAGGAGTATCGCCCCATGGATTCCACCCTCTCAGCCGCCGAGCTCGACGATCGCATCGCCATCCTTCGCGACAATATCCGGCAGTTGATCGAGCAGGCCACCGCGGCTTCCGGCGAGAGCAACGAGGAGCGCACCGCGGATCGGCTGGCTCAGCAGAATGAGGAGCTGGACCGGCTGATCGCCCAACGTGACGCCCTTGGCAAATAGCCGAGAGGACTACGGACTGGAGGCCTGCCCGGTTGACGGGCGGGATGCGTAAAACCACGGCTTTTCCTCCAGTAAACTTTTGGCTAGCTTGGCTGCATGAACGTTCAAGCCAAGATCGACATCAAGCACTCCACCTGCCCGCATGATTGCCCCTCTGCCTGCGCCCTCGACATCGAGGTGATCGGCGGGAACACCATCGGCCGGGTCCGCGGCTCCAAGGAGCAAACCTATACCGCCGGCGTAGTCTGCGCGAAGGTCGCGCGCTATGCCGAGCGCATCCATCATCCCGAACGGCTGATGTATCCGATGCGCCGCACCGGCCCGAAGGGCTCCGGCCATTTCACCCGCATCACCTGGGACGAGGCGCTCGACGAGATCGCTTTGAGGTTCAACGAGGCCGAGCGCGACTTTGGCGCGGAGTCGGTATTTCCCTATTACTATGCCGGCACCATGGGTCTGGTGATGCGCGATGGCATCAACCGCCTCGCCAATGTGAAGAAATATTCGCGCTTCTACTCGACGATCTGCGCGACCATCGCCTGGGCCGGCTTTGCCGCCGGCACCGGCAAGGTCGCTGGCGTCGATCCGCGCGAGATGGCGAAGTCAGACCTGATCGTGATCTGGGGCACCAACCCTGTCTCGACGCAGGTCAATGTGATGACCCACGTCTCCCGCGCCCGCAAGGAGCGCGGGACCAAGCTCGCGGTTGTCGACATCTACGACAACGACACCATGAAGCAGGCCGACATCAAGATCCTGCTGCGGCCCGGCACCGACGGCGCCTTCGCCGCCGGCGTGATGCATGTGCTGTTCCGCGACAACCTTGCAGATCGCGACTATCTCGCCAAATACACCGATCACTCACCCGAGTTCGAGGCGCATCTTTCCTCGCGGACGCCGGAATGGGCCTCAGCCATTTGTGGCGTGCCGGCCGCCGAAATTGAGGCCTTCGCCCATCTCGTCGGCGAAAATAAACGCAGCTATTTCCGCCTCGGCTATGGCTTCACCCGCAGCCGCAACGGAGCCGCGCAGATGCATGCCGCGCTGTGCGTGCCCACCGTTACCGGTGCCTGGCAGCAGGAAGGTGGCGGCGCTTTCTTCAACAATGCCGCGATCTGGAAATTCGACAAGACGCTGATCGAGGGCCTCGACGTGCTCGACGAGAGCGTTCGGCGCCTCGATCAGTCGAAGATCGGTCGCATCCTGACCGGTGACGCGGAGGCCTTGCACAACGGCCCACCGGTCAAGGCGATGCTGATCCAGAACACCAATCCGATGACGGTGGCGCCCGAACAGGCCTTGGTGCGGCAGGGCTTTGCCCGCGAGGACCTGTTCGTCGCGGTACATGAGCAGTTCATGACCGAGACCGCCATGATGGCCGATATCGTGCTGCCGGCGACCATGTTCATGGAGCATGACGATCTCTATTACGCCGGCGGCAACCAGCACATCTCGGTCGGTGCCAAGCTGATCGACGCGCCGGAAGAATGCCGCTCGAACCACGACGTTCTGCAGGGCATCGCCATCCGCCTCGGCGCGAAACACCGCGCGTTCGATATGCATCCGCGCGATATCATCGACGAGACGCTGCAAGTCAGCGGCCACGGTGGCATCGAAGGGTTGGAGGCCGACAAATGGCGCGATATCCAGCCGGATTTCCGCACCTCGCACTATCTCGACGGTTTTGCCCATGCCGACGGCAAATTCCACTTCAAGGCGGACTGGTCGGCAGTGCCAATGCCCAATGCCGGGCTGATGGGCGCATGGGACGAGATGCCGTCATTCCCCGACCACTGGGCGGTGATCGAACAGGTCGATGAGGCGCATCCGTTTCGCCTGGCCACCAGCCCGTCGCGCTCGTTCCTCAACACCTCGTTCAACGAGACGCCATCATCGCAGGCCCGCGAGGGTGCACCCAGTGTGATGATGCATCCGGTCGACGCTGCGAAATTGGGAATCGCCGATGGCGATGCCGTGACGCTCGGCAACACGCGCGGCGAGACGACACTGACCGCGCGCATCTTCGAGGGCCTGCGGCGCGGTGTGCTGATTGCGGAATCGGTGCACCCCAACAAGGCGCATATCGGCGGCCACGGCATCAACATGCTGACAGGAGGCGAAGCCGTCGCGCCTTACGGTGGGGCTGCGTTTCACGACAACAAGGTGTGGGTGAAGAAGGCGTAATCCCTTCTCCCCGCTTGCGGGGAGAAGGTGGCCGCGCGAAGCGCGGTCGGATGAGGGGCATGGCACACAACCAGCCTATATCCGCTCTATCGAAGCGAAGAAGATGCGATCCGCGAGAGATCGCCAAGCTGAAATCACGTACCACGCCCCTCACCCGCCGCGAAGACGCGGCGACCTCTCCCCGTAAAGAACGGGGAGAGGTAAGCTTCAGCGCGCATCCTCCAGAATCATGTCCGACGCCTTCTCGGCGATCATGATCACCGGTGCGTTGGTGTTACCCGACATCAGGTCCGGCATGATCGACGCGTCGATGACGCGCAAGCCTTCGAGCCCGCGCACGCGCAGCCGCTGATCGACCACCGCTTTCGCATCATTGCCCATCCGGCAGGTCGAGGTCGGATGATAGACCGTGCTGCCGCGCTGGCGGCAATAAGCGAGCCATTGCTCATCGGTCACCGTGCCCGGGCCGGGCTCGACCTCCTTCGTCACGAAGGGCTTCATCGCCGGCGCATTCAGCATCTTCCGCAGAATCTTGAGCCCTTCGACATTCGCCGTACGGTCGGTTTCGGTCGCCAGATAGTTGATGCGGATCGCTGGCGGCACCGAGGGATCCGCGCTCTTGATGCGCAGCGAGCCGCGGCTTTCCGGGCGCAACTGGCAGACCGAGGCCGAGAAGCCGGAGAACGGATGCAGTTTCTCGCCCATCTTGTCGGTGGAGAACGGCAGGAAGTGGATCTGGATATCCGGCGACGCCATGCGCGGATCGGTCTTGAAGAAGGCCCCGGTGGTGCCGGCGGCATAGGTCAGCGGACCAGTGCGGAACGCCGCATACTGGAGGCCCATCATCGCCCGGCGAACGGGATGATTGACGAAGTCATTGAGCGTGATCTTTTGCGGGCATTCCATCACCATGCGGACCTGCATATGATCCTGCAGATCACTGCCGACGCCGGGGGCATCAAGAAGGACCTCGATGCCGTGTTCCTTGAGCAGATCGGCGGGACCGACGCCGGAGAGCTGCAGCAGTTGCGGTGAATTATAGGCGCCACTCGACACAAGCACTTCCTTGCGGGCGCGCGCCTTGCGCACCACGCCATGCTGCTTGAATTCGATGCCCACCGCGCGCTTGCCTTCGAACAGGATACGCTGGGCCAGTGCTTCGGTCTCGACGCGGACATTGCCCTGCTTCAATGCCGGGCGCAGATAGGCCCGCGCGGTCGAGGCGCGGCGGCCGCCTTTCGTCGTGGTCTGGAACCAGCCGGCGCCTTCCTGCGTGGCACCGTTGAAGTCGTTGTTCACCGGAATGCCGGTCTCGGCGGCTGCAGCGATGAAAGCTTCCGACAACGGGTCGGGGCAACGCGAATCCGACACCGGCAGCGGGCCGCCGACGCCGTGATACTCGCTCGGCCCACGGGTCTGATTTTCGGCCTTCTTGAAATAGGGCAGCACATCGTCATAGCCCCAGCCGGTATTGCCGAGCTGGCGCCAGCGGTCGTAATCCTCGTGCTGGCCGCGCACATACAGCAGCCCGTTGATGGAGCTGGAGCCGCCGAGCACTTTGCCTCGCGGCTGGAAGACCGAGCGTCCATCGAGGCCCGGTTCGGGCTCGGTCTGATACATCCAGTTGACGGACTTCTCCTTGAAGAGCTTGCCGTAACCGAGCGGAACGTGAATCCAGATATTCCGATCCTTCGGGCCGGCTTCCAACAGCAGCACCGAATATTTGCCGGAGGCCGACAGACGATTGGCGAGCACGCAACCGGCCGAGCCGGCACCGACGATGATGTAATCAGCCTCAATGGCATCAGCCGACGCGCGATGCGTCGACGCAGTTTGACCGCTCATGTTTCCCCCGATTGTTTTCAGCAACTGAAAACGGAAATGACGGGGATGTAAATGGGCGTGGAAGGAAGCACGGCACGCATGCGGCTAGAATCGTCGCAATGCGAAGAGCCGGAGACAAACTCGGCGTCGTCCCCGCGAAGGCGGGGACCCATACACGCTTCAGTTATAAGGGGATCGCCGCGGTGGCGCCTCTGCCGCTTCAACCACGCAGATCGTGGTTATGGGTCCCCGCCTTCGCGGGGACGACAGGCTGAGAACCTGCTCAGCTATAACGGCTAATCGCCAGATCCTTGACATCCAACTCCGGCGCCTTGCCGGAGATCTGGTCGGACAGCACGCGGGCGGTGCCGCAGGCCATGGTCCAGCCAAGCGTGCCGTGACCGGTGTTGAGATGGAGATTGCCGAGATGCGTCGGGCCGACGATGGGCGGACCATCCGGCGTCATCGGCCGCAAGCCGCTCCAGAAGGTCGAGCGCGAGAGATCGCCGGCGGTCGGAAACAGGTCGGTCACCGACTTATCGAGCGGCATCCTCCGCGGCGCAGTGGGTACCGGATGATAATTGCCGACTTCAGCGGTGCCGCCGACGCGGATGCGGTCACCAAGGCGCGTGATGGCCACTTTGTAGCTTTCGTCCATGATCGTCGACTGCGGCGCGACGCTCTCGTCGGTGATCGGCACGGTGAGGGAATAGCCCTTCACCGGATAGACCGGCGCATCGATGCCAAGCGGACGCAGCAACAGCGGCGAGAAGCTGCCAAGCGCCATCACGTAACTATCTGCGGTGAAGACACCCTTGTCGGTCGTCACCTGCGCGACCCGGCCGCCGGTGACATCCACGGACTTGATCGTGGTCTCATAGATGAATTTCACACCGAGCCCGGCTGCGATCTTTTCCAGCCGCTGCGTAAACAGATGGCAGTCACCGGTTTCGTCCTCGGGCAAACGCAGACCGCCGACGAACAGATCCTTCACACCGGCGAGGCCCGGTTCATATTTCACGCAGCCGGCACGATCGAGCACCTCATAGGGCACGCCATATTGCTTGAGCACGTCGATATCGCCGCCGGTGGCATCGAGCTGCGACTGTTTGCGGAACAGTTGCAGCGTGCCTTGGCTGCGATCGTCATAGGTGATGCCGGTTTCGGCGCGCAGTGCGCGCAGCTGGTCGCGGCTGTATTCGGCGATGCCCACCATGCGCGACTTGTTCAACGCGTAACGCGCGCTGGTGCAGTTGCGTAGCATCTGCAGCATCCAGCGCCACTGGTGCGGATCGGCCTGTGGCCGCACCACCAGCGGGCCGTATTTGTCCATGATCCAGCCGAGCGCCTTCTTCGGCACGCCCGGGCCGGCCCAGGGCGAGGCGTAGCCGGGCGAGACTTCGCCGGCATTGCCGAACGAGGTCTCCAGTGCGGCGCCGGGCTGACGGTCCATCACCGTCACCTCATGGCCTGCCTTGGCCAGATAATAGGACGTGGTGACGCCGATCACGCCCGCGCCGAGAACCAGAACCTTCATCGCACCGTGCCTCCAGACCGGGCGGTCCACCGCACATCGATCTCATCCGAGTAAATTCTCTCATAGCGCTGACCCAGCGAGGTCAGCATTTCATAGCCAATGGTGCCCGCGGCTGCGGCCAGCGCGTCAAGCGACTGATGCCCGCCGATGATTTCGACCTGCGATCCCCGTGCCAACATGCCGGGCGGCAGATCGCCAAGATCGACCGTCAGCGAGTCCATCGATACGCGCCCAGCAACCGCCAGCCGGCGCCCGCGGAAATAGACCGCGCCGCCATTGCCGAAGGCGCGCTGCAAACCGTCGGCGTAACCGATCGCCAATGTCGCTAGCCGTGTCGCCTTGGTCGCCCGGAAATTCCAGCCATAGCCGACATGGGCATCGGTCTCGACCTCGCGGGTCTGGATCACCTGCGCGGTGAGGCGGACAACCGGCAGCATCGGGTTGCATTGCGCGGGATTGGGATTGAGACCGTAGAGCGCCGCGCCAGGGCGAACGAGATCGTGATGGTAATTGCGGCCAAGGAAAATGCCTGAAGAGTTGGCGAGAGATTTTCGCGCGGCGGGGAAGCGCTTGGCAAGCGTCTGAAATGCTGCAAGCTGATGCGCATTGGCCGAATGCTCCGGCGTGTCGGCGCAAGCGAGATGGCTCATCACCATCTGGATATCGAGAACTGAGGTGTCCTTGCCGGCGACGTCGGCGATTTCGCGTGGCGACATCCCCAACCGCGACATGCCGCTATCGACCTGAACGACCGCGGGCAGAATCCGGCCGCGTTGCCGCGCCTGATCCGACCAGGCTTCAAGCTGTTCGCGCGAATTGAGCACCGGAACGATACCGGCTTCGGCGCAGTCACGCTCGCCGCCTGAGGGCAGACCGTTGAGCACATAGATCGCGACGTCCCGAGGCAGATGCGTCTGCAGGTCCAACCCCTCGTCGAGATGCGCGACAAAGAAGGCGCGGCAGCCCGCCCGATAGAGTGCCGGCGCGACGCGATCGGCGCCGAGGCCATAGGCATCGGCCTTGACGACGCCGGCACAGGTGACGCCAGGGCCGACCCGCTCGGCCAATAGCCGGTAATTGCGTGAGATGCCTTCAAGGTCGATGGTCAGCACCGCGCTCGCGTGCCGCGCGCCCGTTCCGCCTGTCCAAGGTGCCAGCATCACATCCCCCGCCACGAATGATCGCAGCGGCAGTATCTCACCTTCCGCATGGCGCTTTACGGCGATTCCGGCCGCTGCTAGGGTCATAAACGGTGATTATCGGTGCAAAATCACGTCCTTGTAGAGAAATCCTGCAAAAATTTGGCGAGAACCATGGCAAGCGACCTCGATTCGACCGACCGGAAGATCCTTCGCGAGGTGGTCCGGGATGCCCGGATCAGCCAGATGGCACTGGCGGAGAAAGTCGGCCTGTCACCCACCGCCTGTACCCGACGTCTCACGGCCCTGGAAAAGAAAGGCGTGATCAAGGGCTATGCCGCCGAGATCGACGCGTCCGAACTCGGTTACATGATGACGGTCCATGTCCACATCACACTGGACAAGCAGAGCGAGGACGCGCTGTCGGCCTTCGAGCGCGAGATCGCCAAATGTCCGGATGTCGTGTCGTGCTACTTGATGTCGGGCAATGACGACTATCTCGTCCATGTGCAGGCGCGCGACATGGAGGACTATGAGCGCATCCACAAGCAGCACCTCTCGCGGATGCCCGGCGTGGCGCGGCTGCATTCAAGCTTCGCGATGCGCAGCGTGGTGAAGCGCGGTGTCTCGCTGTCGGCGCTGACGGGCTGAGCTTGCTTATCTCCCCCGGCTTGCGGGGAGAGGAAGCAGGCGCGCTTAATTCGGATGCAGACCCGGCGCTTCCTGGCCAGTGCGCTCGACATACTCCGTATAGCCGCCGCCGTATTGCTGGATGCCGTCCGGCGTCAGCTCGAGCACGCGGTTCGATAGCGCCGCCAGGAAGTGGCGGTCATGCGACACGAACAGCATGGTGCCCTCATAGTCGGCGAGCGCCTTGATCAGCATTTCCTTGGTGGCCATGTCCAAATGGTTGGTCGGCTCATCAAGCACCAGAAAATTCGGTGGGTCGAACAGCATCTTGGCCATCACCAGACGCGCTTTCTCGCCACCCGACAAAACACGACAGCGCTTCTCGACATCGTCACCGGAGAAGCCGAAGCAGCCGGCGAGTGCGCGCAGCGTGCCCTGGCCCGCCTGCGGAAATGAGTCTTCGAGATTCTGGAAGATCGTGCGCTCGCCGTCCAGCAGATCCATCGCATGCTGCGCGAAGTAGCCGAGCTTGACGCTGCCGCCGATGGTGACGTTGCCGTTGTCGGGCTCGGCCGCGCCGGTGACAAGCTTCAGCAGCGTCGACTTGCCGGCGCCGTTGATGCCCATCACAGCCCAGCGCTCTTTGCGGCGCACCGAGAAATCCAGCCCCTCGTAAATCGTGCGGCTGCCATAGGCCTTGTGAATGCCTTTCAGGCTGACGACGTCTTCGCCCGAGCGCGGCGCCGGCAGGAAGTCGAACGACACGACCTCGCGGCGCTTCGGCGGCTCGACGCGCTCGATCTTGTCGAGTTTCTTGACGCGGCTCTGCACCTGCGCGGCATGGGACGCGCGGGCCTTGAAGCGTTCGATGAACTTGATCTCCTTGGCGAGCATCGCCTGCTGGCGCTCGAACTGCGCCTGCTGCTGCTTCTCGTTCATGGCGCGCTGCGCTTCGTAGAATTCGTAATCGCCGGAATAGGACGTCAGCGATCCCGAATCGATCTCCATGATCTTGGTGACGATGCGGTTCATGAATTCGCGGTCATGCGAGGTCATCAAGAGCGCGCCCTCGTAACCCTTGAGGAAACCTTCGAGCCAGATCAGGCTTTCGAGATCCAGATGGTTCGACGGTTCGTCCAGCAGCATCACGTCGGGCCGCATCAACAGAATGCGCGCCAGCGCCACGCGCATCTTCCAGCCGCCGGAAAGTTTGCCGACGTCGCCGTCCATCATCTCCTGCGTAAAGGACAGGCCGGCGAGCACTTCGCGGGCACGACCTTCCAACGCGTAGCCGTCAAGCTCCTCGAAGCGCGCCTGCACTTCTCCGTAACGCTCGATGATGGTGTCCATATTGTCGGCCTGATCCGGATCGGCCATCGCGGTTTCCAATTCCTTCAACTCGCCCGCGACCACGGCGACCGGGCCGGCGCCCTCCATCACCTCGGCGACGGCGCTGTGGCCCGCCATTTCGCCGACATCCTGGCTGAAATAGCCGATGGTGACGCCGCGCTCGACCACCACTTGCCCCTCATCGGGCAGTTCACGGCCGGTGACCATCCGGAACAGGGTCGTCTTGCCGGAACCGTTGGGGCCGACCAAGCCGATCTTCTCGCCCTTCAACAGCGCGCCGGCGGCTTCGATGAAGACGATCTGATGACCGTTCTGCTTGCTGATATTGTCGAGGCGAATCATGGGAACTACGGGCTCACGGGACAGGATTTAGGCCTGCCAATAAGGCATCCGGGCCCCGTACGGAAGGATATTTTGCACCGCAAAAGAACTAGGTGCCCGCCCGCATCTCGTTCAGGCTCTTCATCAGGATTTCCGCGAAAGTCGCCGCGGCTACCGGTAGCGTGCGACCGCGCAGCTGGCACAGCACCAGATCGGCGGTGGGCACATCGCGAGTATCGATCGGGCGGCCGACCAGCCCCATGCCGAGGTTCCCGGTGGGAGCCCCGATCTCGATCTGGAACGAGATCATGTCGCAGCGGAACACCAGCCCGCGCAGCATCTCGAAGGAGTTTGACTCCGCGAGCATGTTGAGGCGCAGATCGCGCCGGGTCGTGACCTCATCGAGAATCTGGCGACCGCTCAAAGTCCGATCCGGCAGGGCTGCGGGATAATCGACACAATCGGAGAGGCGCAGCATTTTCTTGGCTGCCAGCGGATGATCCGAGCGGGTGATCACCACAAGACGCTGGGGAATGCTGGCGATGACACGCAGCGACGGCCACATCGTGGGGCGATGCACCAGCGCGAGATCGACGTCGTAAGCCGCCAGCGCGGCCAGCGCGCGCTCGTGATCCATCACCTTGAGGTCGAACACCACTTTCGGATGCTTCTTCTGGAACGCAGCGACGCGCAGCGCCAGAAAATCCAGCGCCAGCGCCTGGCTGCAGGCGATCTGGATCGGACCGCGCCGCAGACCTCTGAGATCCTCCACCTGCGATCTCATCCGCTCGGCATCGGCAATCTGGCTGCGAGCGTAGCGCACGAACATCTCGCCGGCGGTGGTCAGCTTCACGCCCCGCGGCCGGCGCTCGAACAAAGGCGTGCCGATTTCGGCTTCGAGGTCCTGAATGCGCCGGTTCATCGCGGAGGGTGTCAAGTTGAGCAGTTCCGCGGCGCGACGGATCGAGCCGGTGCGGGCCACTTCGACCACATGGGTCAGCAACCGCAGATGCCTCATTGCCCTCGCCTCTCGAGTGATGCCTTTTTTACACCGGTCACTGGAAAAGATAGCAGCAGATGTGGCCACCCGGATAGGCCTATCCTGATTCACGCAGGAAGATAGTCGCGAGAGCGACGTCGCCCACCGACCAATCATGTCACGTTTCGCAACAGGAAAGCATCGATGACCGAATGCCGGGCACTTCGTGGATTACTGACGCTCGTCTTGGCCTTGGGCGTAGCCGCAGGAACGCTCACTCTTGCCCAGGCTGCCGGGCCAACCAAGATCAAGTTCACCCTCGACTGGAAAATCCAGGGTCTGCATGCGTGGTACTACTGGGCGAAGGCCAAGGGGTACTTCAAAGATGAAAATCTCGACGTGACGATCGATCAGGGCGAAGGCTCGGCGGCGACCGTCACGCGGATCATGTCGGGCGCTTATGATGCCGGCTTCGGCGATATCAACGCCATCATTCAGAACGCCGCCACCAAGCCGGACGATGCACCGGTGATGGTCTACATGATCTATAACAAGACGCCGTTCGCGCTGCTCAGCAAGGCGGATGGACCGATCAAAACTCTCAAGAATCTCGAGGGATCCAAGCTTGCTTCGCCCTCCGGGAGCGCGTCGCTGAAACTACTGCCGCTGCTCGCCAAGCAGAACGGCATCGATTACAGCAAGATCAGCATTCTCCAGGTTTCGCCGGCCTTGCAGGAACAAATGCTGCTGCAGGGCCAGGTGGATTCGATCGCGGTGTTCGCGGCCACCAGCTATCTCAACCTGGTGTCGCTCAAGGTCGATCCCGACAAGGACTTCCGCTGGAATTTTTATTCTGACGCCGGCCTCGACCTCTATTCCAACGGCGTAATGGTGTCGCAGAAGCTGCTGAAGGAACATCCGGAGGCGGTGAAAGGTCTGCTGCGCGCCATTAACCGCTCGATCAAGGAAACCGTCCAGGCACCGGACACCGCCATCGACCTGCTCGCCACCGAGGAACCGCTGATCAAGAAGGATATCGAGAAGCGGCGCCTGACCTACGTTTACAACAACTTCATCAACACGCCAGAGGTCGGGGATCTGGGCCTCGGCGAGCTCGATCAGAAGCGCCTGACTTCAGCGATCTCCACCATCGTCACCTCGTTCGAACTGCCGCGCACACCGAAGCCCGACGACGTGTTCAACAATACGTTCCTGCCGGCCAAGCCCGACCGGATTCCCCCGACCATCGCGCCGTAATGACAACGGCTCGCTCCACCGGCGCGCCGCGTCGCATCACCTGCGCTCATGTGCTTGGCCCGGACGGGCCGATGCCCGGCGCGCAGGTGATCGCGCTGCAGGGCGGCAAGATCCAGTCGATCGCACGGACAACTGAAGCAGCAGAGTCGACCGTGGCACTGCCCGCCTTGGTCAATGCCCACGACCACGGCCGCGCGGTCCGGACCAGCTCCATCGGTGCCGACGCCAAGCCGCTGGAGTCCTGGATCCACTATCTCGCATTGTTTCCTGCGGTCGATCCCTATGTAGCGGCCTGCGTCGCGTTCGCCAGCAGCGCGCTGGGCGGCGCCGGTATCGTCATGAACCATTATACCCGCGTGCAGGGCTTCACTGATCTGCCGACCGAACTGGCCGAGGTATCGCGCGCGGCACGCGATGTCGGCGTGCGCGCCGGCCTCGCCGTGGCAATGAGAGATCGCAATCCTTTGGTCTACGGTCCCTCGGAACCTGTGCTGGCAGCGCTGCCGCCGGACGTTCGGGCGGAGATCGCGCAGCGCTTCACGCGTCCGCCGCTGTCGCCGCGCGATTACATCACGCTAGTGGACGAGATTATCTCCGCCGCCGATGGCCCGACATTCGATGTGCAATATGGTCCCAATGGCGTGCAGTGGTGCAGCGACGCGCTGTTGCAGGCGACCGCCGAAGCCTCGGCACGCACCGGCCGCCGCGTCCACATGCATCTGCTCGAGACCAAGTATCAACGCCATTGGTGTGACGCCAACTATCCTGGCGGCGTAGTCCGCATGCTGGACGAGATCGGTCTGCTGTCCCCGCGGCTGACGCTGGCACATTGCGTCTGGGCCCGGCCCGATGAACTCGAACTCCTGGCCGAACGGGGCGTCGTCATTTCGGTCAATACCAGCTCCAACCTGCATCTGCATTCGGGCCTGGCTCCCATGACCCGGATGTGGACCGCCGGATGCCGGATCGCCCTCGGCATCGACGGCAAAGCATTCGACGACGACAACGATGCACTGCGTGAGCTCCGATTGTCACATCTGCTCCATGCCGGCAGCGGTTTCGATCAAGTCGTGACCCGCCACCGGGCGCTGCATGAAAGCGTAAGCAACGGCCGCTTCGCCGTCACCAATATCGCCAGCGACGGCGGCCTGCGCGACCGCGCCGATGCGGACATGCTGCTGCTGGACTGGAACGCCCTCAACGACGACGCGCTGCGCAGCGATCTCGACCCGATCAATCTCCTGTTCTCGCGGGTAACCGCGCGCCATATCCGGGAGGTGATCGTCGCCGGCCACACGATCGTGCGCGATGGGCATGTCGCCGGGATCGACTTCACGGCTGCGCGGCAGGAGATTCTGGCGCAGATGCGCGCTGGCATGCCCTCTGGCCAGAACCTGGCTGGGGCCCTCGGTGCGCTCGACGGCGTGATTGCCGCAAGCTTTTGCGGATGCTGCTGACGCGCCTGCGCCTCGCAGTTCTGCAAGCGCCGGCCCGAGCAACGCGTTATCTGGACGATTCCGAGTGAGGCCTTTTTTGCACCGCTTAAGCAAAAAGATAGCAGCAGATAAGTTCACTCGGATAGGTTTAACTTTGCTCCTGAGGGCGGCCGCAGGCAGAGACACCCCACCGGCCGATCGTGTCACTCTTCTCAACAGGAACACACCGATGACCGGACGCCATGCATTTCGTGGATTGCAGACGCTTGCCCTGACACTGATCGTGACGGCCGGATCGTTTGTCGCCGCGCAGGCCGACACCAGGATCAAGATGGTCCTGAACTGGAAGTATGAAGGTCCGCAGGGCATGTTCTTCCTCGCGCAGGATCGCGGCTACTTCAAAGCGGAAGGTCTCGACGTCAGTTTCGACCAGGGTAACGGCTCCGGTGCGGCGGTGCCGCAGGTGGCCAACGGCGCCTATGACATGGGGTTCGGCGACATCAATGCGTTGATCGAACTTGCCGCCAGGAAGCCGGACGAAGCACCGATCGGCGTCTACCAGATGTATAACCGCCCGCCTTTCACCGTGGCCGTGAAAGCCGATAGCCCAATCAAGACCCCCGCTGATTTCATCGGACGAAAGCTGGGCGGTGCGGCCAACGACGGCGCGCTGAAGCTGTTCCCGGCACTCTGCGCAGCGACCAAGATCGACTGCACCAAGGTCGAGGTTACCAACATGCAGCCGAACCTGCGCGAACAGATGCTGATGAAGGATCAGGTCGATGGCGTGTTCGGCTACATCACCACCATCCGCTTCAGCGCCAGGTTGATCGGCATCGATCCTGAAAAGGAGATTCGCTTCATCAAGTTCGGCGACTACGGCATGGATCTGTATTCCAACGCCATCATCGTCTCGCGCAAGTTTGCCAAGGAAAACCCCGACGCCGTGAAGGGCTTCCTCAAGGCGCTCAACCGCGGCGTCAAGGATGCCATGGCCGATCCCAAAGCCGCCATCGAGGCCGTGCAGAAGCGCGAACCACTGATCAAGCCAGAGATTGAGCGCGCGCGCCTGGAAGCCACGCTGTCCGACGAAATGACTTCGCCGGAAATTTCAAAGATCGGCCATGGCGACATCAGCGACGAACGCATGAGCAAGGCGATCGATATCCTCGTCAGCGCCAAGGAACTGCCACGCACGCCAAAGGTCGGCGACGTATTCGACCGCAGCTTCATGCCGCCGCTGGCCGATCGCCCAACGGCCATCAAGGCAGCGATGTAACTCCCCAGCAGCCTCAACTCCGAGGCAGCCTCATGGTGAGGAGACGCCCTCTTGGGCGCCGTCTCGAACCATGGGGCGGGCGGATCAGCATCCTTCGAGACGCAGCGCAAGGGCGCCGCTCCTCAGGATGAGGACTGAGACTAGACATTCGACAAAAAAGGACAGCCTATGAAACTCTCCCTCGAAAACCGCGTCGTCATGATCACAGGGCCCGCCAAGGGTATGGGCGCCTCCATCACCCACGCCTTTGCCGAACAAGGCTGCAAGCTGGCGCTGCTGGGCCGCGATACCTCGGCCATCGAGCCGGTTGCTGCCGAGGTGAAAGCCAAGAGCGGCGAGGTGATCGTCATCCCCTGCGATCTCACGAAGTACGAGCAATGCGAGGCCGCGGCGGAGAGGACCAAGGCGGCGTTCGGCGGTCGCATCGACATTCTTGTCAATGTCGCCGGCGGCTCCGGCCCGATCGGCAAAACGGGGGTGCAGACCACGCCGGAGGAATTCGACGAGATCGTCACGCTCAATATGAACGGTTGCTTCCACTCCATGCGCGCGGCGTTGCCGACCATGATCGATCAGCGCTACGGCAAGATCGTCAATGTTGGCGGCACCTTCGGCATGCGCGGCCGCGCCGGCCGGATGGCCTACTCGGCCTCGAAATGGGGTCTGCGCGGCATCACCAAGAGCTTCGCGCTCGAGGTCGGCCCGCACAACATCAACGTCAATTGCGTGGCGCCTGGCATGGTCGATGGCCCGCGTTTTCGTGACAAGGTCTGCCGCGATATGGCGCTGAAGCTTGGCATCACCGAACAGGAAGCCGCCGAGCGCCACGCCATGGACTACGCGCTGCGCCGCGTCACCGTCGATGCCGACGTCGCCAATGCCTGTCTGTTTCTGGCCAGCGACGTCTCGCGCCAGATTACCGGCGTCGACCTGCCGGTCGATGGCGGTTGGGCAATGCTGTGAGCGAGGGGGCAAACGTGGGCGACAAGGTTGATCTGGTCATCAATGGCGGCACCATCGTATCGCCCGATGCAAGTTACAAGGCTAGCATCGCCATCAAGGACGGCGTGATCCACGCTATCGGCGCGCCGGAGGCGATGCCGCCGGCGACGCAGATACTCGACGCCACAGGCCTTCATATTCTGCCCGGCGCGATCGACGTGCACGTGCATTTCCGCGATCCCGGCTATCCGCAGAAGGAAGACTTTGCCAGCGGCACTGCTGCGGCGGCCTTTGGCGGCGTCACCACCGTGTTCGACATGCCCAACACGCTGCCGACCATCAACAATGCGGAAGCGCTGGCCGACAAGCACAAGATCGCTTCTGCCAAGGCCTATGTCGACTACGGGCTCTATGCGGTGCTGGGCGAAGACAGCATCGAACATGTCCCCGCCCTGATCGACGGCGGCGTGATCGGCTTCAAGCTCTATATGGGCAACACCTTCGGGCGCATCCCCTCGCCGACCACCGGCGCGATGCTGGAAGCCTTCGAGGTCGTCGCGCCGACCGGCAAGCGCATCTCGCTGCATGCCGAGACCAATTCCATCATGGAGCGCCGCGAAGCACGGCTGCGTGCCAGCGGACGCATCGAGCCGATCGCGCATCTGGCAGCACGACCCGCCGTGGTCGCCGTCGAGGCCGTGGCTCGCGCGGCGATCCTCGCCGAATGGACCGGTGCGCGCATCCACGTGCTGCACATCTCGTCTGCTGCAGAACTGCAGCCGCTGGCCGAAGCCAAGGCGCGGGGTGTCGACATTACCGGCGAGACCTGCCCGCAATATCTGCTGCTGTCGGAGACCGATTACGAAAAATTCGGCGGCGTCGTGCGCGTCAATCCGCCGGTGCGCGAGAAGGCCAACCAGCAGCCGCTGTGGAACGCGCTGATGGATGGCACGGTCGACATGATCGCCACGGACCATGCGCCACATGCACCAGACGAGAAGACCCGGCCGGATATCTGGACGGTCGACTGCGGCTTTCCGGGCGTCGAGACCCAGATGCCGCTGATGCTGACCGAGATCAACAAGGGCCGCGCCACCATCAACGACTACGTGCGCTGGAGCGCCGAGAGCCCCGCCAAAATCTGGGGCCTGTATCCCCGCAAGGGCACGCTGACGGTGGGGTCCGATGCCGATATCGCCATCGTCGATCTCAAGCGCGAATGGACCGTCGACGACGCGATGATCCAGTCGCGCGCGAAGATTTCGCCGTGGCATGGCCGCAAGGCCTCGGCACTGCCGATCCATACCATCGTGCGCGGCCGCTTCGTGATGAAGGACCGGATCTTGCAAGAGGAAGCCCGCGGCACCGGGCAATCGGTGCATGCGATCCAGCAGATGCCGCCGGCGATGCCGGCCAACACCGACTCGACCATGGCCGCGATCACCTCCGTGCAGAAAGCCTGACCCGATGAACGCACCGCTCGCCCACCCAAAGCCCCGCGCTGTGGACAATGTGATCGAGCTCGAAAAGGTGCACGTCACCTTCGGCACGGCGAAGAACGCCGTGACCGCGCTGGCCGAGACCTCGCTACGCATAGACAAGGGCGAATTCGTCGCCCTGGTCGGTCCGTCCGGCTGCGGCAAGTCGACGATTCTGAAACTGGTGGCCGGCACGCTGAATGCGACCCAGGGCAACGTGTTCGTTGCCGGCCGCGAAATCGGCGCGGGCGCGGCACGGATCGGCATGGCGTTCCAGAACCCCACGCTGCTGCCGTGGCTGAACATACGCGACAATGTGATGCTGCCGCTCAAGATCGTGCCGCCGTTCAAGGAAGCGTTCGGCGCCAAGCGCAAGACCGAATATCGCGACCGCGTCGAGGCCTCTCTGACGCAGGTCGGCCTCGGCGGCTTCGGCGACAAGTTTCCCTGGCAGCTCTCCGGCGGCATGCAGCAGCGTGCCTCGCTGTGCCGGGCGCTGATTCATGATCCGACCTTGCTGCTGCTCGACGAGCCATTCGGCGCGCTCGACCAGTTCACCCGCGAGGAATTGTGGGAGATCATGCAGAATCTCTGGATCGAGAAGCGCCCGACGGTGCTGCTGGTGACTCACGACCTCAAGGAAGCCGCCTATCTCGCCTCGCGCATCTGTGTGATGCAGGCGCGGCCCGGTCGGATCGTCGATGACAGCGCGGTGCCGTTCGCGCGGCCGCGCACCATCGACGTGTCGTTCGAGCCGGATTTCGTCACGCTGACCCAGCGCCTGCGCCAGCGCATCGTCGCGGCTCGCGCCGTTCAGGAGATCGTGTCATGAGCGAACGCGTCCGCCGCCAGGTCATGTCCACCGCTTGCATCATCGGCTTCTTCGTACTGTGGGAATTGCTGTGCCTGATGTTCCATGTCTCGGATATCGTGCTGCCAAGGCCGAGCCAAGTGCTGGCGACGCTGTGGATGCGCTTCCCCGCGATTTGGCCCCATGCACTGCAGACGCTGTACACAACCATGGTTGGGTTCGGCTTCGGCATCGCGATCGGCATTCTGCTGGGCATGCTGATCGGCTCGTCGAAGCTGGCCTATGACGTCGCCTATCCGATGCTGGTGGGATTTTCATCGATCCCGAAAGTCGCGGTGGTGCCGATCTTCGTGCTGTGGTTCGGTGCGGGCACCGTGCCGGCGATCCTCACCGCGATGATCATGTGCATCTTCCCGATCGTCGTGAACGTCGCCACCGGCCTTGCGGCGACGGAGCCCGAATTGCAGGATGTCATGAAGACACTGCGCGCGACCAAGCTGGAAATTCTGTGGAATGTGGGCCTGCCGCGCACCATGCCGTACTTCTTCGCCTCATTGAAGGTGGCTGCGACGCTGGCTTTCGTCGGCACGGTGATTTCGGAGACCGTGGCCTCCAATCGCGGCATCGGCAATCTGATGATGATCGCGTCGTCCAGCTTCGATGTGCCGCTGGTGTTCGCCGGCCTATTCATTCTGGCTGCATTGGGCGTCGGTTTGTATATTGTGTTCTCGCTGATCGAGGCGCGCGTCACCGGCTGGGCCGTGCGCAGCGACAGTTTCGCCTCTGGCGGCTGAACACAGGACATTCCATGACGCAGACACTGCTTCCGAGCCCAACGACCGTACATTGGGGCTATTTTGACGCCACGCTGAAGCCGATCGCGACCATTGATCCCGGCGAAATGATCACGATCACAAGCGTAAGCGGCACACGCGAGAACCTCCCGACAGAAGTGGGCATGACCATCCGCCCCGAACTTGTCGCCATCCTGGATGCCGTCACGCCAGAACTCGGGCCGCATATCCTCACCGGTCCTGTCGCCGTGCGCGGCGCCCAACCGGGTGACGCATTGCGTGTCGAGATCCTTGATGTCCAGCTCGCGGATGACTGGGGCTATACGCTCTTCAAGCCCGGCATGGGCACGCTGCCCGACGACTTCGACTATTTCCGCCGCGTCCATATCGGACTTGATCGAGCCAATGGCGTGGTGAGGACGCCATGGGGCATTACGCTAAAGGCGCGGCCGTTCTTCGGCGTGATGGGCACCGCGCCGAAACCTGCGGTTGGCCGGGTCAGCACGACAATGCCCTCGCATTTTGGCGGCAATATCGACAACAAGGAGCTCGGCGCAGGCTGCGTTCTCTATCTTCCTGTCTGGACCGAGGGCGGCTTATTCTCGTGCGGCGACGGCCATGCCGTGCAGGGCGACGGCGAAGTCTGTGTGACCGCCGTCGAGACCGGCCTCACCGGCACGTTCAAGATCAATCTCGTCAAGAATGCGCAGTTGGAGGCCCCCTATGCCGAGACGAAGGATCACCTCATCTCGATGGCCTTCGATGCTGATCTCGACGAAGCCGCGCGTATCGCGCTCCGCAGGATGGTTAGCATGATCGTCGCACGCACGACGCTGACGCCCGACGATGCCTATATGCTCTGCAGTCTCGCCGCCGATGTCCGCGTCACCCAGCTGGTCAATCTCGACAAAGGCATCCATGTGATGATGCCGCATGCGGTGCTGAACCAGTCGAAGCGCTAGACCGCGCGTTCGACCGGCTCCGGAGTGGTCTCTTCGTCTTCAAGCTGATCGACGAAGGTCGCAGGCACCAGACGCTTGCGATTGATGGTCAGATCGAACACGTCGAAGCGATTGTAGTAACCGACCACGTCGTGAAACTGCTTCGGCTCGATGCAGCGGCGCAGGTCGAATTCGGCATAGGCGATGCCCTCCTCGTCCTGCAGCATGTCGCCGAGCACTTCGCCGGTCGGGTCGACGAAGAAGCTGGCGGCGCGCTGCGTGCGATCGATCACATCGACCACATCGGCATCCCGCGCGATCAGGAAGTCGCGCATCGCCTTGTCCATATAACCGGCGGTGATGATGCCGAAGGCTTTGGCCTCAAACGAATGCGCGCTGGCGCGAATGCGATTGGCGGCGACATTGTTGAAATTGCCACCGCTGCTCGGGCGGCGCGTCGGCCACATCGGCGGCCAGCTCGAAATGTGAATCTGCTCGGCCTGCGCCATCAGCGTATAGCGTGCCAGCGGATTAGTGTTCTCACCGCAGATGAGGTTCCCGACGCGACCCACAGGCGTATCGGCAACGCGCAGACCTGCGCCATCACCGGCAGCCCAGATCAGCTTCTCATAGAAGGTCGGCACCAGCTTACGGTGATGATTGAGAATGTTGCCGTCGGGCCCGATCAGGACATTGCTGTTCCAGATCAGCCCGACGCTGACCGGCGAACTCTCGCTGATGCCCATCGAGACGGTCACGCCAAGCGCCCGCGCCTCGTTGCGCAAGGCGGCCATTTCCGGACCGGCGATCGACACCGACTGCTCGGCCATCGTCACGAACAGATCGTGATTCTCGATCGGCGCCCACAGCGCCGCCCAGACCGGAAACGCCGGGATATAGGTCTCGGGAAAAGCGATCAGCTGCGCGCCTGCGGCGGCAGCCTCGCGAATGATCGAAATCGCCTTCGCCGTGGTCGCCGCGCGATCGAGAAATACCGGCGCAGCATGGACCGCAGCGACTTTAACCTGTGACGACATCGTCATTCTTCCTCTTGCATCGATGCGGCGATGTCTCAGGCTCGTCGGAAGGCCCGGAAACGTCGCTGAACCATGTTCGAGGAGGAACCTATCCATTCGGGGCCGCGGGACCACGGGGCATTTCTGCAACCCGGGCTGCACGGACCACTATGCTTCGAGGATCGGCCGGGCCTAGGTCGGCACCTCGCTTCACCACGTCTGATTGCGGGAGTTGTCGCCGATACCGTAGCCATAGCTGGCCGGCGCACTCGCATAGGAATCCATCGGCCGCACCGACGGAGCAACGGAAGGAACAGTCACGCGGGCGGGAGCATGGACACGTCGCTGCACGCGGCGGGCTGCGCTGATATCGGTCGCCAATCGGGGATCTCCGATCCAGCGATAGGCCTTGTCCGATGCCGCGGAGCTCTCCGCCATGGAGGTCAACATCACGAAAGCCACGGACGCGGGCACCAAGAGCCACCGCCGGGCCGATTTTATCATCGTCTTGCGCGCAGACATTTGAGCGATCCTTTCATCATGGTTGGGGTAGCGAGATATCTTCGGGTAGAACGTCGATGCGAACTATTCGTCAAAGGCGGGGACGATCATGCAAGCGCCCATGGCCCGTTTCTGGATACTCCCCGAGGAGCATCACTGCTGTGTTGCGAGTGCGGACATCATCATGTTGTCGCGGCGCCAGGCGTTGGGACTAGCCCCGGTCGCGCGGCGAAACTGGCGGCACATGTGGGCCTGATCGGAGAAGCCGCAATCGATGGCGATCTCGCAGAGTGACTTGCCGCTGGATGTCATCAGCTCCATCGCACGCGTCAGACGGCGGGAGACGATATAGGCATGGGGAGACTGGCCGAACGTGGTCTTGAACGCATTTGAGAAGTAACCGCAACTCAGGCGAGCGATACTCGCGAGATCCGATACTTGGATCACTTCATCCAGATTTGAATCAATGTGGCGCCTGATTCGCTCCGCCTGCCAGCGAGCGAGGCCGCCTCTCGCGGGGCTGACGGGCGACGGTTGGGAGGGCGCCTCGAGCAGCGATGCAGCCTGCTTGATGCAGCGAAGAGCCGCACCGACATCCGATCCGATCGCCTGCCGTGCATCTAGCAGGAGCTGGGCGACCGTCGTAGAACTTGCGTCAGACAATACACCGGCAAACGAGTCAGAATTCTGGGACTGTGAATCGAGCAGCATATCGGTCTCCTTTGGGTGGTGAATGCCATCGACATCGCGATGACTTCGACGATCCAAGGATGAGAGATTCCGGCCGCGCTAACCATTCTACGAGGATAGAGATTCAAGAAACGAAGGTAATCCCGCCCTATACCAAGGTTTATCCCGGGCGAGACGCCACCGACTTCGGACGACTTCGCCATTCCCCGCAGGACGCATGCCCTGCTTCCTATTTTACGGCTCAAATGACCAATTCTGATCGGGTGCAACGACCCTCACAGCTGCCCATGGCCGTTGCGACAGCTATCCTTGCCGCAGGCATTTTCGCGTTCGACGCCTTCAGCACATTCGAGATCGCCGTCGCGGCGCTTTATATCGTCGTGCTGCTGATGGCGCTCCGTTTCACCAATGTCACGGGCATCATCCTGATCGCCCTCGGTTGCATCGGCCTGACAATCCTCGGTTATCTAATCGGCCACGCGAACGACCCCAATGAGGGAGCAATGCTGCGCGGCGCCGTCAGCGCGCTCGCCATTGCCATCGCTGCCGTGCTCTGCGTCCAGATCAGGATGTCGGACGCGAGGCTTCGGCAGAGCGAAGAGCGCTATCGCAACATCTTTCAGGGCACGAGTGTTGCCATCTGGGAGCAGGACTTCACGGAAGCGGCCAATGCCTGCGCGCCAATCCTGCAACAAGGCATTCCCCGGTTGCGCGATTACTTCATCGCCAATGAGGGCTTCCTCAAGCATTGCCTGTTTCTCGTCCGGACCCTCGACGCGAATGACGCCGCAAAGCAATTAATCGGCGATCTCGACCAGAAGAACGTTCAGCAGTCCTGGGATGCAGCACTCGAGCCGGAGACTTTGGTCGCCTTTCGCGAAATCCTGCTCGCATTTCTTGCGGGAGAAAGCTCATTCACGATTGAAGTGGCCATCCGTGCCGTCAACGGCGAGTTGCGCACCACCATCGTCACGGCAACCTTCCCCGCCGATCGGTCTCGCTCCGTCCTGATCAATTCGCTCGATGTCACCGCCAAGATCGCAGCCGAGCAAGCACTCCAGCAGAGCATCGCAGAACTTACCCGCGTGTCGCGCATCGCGACCTTGGGTGCCTTGACGGCATCGATCGGCCACGAGGTCAATCAGCCACTTGCCGCCGTGGTGACCAACGCAGAGGCGGCCTTGCGCTGGCTATCGCGGGAGCGGCCCGATCTCGGCGAAACCACGGCCTGCCTCAAGGAAGTCGTGCAGGAGGGCCGCAGGGCCGGCGACATCATTCACCGGCTGAGGTCGCTCGCCGTGAAGGGCGAGTTGGCGCGCGGGCCGGTCGACGTCAACGCCATTGTCACGCAGGTACTGGCGATGGTTCAGCGCGATCTGGCACAGCACCAGATTTCAGCAGTCCTCGACCTGACACCCGATCTGCCCACCATCGCCGGCGACGAAGTACAGCTTCAGCAGGTGCTGATGAATCTCGTCAACAACGCCGTCCACGCCATGAAGGCGACCGCGACGAAAGAGCTGAAAGTGTGGTCGGCATTCGACGCGACGCGGGGAATTCTCGTCTCGGTGCGTGATTCAGGATCGGGTATACCGGACGACCATATGCAACGCCTGTTCGCGCCGTTCTTCACGACAAAGGCCGAGGGGATGGGCGTCGGCCTCTCGATCTCCCGATCCATCATCGAGTCGCATCACGGGCGTATCTGGGCGGAACGAAACGAGAGTGGTGGAACCACCTTTCATTTCATGATACCGACAGCCACCGCAGAAGGACCCGGCAACCTTGCCTAACGACGCAGAAGCACCTTTGGTCGTCGTCGTGGACGACGAAGCCGCCATCCGCACTGCGGTTGGCAGTCTGCTGCGCTCGGTTGGATATGAAGTCAGTTTCGCCTCCTCGGCGGTCGAGCTTCTCGAGAGCGACATTCTCACCAGGGCCAGCTGTCTTGTCCTCGATATCCGACTGCCGATCGTCAGCGGCCTCGATTTTCAGAAGCGTCTTGCGGATCTCGGCGGCAATACGCCCATCGTGTTCATGACTGGCCATGCCGATGTGCCGATGACGGTCCGCGCTATGAAGGCCGGCGCCGTCGACTTTCTCGCCAAGCCGTTTCGCGACCAGGAAATGCTCGATGCCGTCGCCGGCGCCGTGGAGCGCGACCGCAAGGCGCGGCAAGAGCGCGATGGACTGGCCGATATCAAGGAGCGTTTCGGCACTTTGAGTGCGCGGGAACGCGAGGTGATGGAATTGGCCACCGCGGGGCTGCTGAACAAGCAGATCGCCGCAAAGCTGAACCTCAGCGAAATTACGGTTAAGATCCATCGCGGCAAGATGATGAAGAAGATGGATGCAAAATCCTTCGCCTCTCTGGTGCGCATGGCCGAGGCCATCGGCATGAAACCAGCCCCGGGTACCTCCCGATAAACCTCAGTATGATTTCGCTGCACAGCGATATTTGACAGTATTCTAGGCGAAACGGCTCAACACTGGGGTCGCTGTCAAAGCCGCCGTGTGGAGATTGCGTTGAACTCTGAACATGCCATTGCCATCATCGACGATTCCTCGTCGGTTCGCCGCGCGCTTGAAAGCCTGCTGCGATCGCTGGGCTTTGTCGTCCTCAGCTTCGAATCCGCCGAAGCGTTTCTGACCTCGCCGGTGGTCCGCGAGACGTCCTGCGTGGTGACCGACGTCGAAATGCCGGGCCTGACCGGCATCGACCTCTATGAGCGCATGCGCTCGGACAAGAACCAGACGCCGGTCATTTTCATCACCGCCAATTCCGAAGAGAAAGTGCGCGCGCGACTGGGCAGCACGCCCTGCATCCTCAACAAGCCGTTCGAAGTCGACGAACTCGCCGCATGCATCAACCAGGCCATCGCGGCGCCATAGCCGCACTGCTCTTCCGAAGATGCATGGCGCCGATCCCCCAATAGCGATGGGCTCACATGCCCAGCACGCCGTCACGCGAAGGTTTTAACGCGCGTAGGTGTCGGATAGTGTGCGCGCACTTACATGGGGGAATGATATGAGCATGTCCGGAATATTTGCGCGCGTTGTCGCGGTGATCGGCGGTGCCGCGCTGCAATGGCGCCGCCTGCAGGGCAATACACACGCGCCAGCCTGGGGCAGCGCGCCGGTGGTGCCAGAGGCGAAGCCGCAAGGCGCCATCCCCACATTGAAGATGCCGACTGCCCAGGGCTGGGCCGCGGGACAGAAGCCCGTGGTCGCACCCGGGCTCAAGGTCAATGCCTTTGCGACCGGCCTGAAACATCCGCGCTGGATCAATGTGCTGCCCAATGGCGACGTCCTGATCGCCGAGGCGACGCAGGTTGCCGGTCCCGTCCGCAACATGTTCGGCTATGCGATGCAGGCGACGATGCGGCGGGCCGCGGCGCTCGGTGTCAGCGCCAACCGCATCACGCTGCTGCGCGACCGGGATCGCGATGGCGTCGCCGAGACCAGCCAGACCTTCATGGAGGGACTGAACCAGCCGTTCGGCATGGCGCTGCTGAACGACACGTTCTATGTCGGCAATGTCGATGGTGTGGTGGCCTTCCCCTATGTGGCGGGCGCGGACAGCATCACGGCACCGGGCAAGAAACTCACCAATTTCAAGTCCGGCGGCCACTGGACCCGGAGCATCCTACCGAGCCCGGATGGCAGCAAGCTCTATATCGGCGTCGGCTCGCTGAGCAATATCGCTGAGGGCGGCATGGAGGTCGAAGAAGGCCGCGCGGCTGTCTATGAACTCGATATCGCCAGTGGCAAGAGCCGCATCTTCGGCGCCGGCTTGCGCAATCCCGTCGGTCTCGCATGGGAGCCGACGACCGGCGCGCTGTGGACCGTGGTCAATGAGCGCGACGGCCTCGGCGACGAGACGCCGCCGGATTATCTGACCTCGGTGCGCGATGGCGGCTTCTATGGCTGGCCCTATTGCTACTGGGGCAAGACGGTGGACGACCGCGTGCCGCAGGATCCGGCGCTGGTCGCCACCGCGATCACGCCCGATTACGCGCTTGGCGGCCACACCGCCTCGCTCGGCCTGTGCTGGCTGCCCGCAGGCACGCTGCCGGGATTTCCGGACGGCATGGTCATCGGCCAGCACGGCTCATGGAATCGCAGCACGCTCAGCGGCTACAAGGTCGTCTTCATCCCGTTCGTGAACGGCAAGCCGTCCGGACCGCCGCGGGATATCTTGTCGGGCTTCCTCGCACCCGACGAGAAGGTGTCCTATGGACGCCCTGTCGGCGTCACGCTCGCCCCGGACGGCGCGTTGCTGGTGGCCGACGATGTGGGTGACGTCATCTGGCGTGTGACGGGCGCGGCCTAAGACCCGCGGAATAATCCGGCGGGCTCGTGAGGCGCGCGTTATCGCGCGCCCCACGCTCCGACCTATTTCATTGTCGGCATCACGAATTCCGGCCCCTGCGCAATGCTGGTTGGCCAGCGGCTGGTGACGGTCTTCAGGCGGGTATAGAAGCGGACGCCTTCCGGCCCGTGCATCGAATGATCGCCGAACAGCGAGGCCTTCCATCCACCGAAGGAATGGAATGCCACGGGCACCGGAATCGGCACGTTGATGCCAACCATGCCGACGCGGATGCGATGCGCGAATTCACGCGCAACGTCGCCGTTCTGCGTGAAGATCGCGGTGCCATTACCGTATTCGTTGTCGTTGATCATGCGCGCTGCCGTCGCATAATCCGGCGTACGCACCACGGCCAGCACCGGCCCGAAGATCTCTTCCTTGTAGATCGTCATGTCCGGCGTCACCTGATCGAACAGCGAACCGCCGATGAAATAGCCGCCTTCGTTGGACCGGAAGTCCCGGCCATCGACGATCAGCTTCGCGCCCTGCTCGACGCCGGAATCGACATAGCCGCGCACCTTGTCGAGATGCTGCTGGGTCACCAGCGGACCCATTTCGGATTCAGCATTGAAGCCAGACCCGACCTTGAGCGCACGAATCTTCGGCTCCAGCTTCGAGATCAAGGCATCCGCCGTTTTCTCCCCGACGGGCACTGCGACCGAAATCGCCATGCAGCGTTCGCCCGCGGAGCCGTAGGCAGCGCCCATTAATGCGTCCACCGCCTGATCGATATCGGCATCGGGCATCACGACCATGTGGTTCTTGGCGCCGCCGAGGGCCTGGCAACGCTTGCCGGTGCTGGTAGCTGTCGAATAGATATAACGCGCGATCGGTGTCGATCCGACGAAGCTGATCGCTGCAACATCGGGATGATGCAGCAGCGCATCGACGGCTTGCTTGTCGCCATGCACGACGTTGAACACACCTGCCGGCAGACCGGCTTCGGCCAGCCATTCGGCAATCAGAAGCGATGCCGATGGGTCACGCTCGGAGGGCTTCAGCACGAAGGTGTTGCCGCAAGCCAGCGCCACCGGGAACATCCACATCGGCACCATGACCGGAAAGTTGAACGGCGTGATGCCGGCGACGACGCCAAGCGCCTGACGTACGCCATAGCTGTCGACGCGTGTGCCGACATTCTCGCTGACTTCGCCCTTCAGCAATTGCGGAGCGCCCACGGCGAATTCGACGACTTCGAGGCCGCGCTGGATTTCACCCTTGGCGTCCGACAGCGTCTTGCCGTGCTCCGAGGTGATGACCGCGGCAAGATCGTCGATGCGGTCTTCACAAATGCGCAGGAATTTATTGAGAATGCGGGCGCGGCGCAGTGACGGCGTATCGGCCCAGTTCTCTGCTGCTGCAAGCGCGGCAGCAACCGCGGCGCCCACTTCGGACGTGCTGGCAAGACCCACCTGAGCCGTCTGCTCACCGGTGGCCGGGTTGAAAACAGGCGAAGTCCGGCCGCTACGGCCCGCAACGAGCTGCCCGCCGATATAGTGCTTGATTTCCGAAGCCATCGAACTCTCCTTTGATGCTCCTGCGGTCTTGCGCCGCTTCCCTTTCCCGAACAACGCGAAGTATTGCGGCTTCGATGTGCAGCAAATAGAGTCCGGGGATGGATTGGGACAAAGTTCGGATTTTCCTGGAAGTCGCCCGTACCGGCCAGATTCTGGGTGCCGCCAAGCGGCTGAAACTCAATCATGCGACAGTGGCGCGCCAGCTCACCGCCCTCGAAAAAGACCTCAAGACAAAGCTGCTGAACCGGCAGACGACGGGCTCGTCCCTGACGCCATCGGGGGTTGCGCTGCTCGCGGCCGCGGAACGCGCCGAATCCGAACTGCTCAAGGTGGGATCGCAGCTAACATCGGCCGCTGACAAGGTGGCGGGCACGGTGCGGATTGGTGCACCGGACGGCCTCGGCAATTATTTTCTGGCTGACAAGCTCGGCGGCTTTGCCGCAGCCAATCCGGATCTGATCGTCCAGCTCGTGGCGCTGCCGCGCACATTTTCGCTAGCCAAGCGCGAAGCCGATATAGTCGTGACGCTGGAGCGCCCCGACGAAGGGAAACTGATCTGTACCAAACTCACCGACTACACGCTGAGCGTCTACGTGTCGGAGGACTATCTGGCTCGGTCGACGCCGATCCGCGAGCCCGGCGATCTCGCCGACCACCTGCTGATCACTTATATCTACGATATCATCTACAGCCGCGCACTGGACTATGCATCGACCTTCAGCAAACTGATCACCCGCCGCTTCGAATGCGGCAGCGTGGTCGGCCAGCTTGAAGCAGTTCGTGCGGGCCACGGAGTCGGCATCCTGCACGATTATGCCGCGCAGCTTTATCCCGAACTGCGGCGAATTCTGCCGGCCAGCCGCTTCACGCGAAGCTACTGGCTCGTGTCACATCCCGATACGCATGACACGAGCCGGGTCCGCGAGGTGCGGCGCTATATCGTCGCCAAAGTCCGCGAGGCCCGCAGCCAGTTCGTCGTGCAATAGCTGGCGTTACGCTCAGCTTGCGGAGACGACCGCGCCGAATTTGGTGAAGAACTCGCCCGCCAGTTTCTTGGCTGTGGAGTCGATCAGTCGCCCGCCGAGCTGCGCCAGCTTGCCGCCGATCTGCGAATCGACCTCGTAATGCAGGATCGTTTCATTGTCGCCGGCCGCCTCGAGCCTGATTGCTGCGCCGCCTTTGGCGAAGCCTGCGACACCGCCAGAGCCTTCACCGGTGATCCTGTAGCCGTTCGGCGCATCGAGATCGCTCAGCGTCACCTTGCCGCCGAAGGTCGCTTTCACGGGTCCGACCTTGATCACAACCTCCGCCGTCATCTCTGTCGGCGATGTCATGTCGAGTTCTTGGCAACCGGGAATGCACTGCTTCAGCACAGCGGGATCGTTGAGTGCGGCCCAGACCTTGTCGCGTGAAGCCGGGACGGTCTGGCTGTCTTTCATCTGCATGGGATCACCTGTCTGCGAGCATGCGCGTCAAACCGCGCAATAACGTTCTTGAATTTCCTTGTCGGCAAGCAGTGCCGCGGAGCTGCTCTCGTAAACGACCTCGCCCTGGTCCATGATGATCGCGCGATCAGCAAGGCGCAGCGCCCATTCGACATTTTGCTCGACCAGCAGCAGCGTGACGCCCTGATCGCGCAGCTTGCGGAACAGCACGCCCATCTCCTCGACCAGCACCGGCATGATGCCTTCGGAGGGCTCATCGAGCAGGATCATCTTGGGCTTGGCGATGGTCGCGCGCGCGATGGCCAGCATCTGCTGCTCGCCGCCGGACATGGTGACGCCTTCCTGATCCAGACGCTCCTTGAGGCGCGGAAAGCTCTCTGCGATTTCCTCGATCGCGTCTTTCTCGTTGATCTGGCCGCGGCTGGCGACGAGACCGAGCTGGAGATTTTCGCGCACAGTGAGTCCAGGAATGATCCGGCGCTCTTCAGGCACATAGGCAAGGCCAAGCCTGAAACGATCATGCGCGGGCATCGACGTCAGGTCATTGCCATCGAAGGTCATGCCGCCCGTGGTTTTCGACATCAACCCCATGACCGAACGGATCGTGGTGGTCTTGCCAGCGCCGTTGCGGCCGACCAGTGCGACGACCTCGCCCTGCGCCACCGAGATCGAGACCCCATGCAGCGTATGGCTGGCGCCGTACCAGGCGTTCAGGTCTTTGGTTTCAAGCATAGCCATCGTTCTGTCCCAGATAGACGCGACGAACCTCGGGGTCCGTCTGAATGTCGCGCGGTGAGCCGTCCGCAATCAGCCGGCCATGATGCAGCACCAGAATCCGGTCGCTGAGGCCGAGGATCATCTTCATCTTGTGCTCGACCAGCAGGATGGTGCGCTCAGACGCAAGCTTCTCTAGCAGCGCCACCATTTCCTTGGTCTCTTCCGGCCCCATGCCCGCGGTCGGCTCGTCCAGCAGCAGCACTTCCGGATTTGAGATCAGCGCGATGGCGATCTCCAGCGCGCGCTGCTGGCCATGTGCCAAAAACTTGGCGGTCTCGTCCCGCCTGCCGACAAGCCCCACGGCTTCCAGCGCCGCGTCAGCCCTGGAATCCAGCTCCGTGAACTTCTTCCGGTTGGTCCAGATATTATAGCGCGAGCGGCTGGCTTGCGCTGCGACGCGTACGTTCTCGTGGACGCTCAGATCGGGAAAGATGTTCGTGATCTGATAGGAGCGCGCGATGCCGCGATGCACGAATTCGTGCTGCTTCGTGCCCTTGAGATCGTCCCCCTTGAAGCGGATCGATCCGCTGGACGGCGTCAGCACGCCGGACAGCACGTTGAAGAACGTGCTCTTGCCGGCACCGTTGGGGCCGATGATGGAGGTGACGCGGCCCGGCCGGAACTCCGTCGTCACGCCTTGCAGCGCGACGAAGCCGCCGAACCTCACTCCGATATCGTTGACGGCGAGAAGCGGCGCGTTCATCGCATGACCTTTGTGAGAAATGTGCCCCAGATGCCCTTGGGCAGAAACAGCACGAACAGCACGAAGATGGATCCGACAATAATCTGCCAGTGCGACGTCCACAGCGAGAACACGTCCTCCATCACCAGGAAAACCAATGCACCAATGAACGGGCCGAAGAAGCTGCTGACGCCGCCGAGCAGCGTCATCATCACGATCATGCCGGAGGACAAGTAGTGCAGCGAATCCAGCGGCACGAAGGCCAGATGCAGTGCCGACATGGTGCCACCGAGGGCGCAAATCGTGCCTGACAGTGTGAATGACAGCAGCTTGGTGCGCTCGACATTGTAGCCGCAGGTCCGTGCGCGACGCTCGTTCTCGCGGATCGCCTCGATGGCTGCGCCGAATGGCGAGTTGAGAATGCGCGAGACGAGCCACAGCGCCAGCGCTGCGAATACCATCAGCACGTAGTACTTGTTGACCGGGTCGAGAAAATTGATCTCGAATCCGAACAGGTTGATCTTGTTGACCGTGAAACCGCGCAGTCCGTTCTCGCCACCTGTCCAGGACGGCGTCTGGAGCGCCACGTAATAGACCAACTGGGCGAGAGCGAGCGTCACCATCGAAAAGTAGATGCCGCGTGTGCGCGTGGATAGTGCTCCCATGACGAAGGCCAGCAATGCGCCGCCAATAACGCCCATCAGCACTGCGAGATACCAGGGCACACCGAACTGGCCGATGGCGATGCCGGTGATGTAGGCCCCGGTGCCGACAAAGGCCGCATGGCCGAACGACAGCAAACCAGTATAGCCGAATAGCAGATTATAGCCGACGGCAACCGTACCGTAGATCAGGACGTTCACTGCCAGCGCCTTGGACGGCAGCAACCACGGCAGCAGGCATAGCGCGAGGATCGACAACGGAACGCGATACTTGGTCACGAGCGATTTGAAGCGCGCAGGCTTTCGCGCACTGGCGGAAGGAGAAACGGCGAGCGCCGGGGATGTCATGGTCCGCTCCGTTACGCGAGTTTGCCGAACAGGCCCTGCGGCCGGATCAGAAGGACGATGGCCATCAGCGCGAACATCACGATGGTCGCCATTTCCGGTGCGAACAGCGCGGTCATGCTGATCACGACGCCGACCAGAAGACCCGCGATGATCGAGCCGACCAGCGAGCCGAGGCCGCCGATGACAGTCACCACAAAGGCTTCGGCCAGCACCAAGGCGCCCATTTCCGGATTGACTGACCGCATCGGGCCGGAGAGCACGCCGCCGAGCGAGGCCAGTCCGACACCGAGCCCGAACACCAGCAGCCAGACCTTGCTGATATCGACGCCAAGCACCTTCATCATGGTCGGATCACGCGCTCCTGCACGCACGATCAGGCCGAACTTGGTCTTCTCCAGCCCGAGCCATAACAGCACCACGACCAGGAAGACAACGCCGACGACGAAGATGCGGTAGATCGGGAAGAAACCGACGCCGAGATCGACCACGCCGGTCAGTGACGACGGCGTGGGAAACGGAATGCCGTCACTGCCGAACACGATGCGCACGCCTTCCACCAGCACGTAACTGAGACCGAAGGTGAGTAGAAGCGGATCGTCGATCGAACGGCCGTAAAGCGGACGGATCAGGACATATTCGATCGCCATCCCGAACACGCCGATCATGATGGGGGCAACAAGCAGCCCCCACCAGAAACTGCCGGTCAATGAGGCGACCCATAGCCCGGCATAGGCGCCGACCATGAACAGCGCGCCATGCGCGAAGTTCACCACGCCGAGCATGCCGAAAATGATCGACAGGCCGAGCGCGGTGATCACGAGGATCGCACCGAGGGCAACTCCGGAGAAGAGTTGCATCAGGATGAGTTCTGTATCCATGGAAGGCGCGTACTTTCGTTTAGGCCGGGAAGCCGAGTTCCGTACAGCTGCGCAGCACGTTTTCCGAAGCCGGCTCATTGGCCACGATGCTGAACAGATCGCTGTCGCCCTTCATATCGGCCTTCTTCTTGGACTCGAGCACGAGAACCGATTGGACCGACTGGTGATCGCATTTGCGATAATATTGCGGGCCCTTGGCGACATCGTATTTCAGGCCTTCCAGCGCCGCGATCACCTTGTCGGTGTCGGTACCGCCGGCCACTTGCATCGCCTGCAGCAGCGACGAGACGCCGGTATAGCCATAGGCGCCGTAGTCGGTCGGGATCGCGCCGCCATTGGCCGCGCGATAGGCGTCGTTGAACGCCTTGGCACTCGGCAACTGGCTCTCAAGGCCCCAATAGTAGTTAGAACCGCCAACGACACCTTCGAACACTTCCGGGCTCACCGCCAGCCGCTGGTTGTGCAGCAGCACAGGCACAACGATCTTGGCCTGCTGCTTGAGGCCGAAATCGACCGCCTGCTTGATCGAATTAGCCTGATCGCGACCGAAATTGCTGATGCACAGGATGTCCGGGCGCATCGAGCGCAGACGCGGCATAAAGGTCGAGTAATCTGCGGCACCGAACGGGTGCATGATCTCGCCGACGGTCTCAGCACCGATTACGGCCTGCGCACGCTTGAAGCCGCGCAGCATTTCATGGCCATAGGCATAGTCGGCCACGAGATGCGCAACCTTGGTTCCCTTCTTGAAGGCGTGCCGCGCCACGGCACCTGCGGTCATGGTCGGGTTGAGCGCTTCATGGAAGGTGTATTTGCTGAAGTCTTTGACCTCGTTGATGGTGTCGGACTGGCTGATGGAGACATAGAGCACGCCGCGGGCACGCGTCACTTCATTGACCGCGAGCTGCACCGCGCTGGACAGCGATCCGACAATCGCATGCACCTTGTCTTTTTCGATGAGCTCGAGCGTGCGGGTCGCGGCCTCGCCGCCATTGAGCTTGTCATCGCGCACCAGCAGCTCGATCTTGCGACCGTTGACGCCGCCCTTGTCGTTGAACTGCTTGACGGCAAGCTCTGCACTCTTGACCTGATCCTTGGCTTCCGCCGCGAACGGGCCGGTCAGCGGTGTCGGAAAGCCGATGCGGATCGTGTCGTCGGCAGCGCGTGCAATCCACGGCATGGCGACGACGCTCGCGCCGGTGCCGAGCGCGGCCAGCACGTGGCGGCGCGAAATATGATTGCGTTTGGTGTCTCGAATGTCCTTCGTCATGATGTCCTCCGTTTGATTTCTTTTATGGGTCAGATGTGTCCAAGCGCCTTGAGTATTCGCGCCGGTGTCATTGGCACCTGCGCGACCGTGCCTCCGAATGGCTTCATCGCATCATTCATCGCATTAAGCGCTGCTGCTGATGCCGCAGCCGTACCGGCTTCGCCGACACCCTTGGCGCCGAGCTGGGTATCCAGCGTCGGCGTCTCGACATGTCCGATTTCGATGTCCGGCATCTCCACCGCCATCGGCACGAGATAGTCGGCGAGCGAGCCATTGGTGAGCTGGCCGTTGTCTCCGTAGACGCATTCCTCGAAGAACGCCGCGCCGAGCCCCTGCACGACGCCGCCGCGGATCTGCTCATCGACCAGCAACGGATTGATGACACGGCCGCAATCCTCGACCACCCATAGCTTGAGTATCTTGACCAGACCTGTCTCGACATCGAGTTCGAGATGACAGGCCTGGACACCATTGGTGAAGGCGAAGGGATAGCCTTGCGGCGCGTAATGATGCGCGACCGACAGTTGCGCCTGCGTGCCGGGCGGCAGTGTATCCGACCGGAAGTAAGCGATGCGCGCGATCTCGGAGAGCTCCATGCGCTGCTGCGCCGTCGCGGCATCCACGATCCAGCCACTGTGGATGTCGAGCTTCTCCGGTTCGTCCTGCAAGATTGCCGCCGCCACGGCCAGCACATTGGCCTTGAGCTTCTTGGCGGCCTGCAACGCCGTTTCGCCGCCGATACCGGCGCCACGGCAGGCATAGGTCGCACCGCCATGCGGGGTGGTGTCTGTGTCGCCTGTCATCACCTTGATGCGATTGCTATCGACGCCGAGATGTTCGGCGACGATCTGCCCGATGATGGTCTCGGTGCCCTGCCCGAGTTCGGTCACTGAAATCGAGCAATGAACATCCCCCGACGGCGTGATCTTGACGATGGCGCCATCCTGCGACGAGATGCGCGCACCGCCGACGCCATAGAAGGCCGGGCCGGGATTGGTGATTTCCACAAAGGTGGCGATACCGATTCCGCGATGAATGCCCTTGGTGCGCAGTTCGGCCTGCTCGGCGCGCAGCCGCTCGTAGCCCATCATCGCCTTCAGCCTGGCGAGACAGGCGTGATGCGACAGCGCTTCGAACTGGTAGCCGGTCGGAGATGTACAGGGATAGGCGTCGTCCGCGATCATGTTGCGGCTGCGGATGTCGAACACATCCTGCGCCGTTTTGTCGGCGATCATGTCCACCAGACGCTCGGTGACGGTGCAGGCCACCGGATGCCCAACGGCCCGGTATTGGCTCATCTGCACCTTGTTCTGGAACACCACCTGCAGATCGGCCCTATAATTCCTGAATGTGTAAGGCGCGCCCATCAGGCGGTAGACCTGATTGCCTTCGACCACACTGGTGCGCGGATAGGCCGAGAATGCCCCGATGCCTGTAACGTCCTCCACATCCATCGCCAGGATGTTACCCTCTGCATCGGCCGCCATGCGTGCGCGGACGCGATGATCGCGCGCGTGGATATCCGACACGAAAGATTCGATCCGGTCGGCGACGTATTTCACCGGGCGGCCCAGCATCATGCTGAGCCCGATCACCGCCATGTCCTCGTGATACATGTGCAGCTTCATACCGAACGAACCGCCGATATCCGGTGCGATCACGCGGACGCGGGATTCGGGGAGGCCGTAGTGGCGGGCATAGATATCCTGGAACTGATACGGCGTCTGCGTCGCATGATGCACCGTCAATTGCCCTTCGCTGGCATCGTAATCAGCGATGATCGCGCGCGGCTCCATGGTGACCGCCGTGTGGCGACCGAAGTGAAACTCCTCTTCCACCACATGCGCGGCGCCGGCGAAGACATCCTCGACACCGCCGGTGTCGATCTTGCCATGGAAACAGAGATTGCTGCCGAGTTCCGGTGAAATCACCGGCGCATCCGGTGCGCGCGCAGCGTCGATATCGACAACGGCGGGCAGTTCATCGAACGCGATATACACCGCCTCCGCTGCATCTTCAGCCAGTGCGCGCGTATCGGCTACGACCGCGACAACCGCCTGGCCGGACCATACGACCTTGTCGACAGGCAGCGGCAGTTGCGGCGGCGATTTCATGCCTTTGAAGTGATCCATGGTGCCGACCCATGGCGTGCAGAGCTTCGCAAGGTCCTCGCCGGTCGCGATCAGACGTACGCCGGGCATTTCACGTGCCGTCTGCGTGTCGATCGACAGGATGCGCGCATGCGCGTATGGGCTGCGCACATAGGCGACATGAAGCATGCGCGGCAGCGTGATATCTGTGACGTAGCGACCACGACCGGCCAGCAACCGCTTGGCATTCGGGCGCGGGACCGAGCGGCCGATATAGGAATTCGGACGATCCAATGGTGTTAGCACGCTCATGCGCTGACCTCCTCGGACGCCTGAGCAATCACACCAGCATCGCGGTCGCGAGCGACCTTCTCGATCGCATCGACAATCGCTTCATAGCCGGTACAGCGACAGTAATTGCCCGACAGCGCGTCGCGGATCTCTTCGCGCGACGGCACGCCCGGCTGCGACAGCAGGGCATGGGCCGTCATCAGCATCCCCGGCGTACAGAAGCCGCATTGCAGGGCATTGCGCTGATGAAATGCCTCCTGAAGATCGGCAATCGCAGTGCGCTCGCTAAGACCTTCGACGGTCTCGATGGCCGCCCCACTTGCCTGCACCGCGAAGGTCAGACAAGAATGTACGACGCGGCCATCCAGAATAACCAGACAGGCGCCGCAAACGCCCATCTCGCAGCCGGCATGGGTGCCGGTCAGTTCCAGCGTCTGGCGCAGGAAATCCGCTAGCGTGATGCGCGGCGCGATGCTGTGCGACACCTCAGTGCCGTTCACCGTCATGGTGACATGGACGAGATCGTTCATGCGCCCTGCCTCGCGATCTCGCCCAGCAGTCGGCCGAGAAGAACGCGCGCCAGATGGCGCTTCATGGCAGGCGGCGTGTGCTCGTCTTCAGGCGGATCGAGATCGTCGCCGACAACGGCCTGCGCAGCAGCGATTGCAGCCTGATCCAGCCTCTTGCCGATCAGAGCTTCTTCCGCCTGCCGGGCGCGCAGTGGCGTGCTGCCTACAGAGAAGAACGCGATACGCACCTGTTTGACGACGTCATCGACGAATTCGGTGAGAATGCCGCAGCCCACCAGCGCAAAGTCGCCACGCCGACGCGCAAGCTCGTGAAAGGCCCAGCGATGATTTGGTCGAACCACCGGCACGTGAATCGCGACAAGAAGCTCGCCCGGTTCGATCGCTGTCTGAAACAAATCGAGGAAGAAATCGTCGGCCGGCACGCGACGTACGCCGTCGCGGCCAGCAATTTCGAGCTCAGCGCCCAGCGCCAACGTCATCGCCGGGAATTCCGAGGCCGGATCGGCGTGTGAAATACTGCCGCCGAGCGTGCCTTTGTTTCGTATGGCCGGATGCGCCACATGCGGCGCGGCTTCGCTGTAGAGCGGCGCGTGCCGGCGGATCAACGGATCGGTCAGCACTTCGTGATGGCGGGTGAGCGCGCCAATGCGCAACCAATCACCCTGCAGGTCGATGCCACGAAGCGTCAAGATATGCGCGATGTCGATCAGCAGTTGCGGCGCCTGCAAACGCAAGGCAAGCGCCGGTACGAGGCTCTGGCCACCTGCGATGTAACTCGCATCGTCGCCGGCTTCCTCGAACGCTTTCAAAGCCTCCACCACGGTGGAAGCCCTCACATAGTTGAACGCCCTCGCCTTCAACGTCTTCTCCCTAAACGTCTCGCGGACGTCCAGTTGTGACCATTTGGTCGGAAATCTAGAACACGTCGATTTCCCCGGGTCAACTTAAAATGACCATTTGGTCTCTTTTTCGAATTGAGCTATTCAGAACTCCCGCAACGCGAAGCAAAAATGGCAAAAAAGCCCATCAAATCAGTTGAAAAGCCACCGCGTCGCAACATGCGCGCGGCGGAGCGCGAGCGCTTCATCGTCGACGAAGCGGTGAAATTCTTCGCCGAACACGGCTTCGGCGGGCAGACGCGCGAACTGGCGAAACGCATGGGCATCACCCATTCGGCCATCTATCGGCACTTCCCGAGCAAGGAAGCGCTGATCGAGCGCGTCTATGAAGAGATCTATCTCAGCCGCTGGTCACCCTCGTGGGCCGGCCTGATCCAGGATCGCACGCTGTCGCTGCAGGCACGGTTGTCGCGCTTCTATCTCGAATATGTCGAGCAGGTCTTCGAATACAACTGGGTGAGAATCTTCGTCTTCTCCGGCATGAAATCCTTCGACATCACCAAGCGCTATCTTCAGATCGTCCGCGAACAGATCATCGAGCCCGCCTGCCGCGAGCTTCGTCACGAGTTGAAGCTGCCTTCAAGCGATCAGGTGCCGCTGTCGGAGCGCGAGGTCGAAATGTTCTGGGGTTTGCACGGCCGCATCTTCTATATAGCCATCCGGCGTTTCGTCTACGACACGCCGACACCGGAGCGACTGGACGACATCGTCAACGACGCAGTGAGGGTGTTTCTTGATGGCTCAAAACAGCTGATGCCTGAGCTTGTACAATCGGCATCGTGACGCTTGTGGCACAGCCACGCCGGCAGATTGATCAAGTTGCCCGAGCACTTGAAGTGCATTGACGGAACCAGGTTCTGCCGCGGCATTAATGCGGCCGGTACTGGCGCACGCTTTTCCGGCGAAGGAGTGAGATCGCACCACGTCGGCATAGCGGGCTTTCCGAAGCGCGACGCTCGAAATGTTCATTGCCGAGGTCGGAGAGACGCTTGCTGTCGTTGTCGCGGGTGCAACTACAGCAGAGGAAAGCGAAACGCGCGTCACCGAGTATCATTTCTCTCAGCGATACTTATGCGCGCGTTTGTGTAGTTCACCGTGTCGGGATTACTAAAAGTACCGCTGCGAACAGATTGAAGCGTTACGCACCGTGCTACCACTTCTCTGATACCAGCCTCCAAGTTTTAGCACAATAAACTCACCGTTTTGCCCAAAGCCGCGCCAAACTCCCGCCTCAAACGTAAACAAACGTTAATCCATGGGCGCTTCGATCGAAGCTAATGCAGAACTGTAGTTACGTACCTGCACTTTCTTTTACGAAGTTTCTTGGGGGCTTCGTCAACACAATACAGGGGAACGGTATTGGCAACATTACACTACACATCCGGCGATAACATCGACGCGCAAGGTAACTTCACTCCAGCTCAGGCAGGCTTCAATCTCGCCGACGTTTCGTCGGTGGAGCAAGTGAACGCTTTGCCAGCAGGTGTGAAGGGCCTCGTCTGGCTCGATCAGGGCGATGGCGTCACCCAGAGCTTCATCGACGCTGTGAAACCTTACATCGGTAATCCCAACGTCTACGGTTTCTTCCTTAAGGATGAGCCAGATCCCACGGGGCAGTGGAATACCCTCGTGACCGCTGCAAACCTGAAGGCTGAGTCCGATTGGATTCACGCCAACGTTCCGGGCGCGAAGACGTTCATTACCATGATGAACATGGGATCTTCAGATAATCCCAGCTTCGCGAATACGTACACTCCGGAAAACACCCACATCGACCTCTTCGGAATCGATCCGTATCCGGTGCGGTCGGGTAGTGGGACAGTCGACTACAGCATGATTGAAAAGGCTGTCGCTGCGGCTGAAGCCGCCGGGATTCCGCATGCCAGCATCGTTCCGGTCTTTCAGACGTTCGGTGGCGGCAACTGGGTCACCGATCAGGGAGGCCACTATGTGATGCCGACCGCCGCGCAGGAACAGCAAATGCTCGACCATTGGGCATCTGTCGTTCCCAATCCGGCATTCGACTACGCCTATGCTTGGGGATCGCAGAACGGAGACGTGGCGCTCGAAAACTCGCAAGAGCTCCAGAACGTATTCCTGCAGCACAATACGAGCACCACGACGACGGGGTCAACGTCGACTGGAAGCACGACTCCGGTCGATACGTCGAGCAGCAGCCCGACAACGCCGATCGACACGTCGCATAGCGGCACCTCGACAGACACGACGTCTTCGAGCGATCCTTCGACGACGCCCACGACCTCCCAGCCAACGACGACGGCGCCGACCACCGACACCAGCAGTTCCGGGCACAACCACCATCACAGGGCTGACTCCTCCCAATCGACAGATGGAAGCACATCGTCCGGATCCGGAGGCGGACACCATCACCACGGATCCACGGCAAACGCGTCGGTGAGCACTGCAACGGATACCGCTTCCAGCAGCGTTACCGACAAAGCGTCGGTCGATACGTCAACAACGACGGACTCGACCTCATCGGTCGACACCTCGACTGCGCCCACGACCACGGAGCCAGCGACGGCGCCGACCACCAACGCTGGCCACTCCGGGCATAACCACCATCACAAGCTGGACTTCTCCCAGCTGACCGATGGAAGCACGTCATCCGGAGGTGGACACCATCACCACGGATCCGCGGCAACCGCGTCCGTGAGCGCCGCAACGGATACCGCTTCCAGCAGCGTTGTCGACACCTCGACTGCGGCGGCCACCACCGAGCCGACGACGACGGCTCCGGCCACCGACGTCGGCAACTCCGGGCACAACCACCATCACAGGCTGGATTTCTCTCATCTCACGGATGGGAACAAATTTTCCTGGGTTGGTCATCATAACCAGGCATCCGCTTCGCCCGCTGCAGCTGCGGCAGCGACGGCTGCAACCGATACGGCTTCGAGCGACGTCACCGACGCAACTCTGGCGCCGCATCTGGATCTCGCCAGCCTCCACAACAACCATCACGTGGATCACCATTCGTGGCACTGGTAAGCCCGCAGAACTGAGTCTGCGACAAAGAACGACATATGCGCGGTGATCCGCACATATGAAAGCGACTTGGGGGGCCTTCATGGCCCCCCAATTTGGGGATCATCGCGGCCAGTATGGTCGCGAGAGGAATGCCGTCTCGCGCAGTGCGGGATGTGTTGCGTACGAGCGCATTCGCGCTCGCTTCTTCGCATATGGCTTCTCTAACGTTAGCGCCGTCCGTTTCGGGCGGCCCGGATGCACACATGTATACTTCAGCAAAGCCACCTGCGCTTGCGGACGCTTTCCGTCAGATACGTCCCGGCCTGCTTGCCGCCGGCGGGCTGTCTGTCTTCATAAATCTTCTGGTGTTCGTTTCGCCACTTTATACGATGCAGATCTACGATCGCGTTCTGACGAGCCGAAACGCGATGACGCTTTTGCTGCTTTCGCTGATCGCACTCGCGCTTTTCATCAGCTACGCAGCACTCGAACACTTCCGCAGTCGTGTTCTCGTGCAAACCGGGATCCGCTTCGACCAGCTACTCTCAGGAGAAGCTTTCGAAACGGCGCTTGCACAGGCGGTGCGCACAGGGAGCTCGCGTCATGTCCAGCTGTTGCGCGATGTCGATACATTGCGCGACGTTCTTTCCGGCGGCGTGATCACGTCTTTGATGGACGTACCCTGGACTCCGATTTTTCTCGGCATGTGTTTTCTGCTTCATCCGTCGATCGGCCTCGTTGCCCTGACGGGTGCGCTCGTTATTCTTGCGCTCGCCTTTCTCAATGAGCGCGCGACCAAAGCGCCGCTGATGGCCGCCTCGGCCAAGAACCTCCACGCTTTGGATCGACTGACATCCTCGCTGCGTAATGCGGAAGCCATCCGCGGCCTCGGCATGGGGCCAGCGATCCGCTCCGCCTGGGGCTCGATGCATGGACAGGCACTCGTTGAAAGCGCCAGGGCGGGAGAACGCGGCGGAACACTGCTCGCAATCTCAAAGTTCCTGCGGATGGCGATTCAAGTGGCGATTATGGGAGTCGGTGCTTACCTGGCCATTCACCAGGAAATCTCGGGAGGCGTTCTCTTCGCTGCCTCACTCATCATGGGGCGCGCGCTTGCACCGGTCGAGGCCGCCGTCTCCCAGTGGAGAGCGTTCGTTGCAGCACGTACCTCCTTTTCCCGCCTCGACGAGGCCTTGCGAAATCGCGCGACAGAACGACAGCCGACACGGTTACCGCCCCCGGTTGGCCAAATCTCAGTCGAAGCCTTGACCGTTATGGTGCCGGGATCACAGCTGGCGGCGATTGCCGATGTCAGTTTCCGCCTGTCACCTGGCGAGGTTGTTGCGATCGTCGGTGCATCCGGCTCCGGCAAATCCTCTCTGGCGCGCGCGCTGGTCGGAGCATGGCCCGCCGCGCAGGGATGCGTGCGCGTCGACGGAAACGACATCCGGCATTTCGAGGCCAGTTTCCTTGGCCAAAGTTTCGGATACCTGCCGCAGGACGTTGAACTATTCGCCGGAACCGTTCGCGACAATATCGCTCGCTTTCGCGACGGCGCTTCGGACGAACAGGTTGTCGAAGCAGCACAACTGGCTTCGGCGCATGCCATGATCCAGCGGCTGCCGCAGGGTTACGACACCGTCATCGGGGAAAACGGCGCTGGTCTTTCCGGCGGCCAGCGGCAGCGCATCGGACTGGCCCGCGCGCTGTTTGGCAGGCCCGTCTTCGTCGTGCTCGATGAACCCAACGCCAATCTCGACGGCGACGGCGATCGCGCCTTGGCTGATGCCATCCAGGCGCTACGGCAGCAACGCGTGACGATCGTGATCATCAATCACAGACCCAATCTCCTTTCATTGGTCGACAAGATTGTTTTCATGCATGACGGGCGCATCGGGCGCGCAGGCACGCGCGAAGAGCTGCTCCCCCTGCTTCTTGGTGACACGGCCGCGCCCAAGCCCCGCGAGACACGGATCGCGCCGGAAGAAGATCGCGGAGTTCACGGACCCTCACGCCACGCGCCGTTTCCACGTTCGGTGCGGCCTGTCCACATAACGAGACAATGATGAATATACCCAAGCTGCGAGCAGAGACGGCTGCTCACGACGAATTGGCGCGCCTTCTCACGCGCCTGAGCGATGGCGGACGCGCACTGCGGTCGCCTGATGTCCTGCAGCGTTTCGCGGAGGTCAAGACACGGTTGCTCGCCTGGCTATCGAAGGCGAAGCTGGCGATCTTCCCGAACAATAATCCCGGGAACGACAATGGCACCCCAACGGGCGACTGGCACACTCCGGCGCGACGCGGCTTTGGCATCGTGTTCCTGACCTTCGTTGTGTTTGGTGGTTGGGCCGGCCTGGCCTCCATCGACGGTGCCGTCGTGGCTGCAGGCTCGGTCGTTGTCGAGAGCGATCGTAAGTCCGTTCAGCACCTTGAAGGTGGCATCGTCCAAAGCCTGATGGTGAAAGGCGACGCGCATGTGGAACAGGGACAGGTGCTGTTGCGGCTCGATCCAACACAGGACCGGGCACGGGAGGAGATGGCGCGCTCGGCCGTGTATTCGGCAATAGCGGAGGAGGCGCGCCTGCTTGCGGAAGCCGAGGGAGCCGATACGATCACGTTTCCGTCCGAACTGACGCAGAAGGCCTCCGACCCCTCCGCGCAGCGCGCCATGGGCGACCAGAAGCGGCGGTTCGAGGAACGCCGCGCGGCGCGAAAGATCGAGGTTTCGATCCTTGAAGAAAAGATCGGACAGGCGCAGCGCCAAATCCAGGGAAACGCTGCGCAAAGCAAGGCTGCACGGGCGCAATTCGACAGCATGGCGCAGGAATATACCAAGCTCAAGCCGCTCGCCGACCAGGGGATTGTTCCGTTCGCGCGGATTGCGACTCTGGAGCGTTCCAAATCCGACCTTGAGGGCCGAATTGGTTCATACGACGCCGACATCGCGCGCTTCGGACGGATCATCGACGAAGCACGGTTACAGATCAATCAGGTCGGGCAGAAAGTTCTGGAGGAAGCCACCGGCAAGCTTGCCGACACCCGCGCTCAGCTCGCTGACGCGCGCGAGAAGCTGCGCATGGCCGCAGACGTTCTCGGTCGGATGGACGTGCGTGCATCTCGCTCCGGGCGTATCGTCAACCTGAAAGTCCATACGGTAGGCGCGGTGATCAAGCCGGGCGACGTCCTGATGGAGATCGTGCCGGACAACGACGTCCTCGTGGTTGCCGCGAAAATATCCTCTCTCGACGTCAATCACGTACAAATCGGCATGCCCACGGAAGTGCGGCTTCCCTCGTTCAAGGCTCGCTCGACGCCGATCGCCATCGGCGAAGTTCTCTCGGTGGCGGCCGATGCGCTTCGCGACGAAGCCACGCACCAGCCTTACTATGAAGTCAAAGTTTCAGTACAAGTGACAAAATTTCCCGACAAAATTCGCGAGAAACTGAAACCCGGCATGATGGCCGACGTCCTGATCGCGACTGGTGAGCGCACCGTTCTTGCCTATCTCATGCAACCGATGACCGATGCGATAAGGCGTGGCATGCGGGAGGACTAAGAAAACCACCGGCGTCGCGACTTACCGAGGCCTCGCCGGCGGCTTGGTTCAGTTCAGCACAACCGTCGTTGCCGCAATGCCAAGACATTTCGGATGTTGGAGCGTTGAATGGACGAGCGGATACGAAGGGCAGCTGCGCGTGCGGCAAGGCGATGGATATGTCGGGCAGGTATCTTCGCAAGGGTCGCGTTGTCCTGCGCTCGTTTAGCATCTGCGTCGGTCAGGGCGCGGGCCAGTTGCATGCTGTCGCTATCTTGCGTCGGACTGAATCCAAGCCGACCAATTGAAACGTACTTTCATATGGCGGACCTTTCCCAACGCGGACCTTAACGAGAAGTTGGCTGCCCTCCGGCATTGAGCGGAGCAAGCGAACAACGTCGCCTGGAAAGGCAAGACCTTTCCCCGTTTCTAACGCCCGCCAGCGCTGTTCAACAACTGGCTCTTCGTTGATCCGGTGCGCGACCTTCATCTCGCCATCCGCGCCCTGCTTCCAGGATCCCGTTGTGGAAATGGTCAGCTCCGTGCGATGGGCGCGGCAATGGATGGCGAGCGCGGAGGCAGCATTTTGCGATGCTGTGCGCGCTGTCATCAGCGCCTCAATCTGCGGCTGATAATCCACCGGAGAGGTGGTCTCGCTGATGATCCAGTTCGGACTTGGAGACGGCGTGGTAGCGTGGGTTTCGGTCATCTCCCCCAACAGCTCATCGACGCACTTCAAGCGCTCCATGCCTTCAAACTGTGAGCAGGTCTTCAGGCGATCTATGGCGCCACCGGTTTGAGCACACACAGTCTGGCTCATAACCAAGAGCACCGCCAGACCGAGAGTACTCGTGTCCTTCATGGGGACCGTCCCGCTGTTACGGCTTGCGGAAGATCGAGCCATTCCTGCGCCGGCTTAAACCGGCCGAGGCTCGGCACGCTGGCCCGCAGATTGACCTCTTTCCATTTCGGATCGAAACCAGGGGACTGCAACCGGTCGAAGCGACCAAACAGATGATCGACAAGGCGCGCCACGCGCCGGTATCGGTCAGACTGTTGTGGCCAGTTATAGGCTGCAAGAATGGTGGGGACTGCAATCGTCGCTATCCGCTCACCTTTCGGCACCAGACTCGGATAGTCCGCCGCGTCGATAGACGATGGAAGATAGTAGTCCTCAAATTTGGCGCCGTATTCGACGGGGAGGAACTTAAATCCGGGATCCCAGCGTCCCTTCAGAAAGGCGTCGACGGGCTTTGACGTCACAAACACAACGGCCGCGATTTCTCCGCGCTTCATTTGCTCCAATGCGACCTGGTGCGGAATGAACATCTTTTCCACGTTTAGTCCCAGCCGACTGAAGATCAGCGGACCGGAATAGGCGGCTGCCGTACCTTGCGTATTGAAATTGACCTTTTTTCCCTTGAGCTCTTCGAGCGACCGTATCTCCGGGCGGACGAATATGTGCAGTTCGGACGGAAAGAGGTTCAGAACGTAAACGATGCGCCGTTCGATAGACGGAACTTGAGTTTTATATTCCTCAAGAGCATCCGTGTTGATGATCGCCGCATCAACGCCTCTAAGATACAGCAGCGAATTGACGTTTTCCGTTGCTCCGCGCGTCACGATCGGGAGGACGTGAAGCTTATCCTCCTCATTTACGACGCGAGCGATCTCTGCCGCGAGACGAAGCGGAGCCCCTTCAATGAGCCCGCCGGCGAGGCCGACAGTCCATGCATTGATGCGCTCTTTCGCGGCCGTTTCGGTCCTTTTCACCGCCGCCGTAGCCTGCGTCTCGCGCGTCGGGAGAGATTGGGCATTGGCAGCCAGTTGCAGCCCGAACGCCGCTAATGCCATGGCAAATGAGAACTTGATGAGCGACATGCGAGTCTCCATTCTCGGAATGACCATCTAGGCCTGACGCGTCAGGAGCTGGCAGCTATTTCAACGACTCAATCCTCGCCTTCGCATCCTCAATGCCGCCCGCCTGTGCCTTTTCATACAGTTCGCGTGCCTTTCTGGAATCACCGAGGACCCCACGTGCGCTCCACGATTTCAGCACGCGAGCGTCGTAGGTCTCCGCGAGCATAAAGGCGGCTCGCGCGCTGCCATGTCCAAGAGCGTGTTCAAGCAATGGGCGCGCCCCGCTGATGTCAGCTTGCCGGAGCAATGCGTTGGCCCGAACAAGCAGTCTCTGTTCGTCCGCCACAGAATAGGGAGCGACACTCGCCAGCACGGTTGCCTCTGATGCCACGGGGACTTTCGGCTCCACACTTGGCACGGCTTCGCGAGCGGTCGACCGTGCTTGCGGTGGCGTTTCCAACACTGACGATCGTTCCGCATATGAAGCGACGGCCTGAGTGGAAGCCCACTGCGGCAAGGCGCTCTTTCCCTCGGTCGTCTTCGCACGGGGCTCCGCCGCGCCTTCGTTCCGGCCAGTAGGGGCGGGTTGGCGCGAAGCGAGAGTCTGAGAAGCACTCACGGCAGCAAGCTGCTGGTTTCCAGCCTTCAGTTGGTTCTTAACAAGAGCGAGCTCCTGCGCAAGTACGTCAGCACGCTCGCGCTCGCTGGCAAGAGCTCGCTTCTGCTCTGCTGCCGTGGTGTTGCTGGCCTCCGTCACCCGAAGCACCTCAGCGTGTGCCGCCGCGAGACGGCTGGCATGCTCCTCGATCTGCTGGCGCGCCGAGGAGAGCTCGCGGGCGACTGCCTCGGTCCGGCTGCGCTCCTTTGCAGATGCGCGCTCTTGTTCGACCTTCGCAGCCTCAACGATCCGCGCAGCCTCCGGCGTCGCGGCGCGCGCCGCGTCGAGTTCCGTCCGGAGAGAGATCAATTCACGCTTGAAGGCTTCTGCTCCGTCTTGCTGCTGTTTGAGCTGCTGTTCGAGCGCCTGCTTTTGTACGATCTCTGCCGCTGTGGCTTTTGCGGCGTCCGAAGCGGCGATCCGCACCGTATCGGGTTCCGCCCGAAGGGAAGCAAGGTCATGGGCGGGCGCGTCTGCCTTCCGCCGCTCCTGCTGTTCGAGCGCCTGCTCTTGCTTGATCTCTGCCTCGGTGGCTTGCACGGCTTTCGAAATCACGATCCGCGCCGCGTCAAGTTCCGTCCGAAGGAAGGCAAGCTCACGCATGAGGTCGATTGTTTTGTCTCGCTCCTGTTCGAGCGCTTGCGTTTGCCTGATCCCTACCTCGATGGCCTGGGCAGACTCCTTGCCTGTCACCCGCGCCGTCTCGAGTTCCGCCCGGAGGGTCGCAAGTTCACTCGCAAGGGCGTCTGCCCTGGCTCGCTCTTGATCAAGCGCGTGTCTTAGCGTGGTGCTGGTCGCTTCGGGCGTCGACTGGGCCGCATTGAGTTCTGCTCGGGGGGGCGCGACAAGCACAGGTACAAGGGCTTCAGCCCTGTTCCGCTCCCGTGTTTGGGAGGATTCGGAGGACTGCGCGCGAAATTGGCTTTCACCGCATAGCCCATCCTCCGCAGCCCCAATGAGGACCCACAGAATGCAAGCTCCTACCGCAGACGAGGCACGCGCAGCGGTTCTGCCTGTTGCGCGGGAGCCCTCAACAGCTTTGGATTGCGGTAACCAATGCGATGCTGCCTCAACTGCCTGTGACCACATCGTGACAACTCAGGTGAGCTTTTATGTGTGTCCATTTTCATGACACAGCCTTCATCGGCCGTTTGTCGATGTAGCAATGGAAGTAGTCACAATGAGGTAGGCGCACCAATCGCGGCAATTAAGTAGATCACGCCTGCATTGTCTGAACCATTCTTGACCCGCCTGTTCGCGCGCGATTACGCTATCGCGCACACTTGAGCCCGCACTCCCAGCACACTCAAGGAAACAACATGAACAGATCGCTCGTCGTCTTCGCCAGCATGGCCGCCGTGGCGGGTATCTTGATGCTGAGCACCCAAACCAGCGGCGCTGTGGAAATCAATACGTCTGCCAAGACTTCTACCAAAATGAACGCCAACGCCAAGGTGACCACTGCCGCCATCCGAATGCAGCCCCATCGGCTCGTTGTACAGGTTGACGTCAATGACCCCGCGACAATGAATCTCGCTCTCAACAATGTCAGCAATGTCGCTCAGCACTACAGCGAGATCGGTCAAAAGGTTGGGATCGAAGTGGTCGTTTTTGGACCCGGACTGCATATGCTGCGAGATGACACCTCTCCCGTCAAAGCGCGCATCAAATCCATGAGCGAAACCATGCCACAACTGACCTTTTCGGCATGCGGGAACACCCGCGAGAATATGACAAAAACTGAGGCGAAAGATATTCCTCTTATCCCGCAGGCCAAGGTCACCAAATCCGGAGTGGTACGGATCATGGAGCTGCAAGAGCGAGGCTGGAGCTACTTGCGACCTTGATCCGGAGGGGCCTCTGCGATCTGCATCGCCTCGTTCCAAACTGTTGGATCTGTTGGTCGAAGATCAGGAACAGGACGACGTGATCGCTCGTTCGATGACCGGTCGGTTGACGGTCAAATGCGGGTCGATCACGAGATCGAGGTGTCCGCCAGCAATCGGAATAACCTCGAGTTTTGCAAACAGAGAGTCCCATCCGAGATGTGCTGGTGACCCTCGCCGGTTGCAAAGGAATAGCGTTCCGGTGATAGGGAGGCGGGGTTTGGCACTTGCCACCCAGCGGCCGAATTCCTGCATCCGGAGAATCTCCTCAAGCTCCAACTTGAGCATGAAGCGGGTGCCGGCCAAGCGCGTCCAGATCCTCGCATCGAGAATTCGACAGAACTTCACCTCCCAGTGGAGTCGAGCAACGCATTTTGCAATAGCGCGGCACAGCATTCGGTACATCGTGACCCGGTGTGATCTAACTCTCTGCAGAGTACGCGACAGGGTCTCCCGATAATCACTCCTGCGGGGGCCGATATTCGTGTCCAATATGCCCAGAAATTTCACCGATCGGCCTTCCGCAATCAGCCGCGCTGCCACTTCAAATGCGACGCCGCCACCCAGCGAATAGCCGATCAGACGTATGTCGCCGCGAGGATGAACGGCGTTGATCTGTTCCAGAGCCAAGGTTGCCATGTGGTCGACCGAGCCGCATCCGGTCAGGGCAGACGTCAGATCCGGGTAGCGGATCGGGATCACATGAGCCGTCTTGCTCAACTGTGCCCCGAACGCCGCCAGACTCGGACCGTAACCTATCGAGCCTGGCAACATCACCAGATGAGGCAGGAGTTCCCCGGCGGCTTGTTGCCGCTGCGATCGGCCACCTGCAGCGACGATCTGAATCATATCGGCTGCGCTCATGTCCACCGTGAAAGCTTCCATGTTGAGCTCTTGGCCGACCAGCTCTTCCAGCTCCATCACGCATCGCAGAAGCTTGAGGGAATCGCCACCTGCCTCGTCCCAGCGGCTGGCAACGTCGGTCGTACCGAGGATCCGCGCCCATACCTGCGCCACTATTTTTTCGGCTTGCTTCACTTCACCCGCCCCTGGGGGCTGAGGTGGGGCTGGACCTCTTCGGCTCTCGGCATCCAGCACCTTGAGTTTCGCGACATCTATCTTTCCGCCAGCGAGGCGCGGAATCTCCGCGATTTCATGCAATCTGGTGGGATGCAATGCGGTCGGAAGCGTCTGCCTGATGACGTCCCGAACGTCAGCTGTGAATGTTGCCTTCGCCTCGGCGCCTGGCGATGCAAAAATAACCAGCTCGTTTGAATCGGTAACGATCGCGACGGCGTCGCTTACATAAGGAATTCTGCGTACGACAACCTCGAGTTCAGCCGGTTCGACACGCCGTCCATTGATTTTGAGTTGACGCCCCTTTCGTCCCAGCATCTGCATCAATCCGCGCGCATCGACAATAACAAGGTCGCCTGTCGGGAAGATGCGGCAATGGCTATCATCCGGGTCGGGTAATGCAGGAAGCACCTGACCGTTCTCCCAGTAACCAAGCAGCACATGCATGCCCTTGATGATCAGCTCCCCAACCTCGCCGGTGGGCACAGGCATCCCGTTGTCGTCGACGACGGCAAACGACATTCCCGGAAGCAAATAGCCAACCGGGGGCATGCTGAAATCGCTTTCGTAGCAGTCGTCGGGAAGAAACCACTGCGAACCGGTGGTTTCGGTCGACAAGTAGCTGATCTGAATGAAGCAGGAGGGCTTCACGACCTTTCGGACGAGTGCAACATCCGTCCACAGCACCTTCTCGCCGCCGATCCGGACAACCCGGAGCGATTCGAAGTCACCGGCATCGCTTGCGGCGACCACTGCCCGCAGGAGAGCAGGAACGATATACGTGATCGTTATCTGCTGCGATCGGATCTGACGCAACACGCCGCGAAGGCCAAGGGCCTCGACATCCGCCATATGCAATCTTGCGCCGGTCAACAAAGCCGTGAGCATCTCTCTGGTGCCCGCAATGGTCGTAGGGCCGCTCAGAGGCATGAAGACGTCAGTAGCGTCGATGTGACATGCATCCGCATATTGCTGGACGCGCTGGAGCAAGCTGCGTTGGCTATTCACAACGCCCTTTGGCTGGCCGGTACTGCCCGACGTGTAGAGCACGAGGGCAGGTGCATCCACCGAGACCGGCTCAAGCGACGCGGTGTCGCCGAAAAATTCGTTGGCGCGCGTAATATCGATCCAACGCAGGCCGTTTTCGTCGATCCATTTGGTTGAGCTACCGTCGCCCTGGCCGATCAGTACAGAAATCTGCGCATTTGCAACGATGTGGGCAAGTCGCTGGTCGGGATCGCGCGGATTGAGCGGCACCAAGGGGCGCCCTGCGGCCATACATGCAAGCATGGCGATCGGATGCCAGATCGAGTGGCGCAACAACAGGCCGACGGCCTGCCCTTCGGGAGCCACCGCTGCAATCGCCTGCGCCAGCGTCAAAACTCTGAGCAGAAAATCCGAATATGTGATTTGGCGGGTGTTATCGCTGATGGCTACGTTGCCTGGAAATTTCTTTACCACCGCATCCAGATGCGTGATCGCCGGCACGCCGGCAAATTCGGCCCCCATACGATTGAACGGACGATCGACAGGCCCACCAGCGTCGAGGGGAAATTCGGGAGGCGTCATCCAGATAGCTTTTGCAGAATCTCCAAAATCTCCGGAAAGTGCGCGCCGGCTAGCAAACGTCTTCGCGCGTTTCGGCAAGGATCCATCGGGAAATCTTTGAAGTTGCATGACGGTACTCACCGTTGCGGGACGAACATCGTAGGTTAACAAGTCGGCTATTGGCGTCCTTCGAGTGAATGATAGGGCTGCACCAATTTTCTGGCCTCTATCCAATTACCGGGTTACTTGGCGGCGGCGGGTCGACGAAACTCCACAACGGCAAAGAGCAGGCCGGCCGTCATGTTCACGCGTTTGTAGATGTAGATCGCCATTGCCATATTCCAGGCAACATTCGTCACGGCCGTCGCAACGGCGGCACCGATCACGCCAAAAAAAGCAATGCCGATCGCACAGGCAAGGACGTTCATGACAGCTCCGATCGCTGTGATTGCGGCTGCTGCCCGCTCGTGCCCTGTCATGGTCAGAAGATTTTGCTGCGGACCAGTAGCAGCAGCAAAGATCTGTCCAACGACGAGAATTTGGGCGACTGGAGCTGTCGCAACGAATTCCTCGCCAAAGAAGCGGAGTAACGGTACCGTCAGCAACAAAAGTGGAAGTGCCAGCACGACTGTCCCCGCCAGCGACAGAACAGTCGCTCGGGCAAACAGACTCTGAAGCGCTGCCTCATTCCGATGAGCGTGAAGCTTCGAGACGTTTGGTGAAAAGAAAGTCCCTACTGCCATCCGGGGGAGAACAAGAAAAAGAGCTAAATTCAACCCCAGTGCAAAAATGCCGGCCTCGTGGGCATCGCCGGTCCAGCCGAGGATAATCACGCCGGCGCGGCTCATGAGAACCTCAACTCCAATCAGGATCATGACAGGACAGGCGAGATGCCACCAGTCGCCGGGCGCATAAGCCGGCACCGCCGAGCGTAGTTGTGGCGGCCAAAGCTTCCGCATGCTCAGTCCGACGATGGCTGCCGTGACGGCAGAGCTTGCCATCAACGCTATCAGGACTGTTGTCGCATCGATTGGCGTGACGTTGAGTGCCACAGCAAGCAGAAGCAGAACGACCATAAGGCCGTCCCGAACGAAGCGTTCGGGCGCGATTGCCGAAATGACGCCACCCAGCGCGCGTACCGTAGCGGAACCGAGAATGTAAAGCGCGACCAATGGAACGGTCGCCATGCCAACCGCCAAACTGATAGTCAGCTCCCGATGAAGTGTCTCCGACAGGAATAGTGCGGTGGCGATTCCACAGAGCGCGATCAACATCCCGACCAGCAATGACCGCCCGAATGCAAATTGAATGACTCCGCGAGCCAATGGCCATTTTCCGGTCGCACTGTAGGCCGGCACATATCGCAGCAGAACCGTGTTGAACCCGAGTCCCGCGATGTAGGAGAGAAGGGTCGTCCAGGCCAAAACGTATGAATAGATACCGTAACTCGTCGCTCCTATCGTACGGGCAATGACAAGTTGAGCTACGCACGTCAGCCCGGCGCCGCCCACATAGATAACGAACGCCCACAGGCTTGCGCTGGCCATGCGCCGAGCCAGCTCGGGTTGAGCCTGAGCTGTGAAAGTTCCGATTATCTCGGGCGCCGGCAAAGGTGGTGTGAATTTCTCCGCACAGCGCTCCAAGCTTTCGTCTGCTGCCCCAGGTGACAAATCGACCGTCCTGTCGGGCCTGAACTTGCTGGAGACCTCCTCTTCGATACGATCGAGAGCCTTGGACATCAGGCTAGGATCGAGCGAATTGATGCAGATCATCTGTTGATGCTCGGCCGCGAGCAGTGAGCCAACGTAGTCAGTAATCGGCTTTGCCTTGAGAAAGGTACCTACATCGGGGTCGAACCATTTCTCCATGTACGTTTTCTGGCGTACTCGCTCATGGAGGCGCCGTTCCAACAGTTCCCTCGGAGCATCAAAACGAATCAATAGATCTGATTGCGTCCGCATACCTATGGCATGAGCGATCGTCTTCTCGTCCGCTCGGCTAAACAGGGCCAGAGTGCAAACGATCTGCACAAAGCCCTGGTCGAACAAGACGATGCGATCCGGCTTGTGTGAATCTCTCCACACGCAGGAAAATCGAACGACGTATTGGCTAAGCCTGATCCACCAGACGGGATTGTCGGGCGGCATCAGTTGGAGCAACTCTTTCGCCAGACGTAGCCCTCGGGCATTTGCGACAGGACGGCACAAGATTGCGATGGTGGCAAAGATCGCGATGGTGACGCGCTGCAACGCCGGGAGGAACCCTCCAAAGTTGAGAAGATGATTGGATAGATGCGGCAACGTAAGTACGAGGTCGACCTCATACCCACGGTCGCGCAGGCGTTGAGCGAGTGCCTCACTAAAGGTTGTTTTGCCAGCGCCTGGTGGACCGAAAGTCTCGATAATCATGCTGCCCTCAATCGCTTCTCAACCAATTGCGGGGGTTCAGTTTGGGCGATCCGGAGCGCTTCAATTCGATTGCGTCTCCGCCCCACATTCGCCAGGTGATTGCTCTCTTCGACCGCTGGCGGAGTGCGCCCCAAGTCCTCTTGAACAGTTGCTGCCCGCCGAACTGGTCCTGCTGTGGCGGTTCGACGCGAGTTAAGACCGACGAGAATCTCGTGTTCTGGGCGGGATTAAGATGTTCCGTCCGAACAAGTTGACGCAGCGCGGTCTGCGCCGCCTCACGATCGGTGCTTCCAGAGTGAATGGCGAGCAAAACGTGGTCTGCCCAACTCGCCAGAAGTCGTGCTTCCGGAGCTTCTAGCAGCGAGGGCCCGTCGATGATCACGAAATCATAGGTGTCGCTCAGTTGCCGGAGCAACGAAGGAATCTTGGGGTCGGCGAGAATCCGAAGCCGATGCCCCCCAAACGATGTAGCGGGCAGGTAGTCAATTCCGGACTCATCGATATGTTCGATCGCGTCTGCAAGTGGACGACCATACGCCAGTACGCTGAGTAAGTTGGCGCTCTCGCCACCCGGTCGACGAGTGAATTGACCAAAGTCAAGGAGTAGAGTGCGCCACCCGAGCCGGGCAGCGTAAAGACCAAGGCTCCATGCAAGCGTGGTCTTGCCTTCCCCACCAATGCTGGAGCTGACGAGGACAACACGCTGCGATCGTGGGGTTGCCGGGTCGGAGGCCAGTATGGATACCAGAATGGAGCGGATTGCTCTGGCATAGTGGCTCGCAGGCTCCTCCAAGACATAATGCGGCTGCTTGCCTGGCTCCAGCGGAATCGAAGGTATCTGTCCGGCGCATGGAATACGCAGAGCCTCAGCTGCGTCGGCTTCCGTGTGCAGGGTCCGATCGAAGTGGTTTAATATGACCGCGAGAACACAAGCCAGCAGAGCGAAGATAATTGCCGCAGGAGGAATCATAAGTAACGGGTGCAATGAGGTCGGTCGTTCTGGCGGCGTGGCCGTGGCGAGAATACTGACGTCTGATTGCGCGGTCAGACCTTTTGCAGTGAGCTCCTGCCGACGCCGCAGGAGCGTTTCGAACTGTTGCGCCAGCATTGTGACCTGCCACTCCAGCGCGGCGTCCCGTGAGGGCGAGGACTGGCCGAGACGGGAAGCTTTTAGTTCCTCCTCGGCCTTTGCCAGGTCGCGCTGAACTTTGGATGACTGTGCCGAGACGGAGCTCAAAGCATACTCGACATCGCTTTGCTTCTGACGCGCGACCTCATCGACATACGATTGTGCCACCGTATTGGCGATCTCCGCCGCTCGTTGCGGATTGGAGGCCGTAGAAGTAACGGCGATGATTCTGGAGCGCCGCTCCTGACCAACCCTCAGGCTGCGCTTTAGCGCAGCGAGCGCGGATCCGTCATCGGGCTCATGGTTCTTGCCAAGGAGCATCTCCTTGGTTGCTGACCATGTACGACGAAAGAGCGTGCGCAAGCTTTGCATCCACGTTTGTGACCCCGTTTCAGCACCATGCCTCGCATCCTCGAGAGCGCGGAGCGTTGGGAGAAGTCTCCGCAGGTAGGCGTCGGAGAGCAGCACCGTGACATGTGTGTCGATGGTGGACTCCTCAGCGGCCGGTGTAGGCGCTGCGGACGCGCCACCGACATTCAGGGCATCGGCTGCGCCAGATTGTCGGACGTCAACAGCAAGTTGCGCCGTCGCGATGTAAGAAGGAGACATAAGAAAGCCGGCTACTCCGGCCAGCAAGGCCCCGACGACGATCATCCTGACGACAAGCCGTCTGTACTTCCGCACGCTATCCAGCACGCGATTCAAAGAGTGGAGACCATCATTTGAAGCCAGGGATTGTTCCGTCAGGCGCCGCCCAAGTTCGTCCTCTGCCATATCCGGCGAAAGCGCCTGCAAGGGTCGAATGCGTCTTCCTACTAACGCTTCCATAGCTCGCTCCTCTACTGTGCGGGCTCGAGGGTGTCTGTCGATTGGGGCGTACTCTGTTCAACCATCGTTCCCAGCCATGATTGCAACATCAGGACGGCCCATAGCATTCGCGAGTGATCGCGATTGCCACTCAGATGATCCTGCCAGCAGCTCTGGACTCGTTGTACGTCCAGCAAATTCTGGCGGTTAAGGCGTGATTCGGAGAGCAGGTCTGCAGCCCATGAGCGCAGGGGGCCTTTCAACCAGGCGCCAACAGGCACGTCGAAACCCTGCTTGGGTCGATCTATCAAGTGGCGTGGCAAGTAACGGCTGAGAACCTGCCGCAAGATCCACTTGCCCTGTCCGTCGCGCACCTTGGCCGTGTTCGGCAGCCGCCAGGAGAATTCCACGACGCGATGGTCAAGAATTGGACAGCGCGCTTCCAGACCTGTCGCCATGCTGGCGCGATCGAGCTTCACCAGAATGTCGCCGGGGAGATAGCCGATCATGTCCCGCACAATGAAGTCGGATAGAAGATCGTCCAGCGGCGGCACCTTAGTCGAATCGGGGACCTGCTCCGGGGTCAATTGCAGCTCGGAAAGCCGCATGACTTTCCGGTACATGTCGCCGGCGTCGCTGCCTGCAAACAGTTGCGCAAGGCGGTTAATCCGGTCGCTTCCGATCATCCGTCGCAGACGGCCTGGAAGAGGCAACGCATCGGCGATGTCCTCCCGCAAACCGCGGGCGAGCAATGACACACCCATTGCCGCCGTTCGCCGAAGTGCTCGATTGGAGTTAAGGAGGGGAGCGAGACGAGCGGTCAAAAGATGCCTGGAATATCCAGCAAAACATTCGTCTCCGCCGTCACCGGAGAGGACAACAGTTACATCCCGGCGGGCGAGGCGGGATAGCAGCAGTGTCGGAATCTGCGATTCGTCGGCGAACGGCTCGTCCCAAATACGGGGCAGTTCGGGAATGACATCCATGGCCTCCGAGGGAGTGAGACGTAGCTCCGTGTGGTCCGTGCCGAGGTGACGAGCCACGGCCGCGGCACTGGCCGCTTCGTCGAAGGCCGGCTCGCCGAAACCGATAGTGAACGTGCGGACGGGCCGGGTGGATTGGGATTGCATCAGCGCGACGACAGTTGAACTGTCGATGCCACCGGACAGGAACAGCCCGATTGGCACGTCGGCAACCATGCGCTCGCTGACGGCCTCGCGAAGCAAGCCATCAAGATGCAACACGAGCTGGCAATCGTCCGCGGAAACGAGGTTTTCTCGGCCGTTCTTTGCTATCTCAGTCAGCGACCACCAGGTGTGCGTCTTTGTCCGAAGCTCTGCTGCATCCCGCGATGCCAGAAGATCATCGGCGCTGAAGGATAGCATACCGCCGGGCGGAAGTTTGAAGACGTCTTTCCATATGCAATGTTCGTCCGGTAACCAGCCGCGGGCGAGAAACTCAGCGACCCCGCACGGATTGATCTCCGGATGGAAATCGGGGAACGCATTGATCGCCTTTAATTCTGAAGCAAAGACAGCGGCGTTTCGCGTTCTGGCGACGTACAGGGGTTTCTTTCCCATTCGATCGCGAGCCAGATGGAGAGTGCGGGTCTGACGATCCCAGAGGCCGATTGCGAAGATGCCATTGCTGCGCCCCAGGGCTGCCTCAAATCCCCATCTCTCGATCATCGCGAGCAAGACCTCGGTATCGCTGCCGCCGATGAAGTTCTGGCCGAGGCGTTGGAGCTCCTGTCGCAGCGACAAGTAATTGTAGATCTCGCCATTGAAGGTGATGACGAACCGACCGCTCTCGGAAAGCATCGGTTGTCGCCCCGCATCCGTGAGGTCAACGATGGCGAGCCGGCGATGCCCGAATGCAATCCCAGCGTCGCGATCACACCACGAACCGTGGGCATCAGGTCCGCGATGATGCAAAGAATTCGTCATTCGGCCAATCGCATCCAGATCGGCGGATCGGGGAGCGGTTGGCATCTGAAGAATTCCGGCGATTCCACACATGATCTAGCTTCCGATGCGCGTGCGCGGCGGCGAGGCCCGCGCCGATCCGAGGATCAGACTGAGAGCGAACGCGAACCACACAATGGGATGACGCAAGATGAAATGGCTGATGCTGAAAATGGCCAGCGCAACGAACAATGCTGCCAGAGCATCGAGCTTCGCGCGGAACATGAGTATGAACGTGCCTGCGAATAGGCCGCAAACGGCAATCACAGCGAGCAGGCCACCTTGCGTAAATATATCCAGCAGTGTGCTATGGGCTTCGAAAGGAGTTGGAAGCGCCTTGTTATTGGCGACGTTCGGCTTCTCGAGATGCGGGCCTGGCCCCAGCCCGAGCGATCCGGTTTCCAGCCCCCGATGGAGTGCATCTTCCCAGAGTTGCAGCCGCAGGGACGCGGTGCGCTTCGTTGCCTCGCCGCCACGGTCCTTGGCCAGACTGATTGCCAGACCTTCAAACTCATCGGCGGTCGCAACGGCATACGGTGCTAATGCGAGCGCCAGAGGGACGGCGGCGGCGATGACCAGAACCGCGACCATCGACCGGAAATTCAGTCTGTGCTGTGGCGAGGTCAGCCAACTGCGCAAACGCAGCAAAGAAAAGATCGCGGTGGCAATCACCATCGCAACAAGAAATGTATCGCTTTTGGTCAGGCGCCCGACGGCGAAGGTTAGCAGGCAACTGAATGATGCCGCGATGCGGCCAAACCCTTTGGCCCATAGGGCAAGGCTGAGAGACAGCGGCGTCAAAACGGCGCAATAGAGAGCGATCTGATTGGGATTCTCCGCCCAGCCTCGAAATCGATCCCAATACCATGGATCGACCGACGGTAGGCTGATGATGGACCAGCCCGCAGCAATCTGAAGGACCAGTGCGATGTTCCAAAAAGCGAGCAGGAACCATTGGGTTTGACGTAGGGCAGCGTTGGCTTCCATCGTTGCGACGATGAGGCAGGTCAAAGTTGCCACCAACAGATACGCGAAGGTGTCGTGCAACATCGTAGGAAGGTCCAGCTCCTGGCTCAGATAGGCCACGCATGTCCCTATGCTCAGGGCGAGTGCAAGACAGGCCCAAAACGCACCGATTCGGAGCAAAGCTGTCGCGTTGTAAATCTGGCCGGTAACGATGACTCGCAATGAGACGAAGGCTAGCCACAGGACAAGACAGACCTCGCCAACACCCAGCGGAATCCCGGGAAGGCGCAGTTGTGAAGCTGTCGTAAGTACGATGCCAAAAGAGAGAAGCGCATTGGCGATCATGGTGATTTCCCGCCGTGCTGGCTAACCCTTCGATCTTCATGGATGTCACGAGATAAAGCAGCCGGATCTTCGCTTCGCCTCCCGGTGAGAATCAGCCTCCTGTAAAGATCCGCGTAGCGGTCAGCCACGACGTTCAGGTCGAATTCACGGCGGACGAGTGCGATCGAGCGCTGTCCCATGTTCTTTGCGCGGGCAGGATGCTGGAGAAGATCGAGAATGGCTGCAGCGAGCGCACGCGGGTCCCGGGGCGGCACCAGATGGCCATTGCAGTTCTCCACCACAACATCGCCGCAGCCTGGCATACGCGTGGCGACAATAGGCACACCCGCCAATCCTGCTTCCAGCAGAACACGGGGGATTCCTTCGCGATACTCCGTCGGGAAGGCAAAGACATTCGCAATCCCCAGAAGCGCAGGAACGTCGGATCGCGCACCGAGAGCGATTACGTGTGGTGCGTATCGATCGATCAACGCCTGATCCACGGCGAAAGGACCTTCGCTCTCCCTTGGACCGACAAGCACGAAACGAACCCGGGGCCGCGCTTCGCGGACAATCGCCGCCGCATCCAGAAGCGTGGGTATGCCCTTCTGTACGGTCAGTCGGCTCACAGTCATGACGACTTCGTCGTCACCGAGTCCGAGTTCTCTACGAAGTTGTGCGGTGGACGGCGCCTGGGCCCGCGCTGTGTCAAAAGCATCGACATCGATTCCCGAACTTCCGATCAGTACAGCGGGGCTGTTGCCAAGCAGACGATAGCGGCGGAAAAAGTCGCCATCCTCCTTGTTTTGAAATACCGTTGCCGAGGTCCAGCAAGCGGCCAACCGCTGCAGCGCTAGGTAAGCTGGCCTGAATGCAAGGGCTTTCAGCTGTGCCGAGGAGAATACCCAACCCATTCCGTTGATAGTGCGCACAATGGGGATTGCGCCTCTCACCGCAAGAGGGGCAAGCAGATTTGGTTTGGTATCGAACGTTTGAACAACGTCCGGTCGAATGCCCCGCACAAGCTGTGAGAGCTGGCCGACAGCTAGGCGATCAGCAACCCGTGCGCCGAATCTATTGAAGTCATAGCGATGATAATCGATGCCGCTATTTGAGAACGGGAGTGCAGCGCCAGTACCGGCAGCGCTCACCCGAAAGCCACGACTGCGCAAAGCTGCCAGAAATGGGATCCGCAGGGCATGATCCTCGCCTCCCACACAAAGCACATGCAACGTCATGCTAATCCTTTCGGTCGCAATCAGAATGCAGCTCAGTCGATCCGAAGAATCGGCTACAGATCGAATATGAGCGGACGGTGTGAGCTTACGAGGCGATCACAAAGTGTCTTCATTCGTTCGAATGACGGCCGCGTCGGAAGTACTAGGCGATCCCGAAGAATTGAGACATCGACACCACGAGGATTACTCCGAAGCGATTTTGGCATGATGTACGCAAGCTGAAGCGTCGCGTCGTCAGATCCGGACTCAGTTCAAACGTCGGAGCAAAGCGGGCCTGTCGGCGACCCGTTTCACTTGCGCTGTGTTTATGCCTGGACGCACAAGGAGGCTTGCCTGGGTGCCTATCGTCGGACTCAATTACCGGGAGAAGGCAGGACGGCGACACGCCCGAGTAATGCAACCAGCTCCGCCTGCCGCCGTGTCTGTGTCTTGACGAACAGGGAGGCCAAGTGTGAACGGATCGTCGTCCGGCTCAGTCGTCGGGCGCGAGCAATATCAAGCAAATTATGGCCGCGCGCCAATTCGACTGCAAGCTGGGTTTCCGCGGCTGTGAAGCCGAACAAACACCGGAGCGCCTGGGGCGTCGGCTCTGGATGAGCGTCGAGATCGAGCAGAATGATGGTGCTGGTCTCATCCGTCCAAACATTGACCATCTGGCTTACAAGGCTGGTGACGCCCTCCTTGAAGGAAGTCGCGAGCCATGATGTCGAGCCAACGGGAATTTGGGCCCCCGCGCGGCTCACCAGCTGCTTGACGGCGCTGTAGAGCGTTTCAGGGCTAGTGGTGAGGTTGCATTCGCGTTCCAATATCGCACGTCCGATTGCGCTGACGTCAAGCACGCAGCCACGTTTGAGCAGAACTTGCCCGCAGCCAATACGCGCCAGAACTGCGTGTAGGACGTCACGTTGTTCGCCAAGGTCGGGCTTCTTGCCTGGATCAGCCTCTGGCCGGATAGCGGGAGCACGATTCGAAATGTTAAAGATGGATTCCCTGCAGGGATGAAGCGATGCAATTGCGCCGGGCAATGTGGCACTCTGGTTCAAATTCAACATGTCGTCATTCCCTTCGCCTACTACTTCAATCGAATGACAAGGATTGATCGGAGGGAAAGCATTCCAATTTCAACGAGCCATGTAAATGTTCAAATTGGGGTAACCCGACTGCACATTTTGCTGAGGCAGTCTACTATTCGTGGGGCCTCTAGCGGCCTGAATGACATGGAGGAAATGTCGGCCGGAAAAGCGATGCGCGCCTCAGCGCGCAGTTTTGTGCAGGTATCCGGCCAGAGATCGTTAACGCGGTATCCTTTGTGGGTACCCCCGCTTGTGCCAATGGCTCAATTGGATGCGCTGGCTACTCCCGAAGGGCGCAGCGAAACTTCGACCACATCTCCCGGTTCTACATCGAAATCAACTGATGCAATGATCCTGTTCCACTGCTGGCCGACCTTTCGCGCGATCGTTACTTCTGCTCGGAGATCGCTGGTTCCGACAGGCAGTGCTCCCGCACCACCGACAGGCTGCAATTTTTGACTCAACGCCTGCAATTTAACCCGTAAGTCCGCCATGCGAACGGTCGAATCCTTCAGCTCGCGCAACAGATTGATGGTTCGCTGATTAGCGACCCGCTCGATCTGGCGCACGAAGTCGTCGCGCTGACGTTGCAGCCGCATGACTTCGACCATCGTCTGAAGACGCCTTGTCGACGACAACAGAAGAGCGCGTCGGCTTTCCGTAACACGGGGGCTTGGCAATGATCCTGCGCCAAACAACTTGGCTACCCGATCCAGCTCATCCTCATCGGCCTGAACACCCTTTTCCTCACCGTCTTGCTGCTTCCTGAGAGTTACGAGCTGCGCTTCCGATTGTTTGACAGCATCCTCCAGAAAGCTTCGTTCCTTACGATAGTCGATTTGCGCGGTCTTTAGCGACGCCGCCTCGGATTGCATGATCGACTCGATGACGGAGGCCGGCAAAGATACTTCGCTGGGTATCTTCTGATCGAAGCTGTCATTTCCCTGGAGTTCCGCATTGGTGCGGATCACGTGGATATACTCTTTGATGTACTCGGTCGACAAAGATTGGTAATCGCGCAACAGATCCGCCGGATCGACGGCACCGATCTGACCGCGAGAACGCAACAGACTAAAGCCCCCGGCGACCGCAACCGCTTGGCGTACGGTCATGGACGCGCGATACACCAACTGTCCGGGCGTGAGAACATCGCCAGTGACGTAGATCGGTCGATATTCCACGACGCTAGTGATCACGTCCCCAGGCTTGATGACGAGCGCCTGCTCGCGCCCATCCGGTGAGCGCTGACGCAGAATCCTGGACTGCAGCAGCGTCTCCATGCGGGTCTGTAGTTCCGACGGCGTCAGACCAGCAACCGGCACCGTACCGACCCCGGGAAGAGCAATGGTGCCGTCAATCTGGATCTGAGCTCTATTGCGCTGTTCAGGCGCTCCACCGACGGATACCTCGACAGTATCGCCCGGCGCGAGGCTGTATTGAGCTCCAAGGCAAGCGTCGCTGCCCGCCAAGACAACGATTCCTGCCCAGAAGCTGACGGAGACATAGCTGAAAGTCTTACTGCGCCTGTTGCCCTTCATGACGATCTCCTTGCGCTAAGTCGTTTCCGCTGTCTCGATCAGACCAGTCGATGCGGGAAACAAAATCAAATACCGGCCCGCCTCGTTGCCCCCAGTTGCTCGACCAGATGACTTGCGATCCATCAGGAGAAGGTGAGCCATGCGTTTCGCTCCAATAGTCATACGGAGCATTGCGCGTATGCGCGATACGTCGAAACTCGCCACTGCCATCGATTTTAAGTGCGATAACTTCCTGAGCGAACGGAGCTACTTTCTTACCGCCGGCGGGAGCGAGCGCGGCGCCGGCATAACTCATGAAGACCCAGCCGGGACGGCGTATCGCTCGCATCGATGCATGCTGAGCTTCTCCATAGGGAGCGAGCGCCGTGACCTGTCCGTCCTGGAGTCTCCGTTTGATGACCTGATACTTGTCGGGCGCCGACTTGCTGATGCCTACATAAACTTCATAGCCATCGATATCGACAGTCATGTCGCCGTGGCCGGGCCGGTGATGCTCGGTCCAGCTCTGCAGGAGATCGCCCTCAATGCTGAAGACAAATGCTTGATCCGTGAAGTCAATGAGAGACTGCTGGCAGAATATGTGCTTGCCCAGCGGCGAGATCCCGCAATAGCTGTTTTTACCGGGAATTCGCGCCAAGTCGATGTCGGGAAATTTCCGGCGGTCCGAAAGATCCAACGCAAATGCGACAAGCGTGCCCTGTTGGCTGATGGCGCGCACCACGATACGGTTGCCGTCCCATGAGGGATTGCCCTTGTAGGGGCCGAATTGAAGCTCGCGATATGCTTCAGTCTCAAGAATTACGTCTTCGGCGTTGCTTCGCGGCGACCATCGCGAAATGCGGCGCCCGGCGACACAAATCATGAGCTCCGGATCTTGCGGATGCCATTCGCATTCACCCCCGCGCTGTCGCCGGAACAGTGGAGCATAAGTGCGCCCATCAAGAAAGCACAGGCCATTGCAGCCGTTGACAATCAAAAGCAGGCTCTGGTTGGCGTTCCACGCCTGCGCGCTCGAATAGCGATGAGTGCAGTAGGAACGCTTGCAAACCATGCCGTTTCCCATCGGACTGTCAGGCGTGGTCACACGTACAAAGGTCGTACCGAGGGATGCGTCGGCGGCTGGCGCGAGATAGCCAGGCAAATCCATGGCGGGCGCCGGGAGGAATTGGGCGTTTGCGAGCGATTCGGTTGAGGCGGGTCTTGAGGAAGCGAGCAAGACAAGGGCGCCACAGCACAGGAGAGCTCGGGCATAACCCAGCCGGGCCATCATGTGATGAAATCCCTCTGCCGCCGGACTTGCTTTCCCGAAAGGCGATGACGCCACCAGTCCACTGTCCGTTCCAACCCTTCCCGCAGCGTAACCTGCGGTGACCATCCCGTTGCATGGACGAAGCGGGTACAATCAGCGAGCAACGCTCGCACTTCCGAATTTGTCGGTCGCAGACGCTTCTCATCCTGAAGCACAGGCTTGTCGCTGGAAGTAAGGTCGACGATGACATCAATCAGGTCGCGGATCATGATCGCCCGCTGACTACCTGCGTTATATGGCTGGCCGTATTCGATGCCCTCGGCCAGCCCGGCAGCCATGAACGCGGCTGCCGTATCCGCGACGAATGTAAGGTCGCGCACGGTCGTTGCATCCCCGATCATGATCGCGGGGCAGGAAGGGTCTAGCGCTTGCCGTATGATGGCAGCGATGATCGCCCTTTCGCTCTGTCGTGGCCCAAATGTATTGAATGGTCTGAGGATGACGACCGGTACGCCGAACGACTTCGCAAAGGCCCCTGCCATCATGTCCGCGGCTATTTTAGAAGCTGAATACGGCGATTGTCCCTGCAGCGGATGAGTCTCATCGATCGGCATTGTTATGGCCGTGCCGTAGACCTCGCTGGTCGACGTATGAATGACCCGCTCGGTGCCGTACTGCCGCGCCGCTTCGAGCACATTCAAGGTGCCGAGCACGTTCGTTTCGATGTAGGATTGCGCAGCGACGTAGGAATAGGGGATCGCGATCAGTGCCGCGAGATGAAAGACGATTTCGTGGCCGGGTACGAGGCGACCAACGAAAGCCGCATCGCGGATGTCGCCGCGAACGAGATTGACTTTCTTTCGAGTCGAGTCTGGCAGATCGTCCAGCCAACCATGGCTATCGAAGGAATTGTACTGGGCAAGAGCGGTAACGTTGGCTCCTGCCGAAACAAGCGCTTCGGTCAGGTGCGAACCAATGAAACCGTCGGCTCCCGTAACGAGAATTCTGGCACCAAGGTAATTCATGGCCGTCAATGTCCGGTTTGTTGTTCAGAGTCTTCCGATTGATTCTTCGGCGTGCATTCGGTCCACGATCCCACCGCGATTGCCCAGGCCGCACGAACAATCCAGCCGAGATCAGAAGCCAGTGTTCGGCGCGGGAAATAAGCGAGATCGATTTTCGCCTTGGTCGGGAACAGAACTTGTCGATAGAAATCCACAGCCGCAACGTCAGCGGGATAGAGCTTGCTTTCATGTCGAAACATCACCTGGCACGGACCAACAAGACCGGGCTTGTGGTCGAGAAGCTTCTCGAACCCACCGTGAAAGCAATCGAAGAATGCGAGCGATTCAGGCCGCGGTCCCACGAGCGCCATGTCGCCGCGCAGAACGTTCCAGAGTTGCGGTAACTCGTCCAGCTTGCTCGCTGCGAGGATGCGGCCAATTCTAGTCAGGCGGCCGTCTCCCTCCATTGTGAGCGGACATCCATGCCGGTCGCAATCCGGCCTGAACTTGCGAAATTTGTACATGCGGAATGGTCGTCCATTTTGCCCGAGACGAAGTTGCGAGAACAAAATCGGCCTTCCTCCTTCGATCCAGATAGCGAGTGCTACGATCAGGAAGAGAGGAGCGAGAGTGACTGTCGCAGCACCGGCAAACAGAATATCAAGGGCGCGCCGCAAGCCCACCTGCGTAACAGGAGTTGACGCCAGGAGCTGGTTCGCTGCCTCGCGCATGGCTACGCGATTGCCCCTAAAGGAAACTCCGTGCCCAGTGCGGCCGCAAGGGAATTCACCACCTGTTCCACGTCGGCCGGGTTCATCCGGGGGTGCAGCGGCAGCGTGAGCTCCCGTTGGGCAAATTCCTCGGTGCGCGGCAAGAATGTATCGGGATAGAGCTCTCTGTAGAATGTCAGGTGGTGGACCGCGGGATAGTGAATGGTGGTCTGTATGCCGCGCTTGCGTAGCCGATCGATCACGGGCTGCCGATCGGTTGCCGTCGGCAGGACGACCGGCATCAGATGGTGCGCCGATGGCCAAGGATTCGCGAAGGGTATCATCACCGCTGGGCAATGCTCCGCCATCAACTGACGATAGCACAGCGACAGGCGTCGCCTGGTGTCATTCCATTCCGGAAGCTTCTTGAGTTGGGCAAGGCCGACGGCAGCGCGCAAATCGTCCATACGATAGTTGAATCCGAGGATCGTAACATCGTAATCGGGACGACGACTGGTGAGGCGCTGCCGCGTGCTGCTTGTCATGCCATGAGACCGTGCTCGCCTGATGGTTTCCCTCAAAGCGCGGCTGCGGGCGATAATGGCGCCCCCCTCGGCGGTCGTCATGTTCTTGTTGCCGTAGAAGCTGAATGCTGCCGCCTCGCCAAAGGTCCCCACTGCGGCCAGTCCGGGCGCATGAGCTGCATCCTCGATCAGGAGCAGGCCCTTGCGACGAGCGAAGGACTGCCACGTGTCGCGATGCGCGAGGTAGCCAGCGAAATGGACGAGAATAATCGCTTTGGTTCTCGATGTGCATTTGGCTTCAGCATCATCCAGCGACATCAACGGAATCTCGGCTGAATCGATATCGACGAAGACCGGTCGCGCTCCCACATAGAGAACGCTATTGGCCGTGGCGACGAAGGTCAGCGATGGAACGAGAACTTCGTCGCCCGGTCCAATGCCGAGCGCGTGCAGGATGAGGTGGAGGGCTGCCGTACACGAGCCGACGGCGATCGAATCCTCAGCCTCATGAAGATGGGCGAACGCTTGTTCGAATTCGCGGACGCGGTCTCCCATCGTGACCCAGCCACTCTCGATGACAGAGGCTAGGGCTGTTTGCTCGTCCGAACCCAGGACTGGCTCTGATACCAATAGCATGTGCTTTTCTCCGATCCCGGATTCAACGAAACGTTTGAGCGGCACGGGCAACAGACGTGACAAGCGGCGTCTTGGTCACGCCGCAACGGTTGCCACGAAGGCCGGAGGCGACTGCTCGTCCCATGCAATATCCTGAGCCTTGAGGAAGTCGTCCACCCGCCCGATGTCGAGCCACATGCCGTTGTGCTTGAATACGTTCACGGGTATTTCCTCTTCCAACATCTGGGCCATCAGATCGTCGAAGCCGAATGGAACACCTGACGGAATGCGATCCAGCACCGAGGGATCCATGCAGTAGATGCCCATGCTCACGAGATGCGACAGTTCAGGCTTCTCGCGAAATCCGGTCACGCAACCGCCCGTCTCATCGATCACGCCAAAGTCCATCTTGGTAGGACGTGTGGCGGTGGCGATGGTGAGGGGACCTTGGTGCCGTCGATGACAGCTCACAAACTGACTGAGGTTCAGATCCGTCAGCACATCGCCGTTGAGGACCAGAAACGGCGTGTCGAGTTGTTCTCGCAGAAGTGACAGCGGGCCGATCGTTCCAAGCGGCTCCACTTCCTGCGTGTAAACGATCTGCATGTTCCACTGATTGCCGTCGCCGCAAACACTGCGAATAAGGTGGCCCAGATATCCAGTCGTGATGAAGACTTCTCTGATCCCATTTCGCCTGAGCCATTTGAGCAGGAGCTCGAGTACGGGCCGCGATCCGATCGGCATAAGCGGTTTCGGCAAGATGGATGTATGCGGACGCAAGCGCATTCCCTTTCCGCCGCATTGGATGACAGCCTTCATATTATCCTCCTGTGTTGCTGAAGCGCGCAATCGTTCATCATATCAACGCGACAGCCCGATCTGGCGCTGATGGCCGAACCGGAATGCCATTGACGAGAAAACTAGACGCTGACTATCCACGCGTCTTCGTGCGTTTGCATGAGATGTCGGAATGATAGTTGGATTGCACGCGAGCACCGTATTGCAGCGGCAATACTGCAGCTCGCAGTGGCGCATGATGGGACAGGACAGACCGGATCGGACTTCGGCTACATCGCTGACGCGTGATATCGCGAGGCACGATTGATATCGCGGCGCTTGGAATGACGACGACAACGCAACGAGCCGGCTTTTCAGCAAGCCTGTTAAAAACTGACGCCCGGCATCCGTCACGCGCGCGAGCGACATCGCACTAACCGTCGCCGAAGATCGCTGGAATAATTTATTGAATCGCATCGGCAAGGACACGCGCGATCGTCAGCGCCTCACGTGTCCATGCTCGATGATTCACCGGCGTGAGTGCCACGCTCCGACAAGCATCGATCGGCGCGACTTGCTCGCCTGCGTCAACAATCGCTCACTATTTGCCGATTCGTGCCGTGCCGCAGATCTTTCCGTTGATGCCCTTAGGGATCAGACCGTCGATGCGCGAGACCTCAATATGATTTGGCTCGTGGTTGATCACACCTAGTGGCACTGGCGTCTCGTTTTTCTTGATCTCGGAGATCATCGCAACGGGATTTGAAAGCCGACCGTTCGAATCGCCAGCTAAAGGCGGAGAGTTGCTGTTTGCCGGCTCTGCCAGTGATCCGTTGTTCATCCCCCAAATCGCTGCCTGTGTCCGATTCTGGACCCGGAGCTTGCGAAGGATCGCCTTGACGTGGACTTTTACAGTTGCTTCGGCGATATGGATCGTCCGCGCGATGCTTTTGTTGGAGGCGCCTTCAATCAGGCAGTGCAAAATTGATTTTTCCCGCGGAGAAAGCTGCGGCGTGGTCATATCTTCTGTAGCGATAAGAATCGCCTGCGTCTTGTTTTGGTCGCGCGCGCCCGGCTCGCCTGGGTGACTGCCTTCGGGAGCAAGAACAGATGATAGAAATGCCGGAGGAAAGATCGTTTCACCCATCATTATCAGTTCGATGGATTTTATGAATACATCGCAGGTCATAACGTTGACAAAGTAGCCGTTGGCACCTGCCCGAAACGCAGAAGCCAGTTCGTCCATTCGATAATGATCGGCCACGATCGCAATGCGCCCGCCCGGATGGTAGTCCCTGAAAAGTTCGATTTGTTCAATCGCGGCGTCAAAATCATCGCCGGTGTGAGCAATAAGAAGCAGAGGCTGGTGTGCTTGCGGTTGACCCGGGAGCAAATCATCCACGCTTGATACTGAGGCTAGGATACGAAAATTTGCTGAGCGTAAAATCCTGGCAAGACCTTCTCTGAGTAAAGTATTTTTCCCAACGAGAATTGTAAAAAAAGACTGTTGCCTCCGCATCGCGACCCTCCCAACCATACGCAAACTGATTTAAAAAAACGGAGCGATTGAAATTCAGCTCATTCTTGGTGATCTGTCGGCGGTTAAGCCCCGCTTCTTCGGCAGAAATTTTGGCATTGGAATATTTTCAGTCGGCAAGAAACTCTGTCTTTTTAGAAGCATTTCGTCGTCGAATTGAAGAAGCCTCCCTTCTCGTTTGAGACGATTTTATGAATGTTAGATGCGAATTCCCGATCTCCCTATATACCTTTAGTTATAGGCGATCGGCCGGTACTGAGGGATGTCGTTCATAATAGTAAACGGGGAAATCACCGCAGACTCCGCAAAGGGAGTGCGTGCTTCGTCATATGGAAATCCACCCTTGAGTGACAGTTCCTGACATATCCACCCAAGGTTGCGATCTGTTTTCGTTGTTGCGTTGCGATGTAGCGTAACGAATTTGAGCCTCCCGAAAATTAGGCTAAGAAGGGAATATCCGGGGTAGCGTGGAGTTTAAGTTTTGGGGGGCTAGGCTGAGGACCGCCCATGCGTTGCACCAGTGTCGTGATCGCAGACCGCCATCCTGTGGTTCTGCAAGGTTTGACGAGCGTGCTTGAAGCGCAAAACGGCTTCAAGATTGTCGCGTGCTGCAGCACTGGCCCGAGCTGTATCGAAGCGATTCGAAATTTAACGCCGGACATCGCCATTATAGACATCGCAATGCCGGGCCTGACCGGGCTGGAAATCGTTGCCATCGCCAACTCCGAGGGGCTTTCAACGCGGGTCGTCTTTTTCACCGCTGTCGTTGAAGATCGCCAACTGGCTTTATCGGCTGCTGCTGGCGCCTACGGTGTCATCCTGAAGGACATGCCGCTCGACCCCCTGGTGCAGTCCTTGCGGGAAATCGCGGCCGGCCAAAGGCTATTGCCGCTTCCCGCGGTCAATCACGTTATACCTTCCGAGCAAAAGAGTATCGCGATCACGGAGAGTGTTCTGGCGGTGCTGACAGAGCGCGAACGTCAGATCATGCGCCTGGTCTCTGAAGGGTTGTCGAACAAGGAAATTGGGCGGCGGCTGAATATTGCTGACGGCACCATCAAGCAACATCTCCATCACATCTATCAGAAGCTTGAAATCAACAACCGTACAGTGCTTGCGGCGCTTGCCATATCGCACAACGAACGTGGGGGCTTTCTTGAGGATCGGGCTCTGTCGATTCATTGTGACTGAGCGTCTGCAGTCGCACTGCTGACCCATATGCCATTTGCCATTTCAACGCTGATACGGGCGCCGATTGGCGCACAAGTCTGGTCGGCGACATCCACCTTACCGCCAGCGCGGAGGCTGAAAGGACCCTGATGCGCGGCTTCACCACCCTGCGCGATATCGGTGGGCATTCTTCAGAAAATCGCTGGGGAACCTGCATTGCCGGTCGCGCGGCGCCATGCCCCCGGCGGCAGTCCGGTCGCGGCGGAAAAGACGCGGGTGAAGTGGCTTTGATCGGCAAAGCCACAAGCTAGTGCGACATCAGCCAACGGCGTATCGGTCTTCATCAGAAGGCCTCGGGCCTGCTCGACGCGCTGGGATAGGATCCACTGGTGAGGCGCCTTGCCCGTCGCTTTCTTGAAGCCGCGAATGAAATAGCCGCGCGACAACCCGCAGGCCTGGGCAACATCGGCAACCCGCACATTGCCGGCAGCGTTGCTGCTCAGCATTTCGATGGCGAGCGCCAGTTGCGGCCGCGATAACGCCGCGCCCTGCGACGTGGCTTCGAGACTGGTCGCATTGTTGTATCGCTCGATCAGATGAATACCGATCGTCGTTCCGAGCTGGTCGAGGAACAACGGACTCGCCTCGCTACTCTTCTGCAGAAAGGGCTCGACCACGCTGACGAGCCGCAACAAGACCGGATCAGTGTCACCGGCGTGGCACGCAAGGTCGACCGCGCCGCGCCACCCATGCTCCTGCGCCAGTTCGATCAAGAACGGCCGCGACACCTCCATCAGGAGAAAATCGAACGCGCCGCGCAGATCGGCACGATAATCATCCGCCAGGTTTCGGATATAAATCGAGCCTTCCTCGAACTCCTGGCCCGTGGCGTGATGCTCGTGAAAAACACGCCGCCGATGACCACGACCTTGCGAGATGCCGATCAGGAAACCGCGATCGTCGGCTGCGGTCACGACCTGCCCGAGATGCGGATCCTCGCTCCCTTTGCGGAAAAACTTGATCCCCGCGCCGCGCAGCTCCTGATCCTGGTGGAGTTTGCTGGCGGGACAGCCGAACACATCGATCTTCGATTTCGGCTTCAGCGAAACAGGCAACGGCTCAAGCATGTGGATCGGTCCGGCATATGATGCACCGTCGGGAATTCGGGTACCCGCCATCATGCACCCCCATCGCTGCACGCTGCAGATCGCCCGGACGTTCTCATGCGTCCCAACGAACTACCTCAGATTTCAGTTTAGCCACGCACATGGCTGCGGCTCCATGATTCCAGAATGCGGAATTGCATGCGGACAGACAATTGGAGCATGGTGGAGGCTGACTAGACCTTGGTCTAGGCGAGCGATGGAGGCTCATATCCCAACTGGTCGGCCATCCGCACGATGTCAGCGAGCGAGTTCGCCCGCATCTTACGCATCATCGTGCCGCGGTGGAGCTTGATCGTGGCCTCGCTCAGGTCCAGCGCAGCCGCAATCTGCTTGTTCATCAAGCCGGCGGCGACATGCGCGAACACCTCACGTTCCCTGACCGTCAACGTCTCGAAATCCGCCTTGAGGCCAGCGATTTTCTCGGCCGCCTGCTTCATTGCACGATCGCGCTTCACGGCCGTCTCAACCGCAGCGAGAAGATCCATCGCGCGAACCGGCTTGGTCAGGAATTCGATAGCGCCGGCCTTCATCGCCCGCACCGACATCGGCACATCGGCAAAGCCGCTAATCACGATCACCGGCGTTGTGACACGCAGGGCAGCCAGATCATCGAGAAAATCGAGACCGTTGCGGCCGGGCAGATGCACGTCGAGAACGATGCAGCCAAATTTGTCCCGGTCGTCTTTGGTCAGGAACTCCTGCGCCGAGGCAAAGCACTCGACCTGAAGACCGACAGAGCGCAGCATGCCGTCCAGGGCCTCGCGAATACCCTTGTCATCGTCAATAACGGCGACAACTGCGGTGACTGGCTCCGGGTTTGCGATCACGGTGCCACCTGCAGCGTATGTGGCGGCAGCGTGAAGCGAAAGCGCGTGCCAGTGGGCACGCGTGGCTCCGCCCAGAGCCTTCCGCCATGGGCATCGATGATGGAACGGCAGATCGACAGCCCCATACCAATGCCATCCCGCTTGGTCGTGAAGAACGGATTGAAGATCATATCGAGATGATCGGGGTCGATACCCACCCCCGCATCTTTGACGGTGACGCAGACCTCTCCCAGTGGGTCCATCGCCGACACAACAGTCACACGCCGTTGTAGATTCTCCGATGAATTGATGGCATCCGCCGCGTTGGATACCAGGTTCAACATTACCTGTTGCAGCTGCACCCGATCACCAATGATCGATGGCTGGTCGGGCTGAAGATCGACTTCCAGCGCAATCCCCCGCCGCGACAGTTCCGGCTGCACGATCGAGAGGACGCCTTCGATCATCTCGTTCAGGTCGAGCTCTTCGAACACCACCGGTGCGTTGCGCGCAATCGCGCGGACGCGCTGGATGATCGCTCCGGCGCGATGCCCCTCCGCGATGGCCCGCTCCGCGGCAGCGCGGGCTTCGCCGACATTGGCCTTCTCGCCCTTGAGCCATTGCACGCAGGCCTCGGCATTCATGACAACGGCCATCAGCGGCTGATTGACTTCATGCGCAATGGACGCGGTGAGCTGCCCCATCGTGGTGATCCGCGACATGCGCGCCAGCTCCGCATGCGCCACCTGAAGCGCCGCCGTGCTCTCGCGCAGCTTGCGGTCGGCGCGGTCCTTGTACAGGGCCATTTCGATCACGGTGCGCAGTTGCAGATCCTCGAACGGCTTGAGCAGATAGCCGAACGGCTCGGCCTGACTGGCGCGCCGAACCGTCTCGTCATCGGCATAGGCCGTGAGGAACACTACCGGGATCTGGCATCTGGCGCGGATCTGCCGGGCGGCATCGATGCCGTCTATCTCGCCTTCCAGACGGATGTCCATCAGCACCAGATCGGGGCGATTGCTGATCGCAAGCTCAACGGCCGCCTCGCCGCGGGCGGTCACCCCGATCACGGAATGACCGATCCGGCCGAGCTGCTCACTGATATCGCGGGCAACGATGCGATCATCTTCGACCACCATCACGCGGGCGCGCGTTGTCATGGCGCAAGCCTCGCGCTACGGCCAGCCTGGAATGTAAGGGTGCAGGTGGTGCCGCCGGTGCGATCAACCGAGAAAGTGCCGTGCAACTGCTCGACCAGATCGCGCACCAGCTGCAGACCGAGTGATCTGGTTTCGATGAAGTCGAACTGCTCGGGCATCCCGATGCCGTCATCCGCCACGGTCAGAATGCATGTCCCGTCGTCGCGGCTGCCGAACCGAACCTTGATATATCCGCTGCGTTTGCTAGGAAAGGCGTGCTTGAACGCATTGGACACGAGCTCGTTGATGATAAGGCCGCAGGACACCGCGCGATCCATATCCAGCGTGACGTCATCACTTTCGGCCGTGATCTCGACGCGAGCCCGCCCATAGGCGCGGCGCAGATGCGTGCACAGACTGAGCACATGGGTCTGCATCTCGATCTCAGCGAAGTTGCCGGCACGATAAAGGTTTTCATGCACGAGTGCCATCGACCGCACGCGGTTGCGGCTGTCCGCAAACAGAGCCGCGGTGATCGGGTCGCTGATGCGCGACGCCTGCAGATTCAGGAGACTGCTGATGAGTTGCAGGTTATTCTTGACGCGGTGATGCACTTCCTTGAGCAAGGCTTCCTTCTCGTTCAGCGATGCTTCCAGTCTTTCCCGCGCAGCGTTTCCGGTTGTGATGTCCATCATCGCGCGGCGGAGCTCGAGCTGGTTCATGATCTGCCGCGCGAGCGCCTGCAGCGTGAAGCGCTGGCGTGTCGACAGACCATCCGGGCGCGGCGTGTGGTCCAACACACAAACGGTACCGATCGGCAGGCCATTCTGTGTTTCCAGCAGCGCGCTGGCATAGAAGCGGAGCCTGGGACCCCCGCTCACCAATGGATTATTCTGGAAGCGTGTATCCGAAGACAGATCGGAGATCACGAAAAGATCCGTCTGGCGGATCGCCTGCGCGCAGATCGAATGATCGAGCGGCAGTTCCCGATCGCCGCGCCCGATACCGGTAAGGGTCCAGTGCCGGTCGCCATCTATCAGATTGATGGCCGCGATCGGCGCATCGCAGATATCCGATGCGATCTGCACAAAGTCTGCGAAATCCACATCAGATGCAGAATCGAGAATATCGTATCGATGCAAGGCCGCGATGCGATCGCGTTCATTCCACATGTCAGGCACTTATGTCGGCGTCATCCGAACCATCACGCCAAAACGGGGACCGATGGCGGGCGATCGCGTAACCTATTCTGCGGCGGCACAAAATGAAACTGCCTCCGCGTGGCCAGCGGGGCGCCCGATTACCACCCATATCTCAGCTCCAGCCCGAGATAATTGCTGTCATGGCCGCCGGCATTCCGCACGGTATCACCGACAGCATAATGCACCGCCTCAACGGCTCCGGTCAGGTTGGCGTTGAAGACGTAATCCGCCCGAAGCTGCGAATAGACCCCGGTCCAGCGACTGCCCTGCCCGGCCGTGCCCGCAACGGCAACGTTGGGCTGAACATAGACGGCATCGGCAACCGTCTGGCGCCACTGCATGCCGACTCCCGCGGTCACCGTCAGATTGACAACGGGCTTCACCGTCAGTGTCGGCTTGAGATGGATCAGGTTGGCGTAGCCGGTATAGCCTGCCAGCGAAAAATAGTAACCGTTCGGGAACAGCGGATTGAACGTACCGATCGTGTTGTCACCCGCACGCCCGTCACCTGACGCCGCATCCGCCTGCAAGCCGATCCTTGGCGTCCATGCGACGTTAGAGAATGTGTGACCGGTGCGGGCGCCCAATGCCCAGGCTTCGATGTCCTTAGCGCCGACATGGCCGGTCTGCCCCATCGCCTCGAGATCCCAATCGAAGCCATTGGCATTGCCGGCAAAGCGGACGTCGAAGATGTGCCGCGTCTCTTCGCCCAGGGCGTCGAGATAACGCGCCGATGATCGCTCGAACAGCGAGTAGTAGCCGGAGAGTTCGTTGTCGCCGAAAACCTTGCGTTCGATACGCGCCGTGCTGAAGCGGAAATTCTGGCCGGAGAAGTCATCGAACACATCGCCAAAGCGATATTGCACGGGCTGACTGACAAAGCCGATGAAACGCCACAGCCCGGTCTCGTAATCCGCCCACATCGCATCGAATGACTGCCGCACATTCGGTCCGTCACGCGACGACACGAAGCGCTGCAGATCGAAGGCAAAATCCTGCCGGCCGACGCGCGCCTTGAAGATGCCGCCACCCAGCGCGCCGCTATAGGCGATGAAGGCCAGTCTCAGATCGAGCTGGTTCTGGTCGACCGGCGAGATACTCGCCTTGTCGATGGTTCGCACGTCCTCGAGCTGGGTGAAGATCTGCCAGTTCTCGTTTAGCCGAATATCAACATGCATCTGCAGCCGCTGCAGCAGATAAGAATCGCCACGCGTATTGCCGACGCCGAAATTCGGTGCATCGTTGAACTCGAACCGCTCGCGCAGATTGGCACCAAGCGATACATAGCTTTTCGGATCGGTGACAAAGAGCGGAATATACTTCAGCGCGTCGAACGGCTCGGTCCGGAGCGCCGGATTGGCGAGCGCGGACCAGTCTTCCTGCCAGCGATTGGTGAGAACCTTCGGGCGTGACGGCGTTACCGCTGAATCGTCGGCATGCGCGAGCGGCAGCAGCGCCGCGCTGAAGGCCAGCGCGGTCGCGGCTGCCCAGGCCTTACTTGCCGACGGCAGAGTGAATCTCGGCAACATAACCTCCGGGGAACTTTACCAGCGCGGCGCGGCGTGCATCCGCGACATAGGGCTCGACCAGCACCGCGGCTCCGGCGGTCTTCGCCTTGGCCAGCGTCTCGTCGAGCGACGGCACTTCATAGCCGGTCAGCTCATGGCCATAAGGATAGGGGAGCACGCCGTCGGTCACCAGCACAGTCATCTTGCCGAACTTCGACGTGATGCGAATCCGACGATAGGTATCGTTGGGGCGGCCGATCTCGATGCCCGGCGCCTTCGCCGTGTCGGAGACAACGCTGCCTTTCGAGAAAGCAACAAAGCTCTTCACGAACTGGTCGGCCCGGCCCGCCGGCACGTAGACGCGATTTTCTGGGACCGTCTGCAGCTCCGGATAGGACGGAGCCGTCGTGTGCCAATAAAGCTGCATGTTGATACCGCCCGGCCATTGCACCACGACATCGCGGCCGATCGGATCCGGGAATGTCTTGACCAGCACATCGGCGCCCGCGCCTTGCGCGGCTTTGACGGCCGCATCGATATCGGTGACGAGATAGCCGGTGCGCTCATGACCGAACGGATAAGGGATCGGCGTCTTGAATCCAAACACCGAGACCGACCCCGCCGGGGTCAGCAGAAGCTGCGATGTCGTGCTGCTTGGCGTCGGCGTCACCGTCGCGACCACCTGTTTGGTGCTCTTGCCGCCAAAGGTCGCGATGAAGCTTTCGACAAAGCGATCGACCTCGTCCGGCGCAACATAGACATGCGTCGTGTCATATTGCGCGCCGACGGCAAAGCCGGCCCTCACCGGCGCCTCGCGCGCCCATGTATCTTGCGGCGCGGCCAATAGCAACGCGACGGAAACAATAGCGGCGGTGAATTTGAACAAACGCATCATGGCAGTCCTTGTGGCGACTAGTGCTGGTTGACCAGTTCGAGCTTCGACATCGGGTTTTTCAGATCCAGCGTCAGAAAATGCCGGACCACGGGGGCGGCGGGCCCGATGTGATATTGCGTCATCTCGCGCTGCACATCGGCATCAGCCTTCGAGACGCGGTGATGCTGCCGCAGATGCTCCGCCCATGATTCCACAAGGAACCATTCGACGATCTTCTCCGGATCGGCCGCATCCTCGGTGATGCCCCAGCCATAAGCGCCATCGCGACGACGCGCTTCAGAGAGGCGCTTGAGCCCGGTGAAGAACGGCGCGCGGTTTTGACGCGCGATTCGGTACTCAATCAGGATCAGGACGGGGCCGCGGTCATGTTCGACCTCATCCGACGTCAGCGGCTCCGGCCAGTAGTTGGACGGCGCGAGATCGGCTTCACCTGTCGGCAGCTTCACCCGGTGCATGATGAAGGCGGCGACGGCGAGACCGCATGCGCTAACCAGCAGTGTCGCCGGTAGGCTCAGCGCTTGGGCCACCGCGCCCCAGCCAAGGCTTCCAGCAGCCATGGCACCATTGAACACCATCAGATAGACGGCGAGACCGCGACCACGCACCCAGTTCGGCAGCACCGCCTGTGCGACGCCACTGAACGTCGTCAGCGCCGTGATCCACGCAGAACCGAGCAGCAGCAGAACCGGCAACGCAACCCATTTCGGCGGCGCGAAGGACAGTACAGCCATCACGCACGCCGATAGCAGCGCGGCGATCAGCAGCAGCACGTCGGAGTCGAGCTTCGCGCGGAGCTGCGGCAGCACCAGCGCGCCACCGATCGCGCCCACGCCAACCGCACCAAGCAGCACGCCGTAAAAACTGGCATCGCCACCCAGCAGATTACGCGCCACCAGCGGCAGCAGCGCCCAAATCGAGCTGGAGAATGCAAAGAAGATCGCTGCCCGCAGCAGCACAATATGCAGTTCACGGCTGGAACGTGTGTAGCGTAACCCCGCCCGGAACGCGCCGAAGAACTTCTCCGATAACACGTCGTTCTCGGCCTTGGCGCGCGGCCACCACAGCAATGCTACGATGACGAACATGTAGCTGATGACATCGGCGCCATAGGTGACGGCGGCGCCGAATGTCGCCAACAGGATACCGCCTGCCGCAGGACCGATCGAGCGCGAGACATTGATGCCCAATGAATTCAGCGCGACCGCACTCTTGATGTCCTGTCGCGGCACGAGCTCCGGCACGATCGCCTGCCATGTCGGCCCGACCAGTGCCGCCCCGACCCCGCCAATGAAGGTCAGGCCGATCAGCAGATTGACCGTCAGCAGCCCGTAATAGGACAGCATCATCAGCGTCGCACTCACCAAGGCGAGCAGTACCTGCACCGCGATCAGGAATTTGCGGCGATCGAGAATATCGGACAGCACCCCGGCGGGGATTGCAAACAGGAAGATCGGAAGCGTGCCCGCGGCCTGGATCATGGTGACCGCTGCGGGCGCTGCCGACAGATCAGTAACGAGCCAGGAGCTCGCCACGTCGCGCATGAAGCTGCCGGTATTGCCCATCACCGTCGCGACCCAGATCACCGCGAAGATGGATTGGCGGAATGGCGCGAAGGCGCTGGTTGCCTTGGCCGGCTCGGCGGCTCCGCTCATGGTTTTGCCTTCCTGGCGCGGTCATTAAGGTCATGCCATGCGACGAACAGGAAGCCGCCGCACAGGCCGATATGTTCGAAAAACGAATTGGCGCTCATAAAGCGCTCTGGTGGGGCCAGCTCCCAGAACCGATTCGCCAGAAATGTCGCCATCAACGTAAAGCCTGCCAGCGAGAGTGCACCGAGCCAGCGCAACACGCCACCGAGAATCAATAGCGAGGCAACCAGTTCGAGCCCGATCGTCGCCAGCGCGAAGGGCGCTGCCGGCTGCAGTCCGAAATGGTTCATCTCGGCAATCGCTCCCGGAAGGTCGAACGCCTTCACCAGCCCACCTTGCAGATAGGCCGCACACAGGCAGAGCAAACACAGCCAATGCACAAAGGGCGCACCGATCACGCGACGCGCGAGATTCGTGATCATACCGCCCAGCACGCGCAGCCGAGTGCGCCCCAGAAGCTCTTGAGATCGGCGATCGGCAGCTTGCTGGACCATGCGGTGGCATGATCATGGCCATGCACGCCGCATGAATTCGCGCAGCCGCAGCTCATCGCCATCTTCTGCGCGACGACCTGTCCATTTGCATCGGGAGCGGCCCACGCGCCATAGCCACCAAAGGTGCGCACCGGCGACCAGTCCGGCATGGCTGGCGGCGGCGCATTCTCGTCGAGCTTGGCGAAATCACTGACGGCATAGACAACCTTGCCGCCGACGATTGTCAGTACTGCGCTCGTGTCGGCGATCTCATTCTCCGCGCAGGAGAAGAAGTCACGATCGGGTACGACGATATCGGCGAGCTGGCCGACCTGGATGCGGCCCTTTTTGCCTTCTTCATTCGAGAACCACGTCACGTTTTCGGTCCACATCCGCAATGCCGTCTCGCGATCGAGGCAGTTGCGTTGCGGATAGAGCTGCATGCCACCAACGGTGCGACCGGTAACCAGCCAGGACAGCGACACCCAGGGATTATAAGACGCAACGCGCGTCGCATCGGTGCCGGCGGAAACCTTGACGCCCTTGGCGAGCATCTTCGACACCGGCGGTGTGGCCTCCGCCGCGCCATGGCCGTAACGCTCGACGAAATATTCGCCCTGATAGGCCATGCGATGCTGCACCGCGATGCCGCCGCCAAGCGCCGCGATACGGTCGATGGATTGATCCGAGATCGTTTCGGCGTGGTCGAAGAACCAGTTCAGCCCTTTCAGCGACATCTCCTGATTGACGCGCTCGAATACATCCAGCGCGCGGCTGATGGTCTCATCATAGGTCGCATGCATGCGCCACGGCCATTTGTTTTGCACGAGAACGCGAACGACCTCCTCGAGCTCGCCTTCCATCTCCGGCTCCATATCAGGACGTGGCTGGCGGAAGTCCTCGAAGTCTGCGGCAGAGAACACCAGCATTTCGCCGGCGCCGTTGTGGCGGAAGTAGTCGTCGCCCTGCTTGTATTTGGATGTTTTCGTCCAATTGAGGAAGTCGTCCTTCTCGCCCTTCGGCTTCTGGGTAAAGAGGTTGTAGGCCAAACGAATGGTCAGCTGATTCTCGTCATGCAGTTTCTGGATGACGGCATAATCTTCGGGGTAGTTCTGGAGGCCGCCGCCGGCGTCGATGGCGCCGGTGACGCCGAGGCGATTGAGTTCGCGCATGAAGTGGCGGGTCGAGTTGACCTGATAGTCGAAGGGCAGCTTCGGTCCCTTGGCCAGCGTTGCGTACAGAATACCAGCATTGGGCTTGGCCAGCAGCATGCCGTTCGGATTTCCGTTAGCATCGCGAATGATCTCGCCGCCCGGCGGGTTCGGCGTGTCCTTGGTGTAGCCGACCGCGCGCAGCGCAGCACCGTTGAGCAATGCACGGTCATAGAGATGCAGCAGGAACACCGGCGTATCAGGCGCGACGGCATTCAGTTCGTCGATCGTCGGCAGCCGCTTCTCGACAAACTGATGCTCAGTGAAGCCACCGACCACGCGCACCCATTGCGGCGGCGGCGTGATGGCGACCTGACGCTTCAGCATGTTCATGGCATCGGAGAGCGAGCGCACGCCGTCCCAGCGAAGCTCCATGTTGAAGTTCAGACCACCGCGGATGATGTGCAGATGGTTGTCGATCAGGCCGGGCAGCACGCGCTTGCCCTTGAGGTCCACGACCTTCGTCTTCGGTCCCGCCAGCGGCAGGATGTCCGCGTCATGGCCGACATAGGTGAAGCGTCCATCCTTGATGGCCACCGCGCTGGCGACGGGATTGGAGCGATCGAGCGTCGTGAACAGGCCACGATGGAGAATGAGATCGGGGGTCTGCGGCTCGGTCATGGGGAGCTCCTTCGGCGGTCGTGAATTGAACGGTCGACGTGATCGTGATGCGTCTGCCGGCGACTAGCCACCGGCGGGCGGCTGCGGCGTTATGTCGCCAGCGACACGCGTATCGGAGCGCTGGCCCTTCGGCAGATGGCCGAACATGTGTGGCTTCACCTGCTCGAGCCAGGACTGCACCACCGGCTCCTTCTGCCAGAGCGTGCGCACCAGCGGCGGCAATTGCTCGCCAACGAGAATGCCGAGCAGGCCAACCAGCGCCACCACCGGTGGCGCCGGAGAGCGCACATTGATCAGACTGTAGATGACGCCCACCAGCAGGCCTGCGCCCAGCGAGATCATATGTGCTTTCATATCGTTGTCCTCGGTAGTGTGACCTGACGGCTTACTTGGCCGAGCCGCCTTCGGAGGCGTGCTCACCAAGCGCCCACTTCGAGAAACGGATCTGGATGCCGTAAGGCGAATGTGCACGCTGGATGTCCATCATGCCCTCATAGGTCTCGCTGCGCGCCCAATCCTGCTGCAGCTCATAAGCATATTGCGAGGACGTGATCGGCACCGCGCCAGCCTGGATCGCGCGCTGCATGGCGCGCTCATGCGCTTCCGGCGAGAGATCGCCGCAGGCGTCGGCAGCAATGTAGATCTCAAAGCCTTCGCGCAGCATGTCTAGGGTCGGAAAGATCACGCAAGCCTCGGTCCACAAGCCCGCGATGACGAACTTCTTGCGGCCGGTGGCGGCAACGGCCTTTCGGAAGTTGGCATCGAGCCACGAATTCATTGAGGTGCGATCGATGATCTCCTGTCCCGGAAACAGCGACACCACCTCGGGGATGAATGGGCCCGAAAACGACTCCGCCGCGACGGTGGTGAGAACGGTTGGAATCTTGAACAGCTTCGCAGCTTTTGCAAGAATCTGGACGTTGTTCAATGTGACAAGACGATCATGCGACTGGACACCCTGGAACATCGCGGGCTGAAAATCGATCAGCGCGATAGCGCTATTCTGCGGGGTCAGCATTTCCTGAAATGACATTCGAATTCTCCATGAAAGAGTTGTGACGGCTTCGCTCATGTCCGCAAAATGGCAGCTCTTCTGCTGATCCGTACGCCGACACCGATCAATTCGTCGATCAGGAGACCACGGGCCACGAAGCCACCACGCGGGATAACCCGGGAAGAAACCACGGTCTTGTCTGGAAGTCATCGGCATTGAACGATCGGCCACCACGCGGCGTTCCGAACGCTTCTCCGCGGCCTGACTTGCACCCCTCTGCTATGCTTCGGAAACTATGTCGATGCATGCAGCCGTGCATATCGATGCGCCGACGTAGGCGCATAAGATCGTGAGCACCGCCGATCTTGTTGCCGCCATCAGGAGCGAAGCAAGATAGGCTTGGGCCTGTCGCCGTCCTTGCCATGTCGATGGCCGAGCCGACGCTGAAATAGTACGGTATGACCTCTCCCGGACAGCGGCCGAGATAGATCATCTTCAGCGCGTCCGGCCATGCGAGCGATACGGTGCAGCCGCTCGCGGTCGCCAACCGCTGTAACTGCTCGTGGGCAACGGGCAGAACTCTCATGTTGCGCAGTAGCGAAAACACCAGCGTCAGAACACGCCGACGCAACTGATATTTGCCACCAACGGGTTCGTAATCGAGGTAACCCGCAGCCACCAAAGCTCGGGTCAGCCGGGACACGGTCGGCTTCGGAAGGTACTCGACGATACTCCCAAGACAATCTCGGAGAAGCCTGTCGAACGCGCTTGTATCGACCGTTTGCGCCGAGACGGGACAATCCCATAGGGCGGAACCCTCGCGGTCGTTGCGTGGACGCACTACGAAGCCCACCATGAAATGTTAGATTCCAATCATGGTTCTACGCGGAATACTCGTGCGGCAAGCCGCCCCTTGGCAGCACAGACCCACGATCATTCGCGCGAGAACTCACGGTGACCCAAATGCGGCACTGCTGCCGGAGGCCTCTCGTCTACTGCGACTTTCTGAATGCTTGGCCGATCTCATTGACCTAGCCAGGCTAGGCGCGTCTCAATACCGTTGCAGACGGATTTCGCCGGCTCAAATTAAGCCGGCTCGACCTTAAACAGACAATGATCGTGAGCGCCTTCGGCCTCGCAATAGACCTCCTGCGCCCGCAACCTGACCTCACGACCGGCACTTGCGGCAACATATTCGAGCGAGCCCTCGAGCCAAGACGCAAACATGTAACACACCTTGCGACCACTGTTGCGGCGCTCGCCATCAACCATTGCCGAATTTCGCAAGCGCACTGTCGCCGTCCCTGCTTCCGGCGACACGTCGAGGACGTCGAACTGGCCCCATCCGCGCTGCGTGATGCGGCGCATATAGTGACGGAACACATCGACGCCGGACATGCCGTGAAATTCGGCTTCCTTCTCGCACCAGTAATAGGCCGAGCGATGGCCGGCCGGTCGCAGAATGCGCTCGAGTTCCTCAGCGCCCACTGCCGCCTCGATGGCAAAGTGGTTGTTCATGTAAAAATGCTGCGGCACCAAGATCATATTGGTCGCGTCGACCGACCAACGCCCGGTCTGGTCATCGACATTGATGTCAACCTGCGGCTTCCCCATCTCAGGCCCCCCAGACAGTCTTCAGGAGATTGACCCAGTTCTTGCCAATGACGGCCTCGATGCGTGAGGCCTTCCAGCCGCGCTTCTCCATAGCGGCCGTGAGATTCGGCCATTCGCCGATAGTCCTGATGCCTTCGGGATTGATGACGTCGCCGAAATTAGTGAGGCGACGGCCATATCCCTTGTCATGGGTGATCCAGTCGAAGAATTCCTGGCCATAGCCCTGCGTGAAGTCGGTGCCGATGCCGACGCTGTTCTCGCCGCAGATATCGATGACGTATTCGATCGCCTCGACATAATCGTCCACAGTCGATGCCGGACCGCGCTTCAGGAAAGGTGGGAACATGGTGACGCCCACAAAGCCGCCGTGATCGACGATGAAGCGCAGCTGCTCGTCGGACTTGTTGCGCGGATGCTCCTTCAAGCCGGCTGGCAGGCAGTGCGAATAGGCAACCGGTTGCTTGGAGGTGAGGATGACGTCTTCGCTGGTCTTCGATCCGACATGCGACAGGTCGCAGAGGATGCCGAGACGATTCATCTCGGCGACGACCTCACGGCCAAAGTCGGACAAACCACCGTCCTTGGACTCGTAGCAGCCGGTGCCGACCAGGTTCTGCGTGTTATAGGCCATCTGGATGATGCCGACGCCGAGCTCCTTGAACAGGCCGAGATAGCCGATCTGATCTTCGATACCGGTGACGTTCTGCCAGCCCAGGATGATGCCGGTCTTGCCTTCTTCCTTGGCCTTCAGGATGTCAGCGGTGGTGTAAACTTGCTTGAGGATGTCGTCGTTGTCTGCGAACCAGCGCTTCCACTTGACCACATTGCGCATGGTAGCTTCGAAGCCTTCCCAGACGCAGCAAGTGCAGTTGGCGGCGGTCAATCCGCCCTTGCGCATGTCCTCGAAGACCGGACGCCCGAAATCCGAGATGATCAATCCATCGACGACGATGGCGCTTTCATGGATGGTTGAGGACATGACGTTTCCTTTCAGATGATAGTCTGACTTTTCGTTGTAATGCGGCGGCCATATCAGCTAGCGCGACGTTCTTTCTGATCAGTGCGCCCCGCCAAAGTAAGCGCTCTGGACTTCCTCGTTCTTTGCCAGCATCTCGGAATCGCCCTGGACGATAATCCTGCCCTGCGACAACACATAACCGTAATGGGCGATGGCGAGGGTCTGGTTGACGTTCTGCTCGACCAGGAGGACCGTCACGCCGGTTTCGTTGAGCCGGCGCACGATGTTGAAGTTCTCCTGCACGAACAGCGGAGACAGGCCCAGCGACGGCTCGTCGATGATCAGAAGCTTGGGATCCGTCATCATTCCGCGGCCGATCGACACCATCGCCTGCTCGCCGCCGGACATGGTGCCGGCAAGCTGCTTGGCGCGCTCTTTCAGTCGCGGAAACACCTCATACACCTTGCCAAGGCGCGCTTTGACTGTCTTCTCGGCATTGACGAGATAGGCGCCGACCCGAAGATTCTCTTCGACCGTCATCTTCGCGAAGATCCGTCGCCCTTCGGGAATGCAAGCAATCCCGAGACCGACGATCTCGTGGGTCGCCATCTGATCGAGCGTCTTGCCTTCGAAAGCGATGGAGCCGGCACGCGGCGGCGTCAGCCGCAGAATTGAGCGGATCAGCGTCGACTTGCCGGCACCATTGGAACCAAGGATACAGGTGATCTTGCCCGGCTGCACGTCGATCGAAATGCCGGATAGCACGTCGGCCCGATCATAGGCGGTGAAGATGTTCTCGACTGTGAGATGACCGCTCATGCTTGCCCCAGATAGGCTTCGCGGACCACAGGATCAGCCGCGACGTCACGGAATTTGCCTTCGCAGATCTTCTTGCCGTAGTTCAGCACGACGCAGCGATCGGTGACTCGTTCAATCAAGCCCATTTCGTGCTCAACAATGATTATCGTGAGCCCGCCGAGCGATTTGCGGATGCCGAGAATTTCATCCACCACCTGATCCGTCTCGTCATGGGTCATGCCGGCAGACGGTTCATCGAGCAGCACAAGCTTTGGCTTGCCGATCAATGCGCGGCAAATCTCAACCCTGCGCCGATCAATCATACCGAGCGAGATCGCCGGATCGAACAGTTTGTCCGGCAGCGCGGTATTGAAGACGCGCAGCAGTTCGCGAGCTTCCTCCGCGATCTTCCGCGCTTCCGCAGCGAATGCTTTCCGCTGCACGATATTGTGCCAAAGGCCATTGTTCAGCGTTCGCTGCGCACCCAGCGCAATATTGTCGAACACCGACAGCGACAGGCACAGGCGTGATCGCTGGAACGTACGCGACAGGCCATAAGATGAGATATTGTGAGCCTTCTCGCGGGTGATGTCGATGTCACCCAGCAAGATCTTGCCTGCACTTGCGGAATAGACGCCGCTGATCACATTGAGAAACGTGGTCTTGCCCGAGCCGTTCGGCCCGATCAGTCCGAGCACTTCGCCATTGTGGACGTCAATGTTCAGCTCATTAAGTGCGAACAGGCCGCCGAAACGGACCGTCAAGCCGCGGCTCTCGAGCAGCACGTCGTTAGACAAGCTCGTCATGCGCTTGCCTCCGTGTGCAGTTTCCGGACCCGGCGCGCCACGAGGCCGTCCGGGCGCATGGTCAGGATCGCGATGACGAGGACGGCATAGAAGATGAGCCGGTATTCCTGGATGAACTGGAGCTTTTCGGGCAGCAGGACGACGATCAGCGCCGCCGGCAACACGCCCCAGCGATTGCCGATGCCGCCAAGGATGACGATGGACACCATCACCAGCGAGTCGCCGAATGTGAAATTCGCGGGCGCGATGAACCCCGTCATTTTCGCATAGACCGCCCCCATCAGGCCGGCCAGAAAGTTACCGAGCGTGAATGCCAGCACTTTCCAGTAAGCTATCTTCAGTCCGAAAACGGATGCTGCGGTCTCATCGAGGCGCACCACATCGAACCAGACACCGATCCAAGAGCGGTCCAGCAATCCGACAAAGATCATCGCCAGCGCCGTCAGAATGCCCGTCAGAATCACGTAGTTCACATAGGACGACAGCATGAGGCCGAAGATATGGATGTCATTGGTGAAGTCCCAGCCGAACAGATTGATACCGGGAAGCTTCAGGCCTTGCGGACCGCCAAAGAAGTCATTCGCATCGAGAAAGACGTTGAACATTACGCCGAACGCCATGGTCGTCAGCGCGCCGTAATGCCCGCGGGTGCGCAGCACCGGGAGGATGAGCAGCGAGCCGATGAGGACCGCGACCAAGCCGCCGCAGACCAGAACCAGCGCATCGGGCAGACCGCCCTGCTGCCCCAGCATCGCCGCGGTATATCCGCCGGTGCCGGCGAAAGCTGCGGCTGCAAAGTTGGTCAGGCCAGCATAGCCCATCTGCACAGTGAGGCCGAGGCAGATGGTCGCGTAGATCAGCACAGTTGCCAGCATCAGCAGGCCGAAATTGTCGTCGCGCAACACGAAGATGACGGCGAGCGAGGCCAACGTAAGCAGGCCGCGCAGCAGCCAGGGATTTTCCGAAGCGGCGACTTCCGTCGCGGCGACGCCTCCGAACCGGGCGGCGCAGAAGCAGACCGCAGCTGTGATCACCAATGCGGCACCGAGCAATTTCTGGTTTTCGATCATGACCAGCGCCGTGAGCGCCACTGCAGCGAAGGCCACTGCAACAAACAGCGGCCACACCGGCACCCGTGCAAGCGTCCGAGAGGTCGGCGTCATACCCGCTCGCTCCCGCGCTCGGCGAGAAGCCCGGTCGGCCTCCAGGTGATGAGGACGATGATCAGCACGAAAGCAAACACGTTCTTGTAGTCACTCATCGACGGCATCGCGGCAACGACGAAAGTCTGCAGCCCCGCGAACAGATAGCCGCCGATGATCGCGCCCCAGATATTGCCGAGACCGCCGACGATCGCAGCCGTGAAGCCGATCACCGCCAGCAGCAGGCCCATGCTGTAGTTGATCTCGCTGTAATACAGCGCATAGATCATGCCAGCGAAGCCAGCGGTGATGGAGCCCAATGCGAAGGTCAGCGGGATGATGCGACCGAAATCGATCCCCATCACACGTGCCGTTTCGGTGTCTTCCGCGACCGCACGCATCGCGAGGCCGAATTTGGAGTGATTGATGATCCAGTAGACGGCGCCGATCGAGGCGGCGCCGGCAATGATCAGGATGATGGCGTCGGTGCGGAAGAACGACGGACCGATATTGAAGCCACCGGCCGGCAGCAACTCCGGAAAGCGCTGCGGATTGGTGCCGTTAGGAAAGAACAGCCGGATGGCTTCACGGATCGCCGTACCGACCATCATCGTCATCAGCAACATGTTGAGCGGCGGCGCATTCCGCAGCGGCATGATGAGAAAATGTGAAATGCCGGCGCCAACCACCGCGGTCAGTGCCATTGCCACGCACAGTGCGACGATGAACTGCAGCGGCACCGACAGTCCCAGCGCGTTCGCCGCCCAGACAGCGACGAGGCCTCCGAAAGCGCCGAGCGTGAGCACGTCCCCGTGCGAGAACTTGATCACGTTCATGACGCCGAAGAAGATGGTGAACCCCATGGCGACGAGGCCATAGATCGTTCCTTGCATCAAGCCGTTCAGCAGGTGTTGACCGATCATACCCATGGGATGCCCCGACGATCCGCGCTTACGGCAGGTTCTTGAGCTTGCGCTTGCCGGACACGTATTCGCTTTCTTCCCAGACCACCCACTTGCCGTCCTGGACGACATAACTCGTGGTCAGCGGCGTGATGTTCTGGCCATGGTCGTCGAAGGTGACCGGACCGACGATGGACGGACGGTCCTTCACATCGCCAAGGTCGGCGGTGACCTTGGCGCGATCCGGCCCGACCTTCTCGATGGTTTCCATGACCAGACGGGTGGCGACATAGGCGAACGGTCCGTAAGCTTCCGGCGGTTCGGAATAGCCGGCAGCCTTGTAGGCATCCGAGAACATCTTGCCGCCCGGCATCTTGGACATCGGCGGGCTGTCGAAGAAGGTCAGCGTGCCTTCGGCGAGCTCCGGACCAGCGGCGTTGACGAAGGCGTCGCCCATGATGCCGGAATTGCCCTCTAACTGCGCGTTGATGCCGAACTTGGCCATCTGCGTGCGGAGGCGCGCGCCGAGCGGCGTCAGGCCACCAAAATAGATGACCTCCGGATTGAGCTCCTTGATCTTGGTCAGCTCGGCCGACAGATCCTGCTGATCCGGCGGGACCGAGAAGCTGCCCAGGATTTCATTACCGTTCTCGAGCGTAAACTGGGTGAAGTACTTGTTCATCGACTTGCCGTAGTCCGTGGAGTCGGCGAAGGACACGAACTTCTTGTAACCGCGTGCCTTCATGAACTGCGCGCCGATGCGGTTCTGCCCGATCAGGATGCCGCTGACGCGGTGCACTTCCGGATATTTCTTGGCATAGGTAATTTCGGGCAGCACTGCGGCCCACACGACCATCGGCATCTTGAAGCGATTGAAGATATCAACGGTAGCAATCGCGGTCGCGGAACAGTAATGCGGGATGGCGGCAATGATCGAACGATCGGACGCGATCTTGGTGACGACCTGCACGCCCACGTTGGGCTTGCACTCGTCGTCAAGCACGACGAGCTCGTACTCATATTTGGCGTTGGGCTCGGCATTCATCAGCTTCACTGCCAGTTCGGCCGAGTTGCGTCCGCCAATACCGTGAGGCGAAATAGCGCCGGTCAGCGGACCCACGAAAGCGATCTTCACCTTGTCCTTGGCGAAGGCCGCGCTGAAGCTGCCAAAGGCCAGTGGCAACACGCTCGCAACGGCCAATGCGGCCAAACCACGCTTGCTAATCGTCCCCATCGCTGATCCTTCCAGGTTGATCCAGCCTGCAACGCTAGTGGTCCGCGAATACGGCAGATAGGATGCACGCGCGCTGTTGCTTGTAGAATTGCGTCATAACTACCGAATATCGACTGCCTGTTCTTGGTTGGCGCGCCGCGCTGCTCGTCGAGACTATTTTGCGTAGCAAACACAATGATTTCCGCTGCGCTGCAAAATTCATCGCGAAGATTAAATCTTGGCCTGTCGATGCTTTTCAAACGAGCATTCGTCGTCGCATTGCGGGCGCTAGAACACCACCGTCCTGCGTCCATTCAAAAGGACACGACGCTCGAGATGAAGCCGCACGGCGCGCGCCAGAACTCGCGACTCGATGTCGCGCCCAACGGCGACAAGATCGTCCGAGGACGACGCGTGCGTCACCCGTTCGGTCTCCTGTTCGATGATCGGGCCCTCATCGAGATCCGGCGTCGCGTAATGCGCGGTAGCGCCGATGATCTTGACGCCCCTGTCGTGGGCCTGGTGATAGGGCCGCGCGCCCTTGAAGCTCGGCAGGAAGGAGTGGTGGATGTTGATGACATGACCATAGAGCTTGCTCGACAGGTCGTCCGACAGGATCTGCATGTAGCGCGCAAGGATGACCAAATCAGCGCCTTCCTTCAGATACAGCTCGTAGAGTTGCCGCTCTTGCTCTGCCTTGGTCTCGTTGCCGACGGGCCAGTGATAGTACGGGATCCCCGCCTTCTCGGCGATCGCTTCGCAGTCGCGGTGGTTTGACACGATCGCAACGACCTCGGCTTTCAGCCAGTCGACTTTGACCTGATACAGCAGCTGCTCGAGACAATGGTCCGACTTGGAGACCATGATGATCACCCGGGGACGCGACGCTGCATCGACCAGAACGGCGTTCATCTCGAATCGAGACAACACCGGATTGAGCACCGATTCCAGTATCTTTCGACTGACCGCATCCGGCGTCTCGAAAGCAATGCGCATAAACAGGCGGTTGGTCGTCCGGTCCCAGAACTGCGCGCTTTCCAAGATGTTGCTGTCGACATCGGAAATCGCCGTCGCGACGGTCGACACGATGCGCGGGCGATCCTGGCAATAGAAGGTCAGGATCCAGTTCTTCTTCGTCATCTTGCTTGTCTCGGTGGTGGATCGATCGCGCGGCTGCGATCGCTATGGGGTGAAACATGTTGGTGTGGCTGCCGCGCAGCGGGATCGGCGGACGCCTGCATCACGCGGTCCGACGATGCCTGTCGCCGCGGCATCGCGTCAGCCTTATGCCAACACCTTCGAAGATCGCCGCGATCGGCGCCTGCGGCTTGTGGATGGTGACGCGCACGGCGCTGGCGCGCGTGAACATTCGGCCCTTGGATAAATATCCCGTCGGCCTGCCCCTCTCCGAAACGCTCCATCAAGCGGCCTGATCAGGACCGATAGATCGGAAACGACGCAACCAGCTCGGCGACGCGGCCACGTGCCTTTGCCTCGACCTCCGACGCTCCCTGGTCTGGCGCGCCAGAATTCGCATCCAGGACGGCGGCAATGAGCCTGCCGACTTCTTCGAATTCACCGACGCCAAAGCCGCGCGACGTCGCGGCTGGTGAGCCGAGCCGGATGCCCGACGTGATGGTCGGCTTCTCCGGATCGAACGGGATACCGTTCTTGTTGCAGGTGATGTTCGCCCGCCCGAGCGCCGCCTCGGCGAGCTTGCCGTTCAGGTTCTTCGGCCGGACATCAACCAGCATCAGGTGATTGTCGGTGCCGCCGGTGACGATCGGATAGCCGGCCTTTGAGAGCGTGTCCGCCAGCGCGCGCGCATTGGCGACGACGTCGGCCGCATATTGACGGAACGAGGGTTGCAGCGCTTCGCCGAACGACACGGCCTTGGCGGCGATGACATGCATCAACGGCCCACCCTGCAGTCCCGGAAAAATCGCCGAATTGATTTTCTTGGCAATGTCCTCGTCATTGGTCAGGATCAATCCGCCGCGCGGTCCGCGTAGCGTCTTGTGGGTGGTCGAGGTCACCACATGCGCATGCGGGAACGGCGACGGATGGACCCCGCCGGCCACAAGACCAGCGAAATGCGCCATATCGACGAACAGATAGGCTCCGACCGCATCCGCGATGCGACGGAACGCAGCAAAATCCCAGAACCGCGAATAGGCCGAACCGCCCGCAACGATCACCTTCGGCTTGTGCTCCACTGCCAGCTTCTCGAGCTGCTCCATGTCGATGGTGCAGTCGTCGCGGCGAACGCCATAGCTGACGACATTGAACCACTTGCCCGACATGTTCGGCTTGGCGCCATGGGTGAGATGACCGCCTGCGGCGAGATCGAGACCCATGAAGGTGTCGCCGGGTTTCATCAACGCCATGAAGACGGCCTGATTGGCCTGGCTCCCGGAATTCGGCTGCACATTGGCATAGCTGCAGCCGAACAGCGTCTTGGCGCGCTCGATCGCGACCTCCTCGACTTCGTCGGCGAAGTGACAGCCGCCATAGTAGCGCCGACCCGGGTAGCCTTCGGCATATTTGTTGGTCAGCACCGAGCCCTGCGCCTGCAGCACTGCACGCGATACGATGTTCTCGGATGCGATCAGTTCGATCTCGCCACGCTGCCTGCCGAGTTCTCCAGCCAGCGACGACGAGATGGTCGGGTCCGCTTGAGCGAGATCAGTCGTGAAGAATGCCGCGAGTTCAGCTTGGGTCATGGTCTTCCCTCAACACTCTGCCAGATTGACAGCGAGACCTCCCAGCGAGGTCTCCTTGTATTTCGATTGCATGTCGCGTCCGGTCTCGCGCATCGTCGCGATCACCTTGTCGAGCGGCACCACATGGGTGCCGTCGCCCTGTAATGCGAGCGACGCCGCATTGATCGCCTTCACAGCCCCAAAGGCGTTGCGCTCGATGCATGGCACCTGCACCAGCCCGCCAATCGGATCGCAGGTCATGCCGAGGTGATGCTCCATGCCGATCTCGGCGGCGTTCTCGATCTGCTCATTGGTACCGCCGAGCACGGCCGCGAGCCCCGCCGCCGCCATCGAACAGGCCGAGCCAACCTCGCCCTGGCAGCCGACTTCCGCGCCGGAAATCGACGCATTCATTTTGAACAGCGCGCCGATAGCCGCCGCAGTCAGCAGGAACACGCGCATGTTTTCAGGTGACGCCTCGCGGCAATGGTCGCGGAAATAGCGGAGCGTGGCGGGAATGATGCCGGCCGCGCCATTGGTCGGTGCCGTCACCACCTTGCTGCCGGCCGCATTCTCCTCGTTGACCGCGATCGCATACAGACTGACCCAATCCATCACCTCATGCTGGGCGCGGCTGTTTGAACTTGCAGCGGCGAGAAGGCGCCGATGCAGTGAGGGCGCGCGGCGCTTGACGTTCAGTCCGCCCGGCAGCTGCCCCTCTTTGGTCATGCCGCGATCGATGCAGTCCATCATCACCTGGATGATGCGATCGAGCCGCTGCTCGATCTCTTCCGCCGGGAGCGACGACATCTCGTTGGCCATGACGATCTGTGCAATCGACAGACCGGTTTTTGCACCGATCTCGAGCAGCTGCTTGCCCGACCTGAAAGGATGCGGAACGGGAACGTCCTCGACAATGCCGACGACGCCGACCTGCGCTTCCAGAACGACAAAACCGCCGCCGACGGAGCACCAACGCTCGCCGTGAAGAACATGACCAGCCGCATCAAAGGCAGAAAGCGCCAGCGTATTCGGATGGGTTGGCGGCTCGGTTACGCCGTCGAAAACGATGTCATTGGCGAAATCGAACGGAATATTGCGCCGCTCGGCCACCCGCAGCGTGCCCGCCGCGCGGGCGCCATCGACCAGCGTCTCCGCTTCTTCCGGATCGATCGTTTCGGGAAACTTGCCAGCAAGACCGAGAACGATCGCCTTGTCGGTGCCATGACCGCGACCGGTCCAGGCCAGCGAGCCGAACAGCTCGACCTTCACGCGCGCGACATCCTTCAACAGACCGCGCTCCACAAGCTGGCTGGCAAACAGCGCCGCAGCCCTCATCGGTCCCATCGTATGCGATGACGACGGCCCGATGCCTATCTTGAAGAGATCGAACGTTCCAACCATCGCGCGGTCTCCAGGGCGCAGCCGGGCTGCTAGGACAGGCTTCGCGCTTCGTCGAGGTACTGCCAGACATAGGGCGCAAACGAACGCCATACATCCACATGGAACACGTGCTCTTCAGAACGTGACAGCAGAAGTGATGCCTTGCCCAGTACCGTGCGTGTGCACATCCCGACCGGGAACTCCTTGAGGGACAGGTCCAGCGGGCAGCCATGGTTCAGCACCAGCGCCGCCGTCGGCCCCGCAACCGCGATTCCGTCCGAACGATGGCTAACATCCACCAGCGAGCAAGCCTCCGCCTGCAGCGCTGCCGACATCCCGCCAAATACCTCGATCGGATCCTCGTTCACCGCCTGGAACAGCCATTCGTCCGGCCCCAGCCAATAGACCGAGCGGCCGCCGACCGCCGCGAAGCGGCAGGCCTCAAGGCTCGGCTTGACGCCAAAATGCGCCCCCGCAGCCTCGACCGCCTCGGCCTTGCCGCGAAACACCAGCTTCGCCGCATCGGGAAGAATCGAGAGCGTCGTGGCGGTCGCAGCAGTCGTGCCAGACGACTGCATCGGGGACAACGCGTTCGAACGCATGACCGCGGGACTAAGCATTCAAACGTTCCCCCTTCGGATCGAACAATATCGAGTCGACGACTTTCGCCTTGATCACACCGTCCGGCATCGGGATCGAGAGCTCCTCACCCATCCGCGAGCGACCACCGCGAACGAGTGCCAGCGCGATCGAGCGGTTCAGCGTCGCACTCCAGTAGGCGGAGGTGACATGTCCGATCATCGGCACCGGGATCGGATGGGTCGGATCGAGCACGACTTGGGCGCCCTCTTCGAGGACCACCTTGGGATCCGTCGTCAGCAACCCGACCAGTTGCTTGCGGTCTTCCCTGACCAGCGCCGGCCGCGACAGCGAGCGCTTGCCGACGAAATCCCGCTTCGCCTTGCCGACCGCCCAGCCGAGGCCGGCGTCATCGGGCGTCACCGTGCCGTCGGTTTCCTGACCGACAATGATGTAGCCCTTCTCCGCGCGCAGCACGTGCATAGTCTCGGTACCGTAGGGCGTGATCCCGTAGGGCTTGCCCGCCGCGAAAATCGCTTCCCAGACCGCCCGGCCATAGCCGGCGGGAACGTTGACCTCGAAGCCCAGTTCGCCGGTGAACGACACCCGGAACAGCCGCGTCGGCACGCCGCAGACGCGTCCTTCGCGGACGCTCATATGCGGCATGGCATCGGCCGACAGATCGATGCCCTCGACCAGCGGCTCCAGCACCTTGCGCGCATTCGGCCCCTGCAAGGCAATGACGGACCACTGCTCGGTGGTCGAGGTGAGCCACACTTCGAGGTCCGGCCATTCGGTCTGGAGGTAGTCCTCCATCATGGACAGCACGCGGGCCGCCCCGCCGGTCGTCGTCGTGACGTGGAAACGATCAGTTGCCATGCGGCCGACGACGCCGTCATCCATGATGAAGCCGTCTTCGCGCAGCATCACGCCATAGCGCAGCCGGCCTGGCTCCAGCTTGGTCCAGGCATTGGTGTACATGCGATTCATGAATTCGGCGGCGTCCTTGCCGACGATCTCGATCTTGCCGAGCGTTGAGGCATCGAAGATGCCGACCGACTCGCGCGTCGCCTTGCATTCGCGCGCGACGGCAGCATGCATGTCCTCGCCCACCTGCGGGAAATACCAGGCGCGCTTCCAGACGCCGACATCCTCGAACTGTGCGCCCTGGGCTTCGGCCCATGGATGGATGCTGGTCTTGCGCACGGGATCGAACAGATCGCCACGCGATTGGCCGGCAAAGGATCCGAAGGTCGTCGGTGTGTAAGGCGGCCGGAACGTGGTCAGGCCGACCTTCGGCACTGCGACATCGATCTGCTTCGACACGACACCGAGGGCGTTCATGTTGGACAGCTTACCCTGGTCGGTGGCCATGCCGGTGGTCGTATAGCGCTTGACGTGCTCGATCGACCGGAACCCCTCGCGGGTCGCGAGCCGGACATCCTTGGCCGTCACGTCGTTCTGGAAATCGACCCAGGCCCGCTTTTCCGCCTGATGATCGGTCATCACGGAGCCGATGAACGCATCGGCACCCACCGACTGCGCGGAGACCGTATAGCTGCGCTCGCCACGCGGAGAGAAGCCGGCCTTGGCCGCAGCGTCCCGCCCCCCTTGGCGCCGCTTTCGATGACGCTTTCGAGCGCGAACAGTCCCTTGCACGCCCCGACCGACCGCTCGCGCTCGACCGACTCGCCCGGCACATAGGCCCGCAGCTCTTCGCTGTAGCTGAGCTTGCCGCGGCTCTGCGAGAACAGATGCACCGACGGGGTGAACCCGCCGGACATCAGGATGAGATCGCAAGCCACCGTCTCGGCATCGCCGCCCTGCGCGTTGGAGATCTGCGCCGACTTTACCCGCAGCCAGCCCGACGTGCCGCGAACGATGCTGTCGGAGCGGACCTTGATGCCTTCGGCGCGCGCCTTGTCGACCCAATGGCCCGACACGCTCTTGCGCAGATCCACGATCACCTGGATCTTGGCTCCGGCTGCCTTGAGGTCCAGCGCCGCGCGATAGGCGCTGTCGCAGGCGGTGAACACGACCACCTGCTTGCCCGGCACCACGCCGTACCGATTCACATAGGTCCGGGCAGCATCGGCCAGCATAGTGCCCGGCCGGTCATTGTCGGTGAAGACGAGCGGCCGCTCGATCGCGCCGGCGGCCAGCACGACTTCCTTGGCCCTGACCTGCCAGAGCCGCTCACGCGGCTGGTTCGCCGCGGGATTGCTGAGATGATCGGTGACGCGCTCGTTGAGACCGACAAAATTGTGCGGATACCAGCCGAACGCCGTCGTGCGCGACATCAGCTTCACATTGGAGCACTTGCGCAATTCATCGAGCGCCGCGCGCGCCCATTCGGCGGCCTGCATGCCGTCGATCGATGCCGAACGATCGGACAGCAGCGAGCCGCCCATCTCCGCCTGCTCGTCGCACAGGATCACGGTGGCATCGCTGTTGCTGGCTTCGATGGCCGCGGCAAGTCCTGCAGGTCCGGCGCCGACGATCAGCACGTCACAATGCGCAAATACCTGCGTATAGCGATCGGCATCCGGCTCGGCTGGCGCCTTGCCGAGACCCGCCATCCGCCGGATCACCGGCTCATAGAGCTTCTTCCAGGCCGCGCGCGGCCACATGAAGGTCTTGTAGTAGAAACCCGCAGGCAGGAAAGCCGAGAAATATTCGTTGAGGAAACCGGCATCGGTCTCAAGCGACGGCCAGCGATTCTGGCTTTCGGCCACCAGCCCGTCATAGATCTCGACCTGGGTCGCGAGCAGGTTCGGCGTATAGCGCGACTGGGTCGCACCCACACCGACCAGCGCATTCGGCTCTTCCGAGCCGGCGGAGACGAAGCCGCGCGGCCGGTGATACTTGAACGAACGGCCGACCAGATGCACGCCATTGGCGATCAACGCAGAGGCCAGCGTGTCGCCGGCCAGGCCCTGATACGACTTTCCGTCGAACGTGAAATGAACTGCGTTGCGTCTTTCAGCGCCGTCGCCGCGCCGCACGCGATACGTATCCGTCATGGCTTGGCCCCCTGATGTTCGGCTTCGGGGCGCTCGCCCATGCGATAGGTGCGCTTGATGACGTCCGTGGTCGTGTCGCGGCTGGCATTGAAGAAACGGCCGCAGCCATTGGCGTGCCGCCAACGCTCGTGATGCAGCCCCTTGGTGTTGTCGCGCATATAGAGATAGGCGGCCCACTCGTCGTCAGTGAGGCTCATCGGGTCGGCCGGGCGGGCGATATGCGCCTGCCCGCCATTGGCGAATTCGGCCTCCGGGCGCGGCCCGCAATAGGGGCAATTGATCAAGAGCATCTCGTTTTCCCCGCTATCAATGCGCCACGGCGGCCGCAGCCGCTTCGTCGATCACGGCGCCATCGCGGAATCGCTCGATGGTGAACGGCGCATTGATCTTGTTCGGCTCATCCTTGGCGATCGTGCTGGCGAACACCTCCCCCGATCCCGGCGTCGCCTTGAAGCCGCCGGTGCCCCAGCCGCAATTGACGTACAGCCCGGATACCGGCGTCTTCGCCACGATCGGCGAGCGATCCGGCGTGACATCGACGATGCCGCCCCAGTTGCGCAGCATGCGCAGGCGCCGGAACGCCGGCACCAGTTCGCAGATCGCATCCAGCGTATGATTGACGATGTGCAGGCCACCGCGCTGCGTATAGGACGTGTAGACGTCCGTTCCCGCGCCGATCACCATCTCGCCTTTGTCCGACTGCGAGATATAGGCGTGGATCGTGTTCGACATCACCACACAGGGGAAGATCGGCTTGACCGGCTCGCTGACCAGCGCCTGCAGCGGGAAGCTTTCCAGCGGCAGGCGCACGCCGGCCATATTCATCACCGTGCTGGTATTGCCGGCCGCGACGACGCCGATGCGCTTCGCATTGATGCTGCCGCGCGTCGTATCGACGCCGACCACCTCGCCGGTCGGCGCGCGGCGGATGCCGGTGACTTCGCAATTCTCGATAATATCCACGCCGAGCGCGTCAGCAGCGCGGGCATAGCCCCAAGCCACAGCGTCGTGGCGCGCCGTGCCGCCGCGGCGCTGCAATGCGCCGCCAAGGATCGGATAGCGCATGGACCCGCCGACATTCAGCGGCGGACAGAATTCTTTGCATTCCTCCGGCGACAGCCATTCATTGTCTATGCCGTTGAGACGGTTGGCATGAACGTGTCGCTTGAAGCTCTGCACGTCGTGAATGTTGTGCGCTAGCATCAAGACGCCGCGTGGTGAATACATGACATTGTAATTCAGTTCCTGCGACAGCCCTTCCCACAGTTTGAGGGCGTGCTCGTAGATCCCGGCGCTTTCGTCGAACAGATAGTTCGAACGAATGATCGTGGTGTTCCGGCCAGTATTGCCACCGCCGATCCAGCCCTTTTCGAGAACGGCAACGTTTTTGACGCCGTAGCGGCTAGCCAGGTAGTAAGCCGTTGCAAGCCCGTGGCCACCACCACCGACGATGATGACGTCATAGCCCGGCTTCGGTTCAGGCGAACGCCACTGTCGCTGCCAGCCGGCATGACCGGTCAGCCCTGCCCGTAGTAATGAAAGCGCTGAAAATTTCTGCATTGCTGTCCACGTTGTGATTGGACGGAGCCTACAACTCGCTGCCGCTTCGCGGCCAGCATCAGCCCGCCAATCATGTTGGATCAGAGCGACATCGGAACGCCGCGGGTTTGCAAAGCCCCGACACGAAACACGTAGATTTGCGACAAGCCGCCCGGCTTCGCTCGCCAGGGTCTCGAATTCGCGACGTATCCATGCGACACGGATCGCTGCCATGTAGACAGGACGGCATGCCCCGGGCGCACGCAGTCCCGCCCTCGACGATCAAGGACACGCAGGATGAGCATAGAGCGCAGCGACGAGATTCTTCAGTATCTCAAAGACAAGTCGATCGTGGTGGAGACGTTCGAACACCCGCCCGTGCATACGGTGGAAGAGTCGCGTGCGCTGCGCGGCGACATTCCCGGCATTCACACCAAGAACTTGTTCCTCCGCGACGGCAAGAAGCGGTTCTTCCTGTTCGTCACCGACGAAGCCGCGACCGTACACCTGAAGTCGCTGGCAAAGACGATCGGCGCCAAGGGCGGACTGTCATTTGGAAGCGCGGAAGCCCTGAAGGAATTGCTTGGCATCGAACCGGGATCGGTCTCGATTCTGGCGCTCTACAACGATGCCAATCAGGCGGTCACGCCCGTCATCGATGCGCGCTTGCGGTCGGCGGAGCGCATCAATTGCCACCCCATCATCAACAGCCGCACGACATCGCTGTCGGTCAGCGCACTCGACGCATTTCTTGCCGCGATCGGCCGCGAAGCGCAGTTCGCAACGCCAGAAGAGCCGCCATCCGCCGGCTAACCCTCCTGCGCCGCACCGGCCGACCTGATCTGGCCGCAACAACCAAGGGCTTCCGGGTTCCCAGGAGACGCCCCGAACGTCGCGCGCCAAGCGAGACGCTTCGCCGCTCTTGCGCGCGCGGCAATGTATTTTTAGGATCAGCCCGTTGTAAATGCCTGCCCCAGCGCGCTGGAGGTATGTAATGATGCGACATGGGTCCGTTTTGGAGCATCGTCTCGCGGCGATCACCCGGATTGCCATTCGACCGTACGGTGAATGCGAAGGCAGGGGTGATGCAACCAAAGGTCCGTCCGCTGCGCGTTGGCTTCATTCTGACCAAGAATTTCACGCTGACTGCGTTGGCCAGCTTCGTGGACGTGCTGCGTCTCGCCGCCGACGAGGGCGACAACAGTCGGCCGATCCGCTGCCAGTGGCACATCATGGCCGACACCGACGAGCCGATCCGTTCGAGTTGCGGTCTGCTGATGTATCCGAATTCCCGGTTCCTCGATCCGCGCGAGCTCGACTATGTCGTCGTCGTGGGTGGCCTGCTGCATCAGGGCCCGCAGATCGATGACAAGATCAAGCGCTATCTGCTGGAGGCTGCGAACACCAAGGTCGATCTGATCGGCGTCTGCACCGGCAGTTTTGTGCTGTGGCGTCTCGGCCTTCTCAACCAGAAAAAGTGCTGCATCAGCTGGTACCACTATCGCGATTTCCTAGAGGAATTCGGCGAGACACTCCCGGTGGCCGACCAGCTCTTCGTCATCGACGGCAACCGCATCACCTGTTCGGGCGGCATGGGCGTTGCCTACCTCGCCGCCCATATCGTGGAACAACGCATGGGCCTGTCGAGCGCGCAGAAAGCGCTCCACATCATGCTGATCGATCGCATGAAACCCGGGTCGTCGGCTCAATCGGCGCCGCCGACCGAATTTGCCGAGACCGACGGACGGATCTCGCGCGCACTGTTAATGATGGAGCAGAACCTATCAGCGCCGCTGTCTGTCGCGCGATTGGCCGGCAAGGTCAGTCTGAGCACGCGTCAACTGGAGCGCCTTTTCAAAGAGGAAACCGGACAGTCGCCGCAGGCGACATATCTTCGGCTACGCCTGAAACATGCACGGTGGATGCTGAAGACCGATCTATCGCTGGCCGCGATCGCCGCCGAAACCGGCTTCGTCGACGGTTCGCATCTCAGCAAGGCGTTCAAGGCGGCCTTCAATACCAACCCGTCCGAGGAACGCCGCAGAATAATCGGTCAATCGCACGGGCAAGATGCCGGCGAAGGTCGGCGTATATTCAGTCTGGCTTAGGCGGCACTTGTTATGGTCATGCACTCCGACGACCTGATCATTCGCCCGGCTGAGCCGGCAGACCGGACAGATATCTGGTCGGTCATCGAGCCGACCATCCGTGCAGGCACGACCTACGCCCTGGACCCCCTGATGACGAAGGACGATGCTTTGTCCTACTGGCACGGTCCAGATAAACGAACCTTCGTTGCCGTGCGCCAAGGCCAGATCGTGGGATCCTATTATCTCCGTGCCAACCAGGACGGTGGTGGCAGCCACGTGGCCAATTGCGGCTACATGACGCTGGCGAGCGCGCAAGGCGGCGGTGTGGCGCGCAAGATGTGCCTACACTCGCTCGACTATGCCAGAAGTTCCGGATTTCGCGCGATGCAATTCAACTGTGTCGTGAGCAACAACACGCGCGCGGTGAAACTCTGGACCACGCTCGGCTTCGCGATCGTCGGACGGTTGCCTGAGGCTTTTCGGCTTCCGACTGGCGAATATGTTGATGCGCTCGTGATGTTTCGCAAGCTTGACACTCGATGACGGCGCGGGAAAAGCCTATTGCTTCCAACGACCCATTGATTTCACTGCGATTTTCATATGGCTGGCGGAGAGGGGGGATTCGAACCCCCGATGGGCTTGCACCCATGCCGCATTTCGAGTGCGGTACAATCAACCACTCTGCCACCTCTCCAAGGCGCCAAGACCCACGGTCGCCCGCAGGTGGTTGGCGGTGTTCTAGGCGAGGATGACTCGGCAGACAAGTCGCCCAAACGGGAATTTCCGCGATCTTTGCAGATGCCCGGTGAAGTCACCAATGGCAGAGACTTCGCGCGATCCGGGTAACTAGAGCGATAGTAAAGTGCCCTTCGCCAGACGCGCTGTTTGCCGGCGTCGCACATAAGTCACCGATTTTATTACGGTTTCAGCGAGGCTATCAGCCTGCGCAAGCAGCTTCGGCCTACTCCTGCGCCTCCTCGTTCGTTGCGCCCAAGCCGTGATCGCCATAGGGCACGATGGCTTCCCCCTCGAGCGAGGTCACAACCATGCTTCTCACTGCCCGCGCCTGCGCGGTGTCACTGGCCCTGCTGGCGCCGCTTGCTGTTGCCGCACCGGCCGCAGCCGAATCTTTCGCGGTAGATCCCGCAATTCCCTCTTATGCCCCGGACAACGCCAAGCCTGTGGCCGGCGCAGCCTATCTGACATCAGACGGGGCGATCCGGATCGGCGGTGCCGTGCACGCCAAATTCGTCGTAGAACGCGCCAACGCGCTGTATGCGCAAACCCATCCCGCCGCCAAGCTGGTCGACGTCTCCGCCGGCGCGGAAACCGCGATTCCCAACCTGACCTATAATCGCATCCTGGTCGGATCGATGGGGCGTCCGATCAAGCTGCTGGAAGCCGCCGGCTTCAAGAGCGCATTCGGCGCGGAACCGATCGAGATCAGGGTCGCGCATGCCGCCAACGATACCTCGCAGCATCTTGCCACCTCGCTGGCGGTTTATGTCCATCGCGACAATCCGATCACGCAGCTGACCACGAAGCAGGTCGCGCAGATCCTCACCATCGGCAATGACGGCGGCGACTTCTCGCGTTGGGGCCAGCTCGGCCTCAAGGGCGACTGGACCAAGCGCCTGATCCATCCGCTCGGCACGCCGCAATATAGTGGCTTCGGCACGTGGATGCTGGCCAACCGGCTCGATGGCAAGCCCTACAGCACCCGCTATGAGGAATATTCCTCGACCGACGAATTGCTGAAGCGGCTGGAGAGCGAGCCCGGTGGCATCACCGTCGCCGCGATTGGGCGCGAGACCGACAGGATCAAGCAGGTCGCAGTCGCCGAGACGCCGGGAGGTCCTTTCATTAAGGGCACGCCGACAGAGATCCAGGTCAATAAGTATCCCTATAGCCGCTACCTGTATTTCTACGCGCGCCGCGAAGCGGACGGCAAGATCGACCCGGTCGCTGCCGACTATCTGAAACTGCTGCTCTCGAAGGAGGGGCAGGACATTTTCGCCGCACAGGCCAACGGCTATATCCCGCTCAATGCCGCCGACGCGGCCATCGAACGCGCAAAGCTCGACCAATGAAAAACACGCTCTCGCTCCTGGCCCTGCTGATCGGCCTCTCAGACGCTCATGCGCAGAACATCAAACCACAGCCGGCCACCGCTCCCAAGGATGCCAGCTATCTGTTGCCAGACGGCCGCATCGCGCTGCATGGCGATGATGCGCTGGCGCCGGTGATCGACGCGCTGAACGCGAAATTCGCGGAGAGCCATCCCGGCCTCAAGTTCGCGCCCGCACTGAAGGGCTCCGCGACGGCGCTGCCCGCACTGGCGGCCGGTGCGACGGCAATCGGTTTCGTCGTCGGCGAAGCGACGCGTCCCGATGTGCGCGCGTTCAAGGCCATCAACAAGCACGATCCGCTCAGCATCAGGATCGGCTATGCCGGCCATGGCCCACGCGCCGGCGGCAAGGCGCCGCCTGCGGTCTATGTGAACAGCGCCAATCCGCTGCAGGGCCTGACGATGGCGCAGCTCGCTGGCCTGTTCACCTCGGGCTCGCCCGGCGGCGATATCAATACCTGGAGCCAGCTCGGCGTGACCGGCGCCTGGGCCACCCGGCGCATCCATCTCTACGGCCAGCGCGATGACGGCGACTTCTCGACCAGCCTGCGGCTAGCGCGTCTCGGGGGCATGCCGTTTGCGGGACATTACGAGCCGCTCGCGGACGATGCCGCCGTGCTGCTGGCGGTGGCGCAGGATCCCTACGGCATCGCCATCGTCGACTGGCTTGAGCTGAAGCAATCGTCGAACGCTGTCCGCATCGTTCCGCTGGCCGCGGAGACCGGCAAACCGTTCGTGGCACCGGACAAGGCCGGCGTCGCAAACGGCGCCTATCCACTGACGCCCGCGATCACGCTTTACATCGCCCATCCGCCGAAAGGGCCGATCGAGTCCTTCATCAAGGACTATCTGACGATGGCGCTGTCGGACGAAGGCCAGGCGATCATCGCGCGCTTCGTTGACAGCGAGACGGGATTTCTGCCGCTGTCGCAGGACGATCTGCTCGTCGAACGCGAGAAGCTGAAGGATTAATAGGGCAACTAAACTATCGTTCCGGGCGCGAGCGCATCCAAGCGCACGAGAACCTCAGCCACTCCAATTGGAGTGACTGGGAATCCGGACCGGCTCAGCCATATCGAGATTCCGGGTTCGCGTATCGCTTGCACGCTACGCGCCCCGGAATGATGAGCGTAGCTCAATCCTTTTCTTTCTTATCGTCCTTGGCCTTGTCTTTCTTCGTTTCTTTCTTGCGGTTGGTGAAGCGGGCATTGCCCAGCCCCGTTCCGATCGTCAGCACGCCCCATCGTTCGAAGTCCTGCATGAAAGGGACTTCACTGAGGCCTTGGACAACGCCGTCATTGTGCATGAGCACCGCAGTATCGTGATCCCCGATTGTGGGAATGCCTTCGGCGAGCAAGGCCGGCAGGTTGAACTTGCTGCTTTCCCAATTACCCGGAAGATTCTGCGCTCCCTTCGCGATGGTGCCGTCTTCGTTGATCACCCCCGGGCACGAGATGCCGATGAACGGCGCCAGCTTGAGGCCTTCCTTGTCGGCGGCGGAGATCAGATCCTTCAGCATCTTCACCAGCCGTTTGATGGCGCCTTCACGCGTCGGCTCGTCATCGGCATGTCTCCAGAGATCAGATTTCCACACCGAGGCCTTGGACAGATCCTTCGATTTCTTCCATGCGGTTTCGACCACACCGCAACGGATGTTGGAGCCGCCGATGTCGACCGCAAGAATGCTGTCGTAACCTTCGAAAATCCACGACGGCGCCAGATGCAGGCAACCGATCAGGCCGGCTTCATCTGGATGAAAACGGATAGGCACCAACGCAACCTTGAGATCCTCGGCCTTGAGAATAATGTCCGTGCGCGCAATAACAAGTTCCCCGACACGGCTCTGGCGGAAACCGCCGCCGACCACGATGCATTCCGTATCTGCCCAGGCCTTCGTCTTGAAGAAGCGCTGCGTGACATAAGCCAGCTCCCGCGCGAATTCTTCGATCGCACCATGAACGAGTGCAGCCGCGGCCACATCGTCGCCAAGCAGGATTTCGTCAAGGCTGGATTTACTGATCTCGTTGGCAGCCTTTTTGCCGAGCGGATCGTCGCCGTTTTTCTTCAATGGCTTTCTGAGATCATCCAGTATGCGCTGAAACGCGCCCTTGCTGGCGCGGTCACCGAGAAAGCCGTTGTCGTCCTTCAGCTCGATGTTGAACGTGTCCACGTCAACGGATGGCAGCCGCTTGGCACCGTGATTGCCGATGCCGACGGTCGTCATTGTGTCTTCAGCCATATTGCCCCTACCAGACTAGAACCGCACGACAATGCGCAGGGAGCCGGTTTGTTTCATGGCCCCCGCAGGACGATCGTACCGCTCACCTGTTGCGTCGGTCCTGCGAGCCGGTTTTCGACCGATGGCCGGTAGAACATCCTTAACTAACCAACAGGGCAGCAACCCAAGCCACTACCTTTCTGCGATCGACCTAACAGTAAATTTATCAGCTCAGGTAATTATCTCCGCATTCATTCGGGTGCGTATTCATGCTGAAGTCATTCCTCGGGCTATCGTTCCTCAAGCTAACTAATCGTTTTTGCGGCGACCGGCGCGGCAATGTCGCGATCATATTCGCGATCACATGCATCCCCCTTATTTCCATGGTTGGCGCCGCGGTCGACTATACGCGCGCACTACAGATCAGATCTCAACTGCAAGCCGCCCTTGATACTGCCAGCGTCGGCTCCATCGTGCAGAAGTCTGCTGCATTCATTACCGCAGGTTCGATGGCGGCGGATGGCCCCGTCCCCGGGGGCGACGTCGACGCAATCAATATTTTCAAGGGCAACACATCAGGCAGGACCGGCTTCACGCTGACCAGCACGACAGCGACCGTCAATCGCGCCAACGGCGTCGTGACGGCCACTATGCAATTCTCGGCGGATGTGCCGACCAGTCTCACATCCGTCATGGGCTTTTCCAAGATGACCGTCACCGGCAGTTCTGTCGCGACGGCGACGATGCCGAATTATATCGATTTCTACCTGCTGCTCGACAATTCGCCATCCATGGGCGTCGGCGCAACACCGGCCGACGTGGCCATGATGGTCAAGAACACGTCGGACAGCTGCGCCTTCGCCTGCCACGACCTCAACAATACCAACAACTACTACAAACTCGCCAAGACACTTGGTGTGACCACGCGCATCGACGTGCTGCGGACGGCCACCCAGAAGTTGATGGATACCGCGGCCAGCACACAGACCTATTCCAACCAGTTCCGCATGGCGATCTACGACTTCGGCGCTGCCGCCTCGACGTCCGGTTTGAGAGCCCTGTTCGCATTGTCGTCCAGCCTCTCGAATGCAAAGACAGCGGCCGGAAACATCGACTTGATGACGGTGAACGGCCAGAACGACAACAACGATCAGGACACCGGCTACAGCGCCATATTCCCGGCGATCAACACCGCCATCAGTGCCCCGGGAGCCGGTACAGCCAATGCACCGCTCAAATATCTCTTCTTCGTATCCGACGGCGTGGCCGACGAATACAATCCAAGCAACTGCCTGAAGCCGACCACTGGTGGACGATGCCAGTCGCCGATCAATCCGGCGCTTTGCACCACGTTGAAGAATCGCGGCATCAAGATTGCCGTGCTCTATACGACCTACCTCGCACTCCCGACCAACGCTTGGTACAATAGCTGGATCGCGCCATTCAACGCTGGGCCTTACGGACCCTCGCCCAACAGCCAGATCGCCAGCAATATGCAGAGCTGTGCTTCGCCGGGCTTCTATTTTGAGGTCAGCCCTACCCAGGGCATCTCGGAAGCGATGACTGCGCTGTTTCAGCGTGCCGTCGCCGATGCGCGCGTGAGCCGCTAACCGGCGCAACGCGCGGGCAAGTCGGCCAGCGCCGCGATATCGATTGCGCTATCCATCTTCAAGATCATGCAGGACACTGCAGCGTGGCGAATCCTCATTTGCTCGCGCTCTCCTTCAGGCTTTCCAGCAGCAATTGCGCCGGCCGACTGAGGCCCTTGTCGCGTACGGCGACGACGAATTGCCGTTTCGCCCAATCATTACTGAGCGGAATGACTTTCAGCCGCAGAGTCTGCTGGATGGTGGAAGCTTCTTCCTGCGGGATGATCGCGACAGCCAGTTGCGCGGCGACGATGCGATAGGCGGCGTCCACCGTGGAGACCTGAATGCGGTAGCGCATCTGCTTGCCGGCCGCAGCCGCCACGCTCCGTTGCATCGTCTGCATGATGCTGCGCGTGACGATGTCGACATGCTCGAAGTCGATCGTGTCCTCGAACGACACTGACGTGTGCTTGCCCAGCGGATGATCGGGATGGACGACCACGGCGAGATGATCGCGGTGATAGGGAAACGTCCTAAGGCCGCGCAGGTCGACGGCATCCCAGCACACGCCGATATCGGCGCGCCCTTCCTCGACGCCGCGGACGACCTCCCAGATCTCGCGCTCTTCCAGACTGACGCGCACATCGCGATAGCGCTTGGCGAACAGACTGATGTCTTCCGGCAGCACCTGCGCCACCGCCGACTTCGAGGCGAACACCCGCACATGGCCCTGCACGCCATCGGCGAACGCGCCGAGTTCGGCCTGCATCCGGTCGAGCAATTGCAACGACTCCCGTGCATAGCGACACAGCGCTTCACCGGCCGCCGTCACCGTGACGCCGCGGCGACCGCGTTCGAGTAACTGCACGCCGGCTTCCTGCTCCATCTGGCTGATGCGCTTGCTCACCGCGGAGGGCACGATGGCCTCGCGCTTGGCGGCATTGGCGATATTGCGCTCCTCGCAGACGGCGATGAACAGGCGGAGCGAAATTGGATCGAAGCTTTGCATGGAACGTCCGAGATGGCACTAGCCATCTTATCTCGGAACTTCTCTGATGAAAAATGACCATTTCAGAGATGGCTGGGGAAGGCGTATGTCATCTCAAACTGGCCGGAAGTCGGCCTCAAGCATCTCAAGCCTGCCTCAGGAAAGTCACAGGATCCATGCGTATCGTCGACATCCGGGAGCGCACCGCTCCGATCGCCTCCCCCATTGCTAACGCCTTCATCGACTTCAGCAAAATGACATTGAGTCTGGTCGCTGTGGTCACCGACGTGATCCGCGACGGCAAACCCGTGATCGGCTACGGCTTCAATTCCAACGGCCGTTACGGCCAGGGCGGCCTGATCCGCGAGCGCTTTGCACCGCGCATTCTGGAAGCCAAGCCCGACAGCCTGATCGACGCCTCCGGCGACAATATCGACCCGCACCAGGTGTGGGCCACCATGTTCACCAATGAGAAGCCGGGGGGCCATGGCGAGCGTTCGGTCGCTATCGGCACCATCGACATGGCGGTGTGGGATGCGGTCGCCAAGATCGCCGGCAAGCCGCTGTTTCGTCTGCTCGCGGAGCGTTACGAAACCACGGCCGACCCAAAGGTCTTCGTCTATGCCGCCGGCGGCTACTACTATCCGGGCAAGGGCCTCGAAGGCCTAGCGTCGGAGATGAAGGGCTATCTCGATCGGGGCTACAATGTCGTGAAGATGAAGATCGGCGGCGCGCCGCTGGCCGACGACTGCAAGCGCATTGAACATGTGCTGAAACTGCTTCCAGCAGGCGCTAAACTCGCTGTCGACGCCAATGGTCGCTTCGATCTGGAGACGGCCGTCGCCTATGCCAAGGCGCTGCGTGAATACGATCTCTTCTGGTACGAGGAAGCTGGTGATCCGCTCGATTACGAGCTGCAGGCAAAGCTCGCCGAGCATTATCCGGGCCCGATGGCGACCGGCGAGAACCTGTTCTCGATGCAGGACGCGCGCAACCTGATCCGTTACGGCGGCATGCGCTCGGACCGTGACTGGCTGCAGTTCGACTGCGCGCTCAGCTACGGCCTCGTCGAATATCTACGCACGCTGGAGATGCTGAAGAGCTACGGCTGGTCGTGGCGCCGCTGCATCCCGCATGGCGGCCACCAGATGTCGCTCAACATCGCGGCCGGCCTCGGCCTCGGCGGCAACGAGTCCTACCCGGACCTGTTCCAGCCCTATGGCGGGTTCCCGGACGGCGTGAAGGTCGTCGATGGTCACATCACCATGCCGGAACTCCCGGGCATCGGCTTCGAGGGCAAGTCCGACCTGATCAAGGAAATGCGCAGCCTGGCGTCATAAGGCAGCCTACCGCTAACGCACTGGCGGAAAACATAAAACGCTGTCATGGCCGGGCTTGACCCGGCCATCCAACTTCAGATAGCCCGACTTCAGAAAGGTGGAGGCCCGGGTCAGGCCCGGGCATGACGACCGAGGGGACGGAGCACCCGGCCCAAAGGCGATACCAAACTAAAAGGTATGCCAGAACAGGCGTCGACCGCGCCGCCAAGACTCTGTTTTTGGCTCGCTTTTCGCCCGTCTTTCCTTGACTCTCCGCCTTCACCCTCTATAAAGCACGCTTCGGCGCAAGCTTTGCTTGGCGCCGATTGTTTTTGCGTGGGGTCGCAACGTCGACCAGAAAACGCAGGAATTCGCGACTTCCTAGAAGTCGCGGTGAACCCTTATCGACTGAACAAGAAGCCGTCCCGGATCTGATCCGAGGATGGGATCGAACACGAAGGAATATAACGATGTTCGCAGTCATCAAAACCGGCGGCCGGCAGTACCGCGTCGTTCCGGATGATGTGCTCGAGATTGGCAAGATCGCCGGCGATGTCGGAACGATCGTGCAGCTTGGTGAAGTACTCGTGCTGGGCGGTGATACGCCTGTGCTCGGCCTGCCCCTCGTGGCTGGCGCGTCGGTTGCGGCCGAAGTGCTCGACCACAAGCGCGGCCCCAAGGTCATCTCTTTCAAGAAGCGCCGCCGCAAGAATTCGAAGCGCAAGCGTGGCTACCGTGACGAGCTCACGATGATCCGCATCACCGAGATCCTGGCCGACGGCAAGGCGCCGACGATCGGACCTCGCCCGAAGCGTGAGAAGCCGGTCGTGACCGCTCCGGTTGATGGCGACGAAGCTCCTGCCAAGAAGGCGCCGGCGAAGAAGGCCGCTGCTCCGAAGGCAGCCGCCGCCAAGCCTGCTGCAGCCAAGAAGCCGGCTGCGAAGAAAAAGCCCGCCGCGGAATAAGCCGCTGCGAAAAGTTGAGAATCTGTGAGACAATTCCTTCAAGGAATTGATCTAGAACTTATCGAGATTGGAGACGGGCTATGGCTCATAAAAAAGCAGGCGGTTCATCGCGCAACGGTCGCGATTCAGCTGGCAAGCGCCTCGGCGTAAAGGCGTTCGGCGGCGAACGCGTGATTCCCGGTAACATCATTGCGCGTCAGCGCGGCACCACCTGGCACCCCGGCCTTAATGTCGGCATGGGCACGGACCATACCCTGTTCGCCAAGGTCGAAGGCCACGTGGAGTTTCGCGCCAAATCGAACGGCCGCACCTTCGTATCGGTACTCCCGATTACTGAAGCCGCGGCCGAATAAACGGTGGACACATTGGAGTCCGCCGGGTCCTGTTGAACCGGCGGAGCGCCAGAATTGGGCTCCAGAGGGGAGGCGGGAAACCGGCCTCCCCTTTTCGTTTGGTGCGTCGCTTCGGGGCGCACACAGGAGCCCGAGATGCTGCAGGATATTCCGACCCCTACGTTGAGAGAAACCAGAGGCTGCGTCCTCGAGACCGAACGGCTGGCCTTGCGCAAGCCGACACTCGCGGACGTAAAAGCCATCGCGCATCTCGCCAATGATCGCCGCATCGCCGAGATGACACGTCGTCTGCCGTTTCCCTATCAGCACGATCACGCGGTCGATTTCGTCAATTCGCTGAGCGAGACCGCTAGCGACAGCGTGTTCCTGATCGAACTCGATCGTCGCCCCATCGGCATGGTCGGGATCGACTGGCGTGAGGTCGAATCACCGGAGCTCGGCTACTGGCTCGGCGTCGATCACTGGGGTCAGGGTTTTGCGACCGAGGCCGCGCGTGCTGCGATCGATTACGCCTTTGACGAGTTCGACATCGATCACCTGATCTCGGGTGCGCGCGTCGCCAATCCGTCGTCGCGCAACATCCTGGAGAAGTGCGGCTTCCAGTGGAGCGGCGTTCAGCTCCACCGCTTCGAAGCCATCGGCTCATCGACGCCGGTGGATTGCTTCAAGCTGACAAGGGGCGTGTGGAGTTCGCTGAAGAACTGGGGAACGTCGACGCGGCGGTGAGTGCTTTGCACATCGCTTGAACCAAACTCCGTCATGGCCGGGCCTGACCCGGCCATCCACCTTCAGCGGCAAAGATGGATGCCCGGGTCAAGCCCGGGCATGACGTGGGGAGAGCCGCGTTGAACGCGACTACACCGCCGGCGGCACCTCATCCGCGATCTTTCCTAGCTGCTGCTCGCGCAGGAAGATGTAGAGCCCTGCCGCGATGATGACTGCCGCGCCGATCAGCGTGGCCCATGACGGCAATTCGCCGAACACGAGATAGCCGAAGATCACCGCCCAGATGATCATCGAATACTGATACGGCACCACCGTGCTGGCTGGCGCCAGCTTCAGCGAACGATTGACACAGAGCAGCGCGCAGACCGAGACAACGCCCGCCAGAAAAAACAGACCGAGATCGCGCAGATTGGGCGTCACCCATCCGAATGTCGTGAAGACCGCGCCGAAAGTAAACGTGCCGATAAACTGCGTCGTCGCCAGCACGACGTCCGGCGCGGAACGCAGCGAGCGGGTGATCAGCATCAGCGCGGCGAAGGACAAGCTACCGCCGAGCGCGATCAGTGCCGGCCATGTCACCGTCTGCGCCGAGGGCTGCAGTGCGATCAGCACGCCGCAGAAGCCGACGAAGATCGCAGTCCAGCGTCGCCAGCCGACGGATTCGCGAAGAAAGATCGCGGAACCCGCGGTGACGAAGATCGGACAGGCGAGATAGTAGGTGATGACATCCGCCAGCGGCAGATAGGCCGCCGCCCAGAAGAACGCCGCGACTTCCAGCGTCGACAGCACCACGCGAATGAGCTGCAGACCTGGTCGGTCGAGTTGCAGGAAGTCCGCACGATGCCGCCAGATCGACGGCGCCAGCAGCGCCAGCGCTGCGCAGGCGCGCAGGAGCATCAATTGCCCGACCGAATAGGTGCCGACCAGGAATTTGCCGATCGCATCGCCGCAGGAGAACATGCTGATGCCCAGGAGCATCAGGCCGATACCGGCCAGCCGGGCGGCGCGATTGTCGGCTGCGGTCGAAATGGTCGCAAACATGCCTATATGAGCCTTTAGGTAAGCTTCTGGGTGCGGCTTGGTTAACGGCGCGATGTTGTCGTTTAGGACGCCACCGGATGCGCAGCAAGGCCCGAAAATAAGGGCTTTTCACGATGCGCCGACGATGAAGTGGTTGCCGCGACCACCCCCCTGCGATACGGATACGCTATGAAATTCCTCGATGAAGCCAAGGTTTACATTCGCTCCGGCGACGGCGGAAACGGCTGCGTGGCCTTCCGCCGCGAGAAGTATATCGAATTCGGCGGCCCGTCCGGTGGCAATGGCGGCCGCGGCGGCGATGTCATCATCGAAGTGGTCGACGGCCTCAACACGCTGATCGACTATCGCTACCAGCAGCACTTCAAGGCGCCGCGCGGTGTCAACGGCATGGGCAAGGATCGCCATGGCGCCAATGGCAAGCCGATCACGCTGAAGGTTCCGGTCGGTACGCAAATCATCGACGAAGATCGCGAAACGCTGATCCACGACTTCACCAAGCTCGGCGAGACCTATGTGCTGGCCGAAGGCGGCAATGGCGGCTTCGGCAACGCGCATTTCAAGTCATCGACCAATCGCGCACCGCGCAATGCCAATCCCGGCCAGCCCGGCGAAGAGCGCTGGATCTGGCTGCGGCTGAAACTGATTGCAGATGCGGGCCTCGTCGGCCTACCCAATGCCGGCAAGTCCACATTCCTCTCCAAGGTCAGCGCTGCGCGACCGAAGATCGCCGACTATCCGTTCACCACACTGCATCCGCAGCTCGGGGTCGTCGATGTCGACGCGCGCGAATTCGTGCTGGCCGACATTCCCGGTCTCATCGAGGGCGCGCATGAAGGCGCCGGCCTCGGCGATCGCTTCCTCGGCCATGTCGAGCGTTGCCGCGTGCTGCTGCATCTGATCGATGCGACCTGCGAACATGCGGGCAAGGCCTACAAGACTGTCCGCGCCGAACTCGATGCCTATGAGGGCGACCTTGCCAACAAGGTCGAGATCGTCGCGCTTAACAAGATCGATGCGGTCGAGCCGGACGAGTTGAAGAAGCAGAAAGACCGACTGAAGCGCGCTGCGAAGCAGACGCCGCTGCTGATCTCGGGCGCAACAGGCGAAGGCGTGCCGGAGGCATTGCGTGCGCTCGTTGCAGTGATCGGCGAGGCGCCGGTGTCGGACAAGGCCAAGAGCGCGGCACAGTCTGCCCCATGGGCACCGGCGACGAGCTGATCTGCCTCTGACGTCCGTCCAAGCATCACACGCACTGCCAAAGCCCACATCATGTCGCGCCCCGAGCTAAAGAACTTTCGCCGTATCGTCGTCAAGGTCGGCTCCTCGCTGCTGATCGATTCCGCGGCCGGTGAAGTCAGGGCCAAGTGGCTCGCGGCGCTTGCCGCCGACATCGCCAAGCTGCATGCGGACGGTCGCGACGTGCTGGTGGTCTCGTCCGGCTCGATCGCGCTCGGCCGCAGCCGTCTCAAATTGCCGCGCGGTCCGCTGAAACTCGAAGAGAGCCAGGCCGCCGCTGCCGTCGGACAGATCGCGCTCGCACGCATCTGGTCGGAAGTGCTGGGGCATCACGGCATCGGCGCCGGACAGATTCTCGTGACACTGCAGGACACCGAGGAACGCCGCCGCTATCTAAATGCGCGCTCGACCATCGGCAAGCTCCTAGAATGGCGCGCCGTGCCGGTCATCAACGAGAACGATACGGTGGCGACCAACGAAATCCGCTATGGCGACAATGATCGCCTCGCGGCACGTGTCGCGACCATGGCATCCGCCGACCTGCTGGTGCTGCTGTCGGATATCGACGGTCTCTACACTGCGCCGCCCGGCGCCAATCCCGATGCGAAACTGATTCCTATTGTCGACAGCGTCACCGCCGAGATCGAAGGCATGGCGGGCGCGGCCGAGAGCGAATTGTCGCGCGGTGGCATGTACACCAAGATCGAGGCAGCGAAGATCGCGACCACGGCCGGCACGCACATGATCATCGCGTCCGGTAAGGTCGAGCATCCGCTGCAGAAGATCGCCGATGGCGGCCTCTGCACCTGGTTCCTGACGCCTGCCAATCCCGTCACTGCACGTAAGCGCTGGATTGCGGGATCGCTGGAACCGAAGGGTACGTTGACCATTGATGCAGGTGCTGTTGCTGCACTCCGTGCCGGCAAGAGTTTGCTGCCTGCCGGCGTCATCAAGGTCGAAGGCGATTTCGCACGCGGCGACGCCGTTATCGTGCGTGGACCGGACACGCACGAAATCGGCCGCGGCCTCGTGGCTTATGACGCAGACAATGCCGAGAAGATCAAAGGCCGCTCATCTCCGGACGTGATGATTATTCTTGGCATCAGCGGCCGCGCCGAAATGATCCATCGCGACGATCTCGTGATCTCGGGATCGCGAAGTTAAGCAGCGACAGTTCGCCTGAATGACGTAACGCGCAATCCGTAAACATGGTGCCGGACGCTCGCCATCATTGCGCCACTCCCGCGTACTTCGTTGCGCGCCATACAGTCAGATAACCAATTTTTGGGAGGCCCATTTCATGACCCGACTTTTGATCATTCCGTTCCTGCTGATCGCAACGTCCGCTTTCGCGCAGGGCGGCAACACATCAGCCAATCAGTCGGCCTGCTCACGCGACGTCTCGCGCTTCTGCCGCGCCAAGATGAATGATGGCGACATGGTCGTGCTCAGCTGTCTCAAGGAAAACCGTTCGAAGCTCAGCAAGGCCTGCGCGAAAATTCTCGCCGAGAATAATCAATAGCGCGACTAGCGTTTTCGAGCGAAGTGGGCACGGGCTCGCGTCAAAACAAAAAACTCTAACCGCTGCTGCCGGCCGGCGTCGCGACAGGAAGCACCTCGGTCGCCGCGCGATCAGGCGTATCGTCCTTCCAGCGCACCGAACCAAACGGCCGCTCCAGCATGCGACGCACGCGGACCGGATCCGGCCCGAGATGGAATGCCACTGCGCGCTGATACAATGCGCGTTCGGACTGTGTCGCGCGGTTGCGCTGGCGCAGGAAGTCGAGCCAGGTCGGGCAGTGATAGCGCTCGGTCCACAATTCGGGATCGGCGATATCGCGCGCGATCGACCAGCCATAGGCGCCGTTGCGCTGGCGCGAGAGCTGCACGTCCTGCATCACGCCGTGGAACGCCCGCGCACTCTCCTGATCCACGCGATATTCGATCTCTACCACCAGCGGGCCGCTGCGCGCTGTGAGCTGCAGCTGTACTTCGGGGTCAGCCAGCGTCTCGGCATCCTCATCGCGTGCGCCGGTCGGCGGCATCCGCAAGAACAGACCGAACAGTGGTGACAGAAACATCGACGCGCCGGACACTAGTAGCGCGGCCTCGACGCCGACCATATCGGTGAGATGACCCCAACCCCAGCTGCCAATCGCAATGCCGCCGGCAATCGCCGCCTGGAATGCCGCAAGCGAACGCCCGGCGACCCAGCGCGGTGCGGAGAGCTGCACGCCAATATTGAACAGGGCGACCGCCAGCATCCACACCGACCCCGCCACCACCAGCGCCGCCGCGGTGATCACGGGCTCACTGCTGACCGCAACGACAGCAATCGCGACACCCATAATCAGCGCGCAGGCGCGGATCGCGCCTTCGCCGCTGAGATGCTTGCGGACATGGCCGATATTCATTGCGCCGATCACCGCACCCATGCCGAAGGCGCCGAGCATGATGCCATAGGTCTGCGCGCCGCCATGCAGAAGGTCGCGCGCGACCAGCGGCATCAGTGCCGACACCGAGCCACCGCAGATGCCGGTGATCAGCGTGCGCGTCAGCACGATGCGGATCGACGGCGAATTGGCGATGTAGCGCACGCCGGACACGATGGCGCGGCTCATCCGTTCGCGCGGCAGCCTGGACACATCGACCTTGCGACGCCACAGGAACAGCACCACCAGCAACGGGATGTACAGCACCGCATTGGCCGCGAAGGCTGCGACGGCACCGGCGGCGGCAACCACGATGCCGCCGATCGCCGGGCCGAAACTGCGCGCGATATTGTAGCTGATGCCGTTCAGCGCCACGGCGGATGGCAGTACCTCCGGCGGCACCTGCTCGCCCACTGAGGATTGCCAGGCCGGCCCGAACAGCGCCATGCCGCTGCCGATGATGAAGCAGAAGGCCAGCAAGATGTTCGGCGTGATGTGGCCAGTCCAGTCCAGCATGGTCAGCATGGTGGCGCCGACCAGCGACAGCACCAGCGACACCAGCGACACGACGCGGCGGTCATACATGTCGGCCACGGCGCCTGCGGGCATGGAGATCAGCATGATCGGCAGCATCAAGGCGGTCTGCACCAGCGCCACCTTGTCCGCCGACGCAGTCATCTGGGTCATCGCCCAGGCAGCGCCCACGCTCTGGATCATCAGGCCCAGATTCGACAGCAGGCTGGCGAGCCAGATCCGCCGGAACACCGCAAACCGCAGCGGGGCGGCAATGCCGTCGGAGGGAAGAACCACTGGTTTCGCTGCTTCGGCCATCATAGTCCCGTCGTCTGCTGCAGATAGCGACTGCAGGGCCATGCGGGACCTGATTCCCCGCTGGCGTATCCAAGGTGATGCCTGCGAAACGCGTTGTCTGTCCAGTGCCTGCTCCGCTATCACAGCAGCAAGCGCCGGTAGTGCGCAGATAGAGGGAGACCAGCCATGACGCTGTCGCGACGAACCATTCTCACAGGCGCAGCGATGCTGCCGCTGGCCCTCCATACGCTCCGTTTCGAGGCGGTTGCACAGACCAACCCTAGCGCAGCGGCCGGTTCCGACATTCCTCCGATTCTGTTCGTCCACGGCAATGGCGACCACGCGGCGCTCTGGATGACGCAGATCTGGCGCATGGAATCCAATGGCGTTCCGCGCAACCGTCTGATGGCGCTCAATTTCACCGATCCGCTGGCGCGTTCCGACGATGCTGTGGCGCAGCAAGGCCGCTCCTCCACGGAGGACCAGCGCCGCGAGCTCGGCGAGGCCATCGCGAAACTGAAAAAGCGCACGGGCGCGGTGAAAGTGGCGCTCGTCGCCAATTCCCGCGGCGGCAATGCGGTGCGCAATTACGTCAAGAATGGCGGCGGAGGCGATGTCAGCCACGCCGTGTTGTGCGGCACGCCCAATCACGGCGTATTCGACTGGGCCGACAATCCCGGCAGCGAATTCAACGGCCGCGGGCCGTTCCTCAAAGGGCTCAATGGCAGCGAAGGCCCGGAAGTGACCGAGGGTACTGCGTTCCTGACGCTGCGCAGCGATGGCATCGACAAATATGCGCAGCCCGATAGCCGGCTGCTCGGCAAGCCGGGCGTGGCCACCGGCGTCACCTCCGATGGTCCGGCACTGCGCGGCGCCACCAATCTCGTGATCGGCGCCATCGATCATCGCGAGACCGGCTTTCACCCCCGCGCCTTCCGCGAGATCTACAAATTCATCGCCGGCCGCGAACCCGCGCGGATCGATATCGCGCCGGAAAATGAGGTGAAAATCAGCGGTCTCGTCACCGGCACGCCTGGCGGCGCGCCGACCAATCGTCCGGTCGCGGATGCTCTGGTCGAGGTGTATCGCGTCGCACCTGACAGCGGCGAACGGATCGGGGCGGCGCTCTATGCGACCCGCACCTCCGCCGATGGCCGCTGGGGTCCGGTTCAGGTCGACCCGACCTGGCCTGTCGAGATCGTGCTGACATCGGCAGGCGCGCCGATCACGCATTCCTATCGCTCGCCATTCCTCCGCTCGTCCGACGTCGTTCATCTGCGCGCCGGTCGCGCCCTGGGTCCCGCCGACACCACTGCCGGCGCGGTGGTGTCGATGTCGCGCGTCCGCGGCTATTTCGGACTGCCGCGCGATGTCGTGCTGCTCGACGGCAAGGAGCCGACCGACGTGAAAGCCGGCGTGCCCACGGATTCGCTCTCGACCATCCGCCTTCCGGTCACAGATATCGGACGTCCGGTGGCGGCACTGTTCAATCAGGAGCGGATCGTGGTGCGTGCCTGGCCGGCTTCGGAAAACCGGATCACGGTGGCGGAGTTCACCGAGTAGATCACGCCAACTCTCGCGCGCCTCGGGGCTTGGCTTCCATAACGCTGCTTTTGCGCGCGCCTTCCGTCAGATCGCGTGAAGCATTGTTCGAAATAGCATAGAGCCCCGCCGGGTACGGGGCTCTGTCGTTATTCTGTTATCGCAGCAACAGCACCAGGATGATGAGGGGAAGCGGGATTCCGAGTAGCCACAGAAGAATGGGCATGGTTGTCTCCTTTGATTGGGTTAACGACGTTTTTTCCAGGTACCGTCACGAAGACCGCCACCTTCCGTCGCAGCAAGGCTGGCGGAGAAAGCACCGATCAGCAGCGAAGCCGTGAGCCAGAATGCGAGTTGCATCGCAGCCTTGCGTGCAGCATCCGCAGCGGACTTCGCATCATTGATGACTTCGGTGACACGCTTGTCCGCATCGGCCTCGCTCAAGCCGGTGCGGCTGGCGACGACCTTGTTGACGTAACTGCGATCAGCAGGCTTGACGTCCCCGCCGCGGAAACTGGCAGCCATCAGACGCGACAGTTCACCGCGCGCTTCCATGCTGTTGCCATCGGCCGATGGCGTCGTCGGGCGGAGCAGCGAGATCGATGTAGCCATCATTCGGACCCGCCTGGGCCGTTGCAGCGGTTGCACCTGCGGCAACACCTGACGTAGCCCCGCTCAACAGGGTCGTGGCAGGAGACGCCAGCAGAATTGCCCCCAAGACTGTTGCGAACGACCAGGCCAGGAATCCATGCGCAGTGTCGCGAAAGTAGACCTCGTCCGAATGCACACCGATCCAGCGCGACCGCAGGCGGCCGGCCAGATAGCCGCCGATCGATGATGAGATCATTGCGATCACGACCAGATAGATGCCGGTCGTGATCTTGAATGTCGTGGTGGAGGCGCCTGAGTTTGCCCAAGGCGATACGACCGACAGGCCAAGACCGGTGCCAAAGGCAATCAGAATCAGCGTAAGTGCGAGCGAAGTAACCGCGCCGGCGGCGACCGCAGCCCACGACACGCCCGAGGTTTGCGGTTCGTCGACGCCTGCGGCGGGTTGGACGACAACTGTATCGATCATTCTACATCCCCAAATCGTTCCGGTACGGAACGTTGCCTCCCCAATGTGCATGAGTGAGTATCGTTCCGAGGGATGCATCCGTTTGGGCCGCAAGTCGTCGCAGAGTTCGTCTCGGCTCGCCCCTTTCGGTGAGCACGGGGGCGAAGAAGCAGCTAGCCATTACCGCGCGACAGGCCGACGCCTTCATGGCGCCCGGATTAGCAACTGTTATAGTGAAGCCACACCCGGCACCGCATTTCAGGTTGCGAGGTCCATCGTGAGCATTGCCGAAGTCTATGACTTTTCAGCTCCACGGCAGCCCCTGGTGCCGCCGAGCCCGCCGCGTGCGCCCGAGAACATGGGAGCACTGGGGCGTATGTCGGCCATGCGCCGCAGCGCCATCGAGACCTGGGGCCAGCGTGCCTATGAAGATGACATCATCAAGGGCCGCTTCTTCGGCCATGCCAGTTTCATCCTCAATAACCCCGATGCGATCCGCCATGTGCTGGTAGACAATTACGAGAACTATACCCGCACGCCTGCGGCATTCCGCGTGCTGCGGCCGATGCTCGGCGAGGGCCTGCTGCTCGCCGAAGGCCGCACTTGGAAACACCAGCGCCGGACACTGGCGCCGGCCTTCACACCGCGCGCAGTGACGACTTTGGTGCCGCACATGATCTCGGCGGTCGATGACACGCTGGCCGACCTGCACCGTGCGGAGGGCAAGCCGGTCGATCTGCGCGCGATCATGCAGCGGATGACGCTGGAGATCGCAGGCCGCACCATGTTCTCGTTCGGCATGGCCGAACATGGCGCGAAGCTGCGCGACTTCGTGATGGAATACGGCATGAACCTAGCACGGCCGCATTTCCTCGACCTGCTGCTGCCGCTGGGCTGGCCAACGCCGCAGGATATCTCGCGCGCCTTCTTCCGCAGACGCTGGACGAGATTCGTCGGCGAGCTGATGACCGCACGTCGCGCCGCCGGCAAGAACGACGACGCGCCGCGCGATCTGTTCGATCTGATGGTGGCCGCGCGCGATCCGGAAACCGGCGCATCCTTCACCGACGTGCAACTCGGCGATCAGGTGGCGACGATGATCCTCGCCGGCCATGAGACGACGGCAACGGCGCTGTTCTGGGCGCTGTATATGCTGACGCTCGATCCGGCGACCCAGGAGCAGGTCGCGGCCGAAGCCCGCGCCGCCAGTGCGAACGGTACGTTCGATATCGAACATCTGAAATTCACCCGCGCCGTGATCGACGAAACCATGCGGCTCTATCCGCCGGCTTTTCTGATCGCGCGCGCCGCCGCGGGCCCTGATCGTCTGGCTGGCCAGTCCGTTGCCAGCAAGGACGTGATCCTGATCGCGCCCTGGCTGCTGCATCGGCACGAGAAATTGTGGCACGAGCCCAACGCCTTCATGCCGTCCCGCTTCATGCCCGGCGCGACGCCGCCGGACCGCTTCGCCTATCTGCCTTTTGGCGTCGGTGCCCGGGTCTGCATCGGCGCGCATTTCGCGCTTGTCGAGGCCACATTGGCGCTGGCGAAAATCATCGGCGCGTTCCGCATCGAGCTGCCGGATAAAGCGCCCGTCATGCCGATCGGCGTGGTGACGACACAACCGGATCGCTCGCCACAGTTCTGGATTGAGCGACGCTGACGTTATTTCAGCACGTCCTCTCCTCACGTCTTCCCCGCCCCCGCGCGCTCATGGCACGCGGGCGGAACGACAAGTTGAAGTGTTGCGGCAAAGCCCTGTCTTGGATGCAGCGCCTATTTGGCCTAAACTGATGCCATGAGTGATGTTCAGGCACTATTCGCGACATTGAACCAGGCGACCGATCCGGCCGTAGCCGATGCCATTGCACAACTGATCCGCGACGGCGCGGACCACGAACTCAATCGTATCAATGTGCTGGATTTTGCGGCACGCCGTGGCCTGAACGAAGAGCGCGTCATTTCCGGCTTCCTGCATGCCTCCCGCCTCGGCCTGTTCGACCTGACCTGGAATGTGTTGTGCCCGGGCTGCAGCGGCGTCCTCGACGCCCACAGCACGCTGAAATCGCTACGCCATGACGACTACCATTGCGGGCTCTGCGCCTGCGGCTATGAAGCGTCGGTTGACGAGCAGGTCGAGGTGGCGTTCACGGTCGCACCGCGCGTCAGGCACATCGCTGCACACGACCCCAATACGCTGCCGCTCTGGGAATATTTCAAGCAGGTGTTCTGGAGTTCAGGCGTCGATCTCAATCAGGAATCGTTTGCGTCACTCACCGATGAAGTGACACTGGACGCAATGGAATTGCCGGCACATGAAAAAGCGGTGATGTCGCTGCACTTGCCGTCGGAATTCGTCATCGTGTTCGAGCCGGTAACCCATGCCGCGCAGTTCATTGACGTGCAGGGCGAGCCGACCAAGGAACGACAGCATCTGTCGCTGATCTACAACCGGCAGCATACGCCGACCGGCACCATCACAATGCAACCCGGACCGCTGCGATTGTCCCTCGAAAACCAGACCGAGGTGCGCGTGCTGCCATCGGTATTTGTCGCGGCCGAGGGTCTCCATCACCTGATCGGCAAGCGCAAGCCGTTCCTCACAGCCAAGCGGATACTCACCAACCAGACCTTTCGCGACGTCTACAAGGCCGACAACCTCAATATCGATCAGCGACTGAAGATTACCTCGCTGACTTTCCTGTTCACCGACCTCAAGGGCTCGACTGCCTTGTACGAGCGCGTCGGCGATCTCGCAGCCTTCGATCTGGTGCGTGCGCATTTCCACGCACTGCTGGAGATCATTGCGTCGGAAGCCGGTGCCGTCGTGAAGACCATCGGTGATGCCGTCATGGCGACCTTTACGCGGCCCGAACAGGCGCTGGCCGCAGGTTTGCGCATGCGCGCCGCGATGGAGCGGCTGAATGAAGAGCGCGGCACCAAAGACCTCGTGGTCAAAATCGGTATCCATGAGGGACCCTGCCTCGCTGTGATGCTGAACGAGCGGCAGGATTACTTTGGCCAGACCGTCAATATCGCTGCCAGGGTGCAGGGCCTGTCAACCTCGCAAGCGATTCACGTTACCAGCCCGGTGATATCGGCGCAGGCCGTGGAAGCCATTCTGCGGAAGGCTGAGATCACGCCGATCCAGAAACATGCGGCCTTGCGCGGTATCGCCGACAAAATGGTGGTCTATGAAATCCCGTGACATGAGCCCCCGTAAACTGCCAATCGTCTCAATCGTTACTTAACTGTCATCAGCGCTTCGGGAACCCGGCCGCATTGCGCGCGTTCCATTTTCGCGCGACAAAGCACGAGCGCTTTCGCCGCATGGCAGCCCGCTCGATCATCTGGTTCAAGGAATAATGCTGGAAAAACTGCGCCAATTCATTGCCGACGTGGTGTCTCCCGATGCGCACGAAAATCAGGCATTCGACGATACCGGCTTCCGTCTTGCCGCCACGGCGCTGATGCTTCACGTCATCTCGCTGGACGGTGAGCCCTCAGCTATCGAGAGAGCCAAGTTGCACAGCCTGATCGAGTCGCGTTTCGAGCTCGATCCCGGCACGGCTGACAGGCTCATCTCGGCTGCCACCCTCGTCGAAGGCGAAGCCGTCGATCTCTATCACTTTACGAGCGTCATCATGCGCGTGGTCGACGAGCCCGGCCGTGTCCGTCTCGTCGAGATGATGTGGCAGCTGGTCTATGCTGACGGTCGCGTCAGTGAGTTCGAGGAAAATGTGGTCTGGCGCGCAGCCGACCTGCTCGCAGTTTCATCACGTGACCGGATGGAGCTCAAACGACGCGTGGCGGGCGGTACGGCCACAACGGATACCACTGTCTGAACAGGCGCAGCCTGGCAAATGACAGCACCACGACGCATAACCAAAGTTTAATGCGCGGTCCCCGATAATTCATGCCACTGCTACACGCTCGGGAACTGGAGGTCCTGCGGTACTCCGGTGGTCATTCCGACTTGCACATCACGGGTATCCCTATTACGCCTGTAGATGCATGCAAATCGTCCTCACGTATTTTAAGAGTACCTTATTGTGACTGAGCGCGTGACGTTAATAACCGGAGCCTCGGCCGGAATTGGCGCCGAGTTCGCGCGCATCTTCGCTGCGAACAAGCATCGCGTCGCTCTGGTTGCACGCCGTGCCGAGCGCCTGAATGCGCTGGCCGCTGAAATCACTGCTGCCGGCGGCGCTGCGCCCATCATCATTCCCTGCGATCTCGAACAACGCGACGCCTGCGCCCAGATCGCGGCTGCCCTCGCTGCTGCCGATGTCGAAGTGGAGTACGTCGTGAACAATGCCGGCTTCGGCATGTTCGGTCGCGCCATCGACATGGACCGCGACCGGCAACTCGGCATGCTTGAGGTCAATGTGCGCGCACTGACGGATCTGTCGCTGCGCTTTTCCGAGAGCCTGATCCGCAACAAGGGCGGCATTCTCAATCTCAGCTCGATCGCGGGTTTTTTGCCGGGTCCCGGAATGGCCGTGTACTACGCCAGCAAGGCCTATGTGCTGTCCTTCACCGAAGCACTGCGTCAGGAGCTCGGCTCAAAGGGCGTGCGCGTCACCGCATTGTGCCCCGGGCCGGTGCCTTCGGAATTCCAGGCGCGCGCCGGATTCACGCCGGGCCTCGACTCAGCCATCCTCAATGTCTCGGCCGCCGATGTCGCCCTGCTGGGCTATCAGGGCCTGATGGCCAACAAACGCACGGTTTTCCCCGGCCTCGGCATCAAGATCGTGCCGCTACTGCTGCGGCTTTTTCCGCGCGGCTTCATCGCTGGGGCGGTGGCAAGGTTGCAGTTGAGACGGGTGTGAATCCGGTCCGCCTACGCCCTGCGCCTCGGCGAGACATCATTCGTTTGCTTCGCTTTTTATGGTCGGGAGGGTGGCTTGCCGAGCCAGAGCTTGCGAAGCAAGCGAAGGATGGTGGAGCCAGGCGGGATCGAACCGCCGACCTCGTCATTGCGAACGACGCGCTCTCCCAGCTGAGCTATGGCCCCGATACGAACCGGGTCGCCCATGCGATCCGGTCAGCAATCGGCGCCATTTACAATCCCCGTTAACGGCAAGTCAAGAACGTCGCAAAAGCGCGGTTTTCCGGCACTTTTCGCCCGGAACTTCCCTTGTTTGAGGGGGGCTGAACCGATATTTAGCGGACAGTCGAATCCGCGACCTAACCCGCGAGCCATCCCCGCCATGCGCGCCGTTCTCGATATCGTGCTGATCATTCTCGATCTCTATGTCTGGCTGCTGATCGCCTCGGCGATTCTGTCCTGGCTGATCGCCTTCAACGTCGTCAACACCCGCAACCAGTTCGTCTCCGCGATCGCCGAATTCCTGTTCCGGATCACCGAGCCCGTGCTGGCGCCAATCCGCAGAATGCTGCCGAGCCTCGGCGGCCTCGATATCTCGCCGATCATCCTGATCCTGATCATCATGTTCCTGCAGCGGGTGATCACCTACTACATCTATCCCAGCGTCTTCTGATCGGCCGGGTTCGTGGCAGATCCCTCGCGCTACGCGACTGACGGTGTCAGCATCGCCGTTCGCGTGACGCCGCGGGGTGGCCGAGACGATATCGACGGGATCGAGACCATGGCCAATGGCCGTTCGGTAGTGAAGGTGCGGGTTCGCGCCATCGCCGAGGGCGGCGAAGCCAACCGCGCCATGACCGAACTGTTTGCCAAGCGGCTCGGCGTGCCGAAGCGCGATGTGCGCGTGCTGTCCGGCACCACGTCGCGCGTGAAGCAGATCGCGGTCGACGGCGACCCGACGAAACTAGGCGCGATGCTGCGCAGGATCACTGCAGCAACGCCCGACGACACAGACGACAGGACCGACACATGACCGCCAGCATCATCGATGGAAAGATCATTGCCGCCGAATTGCGCGACCGCGTCGCCGCCGAAGTCGCGCGCGTCAAAGCCGAACATGGCGTGACGCCTGGCCTCGCCGTAGTGCTGGTCGGCAGCGATCCCGCCAGCGAGGTCTACGTGCGCAGCAAGCACAAGCAGACCCAGGAAGCCGGCATGGCCTCCTTCGAACACAAGCTGCCGGCTGATGTCGCGCAGGCCGATCTGATCGCGCTGGTGCAGAAGCTGAACGCCGATCCGGCCGTACACGGTATCCTCGTGCAGCTGCCGCTGCCGAAGGGGCTCGACACCGACACCGTCGTCAACGCCATCGATCCCGCCAAGGACGTCGACGGCCTGCACCCGACCAATGCCGGACGTCTCGCCAGTGGCATGCCCGCTTTGTCGCCCTGCACGCCACTCGGCTGTATCATCCTGACCAAGAGCGTGCACAAATCACTCGAAGGCATGAATGCCATCGTGATCGGCCGTTCCAATCTGGTCGGCCGTCCCTTGGTGCAACTGCTGCTCAATGAAAACGCCACGGTGACCATCGCGCATTCGAAGTCGCGCGATCTCGCCAAGCTCTGCGCGCAGGCGGATCTGGTCTATGCGGCAGTGGGCCGCCCTGAAATGGTGCGCGGTGACTGGATCAAGCCCGGCGCGACCGTGATCGATGTCGGCATCAATCGGCTGCCCGGCGCCGAAGGCAAGACCCGCCTCGTCGGCGACGTCGCCTATCAGGAAGCGCTGAAGACCGCCGGCGCCATCACGCCAGTCCCAGGCGGCGTCGGCCAGATGACCGTGGCGTGCCTGCTGGTCAACACGCTGCGGGCCGCCTGTGCGATCCACAGGCTGGCTGCCCCGGCGGTTTAATTCGCCGTATTCTCGATCAGCCGTCGATAGAACCGGATCATGTCCGCGTAATTCGCCACGCTAAGACGCTCATTGGTGCCGTGAAAGCGCTTGAGGTCTTCGGACGTCGCGCGCACCGGCGAGAAGCGGAAGATGTTGTCGGTCACATCCGTGTAGTGCCGCGAGTCCGTTGCCGCCACCATCAGGCCCGGTGCCACCAGCGCATCCGGGAAGATCTCGCGAATGGTCTGGTTGAGCGCGCGATAGGACGGACTCGCCGTGCCGGTCACCGGGGGCGGATCGGTATTGCCGGGGAACGGCGCGATGGAAATCCTGTCGTTGCTGACGGCGCTGCGCACATGTTCGGTGACGCTGGCCTGGGTATCGCCGGGCAATAGCCGAAAATTTACCGTGGCCTCGGCATTGCCCGGCAGCACATTGTCCTGCTCGCCGGCCTTGAAGATCGTCAGCGCCGTGGTCGTGCGCACCGTCGCCTCGGTCGGGCCGCTCTTCTCGAATTCGCGCAGCAGCAGGGGCTTGAACAGCCAGAGATTGGACAGCACCACGCGGTTGAAGCCGCTCATTTCCGGCGCGATGGTGTCGAACATCTCGCCGACGGTGCCGCGGACCTGCATCGGCAGGCGCTTGTTCTCAAGCTGCGCCAGTGCTGCGCTCATCATGCCGATGGCCGTTTCGCGGGGCGGCATCGACGAATGACCGGGCGTGCCATGCGCGGTCAGCACCAGCGTCGCATAGCCCTTCTCGGCCACGCCGATCAACGCCATCGGTCTGTCGAGGCCCTTGAGAATCCCCTCGGTGATCAGCAGGCCTTCGTCGAGCACGAAGTCGAGTTTCGCGCCGCGTGATTTCAGCAGCGCCGCGATCGCCCGCGCGCCGCGCTTGCCGGACACTTCCTCGTCATGACCGAAAGCGAAATAGATCGTGCGTTTCGGCTTGAAACCTGCCTTCGCCATGGCTTCGGCGGCTTCGAGGATTGAGTACAGATTGCCCTTGTCGTCCCATGACCCGCGCCCCCAGATGAAGCCATCGGCGACGACGCCCTTGAACGGCGGCTGCTGCCAGTCCTTTTCGGTGCCCGGGGCAACAGGCACGACATCCTGATGCGCCAGCAGCGCGATCGGCTTCAAGGCAGGATCGCTGCCTTCCCATGTGTAGAGCAGGCTGTAATCGCCGACCACTTCGCGCTTCGCCGCCGCATGGAAAGCCGGAAAGCTCGCCACCAGATGCGCCTGCATCGCACGAAGCGGTTCGGCAGCCTGATCGGGATTGAGAAAATTGGAGATGGTCGGAAAGCGGATCGCCTCTGCAAGGCGCTCTGCGGCCGCCTGCTCATCGACGGGCGCTTTCGCCGCTGCGGTCACTTGCAGCTGCCGCGATCCCCCGCTGAACGTCTTGACGAGTACGACGCCCGCAAGAAGCAGAACGGCCGCGATGACGATCAGCGCGGCCGTTCGGAGCAGTTTGATCCATCGGCGCATCGGAAGTCCCCTTCTGCTACGCCGGTCTCTGTTACTTGGTCTTGGCGGCCTTGGCGCGCTCGACGCCTTCCATGATCAGGCGCTGCGCGTCGGCGGCATCGCCCCAGCGCACCACCTTGACCCACTTGCCGGGCTCGAGATCCTTGTAGTGCTCGAAGAAGTGCTGAATCTGCTGCAGCGTGATCTCCGGCAGATCGCTGTAGTTCTTCACCTTGTCGTAGCGCTGGGTCAGCTTCGAGGTCGGCACCGCGATGATCTTCTCATCGAGGCCGCCTTCGTCTTCCATCAAGAGCACGCCGACTGGACGCACGCTCATCACCGCGCCCGGCACGATGGCGCGGGTGTTGGCGATCAGCACATCGCAGGGATCGCCGTCGCCAGACAAAGTGTGGGGAATGAAGCCGTAATTCCCCGGGTAGCGCATCGGGGTGTAGAGGAAGCGATCGACGAACAGGGCGCCGGATTCCTTGTCCATCTCGTATTTGATGGGCTCGCCGCCCACCTGGACCTCGATCACGACGTTCACTTCATGCGGCGCCTTGGCGCCGAGCGGGATTGCGTCAAGACGCATCAAACACTCCAGATTTCATAGGACAGGTTGCGACAGGCGTAGCCGAGCGGGAGCCCGGATTCAACGCCTGCGAGACCAGAAAATCATGAACCGGCTTAATGGCTTAATTCGTCCAGGCGAATGCCACTTTATCGAGCGATTTTGCGCCGAAACGCTCCGAGGAACGGGCCACCATGCGGCCACCCAGAGCGCGGTAGAACTCCGTCGCGCCCTCATTGTCCGACAGCGCCCAGATGACCATGCTCTTCAGCCCGCTCTGCACGAGGTCGCGCTTGGCGGAGGCGAACAGCCGGCGGCCGAAGCCGAGGCCCTGGAATTCCGGACGCAGGTAAAGTTCGTAGATCTCGCCTTCGAACTGCAGGCTGCGGGCGCGGTTACGACCGTAATTGGCGTAGCCGGCGACCTTGTCGCCGAAGCACAAAACGCTGACGCGGCTGCCCTTGCGGATCGCCGAATCCCACCAGCCGGGACCGCGGCGATTGATCAGCTTTTCCAATTCGGGGCCCGGGATGAGACCTTGATAGGCCGCGCGCCAGGCTTCGTCATGGGTGGACGCCACCGCGGCTGCATCCGCAGCTTTGGCCGGCCGAACCTCGATCAGGGTTGTGCTCATGAGGGGATCAAAGCAAGTCGGCGGGCGCTCTTCAAGGTCCATCGTTAATTATCGGTTAACGTGTGGATTTTCAGCATCAGTTTACCGAAAGAGTTGTATCGAAAAAGGACAGAGCTGCATCCAATGCGCGCCGAACGCCATGTTTTCCACTGCTGGCACGTATCGCGCGAGTCGTGTCGCAGTTGCACACGCGTATCGATGTGCACAACTGCATCGATGTGATTCGCGGCGTGTAGAGTTCGACAGGCATGGCGTCCGCACGAAAGTCCCTGAGCGCATATGAAATACGTCCAAGCGCTTTGCCTGCTGGCTGCATTGCACGGAAGCGCTGCTATCGCCGCGGCCCAGACATCAGGCGCGCAGGGCCCGGAAGAAGCGCCGCATCGCCGGCAGGTCTGGTCGGTAGCGTCGCCCGATCCAAATACCAGTTCCCGCGCCGTGCTGTTTCGCCCGCCCGGCAATGGCCCGTTCCCGCTCGCTGTTATCGCGCATGCCTCCACACAGAACGCGCTGCGCCGCGCGCAGATGCCGCAACCGGAATATCGCGCACTCGCCTCCTGGTTTGTCAGGCGAGGCTACGCCGTGCTGGTCGCTGAACGTCCCGGCCATGGCGTCACCGACGGACGCTACCTGGAAGACCAAGGCGGCTGCGACAATGCCGACTATCTCGGCGCCGGCCGCGCCACGGCGGATAGTATCGCCGCAGCGATGACTGATATTCGCAGACAACCCTTCATTCGCAGCGACGGCACGATCGTCATCGGCCATTCCGCGGGCGGCTGGGGCGCGCTCGCCATGGCCGGCGCCAATCCGCAAGGCGTCAGAGCGGTCATTGCCTTTGCCCCCGGACGGGGCGGCCATGCCAATGACCGGCCGAACGACGTTTGCGCGCCGCAGCGCCTGATCGCCGCGGTCGCAACCTTCGGCAAGACGGCGCATGTGCCTGTGATCTGGCTCATCGCGCACAACGACAGCTATTTCTCGCCGGACTTGTCACGCCAACTGGCGGATGCATTCCGCAAGGGCGGCGATAGAGTCGATTTCCATGAATTGCCGGATTTTCGAAGCGAAGGCCACTGGCTTGCGGAGAGCGACGGCGGTGACGACATCTATGGTGCCGCACTGGACAAGGCACTCAAGGCAGTTTTGACCAGTCCGGCGACAACGCGATGACGCGCAAGCTTGCGCAACCGGGATGGACAGTGCAGTGACCGAGCCTTGGCCCGATGACAATGTCATCCTTTATGACGGTGTCTGTATCTTCTGCTCGCGCTGGATCCAGTTCGTCGCCAAACGCGACACCGATCGTCGCTTTCGCTTCACCCCGATCCAGTCCGACTATGGCAGCCGCCTCGCCCGCCATTTCGGCATCGATGCCGCCGACCCCGACACCAATGCAGTGATTCATGGCGGCGTGGCTTATGTCAGATCCGATGCGGCGCTGACGGTGTTGTCGACGCTGCCCGGCTGGCAGTGGGTGCGCGTGCTGTTCGTGGTGCCGAAGGCGCTGCGCAATCCGGTCTACAGCCTGATCGCAACGAACCGCTATCGCATCTTCGGAAGGACCGAGGCGTGTATCGTGCCGGACGCGGGGATGAGGGCGAGGGTGATTGAGTAGCGCGGCCAATTACGCTTTCGCGCGCTTACCTGCACTCACCACCTCCTTGGCCGCCCTCTCCCCGCTCTCCCTTGCCCCGTGCGCTGTCGAGAAGAAATTCGGCGACGTCGCTTCGCCGGCAAAGAACAGCCTGCCATCCACCGGCGCCGCGAGGACCGCGCGAGCATCGGCATGGCCGGGCTTCGCCGCCGAATAGGCGCCCTGCGCGAAGCGATCATGGCCCCAGCGGGATTCCGCGAGCGGCGTGAGCTTGCTGCGGATGTCTGAGCCGAGCAGTGCCACGATCTCGTCGATGCTTTGCGCGGCGAGCGCGCCCTCACCGGCGTCTTCCAGCTCGCGCGCGAAACTCCCCCCGAAGAAGCCGGCGATGCAGGGGCGACCGGACGGGCGCAGGTGAAAACTGCCGACGCCGGTGCGCAGGGCGGCGCCGCGCAACCCGATATCCGACGGCCACTTCTCCGCGTCGGAGAGCGCCAGCATTACCTTGTTGTCGGCGCCGAGCGGCAGGCCTGCGGCGGCCTCGACCTTGCCGGGCAACGGCGGCGTGAAGCGGATATTCTCGTTGGCGATGAGATTGGCCGGCACGCAGACGATGACTTTCGCCGCGCTGAGCGTGCCGCGCGATGTTTCGATGCGGGTGCGCGCGCCGGAATGATCGATAACAGTGACTTCGGTGTTCAGCGCCACCGGACACGGCGCGCCATAGGCCGCAATCAGCGCGCCATAGCCATCGGGCAGGCGCCAGTTGATGTCAGTGTCCTCATAGGCATCCATGTCGTGCAGCGACACATCCTTGAGCTCGAAGCCGTTGATATAGGTCGAGATCGCATCGATCATCGGATTCCATGGATTGCCGGGCTCGAGGCACGTCGCGGCCGGCGCATCGATCTCGTTTTCCGCGGCCTCCTCGGCGCGCTCATAGAACGCGTCGATCGCGGCGAAGAACTCATCGCGCTTCGCCTTTGAGAAGGCGGCGTCATAGGCCTGATCGCGCCACGGCGGACGCGACTTGTCGACGGCGAAGCCGAGCTCTTTCGCGATGCCGACGAAGTCATTCTTGTCGGCGGAGTGTAGCCACTCACAGCCCAGATCGAACGGAATGCCGGGGGCCGCCATGATCGTATGGGCACGGCCGCCGATCCGGTCGCGCGCTTCCAGCACAATCACCGAGAGCCCGGAACCTTCCAGCATACGAGCGGCGCCGAGGCCGGCAGCGCCGGCTCCGATGATGGCGACATCTACTTCGGAAGGCAGTCTGGTCATCGCGTCGGTATTCACAGCGAATGGGAAACGGGTGACAACGGGATAAAGGCTTGCTTGAATTATTCAAGCCACCGCTGCCCTCGGAGAAGATGCATGACAGCCCCACACGATTTCGAACTCTACGGCTTCTGGCGGACGTCCGCGACCTATCGCGTCCGCGTGGCGCTCAACCTGAAGGGATTGGAAGCGCACGAGCGCGTGATCGACCTCGACAAGGGCGAGCAGCGCGGCGACGAGTTCCTCAAGATCAATCCGCTCGGTGCGATTCCGGCCCTGATCGAGCCCGGCCACCTGCCGCTGACGCAATCACTGGCGATCCTGGAATTCCTCGACGAGATCCATCCGACCCCGCCGCTGCTGCCGAGCGATCCACACGGCCGCGCACGGGTGCGTTCGATCGCCGCGATGCTGGCCGCCGACACCCATCCGCTCATTACGCCGCGTGTGCGCAAATATCTCGCCATTACCGCCGGCTTTGACGATGCCGCAGTTCGCGCTTGGCTGGTGCACTGGTTCACCACGGGCCTCGCCGCCGTGGAAAAGCGCCTCGCCAGCGAGCCCGTCACCGGCCGCTTCTGTCATGGCGACGAGGTGACCATCGCCGATATCTGCCTGCTCAGCATCACCGCAACCATGAAGGTGCTGAAGATCGAAATTGCGGGCATCCCGACCATCGACCGCATCGTCGCCGCCTGCGAGGCGATGGAGGCGTTTGCGAAGGCCGATCCGTTGAAGCAGGTCGGGGCGCCGAAGGTCTAACCATAGAGCTTGTCATTCCGGGGCGGGCGCTCAGCGCAGCTGAGGGCACGAGCCCGGAATCCCGAAGTGTTCAACCATGTCGGGATTCCGGGTTCGCCCGCGCAAAGATGCGCGTGCGCCCCGGAATGACAGTGCCAAACAAAAAATGCCCGGCTCTCGCCGGGCATTTCGTAACTCGCCAAAGAAAGCTCGTCGCTTACGCGATCACTTCCTTGGTCTTTTCGGCGCGCTTGCGGTCGTTGGCATCGAGATGCTTCTTGCGCAGGCGGATCGACTTCGGGGTGATCTCGACCAGCTCGTCGCTCTCGATATAGGCGAGCGCCTTTTCGAGGGTCATGCGGATCGGCGGCGTCAAACGCACCGCTTCGTCCTTCGACGTGGTGCGGATGTTGGAGAGCTGCTTGCCCTTGAGAACGTTGAGTTCGAGATCGTTCTCGCGGGTGTGCTCGCCGATGATCATGCCCTTATAGACCTTCCAGCCCGGCTCGATCATCATCGGGCCGCGATCTTCCAGCTTGAACATGGCATAGGCAACCGCTTCGCCCTGGTCGTTGGAGATCAACACGCCGTTGCGGCGGCCGGCGATCTCGCCCTTATAGGGCAGGTAGTCGTGGAACAGGCGGTTCATGATCGCGGTACCCTTGGTATCGGTCATGAGTTCGCCCTGATAGCCGATCAGGCCGCGGGTCGGCGCGTAGAAAACCAGACGCAGGCGGTTGCCGCCCGACGGACGCATCTCGATCATCTCGGCCTTGCGTTCGCTCATCTTCTGAACGACGACGCCGGAGAATTCCTCATCGACGTCGATGACGACTTCTTCGACCGGCTCCAGCGTGTTGCCGTTCTCGTCCTTGGTGAGAACCACGCGCGGACGCGACACCGAAAGCTCAAAGCCTTCGCGGCGCATGTTCTCGATCAGGATCGCGAGCTGCAATTCGCCGCGGCCCGACACTTCCATCGCGTCGCGATCGGCAGATTCGACGACCTTGAGCGCGACATTACCTTCGGCTTCGCGCAGCAGGCGGTCGCGGATCAGACGGCTGGTGACCTTGTCGCCTTCGGTGCCGGCGAGCGGCGAATTGTTGACGATGAAGGACATCGACACGGTCGGCGGATCGATCGGCTGCGCCTGGATCGGAATTTCAACCGACGGATCGCAGAAGGTGTCGGCGACAGTGCCCTTGGGCAGGCCGGCGATGGCGACGATGTCACCGGCTTCGGCGAGCTCAACCGGCTGACGCTCAAGACCACGGAACGCCAGGATCTTGGTGATACGGCCGGTTTCAACAACCTTGCCGTCGCGCGACAGCACCTTCACGCTCTGGTTCGGCTTGACCGAGCCCGCCGAGATACGGCCGGTGATGATCCGGCCGAGATAGGGGTTGGCTTCGAGGATGGTGCCGAGCATGCGGAACGCACCTTCTTCCACCACCGGCGGCGCGACATGCTTGATGACGAGATCGAACAGCGGCTTCATGCCGACGTCATGCGACGCGTCCGGGCTGTCGGCCATCCAGCCGTTGCGGCCCGATCCGTACAGAATCGGGAAGTCGAGCTGGTCGTCGGTGGCGTCAAGCGCTGCAAACAGGTCGAACACTTCGTTGACGACTTCGGTGATGCGGGCGTCCTGACGGTCGACCTTGTTGATGGCGACGATCGGCTTGAGGCCGAGCTTCAACGCCTTTCCGACCACGAACTTGGTCTGCGGCATCGGGCCTTCAGCAGCGTCGACAAGCACGATCACGCCATCGACCATCGACAGGATGCGTTCAACTTCGCCGCCGAAGTCGGCATGGCCCGGGGTGTCGACGATGTTGATCTGGACCTCATCCCACAGCACCGAGGTGCACTTGGCGAGAATGGTGATGCCGCGCTCTTTTTCGATGTCGTTCGAATCCATCGCGCGTTCCTGGACGCGCTGATTGTCGCGGTAGGTGCCCGACTGTTGCAGCAGCTTGTCGACGAGAGTCGTTTTGCCGTGGTCAACGTGGGCGATGATAGCAATGTTGCGAAGGTTCATAGGTCTTCTTCTGGTTACGGTCTGGGTGCCCTTGAGCGGGTTCAACAAGACATGCTCGACAAAAGGCCTCAGCCTTGCGCTCGAGCGCGTTCGATAACTGCCTCGTCTGAAAACGCGCTGGGGCAATCCCTCCAAAAGCAAACCCGGCCAGAAGGGGCCGGGTACTCGGACGCGTTGCGGCGCAATATAGGGGAAAATCGCCGAAAAACAATGCGAATCTGCCAAATGGTTAGCCCAATTTCGGGTCCAGAACCGTGGCCCAAAGGGCCATATCGGCCCGATCTCGCAAGGTAACGGTCATTTGGCCGCTTTGGCCGTCGATTTTGACGTGGCCGAAGAACTGCATGCCTGCCGACGGGGGCAAATTCTGCTTATCGGGCCCCGGCGCCTTCACGAAACGGACCTCAGGACCGAAGGTATCGTCGAGCGCCGCCGGCCCAAAAGTTCCGGCGTGAAACGGGCCCGAAACGAACTCCCAGAACGGCTCGAAATCCTGAAACTGCGCCTTGTCGGGATTGTAATAATGCGCCGCCGTGTAATGCACGTCGGCGGTCAGCCAGACCGTGTTGCGGATACCGGCCGATTTGATGAAGCGCAGGATATCGGCAATTTCCAGCTCGCGGCCCCGCACCGGTCCGTCGCCCTGCGCGATGGCCTCAGAGCCGGTTTTGTCGGCAGCGTTGTCATAGACGACGAGGCCGATCGGCATGTCGGCGGCGATGACCTTCCAGGTCGCCTTCGATGCGATCAAGGCGCGCTTCAGCCAGGCCATCTGCTCCGGGCCGATGAAATATGCGTCGGGACCATAGCTCGCCTGCAGGTTCGGGCCGTTGGGCCCGCGATAGCTGCGCTCGTCCAGCATAAAGACATCGAGATGCGGGCCGTAATTGAGCGTGCGATAGACGCGGCCGGGTTCGGCCGGATTGATCGAGATCGGATACATCTCGTGAAAGGCACGCGCGCCGCGCGCAGCCAGCAGCGTGATGTCGCGCTCCTTGTAGGACGCCGGCAACTGCTTCGAGAGCGACCAGTTGTTGGTGACCTCGTGATCGTCCCACTGGCCGAAGATCGGCACTTGCGCATTGAATGCGCGGACATTGTCGTCGAGCAGATTGTATTTGTGCGCGGCGCGGAATTCATCGAGCGTTTCGGCGACCTTCGCCTTCTCCGGCACGGTTATGGTGTTTTTCCAGATCGTGCCATCCGGCAATTTCACTTCGGGCAGGATCGGACCGTCAGCATAAATCGTATCGCCGGAATGGATCAGGAAATCCGGGTTGTGCTTGCGCATGGTGGCGAAGGTGACCATGCCGCCATCCTCGGCATTGATGCCCCAGCCCTGCCCGGCGACATCGCCGCCCCAGACAAAGGATACATCGCGGCGATCGGCCGGCGCGGTGCGAAAGCGGCCGATCACAGGTTCGCTGACGATTTCGGGATGCGACAGATCGCGGAATTTGACGCGGTAGAAGATGTCCTGTCCCGCGGGCAGATTATCGAGCAACAGCTTCGCCGTGAAATCGCTCTCGGGCAGCGCCGTGATAACCGGCAACATGCGCACATTGCTGAAGGATTCGGTCGTGGCGACTTCCACCATCATCTGCGCCGGGCGATCGGCGCGCGACCAGATCATGCCGCTGCTCGTCCCGACATCGCCGGACTGCACGCCATGCGACACGACCGGACGATCCTGCGCGCGGCTGAGGTAAGGCATCGCCAGGAAGCTTGCGCCTGTTACGGCTGAGTGCGCGAGGAAGCGGCGACGGGATAAACGTAGTGCCATGGCGAACTCCTGATCCTGGCTCTGGCACCAGTGGCTCTAGGCAGATCGCTTGACGCTGCGATGACAGGTGATGCGCAATATCAACACCCGCCAAAGCAAGCTGCGAATGACTGGCAGCTTGATTGACACATTTGGAAATTTCACCTTAACGTGAATGCGACGGTTCCCCTTCGGGGATCAAAAGGGAATGCGGTGAGGGGGATCCCCCGATTCCGCGGCTGCCCCCGCAACTGTAAGCGGCGAGCCTGCGCCAAGAGCCACTGGGTATTCACCTGGGAAGGCGGCGACAGGCACTGACCCGCGAGCCAGGAGACCTGCCGCCAGTCGTGGTCACACGCGAGCACATTGGGCGGGGTGTCCTGGTGGAAGTCACACTGCCTGTTTGAAAGCGGCGGGGCGACTTGGTTTGCGGTGACGTGCCACGTAACCGCGAGTCCTGTTCATGACCTCCGTTTCTCCAGTCGCATTGAAGCGACATACGCCCTTTCTTTATTCTATTGCTCTCTCCTGCTTGTTGTGTCCGAGTGAAAGCTGGGCACAAGCTGCACAGCCCAGCCAGACGCTCGATCCTGTTGTAGTTCAGCCGTCAGCGACGCCTCAGCGGGCACGCCGCGCCACGAACGGCACTGCATCGCGCGCTGCGCGCTCGCGGCAGCAGCGCAATGTCGCCGCCAATACCGGCGCGCCGGTTGCCACGCCGACAGGCCCTGTCTTCGCAGCGCCGACGCTCAACCTCACCGGCACGACATCCACGGGCAGCCGCCTCGGCCTCACGCGCCTGCAGACGCCGGCCAGCGTCGAAGTGATCTCCGCCGAGACTATGGCCGAACGCGGCCAGCAGAACGTGGTCGATGCCGTCACGCAGAATGCTACCGGCTTTACGGCCATCGGCGAACCCGGCAATGGCGGCATCGCTTTCAGCACCCGCGGCTTCGCCGGAAGTGGCTCCGTCACTTCGCTTTATGACGGCACGCGCCTCTATGTCGGCTCCGGCACGGTGAACTTCCCCTTCGACACCTGGACCGCCGAGAAGATCGAAGTACTGCGCGGCCCGGCCTCCGTCATGTATGGCGAAGGCGCTATCGGCGGCGCCATCAACGTGATTTCGAAATTGCCGCTCTGGGTGCCACGCAACCAGGCTGAAATCTCGCTCGACAGCAACATGACGCGCCGCATCGCCCTCGATAGCGGCGGTCCGGTCAGCAAGGACGTTGCCTATCGCATCGCCGTCACCGGCAACGCGTCCGATGGCTGGGTCGATCGCGACAACACCTCGAACATCGCGCTGCACGCCGCGGTGCAGATCAAGCAGACCGAGGACATCACCTGGACGCTCTCCACCGACTATGGCGACCGCCATCCGTCAAAATATTTCGGCACGCCGCTGATCAATGGCCAGCTCAATGAGGCGATCCGCTTCAAGAACTACAATGTCAGCGACAGCAACATTCGCTATCAGGACAGCTGGAGCCAGGTAAAGACCGAGTGGCAGGTCAGTGACGGCATCACCCTGCGCAACACGCTCTATTACATGTATGCGAAGCGCCACTGGAAGGAGGTCGAGATCTACGGCTTCAACTCCGGCACCGGCCTGATCGATCGCAGCGACTATTTCGAAATCTTCCACCAGCAGCAGCAGATCGGCGACCGCATGGACGCCACCTTCCAGGGCCATCTGTTCGGCATGGTCAACACCTTCGTGGCAGGCTTCGACGTCAACCGCATCGACTTCAAGCACACTAACAATTCGCCCTATGGCGGTACGTCGTCGGTCAATCCATATAATTTCGATCCCGGCCTGTTCAGTAGCCCCGATCCGACGATTCCCGGCTTCAAGAGCGTCGCCAATCAGTACGCGTTCTTCGCGGAAAACCGACTGGCCGTCACCGAACAATTGTCGCTGATCGCGGGCGTCCGCCAGGACCAACCGACCGTCGAACGAACCGACTACCGCAATCCCGCCAACAGCTACACACGGGACTATTCGGCGACATCCTGGCGTGTCGGTGCGGTCTATACCCCCATCCAGAATCTCGCGTTCTACGGCCAGTATTCCACGGCGGCGGATACGGTCGGCGGACTGATCTCGGCGAGCAACGCCAATGCGAAGTTTGAGCTGGCGACCGGCAAGCAGGCCGAGATCGGCGTCAAGCAATCGTTCTGGGGCGGCCGCGGCGAGTGGACGCTGGCCGCCTATCAGATCGAGAAAAACAATCTGCTGGCGCGCGACCCGAACAATCTCGACTTGGTGGTGCAAGTCGGCCGGCAGTCGTCGCGCGGTGTCGAGGCGTCGATCGGCCTCGTGCTCGATCACGGCTGGCGCATCGATGCCAATACCGCTTTCCTGCGCGCGAAGTATGACGACTTCCTGCAGCCCAGTGGCGTGAACTTTGCGGGCAATGTTCCCGTCAGCGTGCCACAGAACGTCTCCAACATCTGGGCAACATGGGGTTTTGCGCCGAACTGGTCGGCTAATGCCGGTGTGCAGATCGTCGGCAAGACATTCGCCGACAGTGCCAATACGCTGGAAATGCCGAGCTACACACTGGTCAATGCGGGCCTGCAGTGGAAGCCGGACGTCAACACCACGGTGTCACTGCGCGTCTACAACCTGTTCGACAAGATCTATGCGACGTCGAGCTACAGCGACAATCAGTGGATCCTCGGTATGCCGCGCACCGCCCAGCTCGCCGTCAACGTGAAGTTCTGAGCTTGTCGCGCAAGCTGACACGAACACTCCGGCGGTGGCTGTATATCGGCCACCGCTGGATCGGCATCGTCACCTGCCTCTTCTTCGCGATGTGGTTCATCTCCGGCGTGGTGATGATGTATGTCGCGTTTCCCGGCCTCTCCGATAAAGAGCGGCTGGCGGCATTGCCCGATATCGTCTGGGAGAAAGTGGCGCTCTCTCCCGACGAGGCGATGAAGGCTGCCGGTGCCACGCGCTATCCGCGCGAATTGCGATTGAACATGGTTGCCGACGAGCCGGTGTATCGGTTGACTGGCTGGGACGGCAAACGGCAAACCATCTCCGCCGTCGATGGCCGTACCATCACCGAGATCAACGAACTGCAGGCACTTGCAGTCGCGCGGCATCATCCCGCCAGCAAGTTGCCTCAGCTCGAAGAGACCGTCGATCGCGATCAATGGAGTGTCACCGCACGCTACGATCCACTGCGACCATTGTATCTGATCACACTCGGCGACGATGCCGGCACCAAACTCTACGTCTCCTCGCGCTCCGGCGAGATCGCACTCGATACCAACCGCACCGAGCGCATCTGGAACTGGCTCGGCTCGATCCCGCATTGGATCTATCCGACCGTGTTGCGCAAGGACGGACCGCTGTGGCGGCTCGTCGTGCTGTGGATCTCCGGCATCTGTTTGATCGTCGGCGTTACCGGAATATGGATCGGCATTCTGCGCGTGCGCCTCAAGCGACGCTATGCGAGCGGCAACATCACGCCCTATCGCGGCTGGATGGCATGGCATCACGTCACGGGCCTGATTGCCGGCCTGTTCGTGCTGACCTGGATGTTCTCGGGCTGGCTGTCGCTCGATCCCGGCCGGGTTTTTGCCGACCGCAATACGCCACGCGAGGTATTGCAGCGCTACGCCGGCCACGATGCGCCAACCATAGCGGCAGCCCTTCGCGCACCAGCGGACAAAGCCGCGGTCGAAGCGCGCTTCGTGTGGCTCGACGGGGCGCCTCTTATGATTGTCGCGAAGCGCGACGGCACGAAGACGGTGATCGATCCGGCAAGCGGCGAAATCGCGAGGCTGCCGCAAGATCGTCTCTGGAAAGCCGCAACAACACTGCTGCCGGGCTCACGCCTAGAAACCCGGCTAAGCATCAGAGAATACGACGCTTATTGGTACGCACACCACAATGACCGCGAATTGCCGGTGTTGCGCGCCAAATTCGATGACGACGCGCAAACCTGGTTTCACATTAGCCCCGTCACCGGCGACATCCTCGGCCGTATCGACTCAAGCCGGCGCACCTATCGCTGGCTGTTCAACGCGCTGCACAGTTTCGATTTTCAGTTGCTGCTGATGTATCGCCCGGCCCGGGACATCGTGGTGTGGCTGCTGTCGATTCTCGGCACCATCGTCTCGGTGAGCGGCGTCGTGATCGGCTGGCGTTATCTCAAACGCTAGACTGCGAGCGGCCGCGGCGGCTGTCGCAATTGCTCCGGCGGATTCATCGGCTCGGGCGGGATCATGCCAATCAGCGCCTTGCGGTCGGCAACGGCGTTGTGGAATTGCTCAAGCGCAATGTTGAAGGCTGTCAGCGTGCCTTCCTCGATGGCGCCGTGCTCGTAGCAATTCAGCGTATGACGCAGAATATCGTCGGCCTCCACCTGCATCGTATCGAGCTCTTCGAGAGACTCGCTCTTGCGTGCGGCGGCAATCATGTCGAGCAGACGATCGCGCTCCGACACATTCACGTTGCGCTCGTCCTTCTTGAGATAGCTCGCGAACCAGGCGCCGATCGAGCCCATCGCCGAGAGCCCCATCAGGCTCCACCAGATGTAATCGCTGTAGCGATCGAGGAAGGTCTTTTCTTCACCATCCACATAGGCGGCCGCGCCGGGATGCACAGGAATAACCGCATCCTTGTCGGTATCGGGCGTCTCGATCTTCGCCGCCAGCGGGAAGTCGTTGATGATCTGCTGACGGATCGCAAACAGCTGCCGCGTGAAGGCGGCGATGGTCACATCCGACAGGCTCTGCCGTGCCACGATGTGATGCGAAAAACTGATGGTCTTGACGTCATCGTCGGGCCGCGCCGGCGCGCCGCCGAATGCGCCGGCAGGAATTTCCGATGATTCATACATCGGGAAATTCTGCGCGATGGCTTCGGCCGAATCGATCGCGAGGAAAGTCGGCGTGCCATCGCGGCTCGAAGCCTGGATGGCGTCATTAGTGATCTTGCTGTTCACGGGACCTGCCGCGATGAACGCATCGACCTTCTGGTCCTTCACGGCCTCGGCCACTTCGGTGGTCGAGAACTGCACGATGGTGACCTTGGCGGGATCGACGCCGTATTGCCGCAGGATGATGTTCAGCAGGTTGACGTTGGCCTGCGTCTTGCCGATCACACCGACACGGCGTCCGGCGAGCTGCGAGAATTTGGTGATCTTGGGTCCCGACTTCTTGCCCTTGGCCGCCGGCGGCACCCATATCACAGCGACGTTCTTGCGCAGCGTAGCGACCGCGCGCGCATTTTTTGGTACTTCCAGATCGCCGCGGATGATCGCGAGATCGGCCTTGCCATCCGCAAGCGCCTTGGCGCTGGCTGTGGCACCTTCGGTGAGGATCGGCCGCAGCCGGACTGTATAGTGATCACGCGAGAACGATTGCACCAGCGCCTGCACGACCTTGACGTCATCGCTGTTCGGTGGACCGACGGCGATGCGCAGCGGCACCGGCTTCATGGCGAAGTAGTAAGCGCCGGCCACGGCCGCGACGATCGCCAGCGTCCCGGCCAGCGTGATCAGCGTCATCTTGCGCCGGATCGACCGCGGCGACGGCGGCCCCACCGGCCCGATAACATCGGGACCGTCTGCCATGGATCTGGAAAACAATCGCTTCAAATTCATCTGCGCCAAATGGGTTCGAGCGACAATGTAGCAAAGTTTCGGGTCGACGCGCCGTTCCACCGGCAGCATGGTTACCGGCACGCTTGGTTACCGTTCTGCATGCGCGGCATTTGCTGCCTTATTGTGGCATGGATCCCAACTGTGTCACCGGGCGTTAGAGTAAAGTTCAAGTGAAGCAGGAGGTTGGCATGGTGGAACGACTCTCGGCCGAGGCCCGCAACGCGGCGCTCAAGGAGCTCTCCGGCTGGAGCGAGGTCTCCGGACGGGATGCCATCGCCCGGACCTTTACGTTCAAGGATTTCAATGAGGCCTTCGGTTTCATGGCGCGGGTCGCCATGGTCGCCGAGAAGAGCGACCACCACCCGGAATGGCGCAATGTTTACAAGACGGTGGAGGTAGTTCTGTCCACCCACGACGCCGATGGCGTCACCAAGCGTGACATCGATCTGGCCAGGGCCATGAATACCATCGCCGGGCAACTCGGCCACTCCTGAGCGTTGCTGAATGTTGCGACCGCCGCGCCACATCACCATTTAAAGAGAACGCTGCAAACTGCAGCCGCGAGGACATTGCTGATGGCAACCGACCACAGCGTGGGCTTTGAGCCAGCCGATGAACTGGCCAAAGACCGCGAAAGCGTACGCAAGCAGTTCTGGCGCAAGCTGAAAAAGCTGGCCGTCAGGCTACCTTTCGCCGAAGATCTGCTGGCCGCGTATTATTGTGCCTTCGATCGGCAGACGCCGCGCCATGTCCAGGCGGCGCTGCTCGGCGCCATCGCCTATTTCGTGCTGCCATTCGATTTCGTGCCGGACATGCTGCCCGTTCTGGGATTCACGGACGATGCCGCGGTGCTGGCCACCGCCTTGCGCATGGTGGCGAGCCACATCAACGAGGACCATCGCGCGGCTGCCAGAGCGGCCATCGCGCGTGGATTGGCGAAGGGTGAAACGGACGCGTAATCCGCGTCCGCCTCATTCAGTTTTATGGATGAAGGATCACTTTACCCATGGCCTGACGGCCTGCCAGTACCTTCAACGCATCGGCTGTCTTGGCCAACGGGAAAGTCCTGTCGACATGGGATGAGATCTTCCCTTCGGCCGCCCACTTCACCAGCTTTTCCAGATTGGCACGGTTCTTTTCGGGATTCTGCCGTACCCATGCGCCCCAGAACACGCCGCGGATGTCGCAGCCCTTCAGCAGCGCGAGATTAAGCGGCATCTTCGGAATGTCGCCGGCGGCGAAGCCGATTACCAGGAAGCGGCCCTCCCAGGCGATGGCACGCAGCGAGGCTTCCGCGTATTTGCCGCCCACCGGATCGAAGATGATGTCGACACCCTTGCCATCGGTCAGCTTCTTCAGGCCTTCCTTCAGATCTTCGGTTGCGTAATTCAGGCCGATATCCGCGCCGTGCTTCTTGGCGAATTCCAGCTTCTCATCCGAAGATGCGCAGGCGATGACCTTGAGACCCAGGAGCTTGCCGAGTTCGCAGGCCGCGAGGCCCGTGCCACCGGCTGCGCCGAGCACGGCCAGCGTTTCGCCGGGCTTCGGGCTGGCGCGATCTTCCAGCGCATGCAGCGCCGTGCCGTAAGTGATGATCACACCCGCGGCGCGGTCGAAATCGAGATTGTCGGGAATCTTCACGGCGGATGCCGCAGGCACCGCGATCTTTTCACGGGCGCCATTGTGGCCCACGGATGCGACCACACGGTCACCAACCTTGAGACCGGTCACGCCACTGCCGATGCTCTCGATCACACCAGCGACTTCCGCAGCCGGCGAGAACGGGAACGGCGGCTTGATCTGGTACTTGCCCTGGATCATCAGGATGTCGAAGAAATTCAGCGCCGCCGCCTTGATGGCGATAACGACCTGACCGTCACCGGCAACGGGATCATCGATATCGGCGAGAACGAGATCATCGGGTTCGCAAAATTGCGAGCAGAGAATGGCTTTCATCTGATCATCTGACCTTCGGCTTGAGACAGTTGAAGGGAGTCATGCCGGATTTGACGGCGCGCTACAATCTGATTCGAGAAAAGGTAATTCCGCCACGCGGCCAACCGAGGAACCGTCCCATGTTCGAGACAACGCTGCTCGCCAACAAGCGCATTCTGGTCACCGGCGGCGGTTCCGGCCTCGGTGCGTCCATGAGTCGCCGCTTTGCGGAGCTGGGCGCTGAACTCATTCTGTGCGGTCGCCGACTTGAACTGCTCGAGCAAACTGCGGCGCAACTGCGTGCAGATTTCGGCGGCAAGGTGAGCGTTGCCCGATGCGACATTCGTGACGCAGCTGCGGTCGAGGCGATGATGGAGACGATCTGGCGCGACGGGCCACTCGACGTCCTCGTCAACAATGCCGCGGCCACCTTCATCGCACAGAGCGAGCACCTCTCCGCCCGCGCCGCCGATGCGATCCTCGCACCGACGCTGCACGGCGCCATGTATTGCACCCTTGAAGCCGGACGGCGCTGGATCGTAGGACACCACAAGGGCGTCGTGCTGAGCATCCTCTCGACATCGACCATCACCGGGCGCGCTTTCACGGTACCATCGGCGATGGCCAAATCCGGACTCCTTGCAATGACGAAGTCCCTTGCGGTGGAGTGGGGACCGAAGGGCATCCGCACCGTTGCCATTGCGCCCGGATCGTTCCCCACCACTGGCGCAACCGGGCAGCTGCGGCCCGAGGGACGCGACAACGGCCCTGCGGCACAAAACCCGCTCGGCCGCGTCGGCGAACACAGCGAACTCGCCAATCTCGCAAGCTTCCTGATTTCCGATCAGGCCGGCTACATCAATGGCGAGATGGTGGTGCAGGACGGCGGCGCACACCTGCGCGCATCTGGCGCAGAGGATCTGCTGCAGTGGAGCGATGCGCAGTGGGCGGCGCAGCGTGCGGCGCGTGCAAAAAACTGAGCAGAAAACTGAGGATGACTCCTGCGCCGTCAGCGCGCAGCAAGGCAAGGACGGCTATCCTTGCGGGAGTCGCGCCTGCCTTTTCAAGAAAGCGATTTGCGGATATGGCAGACATCGTGACGTCAGCGATTCCAGATCGTCTTGGTGAAGCCGTCTTGTTGCGAGCCATCTTCCAGTCACAATGATAGAGGATCGAGACTTGATGTCCGTGCGGCGATTCCTGACAGTTGTGTCGATGAGTGTAGCGATGGTCGGTATCTCCGATCTTGCGCAGGCGCAGAGCGCTGCTTCGAAGGGCAAGGCCGCCGCACCACCGAAGGCAGCGCCCACACCGGCAAAGCCCGCAGCCGCGGCGCCTGCTGCAGCGGGTGGCGCAGAGCCCACGCTGGTCGGACAGTTCGGCTCGTGGGGCGCCTACACCGCCACACCGAACGGCAAGAAAGTCTGCTTCGCCCTGGCCAAGCCCGCGTCGTCGAAGACCAATCCGGCGAACCGCCCGCGCGATCCTGCTTACGCCTTCGTCTCGACCCGCCCCGCCGAGAAGGTAACCAACGAAGTCTCGATCATGATCGGCTATCAGTTGAAGCCGGGCTCCGAGTCCACGCTGGAAGTCGGCGGCGCGCGCTATGCGATGTACACGCAGGGCGACGGGCTCTGGATCAAGAATGCCGCCGAGGAAGAGCGTATGGTGGAAGCCCTGCGCAAGGCAGCGGACGTGACCGTCAAAGGCGTCTCCGCCAAGGGCACCGAGACCACCGACACGTTTTCGCTGAAGGGTCTGGCCCAGGCGCTGGACCGTCTCGCGCAGGATTGCCGGCGGTAATTGCCGCCAAAATCCCGGCTAAATCCTTGTCGTCGTTAATATTGCCGCATTTCGCGCCTTTTCATTCGGGCGCGAAAAGCTTATTTGAGGTCGGCCTGTTTAAGGTCAGATTTCCCGCGACATCATAGATCGAACGCCATGACCCCCGTTTCAGCCGAGGCCGGTTCCGCCATCGACGCTTCCCGCGCATTGCCCGCGGGCGAGATGCCGCTGGAGAAGATCGCCACGGAGACCTATGTGCCGCTGGCCAAGCCGTCCTTGATCGGCCTGTCGCGCGCGGAAATCGCCGAGAAGCTCGGTTCCATCGGCGTGGCCGCAGCCCAGCGCAAGATGCGGACACAGCAGATCTGGCACTGGATGTATGTCCGGGGCGTCCAGACCTTTGGAGAAATGTCCAGCATTTCCAAGGATATGCGGGCTGAACTCGAAAAGCATTTCACGGTGGCGCGGCCCGAGGTGATCGTCGAACAGATCTCCAATGACGGCACCCGGAAATGGCTGCTGCGGCTGCCTTCAGGTACCGCCGGCGAGAAGGCCCATGAGGTCGAGTGCGTCTATATCCCCGAAACCGACCGCGGCACGCTCTGCGTCTCGTCGCAGGTCGGCTGCACCCTGAACTGCTCGTTCTGCCACACCGGTACCCAGCGGCTGGTGCGCAACCTGACGGCCGGCGAGATCGTCGGCCAGATCATGGTGGCCCGCGATCGCCTGGGTGACTGGGCCGACCGCGAGACCCCGGACGGTAACCGCCGCGTCACCAATATCGTGATGATGGGCATGGGCGAGCCGCTCTACAATTTCGATGCGGTGCGCGACGCGCTGCTGATCGTCTCCGACAATGAAGGCATCGGCATTTCGCGCCGGCGCATCACGCTCTCGACCTCCGGCGTGGTGCCGAACATCAAGCGCACCGGCGACGAGATCGGCGTGATGCTGGCGATCTCGCTGCATGCGGTGCGCGATGAACTGCGCAACGAGCTGGTGCCGCTGAACAAGAAATATCCGCTCGAAGAACTGATGCAGGCCTGCCGCGATTATCCCGGCGCCTCCAACGCACGGCGCATCACCTTCGAATATGTGATGCTGAAGGGCGTCAACGACTCGCTCGAGGACGCCAAGCTGCTTGTGAAGATGCTCAAGGGCATCCATGCCAAGATCAACCTGATCCCGTTCAATCCATGGCCCGGCACGCGTTACGAATGTTCGGAGTGGGACCAGATTGAGAAATTCTCCGAATACATCTTCAATGCCGGCTATTCCTCCCCGGTGCGCACGCCGCGCGGCCGCGACATTCTCGCCGCCTGTGGGCAATTAAAGTCGGAGACCGAGAAACTGTCGGCGCGTGAGCGTCAGGCATTACGCGCGATGGCGATGACGGACTGACGATGGCGCTGATCGGCCGCCTGTTCGTCATCTTTCTCGGCTTCTGTGCCGCCTGTCTCGTCGGTGGCGCGATCGTGGTGTTCTCGATCCTGTTTCCGGAGCTCAGCGCGCTCGATACCGGCGTCATCGATCCCAACACCATCAATATCCTGCTCGGCTTCGGTTTCATCTTCATCAGCGGCTTCGCGCTGATTCCGGCGATGCTCGTCGTCCTCATTACCGAGGCCTTCTACATTCGCAGCGTCATCGTCTATGCGCTCGGCGGCGCGGCGGTCGGGCTCGCCTGCTATCTCGGCCTGATCCCTTACGATCCCGCCACCATGACGTTCGACGGCATTGTGCGGCGGCATCTCGAAGTGATGACCGGCGCGGGCATCATCGCGGGGCTGATCTACTGGGTGATAGCCGGCCGCAATGCCGGCGCCTGGCGGCAGCCGCGGCGCGCACCACCGCAGCCCGATGTCGCGGCCGGCCCCTAGTGCACTGGCTTTCCTTCAACTCCTGCCTCGGTTAAACCGCCCGCCATGAACCGGACCGGACTCCTCATCGCGCTTGGGCTGTTTGCCGCCATTGCCATTATCTTCGGAGTCTGGCCCGAACTCGACCTCAAGCTCGCGGCACTGTTCTACGATCCCGAAACCAGGCGTTTTCCCACGACGTCGCTGCCCTATGCGCAGCTCGCCCGCGATGCGGCGATGTGGATCGCATGGGCCTTTGTCGCGCCCTCGATCCTCGCGCTGATCGTGAAGCTGATCTGGCCGAACCGGCCGCTGCTGGTGAAGGGCCGCACCATGGCCTTCCTGATCCTCACCATGCTGATGTCGGCCGGCATCCTCACCAATTTCACCTTCAAGACCTTCTGGGGCCGGCCGCGGCCAGTAACGGTGACGGAATTCAACGGTCCCTGGCAGTTCAAGGCCTGGTGGGATCCGCGGGGAGAATGCGGCCGCAACTGCTCGTTCTTCTCGGGCGAGGGTGCCACGGCGTTCTGGACCTATGCTCCGGCCGCGCTGGCGCCGCCGTCGGTGCGGCCCTACGCCTATGCGGCAGCGACGGTGTTCGGCCTCGCCACCTCGGGCTGGCGGATGGCCTTCGGCGGCCATTTCTTTACCGACGTGACCATCGCCGGCCTCGTCTCATTCCTGGTCATCTGGTTGATTCACGGATGGATTTACCGCTGGCCCTCGACCCGGAAGACCGACGAGGAGATCGATGCTGCGTTGACGCGCTTCGCCTGGCCGGGCTATCGCTGGCGGCAGAAATTGCGCGGTCGCGACATCGGTCCCGTGCCGGACGCGATTCCCGTCAACCGCCGTTAAACGGGTGATCTTCACGGGACGTTTGATAGCGCCCGTATGCACCCGAAACTGCCCCGATTGGACGTTCGATGACCACGATCTTGAAGAGCCTGCCCCAAGGAAAAAACGTCGGCATCGCTTTCTCCGGCGGGCTGGACACATCAGCCGCACTGCTCTGGATGAAACAGAAGGGCGCCAAGGTCTTCGCCTATACCGCCAATCTCGGCCAGCCTGACGAAGCCGACTACGACGAGATTCCGCGCAAGGCCATGGAGTTTGGCGCGGAGAAGGCCCGCCTCGTGGATTGCCGCACCCAGCTCGTCCATGAAGGTATCGCCGCGATTCAATCCGGCGCGTTCCACGTCTCGACCGGCGGCATCGCCTATTTCAACACCACGCCGCTCGGGCGCGCCGTGACCGGCACCATGCTGGTCTCGGCCATGAAGGAAGACGGCGTCAATATCTGGGGCGACGGCTCGACCTATAAGGGCAACGACATCGAGCGGTTCTACCGCTACGGCCTGCTGACCAATCCGGAGCTGAAGATATACAAGCCCTGGCTCGACGATCAATTCATCGACGAACTGGGCGGCCGCGCGGAAATGTCGGCCTTCATGACCGCCCACGGCTTCGCCTACAAGATGTCAGCCGAGAAGGCGTATTCGACCGACAGCAATCTGCTCGGCGCGACCCATGAGGCCAAGGATCTCGAACAGCTCGATAGCGGCATCAAGATCGTCAACCCGATCATGGGCGTGCCGTTCTGGCGCGACGATTGCGCCGTCAAGGCCGAGAAGGTCGTGGTGCGGTTCGTCGATGGCCAGCCCGTTGCGTTGAACGGCCAGACCTTCACTGACGCTGTCGCGCTGTTCCTCGAGGCCAATGTCATCGGCGGCCGCCATGGTCTCGGCATGAGCGACCAGATCGAGAACCGGATCATCGAGGCCAAGAGCCGCGGCATCTATGAAGCGCCGGGCATGGCGTTGCTCCACATCGCCTATGAGCGTCTCGTAACCGGCATCCACAACGAAGACACCATCGAGCAATATCGCATGAGCGGCATGAAGCTCGGCCGGCTGCTCTATCAGGGCCGCTGGTTCGACTCGCAGGCCTTGATGCTGCGCGAGACCGCGCAGCGCTGGGTAGCCCGCGCGATTACCGGCGAAGTAACGCTCGAACTGCGCCGCGGCAATGACTACTCGATCCTCAACACCGAGAGCCCCAACCTGACCTACGCGCCCGAGCGGCTCAGTATGGAGAAGGTCGAGGATGCGCCCTTCACGCCGGCGGACCGGATCGGCCAGCTCACCATGCGCAACCTCGACATCACCGATACCCGCGCCAAGCTGGATCTGTATTCGAAGGCGGGTCTGTTAAGCGCCGGCGAAGGCTCGAACATTCCGAAGCTGGACAACGGCAAGAACTGATCGCGGCGGATTACGCTTCGCTAATCCACTCTACGACCGGATGTCATCAACGCGACATCCGGTTGTCGTAACTGCAAGGACAACGCCTGCCACCCATTTTGCGGGAGCACTTCCTTGAACAACGTATCGAAGATCGTTTCACTGGCCGCGTTCGCGGCCTTTTTCATGAGCGCCCCCCTCTGCGCCCAGACCATCTATCCGCTCGACCGCGCTGATATCCTCGCGGGCGCGAAATTCGACTTCAAGGTCGAGTTTCCCGAACTCGTTCAGGCCGCCGACATCAAGGTGACGATCAACGGCGCCGATCAGACCGCAGCGTTCGGCAAATCCGCTGATTACATCGCGAAGGAAGACGGCAAGGATCAGTCCGCGCTGCTGCTGCGCGACGTGACGCTCGATAGAGCCGGGACTTACAAGATCGAAGTCAGCGACGGCATGCGCAGCCGCGCGGTGACGTGGAACGTCTACGACACTGGTCCGCGCAAGGCGAAGAACGTGATCCTGTTCATCGGCGACGGCATGTCGCTGGCGCATCGCGTCGGCGCACGCTTGCTGTCGAAGGGCATTTCCGAAGGCAAGAGCCGCGGCAAGCTCGCCATGGACGACATGCCGCATATGGCGATGGTAGCAACGGCGGGCTCCGACTCCATCATCACCGATTCCGCGAATTCGGCCAGCGCCTATGCCACCGGCCACAAGACCGCGACCAATGCGATGGGCGTCTACGCGGATCGCACGGCGAATGTATTCGACGACCCGCAGGTCGAAACCATCACCAGCCTCGCGAAGCGCAAGCTCGATCTGGCAATCGGCATCGTCACCAATACCGAGGTCGAGGACGCGACGCCCGCCGCGATGATCGCGCATACCCGCCGCCGCGCGGCCTATGACGAGATCGTTGCGCAGTTCCTTGCGGCCAAGCCGGACGTATTGATGGGCGGCGGCGCAGCGAATTTCCTGCCGCAGGCGGCCGCGACATCGAAGCGCAAGGATGACGTCGACTATGTCGCGCGCTTCCGCGAGGCCGGTTATTCGGTTGCGACCACCGCGCCCGAATTGAACGGCCTCGCCAAGAAGCCGGAGACGCGCAAACTGCTTGGACTTTTCACGCCTGGCAATATGGACGGCGTGCTGGATCGCAAGTTTCTCGGCGGCGGCGGCGTGAAGAAATTTCCGCAGCAGCCTGATTTGACCGAACAGGTGCATGGCGCGCTCAAGATCCTGTCGCGCAACGACAACGGCTTCTTCCTGATGGTCGAGTCCGGCCTGATCGACAAATACGCCCATCTGCTCGACATGGACCGCGCCGTCTATGACGTCATCATGCTCGACAATGCCGTTAAGCTGGCCCGCGACTGGGCAGCCAAGCGCGGCGACGATACGCTGATCCTTGTCGTCTCCGACCACAACCACCCCAACAGTCTCGTCGGCACCGTCAATGACGACATGAGCAAGGAGTCAAACCTGCTGCTGCGCGAACGGCTTGGCGTCTATGAGAAGGCCGGCTTCCCGAACTATCCCGCGCCGGATGCCGAAGGCTATCCATCGCGCGTCGATGTCAGCCGGAGGCTTGCGATCATGTCGGCGAGCCTTCCCGATCACTACGAGACGCTGCGGCCGAAGCTCGACAACCCGAACGATCCGACCGAGAAAGGCGACGAGCCCGGCACTTTCAAGGCCAACGAGAAATACAAGAATGCGCCCGGCAGCATGCTGCGGCTCGGCAACCTGCCGGCCATGATGGGCGCCAGCGTGCATTCCGGCGAGGACGTAATCCTCACCGCCATCGGCCCCGGCAGCGACCGTGTGAAGGGCTCGATGGACAATACGGACGTGTTTCGCGTGATGGTGGATGCGTTGGGACTGGCGACGAAGTAGTAGCGGAGCTCCGCTTATCCCTCCCCCTAGCGTGGCGTAGCCACGCCGCGCGGGGAGGGTGGCACGACTGCGAGCGTTCAGCGAGCATCGTGACGGGTGGGATGCTGCCACACACTCCGTCCTTCCGTGGGAGAGCCCCCCCGGCCTATCGGCCGACCCTCCCCGCTGCGCGGCTGCGCCGCTTGGGCGAGGGAGACCGCAACGACAGCGCTTCAACAATCAACGAAAACAAAAATGGCCGGGACTGCTCCCGGCCACTTTCATTTTCTACTCGCCTCAGCGACGCGGCGGTGCCGTGCCCGGAGGCGGCGGGGGCAGCGACGCCTGACCGCCATTGAGCAGCGGCGTGATATTGCGGATCGTGACGCGGCGGTTCTGACGCTCCGGACCGTCGGTCTGGATCTTTAGATACTGCTCGCCATAACCCTGCGACGTCAGGTTTTCTGCCGGCACCTGGAATTGCTGGGTGAGCAATTCAGCCGCCGACTGCGCGCGGCGATCCGACAGCGACAGATTGTCGACATCGGAGCCAACCGCATCGGTGTGTCCCTCGATCAGGAACACCGCGCGCGGGTTGCGCGAGATCGCCCGGTTCAGACCATCCGCGATCACCTGCAGCTTCGAGGCCTGATCCGGCGGGATATCCCACGAGCCTAGCTCGAAGTTGATCGAGTCCAGATCGATCGACGGCATGCGCTGGCGCACCATCGGGCTGTAGCGGATTTCATCGAGCGTATAGCGGCGCTCGATGCGATCCACCGGAGGCGCGATCAGCGTGTCGTAGACCAGATCGGGCGAGGCCTGATCGTAATCGACGATGTAACGGTTCTGCGGAATCCGGATCATCGGCGGCGGCAGATCGACATAGAAGCCGAGTCCACCCGGACCGCCGGGGCCACGCGGACCGCGGAACGAGTTATCGATGATGATGATCTCGCGTCCCTCACGATCCCTGCGGATACGTCGCAGCAGCTGGCCGTCGCGGCCGACCACCGTGATGATCTGCGAACCGTCGGGACGGATCACGATGGTCCGGTCCTCGCCGCCGACCCGATCCGTACGGATGTCACGCGCGCCGTAGCGGAAGCGATCGACCTCGTTGTGGCGGATGAACGACTGACCGCTCGGATCCTGCACGATGATGCGTCCAGGCTCGGTGATGATCGTGCGACCGCCTTCCTGGCGCTCGCTGCGCTGGCCGCGGAAATCGCCCATGTTGCGCGGCCCTTGGGGGGCAGCGCCTGGTGCGATCGGCGTCAGCGCCGCTGCCGGCGGCGGCGCCTGAGGGATCGGTGCCGTCACGGTCGGTGCGGGCGGCTGCACGACCTTGATGTTGCCGCCACCGGGGGCAACCACGAGAGGTGCAGCAGTGCTCGTGGGCGGCGCAGCGGCGGGTGCCGTAGCGTTCGGCGCGACACCGGGCGCAGCAGCGTTGGGCGGCGTGCCGGGTGCACCGGGCGCGCCTGCGCCCGGACCACCAGGAGGACCACGGCGGCCATCCGAACCTCGTCCGTCAGGACCACGCCCATCAGGGCCACCGGGGCGACCAGACGGAGGCGCACCCGCAGCAGGCGGTGTGCCAGATGCAGCCGGAGCTGCCGACGGCGCCGGTGCTGCAGCAGGAGGCGTTGCCGCAGGGGAGTCGCAGCCGCTGGCGGCGTCGCCGGTGTTGGAGCCGGTGGCGGCGCAGCAGCAGGAGCCTGCCGCGCGGCAGGCGGAGTTGCTGCAGGCGGTGTCGCTGGCGCCGCGGCTGGTGGCGTTGCAGGCGCGGGACGTGCGCCGGCCGGCGGCGTTGCACCGGGTTCACGGCGCTCAGGACGTCCTTCGCCGGGCTCGCGACGTTCGGGACGCGCAGCGGGCGGCGTTGGCGCGGACGGAGCTACAGGCGCAACGGTGGGCGCTGGAGGTGCGGCACGCGGGGCCGGAGGCGCGACGGGAGCCGGCGGCGGAGTTGGGCGCGGCGGCGGAGCGGCCGCAGGTGGCGGGGGTGGCGGGGGTGCCGGGCGCGGAGGTGCAGCCGCAGGCGGCGGCGCAGCAGGAGGTGCCGGAGGCGCGGGACGCGCAGCAGGGGGAGCCGGTGGTGGCGGCGGCGGCGCCGCAGGGCGTGCGGCCGGCGGCGCAGCGGCGGGAGGCGCAGCAGCTGGCGGAGCCTTGGGTGGTGCCTTCGGGGGAGCCTTGGGCTCACCTTCAGGCGCAGAAGGTGCGGCCTGCGCGAGCACGATCGGCGCATCGACATTCGACGCATAAGCAGCGGTCGCTGCGATATGCGCAACGCCGAGCGTCGTCGTGGCCAGTAATACGAGACGAAGTTTTGTCATGATAGACCTTGGGCCCCCGGATAAAGATCTTCAACAAACTGATTTTTGTCGGCCGAACAAATCGGCACATTGATCAACTGATATGCATTGGGCCGGAATGTGGCGACAGGCAAATGCAAATTCGTTTTTATTTTCGACACGACAATGGCCTAAACGCGCTTTGTTCATTGCGCGTTCAGGCCATCGATCTGTAGTTCGCTACATCACTGCAGGCGGCCGTTGACCCGGATTGATATCAGGATTTGGAACCGGCATCTCATCAGGCACATCTCCAGGTAGCTCTTCGGGTCGCGACGGCTCACCGGGGTCGCGCACCGGCGGCGGTACCTCGGGCCGCGGATTGCCCGGCGGGCTCTCCTGCGGCGGTTCGGAGGGTTGACCGGGCTTGATCGGCGGATCCTCGACGGGATCGATGCCGGGTGAATCGTCTTTAGGCATCTAGATTGCGACCTTACGGTTGGTGCCGATGTCCGGACGCGTACCAGTCACAGCCGCAGCGGCCATCTTCACATAGCTGATCACAGTGCCCGGCGAGTCCCAGAATTCGGCATCGTCAGGCGTGAACTTCAGCACGCGAATATTCGGATCTTGAGCGCTGTCCCACCACGCCTTTGCGGAGGTGGTGAACAGCTCCTTGATCTTGGCGCGATCGTTCGAGACGGCAGCCGTGCCGCTCACCGACACATACTTCTGATCGCTCGCATCTGCGAAAGAAAGATTCACGTTCGGATTGCGCTTGATCTCATCATCCTTGTGTCTGCGCACATCGCTGAGGAAGTAGACCGCATCGGCTTCGCGATCCACGTAGGCAGCCATCGGGCGCGCTCGCAGCTTGTCGCCATCATGCGTCACCAGCATGGCAAAGCCGATCTTCTTCATCAATTCCCAGGCACGCTCGATATCGCGGGTATTGTCATTGGCCATCATCTGTCTCCCTTGGGGTCGAACTGACAACGGCTCGATCGATACGATGTTCCGCGACAACGGGCCGGATGAAGGCGAGTTTGACAGCGGAACAGGAACCGCTCATCAAGACGCAGTTTGGCCATACTATTTCATCTGGGGGATTCGATGCCGTTCGCCTATTGGAGCATTTTGATTGCTGCACTGCTACCGCTGATTATTATTAGTTATGCCAAAGCGGGATCGCGCGATAACAGCGCACCACGCGACAGCGCCGAGAACCTTTCAGGCGCCAAGCGCCGCGCCTATGCCGCGCATCAGAATGCCTTCGAGAGCTTCCCGTTCTACGCCGTTTCGGTCGTCGCAGCACTGAACTTTGGCGCATCGGCGACGACCGTGAGCGTGCTGGCCGCCCTCTATCTCGCGTTTCGGATTGCGCACGCGCTGCTGTACATCGCGGATAAATCGTCGCTGCGCTCCGCCGCCTATGCCGGCGGCCTCTTCGCCAATATCGCGATCTTCCTGTCGCCGGCGCTGAAGATCAACTTCTTCTAAGTCGAAACACGCAGCAAGCGCCTCATAGCGCATGGTGTCACGCCGCGCTCCTGGCCGGCTTGCGATGGCGCAGGAAGCGGCCGAGCAGACGGCGCTTACCCTTACGCGGGATGAGATCGATGTCGCTGACCAGCTTGGCGCCGCCCTTGCGGCGCTCCAGCACGATCTTGCGGCTGTGGAAGGCTTCAAGCTCGACTCGATGCGCGACAGATACCACCGTGGCGTTGGGCAGCTCCTTGGTGAGCAGCTCCATCATCTTGTCCTGGCTCTTCGCGTCCAGCGCCGAGGTCGCTTCGTCCAGCACAATGATATCAGGGCGGTGCAAAAACAGCCGCGCGAAAGCGAGACGCTGCTTCTCGCCGCCGGACAGCGTCTGGTCCCACGGCGCATCCTCCTCGATCTTCTCCTTGAGATGACCGAGCCCGACCTTGTCGAGGGCCTCGCCGATCTGCTCGACGGTCCAGTCCTCCGACGCCGCGGGATAGGCGGCTGCGCGGCGCAAGGTGCCTGACGGCACATAGGGCTTCTGCGGCAGCATGAAGAGCCGCCGGTCGGGATGGAAATTGACGCTGCCACCACCCCATGGCCACAGGCCCGCAATGGCGCGCACCAGCGTGCTTTTGCCGGTGCCGGACTCGCCCGCGACAAGCAGACGTTCACCAGGCTCGATCTTCACTTCGGCGTCGCCGACGACGGCAGTGCCGTCGTCGAGCGTCACGGAGAGATCATGCAGGCTCAGCATCGTCTCATCCGTCGTTTCGCCGCGCTTGATACGGCCGATACCGTCACCAAGCTCGGCGCGTTCGAGGCCATCCAGCGACATCATCAGTGAGGCGATGCGGCGCGCGCAGGCGTTCCAGTCGGCAAGGCGCGGATAGTTGTCGACCAGCCAGCCGAATGCGCTTTGCACGATGGTGAACGCAGACGCCGCCTGCATCACCTGACCGAGCGACATGCTGCCGTCAAGAAATTTTGGCGCGCACAGCAGCAGCGGCACGACGGGCGCGATCAGGCTCGAGCCCTGCGACACCAACGTGGTACGCATATGCTGTCCGGCGAGACGCGCCCATTGCCTGAGGACATTGCCGAAGGTCTTGTCGATCCCGTCGCGCTCTTCCTCTTCGCCGCCGAGCAGCGCGATACTCTCGCCGTTCTCGCGCACGCGGGTGAGCGCATAACGATACTCGGCCTCGGCCTGGTTCTTGTCTTCGGAGATCTGAACGAAACGGCGGCCGATCACCATGATCGAACCGGATGCGATGGCGGCATAGATGATCGCGGCAATGACGAGGAAGCCGGGAATGGTGATGACGCTGCCGCCGACCGTCAGCGTCAGCGCACCGCCGATCGTCCACAACACAACGATGAAGGTGGTGGCGGAGAGAAACGCGGCAATGACGCCGGAGACGAAATCGACCGGCGAGTCGGTCGCGATGCGCAGATCCTCGGCGATTCGATATTCGGGATTCTGGTGATCGCCACCGACAAGATTGAGCTGATAGTAGCGACCGTTGGTGAGCCAGCGCGACACCACAGAATTGGTCAGCCATGCGCGCCAGCGACGCTGGATGCCCATACGGCCATAGACCTGCGCGACGCCGAGCAACACACTGCCGATCGCCAGCGGAAAAAACACACCGGTGAGATGAAACACGCTGGCCGCATCACGCTTCTCGATGGCATCGAAGATCGCGCGATTCCAGACATTGATGCCGTATTGAAACGCGACATTGCCAACGATCAACAGCACGAGCCCGATCGAGAACATCCAGGCGAGTCTGTCGCCCGACTTGCCCCAGAAGCCCCGCGCGCTGATCCAGAACCGGGTCAGCAGATAGTCCTTACGCGCCTGCTCGGCCTCTTCCGGCGTCAGATCCGGATCGGGCTCCACCACTTCGGGCGGCGGCGGCTCGATATGCTTGCCGTCTTCGCCAATGACGCCGACGATCGGCCCCTTCACATCGGACGCATCGGATGCAGGTGCGGGCTTGGATTCGTTAACGGACTGCGTGTTCATGGCGCGATAACGCCAAGGAAATCAGAAGGTTCCCTCAGGTTCTCGAGCGGCTCAAACGGCCTCGCGCCGGGCCTTGCGCCAGGTGCCGGCCTTGCTGAGTACACGCGACAATTGCTCGACCGAGTAAGGTTTATGCAACAGCTCGAACCCGAAGGTGCCGTTTTGCGCAAGGACATGGCTGTAGCCGGAGGTCAGCACCACCGGCAAGTCCGAGTAGAGTTTTCGAATCTCCTGCGCCAGTTCGATGCCGGTCATCCCAGGCATCACCACATCCGAGAATACCACGTCGTAGTGCGTGGCGTGGCGGGCGAGTTCGGCGAGCGCTTCCTGAGCGTTCGGCCGCAGCACGGTGGTGTAGCCAAGCTCGCGCAACACATCAGTCGCAAAAATGCCGACGTCGCGATTGTCTTCCACCACCAGGACCGACATGCCGTGGCCATCGACAACGGGCGCTTCGCTTGCCGACAGCGCCGGCGCGATGCTATCGCCGGAGACGCGCGGCAGATAGAGCGTGAAAGTGCTGCCCTTGCCGACTTCGCTGGCGACCATGACCTCACCGCCGGATTGTTTGGCAAAGCCAAACACCTGCGAAAGTCCGAGGCCAGTGCCCTGCCCGACCTCCTTGGTCGTATAGAATGGCTCGAAGATGTGCTCGAACTGATCGGCAGGAATACCGGCGCCGGTGTCGGATACTGAGATCGCCACATAGCCGTCAGACCTCAGGGCGAGCGCAACAGGGATTTGCTCTGCCGCGCTGACAGCGATCGTCAGCCGACCCTCGCCCGCCATGGCATCGCGCGCGTTAACCGCGATGTTGATCAACGCGGTTTCGAACTGACCGATATCAGCATCCACGAACAACGCCTCATCGGGCACATGGGTCATAATTTCGATGGGTGCCCCCGTCAGCGTGCCGATAATCTCGCTCACCGAATGCACGCATTGGCCGACATCGAACACTTCAGGCTTCAGCGCCTGGCGCCGCGCAAAAGCCAGCAATTGCGCCGTCAGCTTGGCGGCGCGATTTACTGTTTCGGAGATCGCCGCAATGTAGCGTGCACGACGATCCGGCGAGAGATCGGGCCGTTGCAGCAAATCGACTGACGAACGGATCACGGTGAGCAGATTGTTGAAGTCATGCGCAACGCCGCCGGTTAACTGCCCGAGCGCTTCCAGCCGCTGGCCATGTTTCAGCGCTTCTTCAGCCTCGCGCCGCTTCATCGCTTCGAAATTGAGCCGGCGGGTGCGACGGATCGCGAATACCAGTAATAGGAATAGCAATGCCGTCGCAGGAACACCGAAGATCAGATGATAGCTGATGTTGCGCAGCCAGCGCGCACGGATCGCTGAAGTTTCAAGACCTGCCGCGACATAGACCGGATAGCCGGCGAGCTGCTGATAGCCGATACGGCGCTCGACATTGTCGCCGGGCGAGACAAGCGTGACCAATCCTCCAACAGGATGGGCCGACAATGTGCGGCCCACGGGCCCCTTGGGGTCGAGCCGCACCTCACGGTCGAGCTGCGGATAACGTGCCAGGATCGAACCATCGGTGAGACCAAGCGCAAAGAAGCTCCCGGCATCGTGGCCGATGCGCGCATAGAAACGATCAAAATATTCCGGAAAGACAGAGGCCTGCACCACACCGGTGAAGCTGCCATCGGCCGAGACCCGCCTACGGCTCACGCCAAAGAACGGCGCGCCCTGATAGGGCGGGCGCGGCAACAACGATTGACCGATGAACGTGCCGGCATCACCTGCGATATGGATCCTGTAGTAATCGCGATCAGAGAAATCGAGATCCGGCAGCGTCAGATCCAGACTATTGACCAGCGCGCGGCCTTTATTGTCGAACACCCAGACCGACTTCAACTGCGGCAACGCATCGGTGAGCTGCTTTAGCCGGCCCGCCATCTGGTCCGATTGCGCACGCAGCTCGTCGTCGGATTTGCCGCGTACGATCTCGTTCATTTCGGACAGGCTGCGGTCGATCGTCTCGAACACCTTTAAAGCGTGTTCGTGCGCCACATCGAGCGCGCGCTCGATCTCTCGGTCGGCGATCTCGCGCGTCGACACCCACGACGTCGCCGCCGCGAACAGAAACAGTGCAAGCGGAAGCGCCAGCGAAGCGGCCATCATCCATTGCAGCGTTCTCAACGAATTTTGGTGTTCGGTCTTCACAGCACCTGCCCGACTCCCTGCAGTCTAGCGCAAGGGCGGTGTCTCACCAACCGCTCCGCGGGCGGGAACCCACCGTGGCCGGGAGGAAGTCCTGTGGCGTTAGCCGGCCGCGCTCATTTGCGACCGGAAGGCCCATTTGGTGAAATGCTGCTCGATCCCCGCGAACACCGCGTACATGAGCACGCCTTCGAAGGCGAGCAGCAGCAAGGCGGCGTAGACATTCGCCATGCGGAAGCTGGCGCCCTCCAGCGCAATCAGGTAGCCGAGCCCGGCATTGGCGCCGAGCGTCTCCGATACCACCGTGCCGACGAAAGCCAGCGTGATGGCGATCTTCAGCGAGCCGAAGAAATATGGCAGCGCACGCGGAATGCCGACCTTGAGCATGATGTCGAGCTTGCCGGCGCCGAGTGCCCGCAACACATCCTCGAGTTCCGGCTCGGTTGTCGCCAGACCGGTGGCGATATTGACCACAATCGGAAAGAACGAAATCAGGAAGGCGGTGACGATCGCCGGCACTTCGCCGATGCCGAACCACAGGATCAGCAGCGGCACAATGGCGACCTTCGGGATCGTGTTGAAGCCGATCATCACCGGATAGAGCCCGCGATAGATCGCCCGCGACCACCCCACCACGAGGCCGAGAATGATGCCGAAGCCCACGGCCAGGGCAAATCCGACCATGGTCACCCAGAGCGTGACCCAGGAGTGATAGAGAAACACCCGCCAGAGTTTGAACATCGCCGCAAAGGCGGCTGACGGCGGCTGCAATACCGACGTGTTGACCTTGAAGACGATGCAGGCCAGCTCCCAGACCAGGAAAATGGCAATGGTGAAGAGCCAGGGCGAGAGCTTTTCGAGTGTCCGCGGGTTCATGACTGGCGCACCTGTGCGATCTTCATGCGCAGCTCCATCACGATGTCGCCGAATTCCTTCTCATACGTAACTTGCAGATCGCGCGGGCGCGGGAAATCTACCGGCTTGACCTGGACGATGTGGCCGGGGCGCGCACTCATGACATAGATATTATCAGCAAGGAACGCCGCTTCGCGCAGATCGTGCGTTACCAGTATCACCGTGAAGCCTAGCCGCTGCCACAGATCGCGCAACACGCACCACAGTTCCTCGCGCGTAAACGCATCGAGGGCGGCGAATGGTTCATCGAGCATCAGCAGCGCGGGCTCATGGATCAGCGAACGACACAGCGAGACGCGCTGTTGCATGCCGCCGGACAATTCCCAGGGATAGCGGTCACCGAAGCCGGCGAGACCGACCGTGGCCAGCAACTGCTCGGCCTTGGCGCGGAACTCGGCCTTCTTCGATCGGAACTGCGAGCGATGTGGCTCAACGATTTCCAACGGCAGCAGGACATTGTCGATGACCTTGCGCCACGGCAGCATATTGGCGTTCTGGAACGCCATGCCGGCCATCTTCACCGGTCCCGTCACTTGTTTACCGTCGATGGCGATGGTGCCAGCCGTCGGCTTGTGCAGGCCGGTGACGAGCCGCATCAAGGTGGACTTGCCGCAGCCGGAGGGACCGACCACCGCGGCGAATTCGCCGCGCTGGACTTTGAGCGTCGCATCCTGGAGCGCGACAATGTCACCCGAGGCGCCACGGTATTTGAGCGTGACGCCGTCGATATCTACGAACGCTTCCATGCGCGGCGACCTGACCTTCTGTCGTGCCGCTTAGAACTTGCGTGCGTCGGCCGGGGGCAGATACTCCGACGTGAACAGATCCCCCGCCTTCGGCTTCGGATTCTTGAACTCGTAGGTCACGGCGATCTGCTCGATGGCATCCGTCATGCGCTTCTCGTCGATGCCGCCGACGCCATTGGCCTTCACCCACGGCGTCACGAAGTTGTCCTTCAGCGACATCTTGAGGCGGGCGAGTTCGATCTTCTCGTCAGCGGTCTCGTTACGCTTCATCACCGACTTGATGGCCGTGTCGGGGTCCTTGATGGTGTCGATGATGCCCTTGACGGTCGCGCGCACGAAGCCGGCCACGAGTTTCGGATTGGCCTTGGCGAATTCGGGGTTCACCATGATGGCATTGCCATAGAGCACGATGCCGTAATCCGACATCAGCATCACCTTGATGTCCTTCTCGGCGATGCCCTTGGACATCAGGTTGAAGTAGGACGAGAACGAGAAGCCGGTGATCGCATCGACCTTGCCGTCGGCGAGCATCGGCTCGCGCACCGGGAAGCCGACATTCTCGATCTTCACCTTGCTGTCGTCGATCTTGTTCTCTTTGACGAAGGCCTTCCACTGCGCGAAGGCACCGTCCGGCGCCGGTGCGCCGAGGATCTTGCCTTCGAGGTCCTTCGGTCCATTGATGCCCGACTTCGCGATGCTGACAATCGAGAAGGGCGGCTTGTCATAGACCATGAGGACGCCCTTGACGTCCTTGTCCGGATTCTGGTCGCGGAAGCGCGCCAGCGAATTGATGTCGAAGAAGCCGATCGGATAGGTGCCCGCCGCGACGCGGGCAATGCCGGCGACCGAGCCCGGACCGGAGTCGATGGTCACGTTGAGGCCTTCGGCCTTGTAGTAGCCCTTGTCGAGCGCAACGAAATAGGGTGCGGACGGACCTTCGAATTTCCAGTCGAGCGCGAATTTGACATCGGTATCGGCGCTCGCAGATAGCGCAGACGCCAGCAGCGCTGCACCCGCCATGACGCTCAAACCCAGCTGACGAAACATGAAAAACTCCCCCTGATCAATTATCAGGCACAGGCTAGCACAGCCCGTGCCAACCTTGGCGAGTCCCCTTTTCAACGAGAAATAGCGCCGTAACTCCGAGGAATCGGGCTCGAGGAGGCAGTATGCTTAAATCATGAGCAAAAAAAGAACACCGGCCTGCTTGGGCAGGCCGGTGTTCTGATCGGAAGATCCGGTCAGCGGAACGTCAGACCTGACGTTCGACCATCTTCATCTTCAGCTCGGCGATGGCTTCGGAGGGGTTGAGACCCTTCGGGCACGCCTTGGCGCAGTTCATGATGGTGTGGCAGCGATAAAGCCGGAACGGATCCTCGAGATTGTCGAGGCGTTCACCGGTGGCTTCGTCGCGGGAGTCCTTGACCCAGCGGGTGGCCTGAAGGAGGGCAGCCGGACCGAGGAAGCGGTCGCTGTTCCACCAGTAACTCGGGCACGAGGTCGAGCAGCAGGCGCACAGGATACACTCGTAGAGACCATCGAGCTTCTCGCGGTCGGAGTGGCTCTGCTTCCATTCCTTCTGCGGGGTCGGCGTGGTGGTCTTCAGCCAAGGCTCGATCGACGCATACTGGGCGTAGAAGTTGGTCAGATCCGGCACGAGGTCCTTCACGACAGGCTGATGCGGCAGCGGATTGACCTTGATGGCGCCGTCGTCGACTTCGTCCATCGCACGGGTGCAGGCCAGCGTGTTCTGGCCATCGATGTTCATGGCGCAGGAACCGCAGACGCCCTCACGGCAAGAGCGCCGGAAGGTCAGCGTCGGATCGATGTTGTTCTTGATCCAGATCAGACCATCGAGAACCATCGGACCGCAGTCGTTGGTGTCGATGTGATAGGTGTCGACCGACGGGTTCTTGCCGTCATCCGGATTCCAGCGATAGACGCGGAATTCGCGCGTCTGCGTGGCACCGGCCGGCTTCGGCCATTCCTTGCCGCCGGTGATCTTGGAATTCTTCGGAAGTGCGAACTCAGCCATTCTCTCAAGCCTTCGCTGTCATCATTAGTACACGCGCGCTTTGGGCACGATGTACTGAACGTCGTTGGTCATCGTGTAGTCGTGCACCGGGCGATAATCGATGGTGGTTTTGCCACCCTGATCGATCCACGCCAGCGTGTGCTTCATCCAGTTCTTGTCGTCGCGATCCGCGAAATCCTCACGCGCATGCGCGCCGCGGCTCTCGGTGCGATTCGCCGCCGAGTCCATGGTGACGATCGCCTGAACGATCAGGTTGTCGTATTCGAGGGTCTCGATGAGATCCGAATTCCAAACCAGCGACCGGTCGGACACGGCGATGTCGCCGATGCCACTATAGACCTTGTGAATCAAGGTCTTGCCCTCGTCCAGCACTTCGCCGGTACGGAACACGGCGCAGTTGGTCTGCATGACGTGCTGCATGTTCTCGCGCATCTTCGCGGTCGGCGTGCCGCCCTTCGAATAGCGATAGTGATCGAGACGGCCGAGCGCGCGGTCGGCCGAGTCCTTCGGCAGGTCTGGCTGCTTGGCATTCGGCGTCAGCTTCTCGGCGCAGCGCAGCGCGGCCGCGCGGCCGAACACCACGAGATCGATCAGCGAGTTGGAGCCGAGACGGTTGGCGCCGTGCACCGACACGCAGGCGGCTTCGCCCACGGCCATCAGGCCCTGCACCACCGCATTGTCGTCGCCATCCTTCTTGGTGACGACTTCGCCGTGATAGTTGGTCGGGATGCCGCCCATATTGTAGTGCACCGTCGGAACGATCGGGATCGGCTCCTTGGTGACATCGACGCCGGCGAAGATGCGCGCCGAGTCGGAGATGCCCGGCAGACGTTCCGCCAGCACCTTTGGATCGAGATGGTCGAGATGAAGGAAGATGTGATCCTTCTTCTTGCCGACGCCGCGGCCTTCGCGGATTTCGATGGTCATCGCGCGCGAAACGACGTCGCGCGAGGCGAGATCCTTGGCCGACGGTGCGTAGCGCTCCATGAAGCGCTCACCTTCGGAATTAACGAGATAGCCGCCTTCACCGCGTGCACCTTCGGTGACGAGACAACCCGAACCGTAGATGCCGGTCGGATGGAATTGAACGAATTCCATGTCCTGCAGCGGCAGGCCGGCACGCAGCGCCATGGCACCGCCGTCACCGGTGCAGGTATGTGCCGAGGTGCAGGAAGCATAGGCGCGGCCATAGCCGCCGGTGGCGAGAATGACGGTCTGCGCCTTGAAGCGATGCAGCGTGCCGTCGTCGAGCTTGAGCGCAATGACGCCGCGGCAGACGTTCTGATCGTCCATGATCAGATCGATGGCGAAGTATTCGATGAAGAACTCGGCCGAGTGGCGTAGCGCCTGGCCGTACATCGTGTGCAGCATGGCGTGACCGGTCCGGTCGGCAGCGGCGCAGGTGCGCTGGGCCTGGCCCTTGCCGTAGTCCATGGTCATGCCGCCGAACGGGCGCTGATAGATCTTGCCGTCTTCGGTGCGCGAGAACGGCACGCCCCAGTGTTCGAGCTCGTAAACGGCGTCGGGCGCGTTGCGCACCATATATTCGATCGAGTCCTGATCGCCGAGCCAGTCCGACCCCTTCACGGTGTCGTACATGTGCCAGCGCCAGTTGTCCTCGTGCATGTTGCCGAGCGAGGCGGAGATGCCGCCCTGCGCCGCAACAGTGTGCGAGCGGGTCGGAAACACCTTGGTGATGCAGGCGGTGCGCAGGCCAGCTTCGCCGCAGCCGACGGTCGCGCGCAGGCCGGCGCCGCCGGCGCCAACGACAACGACGTCATAGGTGTGATCTTCGATGGGATAGGCGTGGCCGTTGGTGGCGGGGCCGCCAACGCCGTTCGCGCCAGTGCCGTTGACGGCCATGCGCTACACTCCGGATGAAAGTTTAAGGATGGCGTAGATCGATGCCAGCGCCACGGCGGCAGAGAAGAAATTGTTGCCGATGATCGAGATCAGCTTGATCTTCTCGTCATGGACATAGTCTTCGATCACGACCTGCATGCCGATCTTCATGTGCCAGATGCTGGCAACGATGAAGAGCAGCATGACGATAGCCACGATCGGCGAACCGAGGACCTGCGCAACGCCGGCCTGATTGCTTCTGAAAACCGACATCACGATGAAGATCACAGGGATCATCAGCAGCAGCATGGCCACGGCGGTCAGGCGCTGACGCCAGAAGTCCGAGGTGCCGGAATGCGAGGAGCCGAGACCGCGAACGCGACCGAGCGGCGTACGCACCGACTTGGGCGAGTTGGAACCGCTCATCGCCCGCCTCCGATCGCGTATGCAATGATCCAGAGCAGGATGGTGATGCCGATGCCGCCGATCAATGCGGCCCAGGTGAGCCATTCACGCTCGGATGGCTTGAATCCGTAGCCAAGATCCCAGACCAGATGGCGGATGCCGCTCATGGCATGATGGATCAGCGCCCAGGTGTAGCCGAATGCGATCAGGCGACCGATGATGCTGCCGGTGAAGGCCTGCACATGGGCATAGGCGGCTGGGCCGGACGCAGCGGCGATCAGCCACCAGACAAGAAGCAAAGTGCCGAAGTACAAGGCGACGCCGGTAGCGCGATGCACGATGGACAGCGCCATCGTCAGGGTCCAGCGGTACACTTGCAGATGCGGCGAAAGGGGTCGTTCGATCCGAGCGGTCATTTAGCAACTTTGACAGGTTAATGGGCAGACGGTGCCCGATTGGGGATCGCGTAGAGCAATTCTATTTACGAACTCAAAACAACCAGTGCAATCGCGAAATGACATACTCCGAACAATCGTTCAGAGCTTCAAATGAGCCTTGCATTTGCGGGTATTGACAGTTGCCGGGCTTGTTGCTGACAGCCTTGGTGAAGCGCGATTCATGAGAACTTCATGATGCGATAGCAAATGGCAATCGGGGCGGGAATGGCTGGGCTCAATGTAACGGAGATTGTCGAACTCGCGGCGCTTCTTATTGCCGTCGGCGCACTTGCCGGTTTCCTGGCAGGTGTCTTCGGGATCGGCGGGGGCGCCATCCTGGTCCCCGTATTTTACGAGTGTTTCCGCATCGCCGGAGTGCCTCTGGAAGTACGGATGCCGCTCTGTATCGGCACCTCGCTGGCCATTATCATCCCGACCTCGATCCGGTCCTTCCGTGCCCATATGGCCCGCGGCGCCGTCGATATGGAGATCCTGCGGAAGTGGTGGTGGCCGATCCTGATCGGCGTCGTCATCGGCAGCGTCACAGCGCGTTATGCCCCGGAGCGGCTGTTCAAGATCGTTTTCGTGGCCGTCGCCTGGTCCGCAGCGGCACGGCTGTTGCTCGCACGCGACGGCTGGAAGCTCGGTGACGATCTGCCCGACGGCCCGCTGATGAAGATTTACGGCTTCTTCGTCGGTCTGCTCTCCACGCTGATGGGCATCGGCGGTGGATTGTTCTCGAACCTACTGATGACCTTTTACGGCCGCCCAATCCATCAGGCGGTGGCGACCTCATCGGCCCTCGCCGTGCTGATCTCAATCCCCGGCGCCATCGGCTACATCTATGCCGGCTGGCCGGCCGCCGCGCGCTTCCCCGAGGTCGCAGCGCTGCAGCTGCCGTTCGCTGTCGGCTACGTCTCGCTGATCGGCGCGCTGCTGGTGATGCCGACCAGCCTGCTGATTGCACCGCTTGGTGTGAAGGCGGCGCATGCGATGTCGAAGCGCGCGCTGGAAATGGCGTTTGGAATTTATCTATTCATCGTCGGCAGCCGATTTGTCATCGCTCTAATATGACCCCGTAAATCGGGGCGGCCGACGGGCATCGGTCACCGTAATAGTATCCAAATCATAACTTGCTATGGATGCCGTCAGACCACGCGACGGAACATCGATGGCGCATTCACATCACGATCATGACGACCACGGTCACACACGCGACCGTGCGGGCCACAGCCACGCGCAAGGCGATCACGGCCATGCGCACGGCCCCGGCGGGCATGTGCATGCGCCCGCGAGTTTCGGCATGGCCTTCGCCATCGGCATCAGCCTCAATACCGTCTTCGTCGTCATCGAGGCGATTTACGGCTATGCCAGCGGCTCGATGGCGCTGGTGGCCGATGCCGGACACAATCTCTCGGATGTACTCGGGCTGATCGCGGCATGGACCGCGGCTGTGCTGTCAAAGCGCGCGCCCACGCCGCGCTTCACCTATGGCTTGCGCGGTTCTTCAATTCTCGCGGCGCTCTTCAACGCAGTGTTCCTGCTGGTTGCCGTCGGGGCCATCGCCTGGGAAGGCGTGCTAAGACTGTTCAATCCCGGACCGGTAGCCGAGATCACCGTGATGATCGTCGCCACTATCGGCATCGTCATCAACGGCGTGACCGCCTGGCTGTTTGCCTCGGGCCGCAACAGCGACCTCAACATTCGTGGCGCCTATCTGCATATGGTCGCTGACGCTGCGGTCTCGGTTGGCGTGGTCATTGCCGCGATCGTCATCATGTTCACCGGCTGGCTGTGGATCGACGCCCTGACCAGCCTCGTCATCTGTGCGCTGATCGTCTGGGGCACCTGGAGCCTCTTGCGGGACTCCACTGCGATGTCGCTCGCCGCCGTCCCGCGCAGCATCGATCCTGCTGCAGTCCGTACCTATCTGGAGAAATGCCCCGGCGTCGCGCAGGTGCACGACCTGCATATCTGGCCCATGAGCACCACCGAAGTGGCGCTGACTTGTCACATGGTGATCCCGTCAGGCCCGCCCGGCGATGCCTATCTGATGGAAGTCGCCGCGCGCCTGAAGCGCGACTTCGGCATCGAGCACGCGACGATCCAGATCGAGATGGATCCGAATTCAGCCTGCGCGCTCGCGCCGGAGCATGTGATCTAGGGTATGGCCACGCACTTGCTTCACCTCTCCCCACGCGAAACGAAGCTTCTAGGGGGAAGGGTGCGGCGGAGTTTGGCTCGATGGACCGTACGAAGACTTACTTCGCGTAGATATCCTTGTAGCTATCGCGCAGCACGTTCTTCTGCACCTTGCCCATGGTGTTGCGCGGCAGATCGTCGACGAAGATCACGCGCTTCGGCATCTTGAACTTGGCGATCTGGCCATCCAGCGCCTTGAGCACGGAGGCCTCGTCGATCGAGGTCTTCTTGTCGCTCACGACCACCGCGGTGACGCCCTCGCCGAAATCTGCATGCGGCACGCCGATCACGGCGCTTTCGATCACGCCGGGCATGGCGTCGATCTCGGTCTCGATTTCCTTCGGATAGACGTTGAAGCCGCCGGAGATCACCAGATCCTTGCCGCGGCCGAGAATATGCACATAGCCTTTGGCGTCGATCTTGCCGAGGTCGCCAGTGATGAAGAAGCCGTCGTCGCGGAATTCCGCCTTGGTCTTTTCCGGCATCCGCCAATAGCCCTGGAACACGTTCGGGCCCTTCACCTCGATCATGCCGATGGTGTCACGCGCGAGCTCTTTGGCCGTCTCGGGATCGGTGACGCGCACGGAGACGCCGGGCAGCGGGAAGCCAACCGCACCGGGTACCCGCTCGCCGTCATAAGGGTTCGACGTGTTCATGTTGGTTTCGGTCATGCCGTAGCGCTCCAGCACGGCATGGCCGGTGCGCGCGAACCATTCGCGATGGGTGTCCGCCAGCAGCGGCGCAGACCCCGAGATGAACAGCCGCATGTGGCTGCAAGTCTCTTTCGTCAGGTTCGGCGACTGCAGCAGGCGCGTATAGAAGGTCGGCACGCCCATCAGCACGGTGGCGCGCGCCATCAGCTTGACGATGAGTTCCGGATCGAGCTTGGGCAGGAAGATCATTGACGCGCGCGCAAACAGCGTCACATTGCTCGCCACGAACAGACCATGCGTGTGGTAGATCGGCAGCGCGTGGATCAGCACGTCGTCTTTGGTGAAACGCCAGTATTCGACAAGGCTCAGCGAGTTTGAGGCCAGATTGTCGTGGCTCAGCATCGCCCCCTTGGAGCGACCGGTGGTGCCTGACGTATAGAGGATCGCGGCGAGATCCTCGTTCTTGCGCTCGACTGTCTGGAAGTCCGGCTTTTCCTTCGCTGCCGCATCGGTCAGCGACCCCTTGCCGTCCGCGCCAAGCGTCTCGACCTTCGCGCCAACCTTGGCCGCAATGGTGGCGAAGCCTTCAGCCTTGGAGGGATCGCACACCACCAGCGAGGGTTCGGCGTCGGTAATGAAGTAATCGAGCTCGTTGAGCGTATAGGCCGTGTTGAGCGGTAGATAGATCGCGCCGGCGCGCACGGTCGCCAGATACAGCACCAGACCGGGCACTGACTTCTCGGTCTGCGCCGCCACACGGTCACCTGGCTTGACGCCACGGGCCACCAGAACATTCGCCATCTGGCCCGCCAGCGCGATCAGATCGCCATAGCTGATGTGCTTGCCCTCGGGCGTCTCGATCGCGAGACGCGAGGTATCGTCGAGTTTGTCGAACAGGCGAGAAAACAGGTTGGCGTTCATGGCAAGGTCACGCGGTGCAGGAGTGCGGGAGCGACCGGTGCAGCTAGCCCAACGATCGCGTCAATTTGTCCCGTTCCTTAGCAAGAATGGCCATATCTAGGCAACGCATCCTGCAGGCGGCTGGACCGCCATATCCGGTGGATCAGCCCCTCAAGTCGCGTCATCTCGTCGCGACTTCCGCTCATGATTGTATCAAACGCGATGCATCGAACTCGTTATTGATTGCCTCGCGCGAACGAAATGCACCCGCAAAAGTTTCAGCGGTGACAAAAAATATAGACTGAAACTGGCCCCCGATGCTTCGCGTAACTCGGGCATCGACGGCGCAATCGAAACTCCAAGGGATTGCCGCGGTCGATACCCAATCATCGCACCAGCGAGATCGCTGGTCACTTACATCACTCGGGAGACGATCCATGTCCAAGCGCATTGCACTTCTGTCGGCCGTCGCATTCAGCACCCTCGCCATCACTGGCGCCGTGCTTGCCCCCGCACAGGCCGAAGACAAGAAGATGATGAAGAGCGAAATGTCGGGCGAGAAGACCGTCATGGTCGGCGGCGCGCCGATGTATCCCTCGAAGAACATCGTCGAGAACGCCGTCAACTCGAAGGATCACACCACGCTGGTCGCCGCCGTAAAGGCCGCCGGCCTGGTCGATACGCTCTCCGGCAAGGGCCCCTTCACGGTGTTCGCACCGACGAACGCCGCCTTCGGCAAACTGCCGGCCGGTACCGTCGACACGCTGGTGAAGCCTGAGAGCAAGGCGACCCTGACCAAGATTCTGACCTACCATGTGGTCCCCGGCAAACTGAATGCCGCCGACCTCAAGGACGGCCAGAAGCTGAAGACCGTGGAAGGCGAAGAGCTGACCGTGAAGGCTTCTGGCGGCAAGGTTATGATCGTCGACGCCAAGGGCGGCTCCTCAACCGTGACCATCGCCGACGTCAACCAGTCGAACGGCGTGATTCACGTCATCGATACTGTCCTGATGCCGAAAGCCTGATCTCCGGCTTCTGCGCAACAAGTTCGCGCATCCTGACTTGTCCCCACCGGATGCGCGCGCGTCCCCGAAGGATACCGAGGGGCGCAAAAGGAGCGAGCCGGGGCAACCCGGCTCGCTTTTTTGTGATCGGTTTGAGCCGACCCGAGCGGGGTTGTTATAAGAGCCCCCGTAACGAACGATCGGTTATGCCGTATAGCTGGTAATAACTCGCGTCACCGAGCACCATCGAACCGCTGCTCAGCCCAGGATATGCCTATGTCGGTCATCACAGCCGCCGGCGACCGCGCCGCAACCCAGGTTACGAATACCAAAGTCATCCAGCCGGCCTGGGTGCGCGTCGTGCATTGGATCAACGCCCTCGCGATCGTGCTGATGATCATGTCGGGCTGGCAGATCTACAACGCCTCGCCGCTGTTCAATTTCACATTCTCATCATCCATTACGCTGGGTGGTTGGCTCGGCGGCGGCATCATGTGGCACCTCGCCGCCATGTGGCTGCTGGTGATCAACGGCCTCGTCTATCTCACCCTCGGCATGGTCACCGGACGCTTCCGCAAGAAGCTGCTGCCGATCTCAGCGAAAGGTGTACTCGACGACACCAAGGCTGCGCTGACCGGCAAGCTTTCGCACGCTGATCTCTCAACCTACAATCAGGTGCAGAAGCTGCTCTATACCGGAATTATCGTGGTCGGCATTCTGATCGTCCTGTCGGGACTCGCAATCTGGAAGCCCGTCCAGTTGCAATATCTTACCGCGCTGTTCGGCGGCTACGACACCGCCCGCTATGTGCATTTCTTCATGATGGCGGCCATCGTCGGCTTCCTCGTCATCCACGTCGCTTTGGCCCTGATCGTGCCGAAGAGTCTGCGTGCAATGATTATCGGACGCTGAGGACACGACTATGATCAGGAAACTCCGCTCCCTCATCATTCCCGGCGTCGACAAGAATCTCCTCGTCAAGGACGCCACGAAATTGATGCCAGACCTGTCGCGCCGCCGCTTCATCGCGTCGGGTGCAAGCTTCGGCGCGTTAACGCTGCTCACCGGCTGCGACGTCAGCGACAGTCTCTCGGCCGAGAACCTGCTGACACACATGTCCAAGTTCAACGACATGGTGCAGGCCAGGATCTTCAATCCGAATACGCTGGCGCCAACCTACTCCGAGAAGGACATCAAGCGTCCGTTCCCGTTCAATGCGTTCTATGCCGAGGACGACGCGCCGAATGTGGACGGCAAGGAGTGGAAGCTCGAAGTCTCCGGCCTTGTGCAGGACAAGAAGTCATGGACACTGGACGAACTGCATAAGCTGCCGGAAGTGTCGCAGATCACCCGTCATATCTGCGTGGAAGGCTGGAGCGCCATCGGCTCCTGGCAGGGCACGCCGCTGCGTGACTTCCTGAAATTGGTCGGCGCGGACACCAACGCGAAGTGGGTCCATTTCCGCTGCGCCGAGGACTATACGAGCTCGCTCGATATGCCCACGGCCATGCATGCGCAGACGCAGATGACCTTCAAGTTCGACAATCAGCTTCTGCCCCGGGCCTATGGTTTCCCGATGAAGATCCGCGTGCCGACCAAACTCGGCTTCAAGAATCCGAAATACGTCGTCGCGATGGAAGTCACCAACGACTACAAGGGCGGCTATTGGGAAGATCAAGGCTATAACGATTTCAGCGGGAGCTGATCGGCTTCTGGAACATCGCCAGCGCCGCACCGAGCACCAGCGTCGCCGCTGAGACCACAAGAGCGGATGTGAGACTGCCGGTCGCGTCCGAAATGGCACCCACCGCGATCGGACCCAGAGTCTGGCCGATACCGAACACGATCGTCACCGCTGCAATGGCCTTCGACCATGCCGGGCGAGGATAGTTGAAACGCACAAAGGCTGTGGTCGCCGCAACCACCGCGAAGAATGCAACGCCGAAAATGGCGGCAGAGATGCCGAGCACCACAGGCGAATGGCCGAGCAGCGGCATCGCTGCGCCCACCGCATTGGTGCCGAGAATGATTGCCATGGCGCGGCCGCTCTGGCCACGCGCCAGCACGCCACGCCACAGCCATGGCGACGCGAATGAGCTGACGCCGATCAGACACCAGAATGCACTCTGGGCCACCGCGCTGCCGCCGCCATCGCGTACATAGGCAATCATGAAGGTCATGTAGGCGATGTAGCCGGCGCCAAACATGAAATAGGCAATGAGGTAAATCCACATCGGGCGGATCGCGACGGATGGCGCGGCCTCAGTGGACGTGCCTTCCGCCGCATCGACCAAACGCCGCAGCAACGGCAGGCCCATCACCACCGAGACGAGGCCGATCACCAGCCAGACGATCCACCAGGAGCCTGCGCCAAAGCCTTGCAGCACAAAAGGGGCGATCAGGCCGGACACCAGAATGCCCATTCCCGGCCCGGCATAGAACAGGCTGAGCAGATAGGACGAACGCTCCGGATGCGCGAGACCGATGGTCGCCGCCAGCGCGCCGCCTGCCACAAACGAGATGGCCGCGCCAAATCCGGTGACGAAACGGGCGATGCTGAGCAGCGTGAAATCCGCCGTGATGCCACAAAGCAATAGCGACGCAATGCAGGCCGCCGTGCCGATCTGGATCACCGCGAACAGACCATACCGTTTGCCGAGACCTGCTGCCGCGAGTGCGCCGAGCAGATAGCCGGCCGCGTTGACGGTATTCATGAAGCCCGCGGCCGAATAGGACCACTGCAAGCTGTCGCGCATATCCGGCAATACAAGCGAATAGACGAAGCGCCCGATGCCGAGCCCGATGGCGGGCGCGAGCGACAGCATGAGGATCAGCACAGCCGGATCACGGCGCGAAAACGAAGGGGTGGATGACGTCACTGGCTACTCCGGCTGGGCGTCACTGTCGCAGGTTTTGCGCCGGCTGCAATCGACGCTTGCAGCAAGGCTGTCTTGCCAATGCAGCAATGACGGCTTAGCACTCGCCCGAAATTCAGCGTTCAGAGAAGGAAACGATCATGGCGGCGCACAAACTGCTGGTTCTCCCCGGCGACGGGATCGGCCCCGAAGTGATGGCGGAGGTGACGCGCCTGATCGACTGGATCGACGCCCAGGGCATCGCCAAATTCGAATCCGAGACCGGCCTGGTTGGCGGCGCATCCTATGATGCCGACAAGCTGCCGATCACCGATGCCACCATGGCCAAGGCCAATGCTGCCGACGCCATCATCTTCGGCGCTATCGGCGGCCCGAAATGGGACGGCGTCCCCTATGAGCATCGCCCGGAAGCCGGCCTGCTGCGCCTGCGCAAGGATCTCGGCCTGTTCGCCAATCTGCGTCCGGCGGTCTGCTATCCCGCCCTCGCCGACTCCTCGAGCCTGAAGCGCGAAGTGGTCGAGGGCCTCGATATCATGATCGTGCGCGAACTCACCGGCGGTGTCTATTTCGGCGAGCCGAAGACCATCACCGATCTCGGCAACGGCCAGAAGCGTGCCGTCGATACGCAGGTTTACGACACCTATGAAATCGAGCGCATCGCCCGCGTCGCTTTCGATCTGGCCCGCAAGCGCCAGAACAAGGTGACGTCGATGGAGAAGCGTAACGTCATGAAGTCGGGCGTGCTCTGGAACGAGGTTGTCACCCAGGTGCATGGCCGCGAATACAAGGACGTCACGCTCGAGCATCAGCTCGCTGATTCCGGCGGCATGAACCTCGTGAAGTGGCCGAAGCAGTTCGACGTCATCGTCACCGACAATCTGTTCGGCGACATGCTCTCCGACATCGCAGCGATGCTGACCGGCTCGCTTGGCATGCTGCCCTCGGCCTCGCTCGGCGAAGTCGATGCCAAGACCAAAAAGCGCAAGGCAATGTATGAGCCGGTGCACGGCTCAGCGCCGGATATCGCCGGCAAAGGCATGGCCAACCCCCTGGCCATGATCGCCTCGTTCGGCATGGCGCTGCGTTATTCGCTGGAGATGGGCGAGTTGGCCGACAAGGTCGACCAGGCGATCGCCGCGGTGTTGGCGAAGGGCCTGCGCACGGCGGATATCAAGTCGGACGGCGCGACCATTGTGAGCACGTCCGGCATGGGCGAAGCGCTGCTGAAGGAACTGCAGGCGCTGCACGCCTAAGCGCGCGAAGGCTCAAGCCTCTCGATCTGTCGTACCCGCGAAGGCGGGGACCCATAACCACGATGAGCGTGGGTTAAGCGACAGAGTTGCGGCTACAGCGCTTCGATTAGATCTTCGGCGTGTATGGGTCCCCGCCTTCGCGGGGACGACATCGGAGAGACCTTCCCCACAAACAAAAAATGCCCGGCTCAGCCGGGCATTTTCGTATCGATATGTCGCTGCGCTCAGTAGAGCGGGAAGCGCTCGGGGTAGCCGCCGAGATCCCACTGCGAGTTGAGCGGCTGGCGGTCCAGCGGACGGTTGTTGTTGTCGCGGGCGAAAGAGTAACCGGGCGGATAGGCGTAGTCGGTGAACTTGCGGTCACCCGGGAGCACTTCGACGCCGGCATCGAGCCAGGAGCGACGCGTCACGTAAACGCGGGTGCGGCCCTGCTGATAGGACACGTTCGGGCCGCGTGCGCCATAGACAGCGTCACGGTCAGAAACACGAACCTTCTTCTTGGTGGCGGCATCGGCCGGCGAGACGGCAACGGCGGTCGCGATGACGGCAACCGTCGCGAACAACATGGCGAGAGTTTTCGCGGCGGGGAATTTCAAGGTCATCAGGTCCTCATTGCAGTCAGAAGATCGGCGTTCAAAAGCCGAGTCGGCAAATCCGATTTGCGGTCAATTTAGCTGGCCGGGGTATCCGGCCACAAGGTCTATCCGGCCACAGTCGTCGATATAATGCGCGGGGTGGCCGAATGTTGCATGTAATCCAAGGTCTTGGTCCTGCACATCACGAAGAGGTCACAGACTGCCGCGCAGCAGCGGGTTCTGGGCGCCGGTGACCCAATCGACCGAAGTGGCCGACAGCGCCGCGCCGCTAATGCAGCTGGCCCGCTTCAAATCTGCTTGGGCAAAGGCCTCCTGCAGCCGGGGTTCATTGCCGGCGGTCAGCAGCACCAGCCGGTTCAGGGTGCAGGCAATCGCAGCCCGCCGCGCCGGCAGGCCGTCGCCCTGGCACGACCAGCCGGAAATCCTGAGATTGGCCACCTCCAGCGTCTTCATGAAGCCGAGGCAACGCTTGCTGTCCTTCAGCCGGTCGGAAAAGCCCATCAGGGCGACCGGCCCGAACTTGCTGTCGATAATGCCCTCGCCCACCACGTCGCGGACGCCGCCGGGGTCCATGCGGCCCGCAATGTCCGCTGCCGGCGGACCTGCCCGCCCAGCCTCGGCACCAGGGCGATACAATTCCAGCTCGGCCACCGGGGGCTCTCCGGGCGACGACCAACGCAGGACATCCTTGCGACCGCCTCCGGGGTGTCTCAAGATCTCGTAAGAGGCTGTTTTACCTAATGAATCAAACTGGCTGACGGCGAAGGCTGGATGGGAACGGCTGGCGACGCTCCAGCCGGCTTTGGCGACCGGTTCGCTGCTGAGGTCGAATTCCAGCCCGTCGAAAACGGTAACCGCGGCCATGACAACCAGTGCCAGCGCCCCCATATAAGCGAGCAGGCGCACGGCGATGGCACCGCACTCGTCGGCAAAGCTCTGCAGGGCCGGATGGACACCTGCCGACTTTGGGTGGTGCGAAACCAAAATTGAACGCATCAACACACGCAAACACGCTTAGGACGTTGTCTTTGCGACGTTTCTCGCATAGAAGCGCGGCTCTTCCCTTTCCACGGTATGTGGGGGTGAAGCATTTTTCTTCGGAGAGTGAACGATGGGTTACAAAGTCGCGCTGGTCGGAGCGACCGGCAATGTCGGGCGTGAAATGCTCAGCATTCTGGATGAACGTAAATTCCCCGCTGACGAGGTCGTGGCGCTTGCGTCGCGCCGCAGCATGGGCGTTGAGGTTTCCTTCGGCGACAAAACCCTGAAATGCAAAGACCTTGCGACCTATGACTTCAGCGACGTCGACATCTGCCTGATGTCGGCCGGCGGAGCCGTGTCGAAGGAATGGTCGCCGAAGATCGGCGCAGCCGGTGCCGTCGTGATCGACAATTCGTCGACATGGCGTATGGACCCGGACGTGCCGTTGATCGTGCCGGAAGTAAACGCTGCTGCCGTTGATGGCTTCACCAAGAAGAACATCATCGCAAACCCGAACTGCTCGACTGCGCAGCTCGTGGTGGCGCTGAAGCCGCTGCATGACAAGGCGACCATCAAGCGCGTCGTCGTCTCGACCTATCAGTCGGTGTCGGGCGCCGGCAAGGATGCGATGGACGAGTTGTTCTCGCAGACCAAGGCCGTCTACACCAACAGCGAGCTGGTCAATAACAAATTCCCGAAGCGTATCGCCTTCAACGTCATCCCTCAGATCGACGTGTTCATGGAGGACGGCTACACCAAGGAAGAGTGGAAGATGATGATGGAGACCAAGAAGATTCTTGATCCCAAAATCAAGATGTCCGCGACCTGCGTGCGCGTGCCGGTGTTCGTCGGCCACTCGGAAGCGGTCAACATCGAATTCGAGAACCCGATCTCGGAAGATGAAGCCCGCGACATCCTGCGCAATGCGCCAGGCTGCCTCGTGATCGACAAGCGCGAGCCCGGTGGCTACGTCACGCCTTATGAAGCCGCCGGCGAAGACGCTACCTATATCAGCCGTATCCGCACGGATGCGACGGTCGATAACGGTCTCGTTCTGTGGTGTGTCTCGGACAACCTCCGCAAGGGCGCGGCGCTCAACGCCGTGCAGATCGCGGAATGCCTGATCAACCGCAAGCTGATCACTGCGAAGAAGAAGGCCGCGTAAACTTCCCGCAGCCTCGCAAAAACAACGAAGCCCGGTCGCAAAAGCGTCCGGGCTTTTTCTTTTCATAGCGCGTGGAAGCCGCCCGATGATGAGGTCGGGGTATCAGGAGGCCTTTGCCTGGCTGACCGGCCGAAACTCTTTCGCGACCTGATCCAGCACCGACAGCGATCCCACCGCGACGCCAAAGTAAGCGCCGTGCAATTCGAGTTCGCCCTTCGCGACCTTGCTGCTCACAAACGGGAACGTCATCAGGTTCTCAAGGCTGCGGAACACGGCGGCCTTTTCGATACGGGTGACGAAATCCTGGAACGCCTCGTGCTCGCGGATCTCGACCTTTTCGTCGGGCTTGATGAACATCGACATCCAGCGGCCGATGAAGTCACCCGGCGACAGCGGCGCCGCATTGTCGACGAAAGCACGGATACCGCCACATTGCGCGTGGCCGAGGATGACGATGTGCTTCACCTTCAGCACCTGCACCGCATATTCCAGCGCTGCCGAAACGCCATGGGCGCCGCCATCGGGTTGATAGACCGGCACCAGGTTGGCGATGTTGCGCACCACGAACAGTTCGCCGGGCGAGGCATCGAAGATGACCTCCGGCGACACCCGCGAATCGCAGCAGCCGATCACCATGACTTCCGGCGACTGGCCCTTTTCCGATAATTCGCGGAAGCGCGACTGCTCGGTCGGCAATCGCTCCGACGTGAAGGTCTGGTAGCCGGCAATCAGTTGCTGCGGAAATGATGCTGTCATGGTCTGCCTCATGGGTCCCCACGGATAACCATAGGACGCCAGCGCGAACAAGCCTTCCGGGCGACGTGCTGAAATGTTATCGCGAATGCCTGAATAACGAACAGGCCATAATTACAGGGAAATGACGCCATGATCCGTCCGCGCCGCAGCCATTTGTTCATGCCCGGCTCGAATCCGCGCGCGCTGGAGAAGGCCCGGACCGTGGCCGCTGACGGCATTATTCTGGACCTTGAAGACGCCGTGGCGCCGGACGCCAAGGGAACCGCACGCGACGCCATCGCACAGACCTTGGCTGCCGGCGGCTTCGGCAAACGCGAGGTCATCATCCGCATCAATGCGCTGGATTCGCCGTGGTGGATCGACGACGTCACCATGGCCGGCAAGGCCAAGCCGGACGGCATCCTCGTGCCGAAGATCTCCAGCGTCGAGGATCTCTCCGCCATTGCCGATCGTCTGAGTGACATTGGCGCCGACATGTCGATCAAGGTCTGGGCCATGATCGAGACCTCGCGCGCCATCCTCCATGCGGAAGAGCTCGCGGCTGCCTCGCGCGATTCCGAGAATCGCCTGGCCGGCTTCGTGTTCGGCCCCAACGATATCGCCCGCGAGACCCGCATCCGCATGATGCCCGGCCGCGCAGCGATGCTTGGCATGATCACCCATTGCGTGCTGGCGACGCGGTTGCATGGTCTCGAAATTCTCGATGGTCCCTACAGCAATTTCAGCGATACCGAGGGCTTCATCGCCGAAGCCGAACAGGGCCGCGACATCGGCTTCGACGGCAAGACGCTGATCCATCCGAGCCAGATCGAGGCCTGCAACAAGGTCTTCACGCCGCCCGCCGACGAAGTTGCCCAGGCCCGCCGCATCATCGCAGCGTTCGAACAGCCGGAAAACGCCAGCCGCGGCGCGATTCAGCTCGACGGCAAGATGGTCGAGCGGCTGCATGCGGATATGGCCAAGCGCACAATCGCGATCTCGGACGCGATTGCGGCGATGGGGAACTGACGCGCAGGCGTCATTCCGGGTCGGGATGGACAGCGCGACGCGCGTTTTACGATGAGACCGGACCTCATGTCATGGCCGGGGCGCGAAGCGAGCTTCGCTAGATGCTCCCGGCCATCCACGTCTTCCTTGTGGCCAAGACGTGGATACCCGGCATTCGCCGGGCATGAAGTGGAGTTTGTTGTGAGCGTTCGCATGCTCACGCTATTTCAGATTCAACTGTCAAACAGCCACTGTTCTGGAGAGTCTTGTCCTTCAGACATGCGTCATCGCCCCTGTTGTTTGCGGCGCGGGGGCGCCGTCGTGTCTTGCATTCCCACCCCCCTGCGAGAGGGCGTGCGGAACGCCGGGTGCCCGTTGCACCCTTGGGCCTGATGCGAATGCGGTCTTCCGCAATCTAGAGTGCATCAGGACTTTCGGAGGCGCCGAGCGATTGCCCGACGTTCCGCATACGGTGTTTTTTCGGTTGCTTGCGCGTTGCCATGGCGAACGATCCGATCACCAAAATTACAGTCCCAAGGCGAATGGGACAGGGTGCCTCAAGCGAGTAAGCCGGACGCGTTTCGACTTGGTCGTCCGTCACACTGTCCAGGGGTCTTTCCATCCCAAGGCCAGCCGTCTCCTTGCCAGTGGCAGTGCTGGCGCAGATCCGTCCTGCCCGAAGACAGACGTCCCCCATGAACCGCGTAACGCCGCATCTCCGGCGTCCACCGCATCCCACCCCGCGAACGTGACGATCGCGATCGCCCCTCTCGGTGGGGCAGGACAAAGAGGAATATAATCAAGGCGGGGATATTGTCAACGAAGAATAGGAAAAAATGTTTAAGCGCTGTCTTGCCACCTCACACCCGTCATTCCGGGGCGCTGGAGCGACAACGTCGCGCAAGCGAACCCGGAATCTCCGCATGTTCAACGCAAAACACTCTGAGATTCCGGGTTCGCGCTTCGGCGGCATTGCCGCCTTCGTGCGCCCCGGAATGACGAGAGTGGGTCGGGAGGTCAGCTTCGCCCTCTGCCGGCTTCGCCGGCGACGCTCGCCCCGGAATGACGTGGGAGGCCGGGCGCTTCGAGAGCCTGGCTCGTCTACCGATCGCCGACCCGCTCGGTCGCCCAGGCATAAAAGCTTCCGGGCATCGGCGCTTCCTTCCCGCGCCCTTTCGGCGAGATGTGAAAACCCAATATCTCGGGATCGCCGACCAGCGTCGCAAAGTCCGACGGCTCGAAGAACAGCTTTGGCTCCGCATGAATCGAATAATAAGCCCTCCGCGGCAGCGCGTGATGCTGGGAGCCGTGGCGTTTCGCCAGCGCCGTCAGCGATGCCGGGCCGAAAATCGCGACGCGGACGTCGCTGGCGCGCTTCGCACTACCGCGCAGCTTGCGCCACGTGAAAGCGAGCCGGTGACGCAGTGACATCCAGTCGGGCGTCAACTCATCCTGCCTGATCAGCGCCTCGAACGCCGCGACGATCGGATCATTGGGCGGAAGATACAGCACCGAATTGCCGAGCTGACGTCGCTTCTCCCAGGCGAAATAGGGCTTTGCCGGATCAATCTCGATCGGCTTCAGCAACAGCACGTCCGCATCCAACCAGAGGCCAAGACCTTCGGCCATCAGCCGGATGCGAAAGAAATCGCTGAACTGCAGCGGGGTCCAGCCGACCCATGCGCCATTGGGAGCTGATGGGCGCAACCGCTCGGCAAAGGCGCGCGGCAGCACGGCTTCCGCATCGGCATTGCTCACGCCGTCCGGCAGATCGGTGATGGGAGCAAAACTGTAGAGCGTGACGCGGTGGCCAGCGTCGACCTGCGAGCGCAGGCACAGCCTGCGCAGCGCATCGAGCGGGCCCTCCCAAAAGGTGACGACGTCAGGAATCACGCGTCACCTTCCGAAGTGTGATCAGGCCCAGGCGCGTGCGGTCTTGAGCTTCTCTTCGTAGCTGTCGATGGAGGCCTTCTTCTCCATTGTCAGGCCGATATCGTCGAGACCGTTGAGCAGGCAGTGCTTGCGGAACGGATCGATCTCGAACTTCACGGTGCCGCCGTCAGGGCCGCGGATTTCCTGGTTCGGCAGATCGATGGTGATGGTCGCATTGGCGCCGCGCTCGGCATCGTCGAACAACGCGTCGAGATCCTTCTGCGAGACGCGGATCGGCAGCACGCCGTTCTTGAAGCAGTTGTTGTAGAAAATGTCGCCGAACGAGGTCGAGATCACGCAGCGGATGCCGAAATCCAGCAGCGCCCACGGCGCGTGTTCGCGCGACGAACCGCAGCCGAAATTGTCGCCCGCGACCATGATCTTGGCATTGCGATAGGCAGGCTTGTTGAGGACGAAATCCGGGTTCTCGCTGCCGTCATCGAGATAGCGCGCTTCCGAGAACAGACCCTTGCCGAGGCCGGTGCGCTTGATGGTCTTCAGATACTGCTTCGGAATGATCATGTCGGTGTCGACATTGATGATCTTCAGCGGCGCCGCGACGCCTTCCAGCGTGGTGAACTTGTCCATGAACGTATCCTCGGATTGAGCGGGCGTTTTAGCCCGATCGGGCGGCCCGTCCAAGGGTGATTTATGCAGGGCTAATCGGCGACGCCAGCCTCGATGGCCTCCATATCAGCGTCCGACAGGCCGAAATGGTGGCCGATCTCGTGGATCAGCACGTGGCGGACGATATGGCCGAGGGTTTCGTCGTGTTCGGCCCAGTAATCCAGGATCGGCCGGCGATACAGCCAGATCATGTTGGGCAACTGACCAGTGTTGTCATGACTCTGGAACGGCAGGCCGACGCCCTGGAACAGGCCGAGCAGGTCGAATTCGGTCTCGGCCTGCATCTCCTCCAGCACCTCATCCGTCGGGAAATCGTCGACCCGGATGATCACGTCCGCGCAGAGCTTGCGGAAACCCTCCGGCAGGAGGGCGAGCATGGCATGGGCCATGTCCTCCATTTCGGCAAGATCGGGTGCTTTCGCCTGGTGCCACATGTTCCCTGTCTAGCCAATTCCCGTGACATGGCAATGCGCCGGTGCAGTGCGCCTACGAGCGGTTGACGGGCGGGCGGCAATCGGAGACTTTGCGGCGTTGTTTGAGGCATGATCTCTCGACAAACGAACCCGTTTGTCGGCGAAAATCGGCATTTACTTTTCGGGATCATGCCTATGGCGGTTTGGGGCGTTAAAATGCGGATCATGATGGCGGCACTGGGATTGGCGGTTGCGCTCGGCGCGTTGCCTATGGTTGGCGTCGCACAGGCACAGACGGCCACGCAGATCGCCCAGTCCGACGACAGCGTTCAGCCTCGCCGCGCGCGCCCGCGCGTTCGCATCTATCGCACCCCGGACGAACGCGGTGTCTATCCCAGCTACAATCCCGGCCCGAATGCCGTGCGCGATTGCACCGCCAATCTGGTGCAGGAATATCGCCCGAGCGGCACCGTGATCGTGCCGCGCATGAACTGCTACTGGCGCCGCGGCTAACCTAGCGGCGCTCTCGCGCGGCACCGATCAGACCCGCTGCAATCACTATCGCCGAACCGCCATAGACGATGATCGCCATGGCGAGTTGTGTTGCCGTGCCTGCGGTGCCGGGCATCACGCCGGGGCCTTGCGACGCCTGCGCCTGTTCGATCCACTGATCCAGAGCGGCGGAGACAAATGCGAGCGTGACAACAATCGTCGAGATCAAGCGCATCATGATGGCCTCCATCATTGCATGATCGAGATACGTGTCGCGCAGCGGTTTGGTTTTACAACCATGCTTCACATTGGCGCGATGACGCGCATTCGTTCCACGGCTGCGACAGTCCGCCACCGCGTCATATCGCTCACGCACCATTCACATCGCGTTCACCTCTCAAACCCTAGCGTCATCAGCATGGGCGATGATCCATTCGTGAAGCTGCATCTCGACATGAACGCAGCAGACCCAGGAGAGAACACGTGAACGTAAAGAAATTTTTTGGCTTCGCTGCCGTCGCAGGATTGCTGTTCGTCGCAGCGCCAACGCAGCAGGCGAACGCAGTCTCGCTGAACAGCCCAGGCATCGCATCGTCTGTGCAAGGCAGTGAGAAGCTGACGACCGAGGTGCAGTATCGTCATCACCACGATCGCGGCTATCGCCCGCATCACGGCATGCGCCGTCACCACGGCTGGCATCGCCCGCATCACGTCCGCCGCCATCATGGCTGGCACCGGCCGCATCACGTGCGTCGTCACGGCTGGCGCTACTGAGAATATCTCTGAAATGGAAACAGGCGCACGCAAGTGCGCCTGTTCTCGTTGACGGGATGTTGACCGCGTCTCTCTGTCGCGGGAAATCATTGTAGCTATATGCGTTATGGGGTGAAGGCGACGAAAGACGATCGATGGAAAGCGATCGAGGCAAGGAAAAATCATGAAGAACTGGGTAGGCGCAGCCATGCTGGCTGCAACACTTTCACTTGGTGGCGCATTGACCAGCGCCCCCGCAATGGCTGACGCACAGACGCCTCAAAAGGCTGCGGCAGACAACAAGGCAAAGGCGACGGACTTCAGCGCGCAGCGGCGCCATCGCCACTTCCACCACCGCCATCACTTTGGTCACCGGCATTACGGGTATCGCGGCTATTACGGCCCGCGTTATGGTTACGGATACGGCTATCGTCCGTACCGCTCCTATTACGGCCCGGCCTATTACGGACGCCCCTATGCCTATCGCCCTGCTTACTACGGCGGATACGGCTATCGGCCCTACGGCTATTACGGCGGCTATCGTCCCTATGGCGCCTATGGTTATGGCCCGGGCGTCGGTTTCGGCGGCCCGCTCAGCGTCGGCTTCAGCTTCGGCCGCTGGTAAATTCCAGGATCTCCAGACGACATCGACAGGCGCCCTTTGCGGCGCCTGTTTTTTTGTGCGCGCCGCGCGGCTTCCGCCTGCGTTATTCATGACGCGTTCAGATCAGCATCCTTAATTTTCGGTCAAGGCGCGACAACTCACATGACACGACCATGCGCAAACGCACCGTTGGCGCAAGCGGGGACCTGTGCCGTCAGGTTTGCGCGATCGATGTCCCATGCGCTGATCGAGGGAGGATGTTTCCGATGAGAGATGTTCAAAATCGACAACCTGTCCTGAATGCCGAACGAGGTTTTGCGATCAGACAATTCATGACGCGCTCGCTCGGCGTGGCTGCCGCCGCAGCGATGATGATGTCGCTGACGCCATCGGCACGGGCTGTCTCGCTGATCAATCCCGGCGCGGCACCCGCAGCCAAGCAGGCGAGCGACGCGTTGCTCATGCAGGTCCAGCATCGCGGTGGACGCGGTGGCGGTGGAGGTTTCCGCGGCGGTGGCGGCGGTCACGCCTTTCATGGCGGAGGTGGCGGCGGACTTCGCGGCGGCGGCATGCCGGCGCTTCGGGGTGGCGGTGGAGGCGGAGGCTTCCGTGCCGTAGCGCCTGCGTTTCGTGGCGGCGGCGGTTTCCGCCCGGGCCCGGCCTTTGTCGGCGGCGGCTTCCGGCGCGGCCCCGCATTCCATGGCGGTGGCTATCGCTACGCGGCGCCATTGATCGCAAGGCGCCCCTATTATGCGCCGGCGCGTTACTACGGCGCGCGCCATTACGGCTATCGCCGCCATTTCCGCCCGCACTATTACGCCTATGCGCCGAACCACTATTATGGCCCGCGTTACTACCAGCCGCGCCGTTTCTGCCGGATCGTCTGGACCTATTACGGCCCACGCAAGATCTGCCGCTATCGCCCCTGGCATCACCGCCACTGGCACCACCGGCGCCATTACCATCGCTTCAACGTTTATTGGTAAGCGTGCGTAACGACCTCGAACTCACCACAGACTCCGTCATGGCCGGGCAGCGCGAAGCGAGCTTCGCTAGGTAACCCGGCCATCCATCTTTCTTCTTAAACTTAGTTGCGCAGCAAGATGGATCCGCGGGTCAAGCCCGCGGATGACGTCGGAGTCTAGGACTGGCACTGCCCGCTTCTATTCACCCAGCTGAAACGCCTCGAACCGCCCGAGTTCTTCCTCGATGCGGCGCTTCCATTCCTTGCGCGGTGTTTTCGGCTTGGCGCCATCACCGACCCAGCTCCATTGCTGCATCAGCAATTTGCGCTTCTGGCGATCGGTCTTGAGATCGACAGCGGCCACGATCTGATCGTCCACCAGCACCGGCAGTGCGAAATAGCCGAGCTGGCGTTTTTCTTTCGGCACATAGGCCTCGAAGCGATGGTCATGCCCGAAGAACAAATTGGTCCGCTTGCGTTGGATCACCAGGGGATCGAATGGCGACAGCACATGCACGAGCCCCGCCTCGCCCGGGCTGGTGTCCTCGATCGCCGCGGGCGTCGTCCAGTGCTCCTGCTTGCCGGCGCCTCCGAGCGTAACGGCCATCAGCTCGCCCTTGCGCACACGGGCCTCAATCAGCTTGCGTATGCCGGCCTTGCTCGGTGCATCCAGATGGCAGATCGAATCGAGACTGACGATGCCCTGCGACCGCAGCGCGCGGTCCAGCAGATAGGCGAACTTCTCCGTAGCGCTCGCCGCTTTCGGCAGCGTCTCCCAACCGAAATGCCGCAGCAGAAGATCATAGGTCTTCAGCATGCCCTGCCGTTCGGAGATCGTGAGATGCCCCTCATAGAACGCCAATTGCAGCGCCCGCTTCGACGGCTTGCGGCTGGCCCATTCATGATCCTTCTCGCGCAGCACGTCGTCATCGATGTCGCGAATCGACAGCGGGCCGGCCTTGGCCAGCCGCATCACCTTGCGCTTGTCCGCCGGTGTCACCGACGCGAACCAGCCGTGGCCCTCACGGCGATAATATTTCATGTCCGGCACGAAGAAGCCGATATCGTCGGTCGGCACATAAGCAAGCGCATGGGTCCAGTATTCGAACACGCTCTTGTCGTGCGTCTGCGCCTGCCTGAGATCTGCCCGTTTGTAGTTGGGGGTGCGCGAGAACAGGATGTGATGATGGCTGCGCTCGATCACATTGATGGTGTCGATCTGCACATAACCGAGATGCTGGACGGCAGCCTTCACCGCCTCTGCGCCGTCACCGAACGGCGCACGTGCATCGAGCCGCTGCGCGCGCAACCAGATGCGGCGGGCGGCGATGATATCGAGATTGATCGGTTTCGAGGGCGGGCGCAGCATGTCGCAAAGTTAGCCCGGATACACGCGGCTGTCATTCCGGGGCGCATGAAGGCGGCGTAGCCGCTGCAATGCGAACCCGGAATCTCGGTGTATTCATCGCCTGCTCATTCCAGGCGAGGAAGACGCGGACCCACGTCGGGATTCCGGGTTCACGCCGGCCCGCTACGCGACCCGGCCTGCCCCGGAATGACGAGCGAGTGACTCAGTGCCACTCTCTGATATCGACGAAGTGCCCCGCGATCGCAGCCGCAGCCGCCATCGCCGGCGACACCAGATGGGTGCGGCCCTTGTGGCCCTGACGACCCTCGAAGTTGCGGTTCGAAGTGGCGGCGCAGCGTTCTTCCGGCGCCAGCTTGTCGGGGTTCATCGCCAGACACATGGAGCAGCCGGGCTCGCGCCATTCGAAGCCGGCTTTCAGAAAGATCTTGTCGAGCCCTTCGGCTTCCGCCTGCTCCTTCACCAGACCCGAGCCCGGCACGATCATCGCCGAGACATGGCCGTTGACAGTCTTGCCGTCGACGACCTTGGCCGCGGCGCGCAGATCTTCGATACGGCCATTGGTGCAGGAGCCGATGAAGACGCGATCCAGCTTGATATCGGTGATTTTCGTACCCGCGGTCAGACCCATATAGGCCAGCGCGCGCTCCTTGGAGAGACGCTTGGCTTCATCCGCGATGTCCGCCGGGTTCGGCACCTTGCCGGAGATCGAGATGACGTCCTCAGGCGACGTGCCCCAGGTGACGATCGGCGGCAGCTTCGCCGCATCGAGACGAATCTCGTGATCGAAATGCGCGCCTTCGTCGGAGCGCAGTGTTTCCCAGTAACGCACAGCCTGTTCCCACATCTCGCCCTTCGGCGACATCGGGCGACCCTTGAGGAATTCATAGGCCTTCTCGTCGGGCGCAATCAGGCCGGCGCGGGCGCCGCCCTCAATTGACATGTTGCAGACCGTCATGCGGCCTTCCATCGACAGCGCGCGGATCGCCTCGCCGGCATATTCCAGCACATAGCCGGTGCCGCCGGCGGTGCCGATCTCGCCGATGATGGCCAGGATGATGTCCTTGCCGGTGACGCCGTCGGGCAACTTGCCATCGACGGTGGCGCGCATGTTCTTCGCTTTCTTCTGGATCAGCGTCTGCGTTGCCAGCACGTGCTCGACTTCCGACGTGCCGATGCCGTGCGCCAGCGCGCCGAATGCGCCATGCGTCGAGGTGTGGCTGTCGCCGCAAACGATCGTCGTGCCCGGCAGCGTAAAGCCCTGCTCGGGGCCGATGACATGAACGATGCCTTGGCGCTTATCGAACTCGTTGTAATATTCGATGCCGAATTCCCGCACGTTTTCGGCCAGCGTCGCGATCTGCTCGGTGCTTTCCGGATCGGGGTTAGGCTTTGTGCGATCGGTGGTCGGCACGTTGTGATCGACGACAGCGAGCGTCTTCTCCGGCGCATGCACACGGCGGCCGGCAGCACGCAGACCTTCGAAGGCCTGCGGGCTCGTCACTTCGTGCACCAGATGGCGGTCGATATAAAGCAGGCAGGTGCCGTCGGCGGCTTCCTCGACCAAATGGTCGTTCCAGATCTTGTCGTACAGGGTGGTGGGCTTTGCAGAGTCAGTCATGAGATCAGGCCTCAAAAGAAAACGTGGGCCAGTTGCGTGCTGCTAAATGATCTGCCGCATCGGCGGCGCAAAGCGCGCAACTGAGAAACGGGGAAAGAAACGCGTGAGATTGCTCACGCGCTTCTAAGCGCACCCACGATCGACGTGGTGAAGCGACCGAAGAAGCGACCGGGCAGCCGGCTATGATCGTCGATGACGATGCGCAATGCGTGCTGGTGCAGGTCTAGAAACATTCCAGTCATATAGCACTCGGCGATCACGACGCCAATGCGACCGAGGTATGCAGTCTTCACATCACAAAAAAGCGCGGCTTGCGCCGCGCTCTTCGTCTCGCACATTCGATGATGCGGAAAATTACTTCGCTGCAGCCACAGCCGCGACCTTGGCCGGACGCTCGGTCTTCTTCTCGACGATACGGGCCGACTTGCCGCGCAGATCGCGCAGGTAATACAGCTTGGCGCGACGCACCTTGCCGCGGCGCACAACCTTGATCGAGTCGATCATCGGGGAGAGCAGCGGGAACACGCGCTCGACACCCTCGCCGTAGGAGATCTTGCGAACGGTGAAGCTCTCATTGATGCCACCGCCGTTACGGCCGATGCAAACGCCTTCGTAGGCCTGAACGCGGGAGCGCTCGCCTTCGACAACCTTCACGTTGACGATGAGGGTGTCGCCGGGACCGAATTCCGGGATCGACTTGGTGGCGGAAAGGCGGTCGAACTGCTCTTTTTCAAGCGTCTGAATCAGGTTCATCGAAAATCTCCATCGGCGGCGCGCCCAGACGTTGCGCGGGCTGCGCTCGAAACTCTTACCCTGCCATTGCACGGATTTGGCGCTGCTATACGGGAAAGCGAAGCCGTTGTCACCCGTCTCTGTCACTCACCCGTCGTGATTTTTGGCGGTTTTCGCTTTCTGCCCGATTCCGGGGCTTTCGGGCGAGCCGCCCATAAATCCGGCCGGCGCTCTTGGGTAAGCGCCTCCGCCTCGGCCAGCCGCCATTTGGCAACCTTCGCATGGTCGCCCGAAATCAGGACATCCGGGATCTGACGGCCCTCGAAGGCCTGCGGGCGGGTATATTGCGGGTATTCCAGTAGCCCGTCGGAGAAGCTCTCATCGGTTCCAGACGCCAGCTTGCCCATAACCCCCGGCAGAAGCCGCACGCAGGCATCGATCAGCGTCATGGCAGCGATTTCCCCGCCGGACAGGACATAGTCGCCGATCGAGACTTCCTCGAGCCCCCGCGCATCGATGACGCGCTGATCGATGCCCTCAAAGCGGCCACAGACGATCAGCGGCCCCCGCCCCGCGGCCAGTTCCGCCACCCGCGCCTGGGTCAATGGCCGACCGCGGGGGCTCATGACGAGCCTGGGGCGGTCTTGCGCATCTGCCGCATCGATCGCCGCCGCCAGCACATCGGCCCGCAGCACCATGCCCGGCCCCCCGCCCGCCGGCGTGTCATCGACGCTGCGATGCTTGTCGGTGGCCGATGCACGGATATCGCGCGGCTCCAGCGCCCACAGGCCGGAAGCCAGCGCCTTGCCTGCGAGGCTGATGCCGAGCGGTCCCGGAAACATTTCGGGAAACAGCGTCAGCACCGTCGCGCGCCATGGTGTGGGTTCGATAATCATGGCTTTCCATCGCGCGTCCGGCGCGAGGCGTCAAACCCCCGCGAGCCCGTTCAAGCCGCCGACATCTGCTCGCTGGTGTCGCCGGCATCGAACGCGGCGCGCGACGCCTTGATCTCCTCAAAACTACGTTCCGCCCAGTCGATCAGGCCCGCCAGCGGCGCCATCGCGGACTGGCCGAGCGGCGACAGGCGATACTCCACCGAGGGGGGCTTGGTCGGGAAGACGTGGCGGGTGATCAGCCCATCGCGCTGCAGGTCACGCAGCGACTGGGTCAGCATGCGCTTGGAAATATCCGGTACCGCACGATGCAGCTCGCTGAAACGATGCGGCCGGGCCGCCAGCACCACCAGCAGCAGCGACGTCCATTTGTCGCCAATGCGGTCCAGCACGTTGCGGACCGGGCAGGCATCGGCATCGAAGCCCCGTGCCCGCCATTCGTCGAAGCGGGTGGACAAGGGGGCATTGTCAGAAGCTTTTTGGGGCATCGGGAGACTCCTTCCGGCCGACCGCAGGTCACTTCCAGGTAACCTGGCGATAAAAAACTGCCTCCTTACGGTACGATCAGGCAGTCTCTATTCAAGACCTATCGTCAATTAGAGACCTTAGGAAATTTTGCCATGTTGAACCACCGTATTCTCGTCACCGCCGCCAATGGCCAGCTTGGTCGCCTCACCATCGACGCCCTGCTCAAACTCGTCCCGGCCAGCCAGATCGTCGCCGGCCTGCGCGATCCCGCCAAGGGCGCCGATCTCGCCGCCAGGGGCGTCACCGTCGTCGCTGCCGATTACAGCAAACCGGACACGCTGGACGCCGCCTTCAAGGGCATCGACCGCCTGCTGCTGATCTCGTCGAACGAACTCGGGCAACGTGTCCCGCAGCACCGCAATGTGATCGACGCCGCCAAGAAGGCCGGCGTGAAGCTGATCGCCTATACGAGCGTACTGCGTGCGGACACCTCACCGCTCTCAGTCGCCAAAGAGCATTTGCCGACGGAAGAATTGATCCGCGCTTCCGGCATTCCTTTCGCGCTGCTGCGCAACGGCTGGTACACCGAGAACTACACGGCATCGATCCCCGCGGCATTGGCGCACAACGCGCTGATCAGCAGCGCCCGTGATGGCCGCATCGCATCGGCCTCGCGCGCAGATTACGCAGCCGCGGCTGCAGCCGTGCTAACCTCGACAACGGATCACGCCGGACAAATCTATGAGCTGGCTGGCGACGAAGCCTACACGCTGGAAGCTTTTGCAGCAGAGATTACGAAGCAGTCCGGAAAGACTGTCGCCTATGTCCGCTTGCCCGAAGCCGATTTCAAGGCAGCGCTGCTCGGCGCGGGACTGCCGCCTGAACTTGCGGAGCTGATTGCGACGTCGGATACAGCCGCAGTGGATGGCGCGCTGTTCGACGACAGCCGCGCACTGAGCAAGCTGATCGGGCGGCCGACCACGCCGTTTGCAACAACGATTGCGGAAGCGTTGAAAGCGTAAGCGTTATGCCGCGGTGGGATCGTCGCCGATGATCTCACCCGGCAATTCGATCACGACACGGCCAGCCGCGAGGTCGACGGTCGGCACCACCGCATTGGTGAAGGGCAATAGCAGGGTCGCGCCCTCTAGTGGCGCGATCTCGATGATATCGCCGGCACCGAAATTATGGATGCCGACAACGCGGCCGATCGCATCGCCCGCGGCATTGACCGCAGCGAGGCCGATCAGGTCGGCGTGGTAATATTCATCGTCTTCGGTGTCGGGCAGCGCGTCGCGCGCCACATAGAGCTCGACGCCATTGAGGCGCTCGGCATCTTCGCGGGACGCGACGCCCTTCAGCGTCGCGACCAGATGGCCCTTGGCCTCGCGGACATCATCGACCTCAAAGCTCCGCTTGCCGTCCTTGGTGGCAAGCGGACCGTAGTCGCACACGGCGAATGGATCTTCGGTGAAGGTCCACAGCCGGACCTGGCCGCGCACACCATGCGGCGCGCCGATACGCGCGACGCAGATTTGCGCGGAGGTCATTCCGCCTTACTTCTTGGCGGCGGCTTCAGCGTTGGCCTTGCGCTCCTTGCGCGGCACGGCCTTCTCGGGATTGTTGCGGGCTTCGCGCTTCTGGACGCCAGCGGCATCGAGGAAGCGAGCAACGCGATCCGACGGCTGTGCGCCCTTGGCGATCCAGGCCTTGGTCTTGTCGAGGTCGAGCTTCAGGCGCAGCTCGTTATCCTTGGCGAGCAGCGGATTGAAGTAGCCGAGACGCTCGATGAAGCGGCCATCGCGGGGGAAGCGCGAGTCGGCGACGACGACGTGATAGACGGGGCGCTTCTTGGTGCCTGCGCGTGCGAGGCGGATAACGACGGACATGGGATTCTCCTAAGTGTGTTCGATTTGAATGTGAGTGAACTTGATCGCGTTATTTCTTTTTCCCGAGACCGGGAAAGCCGCCGAGTCCCGGCAGCGTCGGTTTGCCCAGCCCTGAAAGGCCCGGGAAATCTTTCGGCAATGACGGCATGCCCTGCGGCATCCCGCCCGGCATCTTCTCGGCCATCGCCTTCATCTGTTCGGGGGATGGCATGCCACCGCCACCGAAGCCCATGGCCTGCGCGATGCCGGCCATCGGGCCACGCTTGCCGGAGCCCATGGCCTTCATCATATCGGCCATGTTCCGGTGCATCTTCAGCACCTTGTTGACTTCCTCGACCTTGAGGCCGGCGCCGGCAGCGATACGCTTCTTGCGACTGGCCTTGAGGATGTCGGGATTCTTGCGCTCCTGACGCGTCATCGAGATCGATGACTGCGATCTGGCGCTTCACCACGCGGTCATCGAGACCGGCGGAGGCGATCTGGTTCTTCATCTTAGCGATGCCGGGCATCATGCCCATCAGGCCGGATAGACCGCCCATATTGGTCATCTGGATCAGCTGCTCACGCATGTCGGTGAGATCGAACTGGCCCTTGCGCATGCGCTCGGCAGTACGGGCGGCTTTTTCCGCATCGATATTTGCAGCAGCGCGCTCGACCAGCGACACCACGTCGCCCATGCCGAGGATGCGGCCGGCGATACGGCTCGGATGAAAGTCTTCCAGCGCATCGGTCTTTTCGCCGGTACCGATCAGCTTGATCGGCTTGCCGGTCACGGCGCGCATCGACAGTGCAGCACCGCCGCGGCCATCGCCGTCGACGCGGGTTAGCGCGATGCCGGTGAGGCCGACGCGCTCGTTGAAGGAGCGCGCGAGATTGACGGCGTCCTGACCGGTCAGCGCATCCGCGACCAGCAGCACTTCATGCGGATTGGCGATCGCCTTGATCTCGATCGCTTCCGACATCATTTCTTCGTCGAGCGTCGTGCGACCGGCGGTGTCGAGCAGAACCACGTCATAGCCGCCGAGCTTGGCAGCGGACAGCGCGCGCTTGGCGATCTCAGCCGGCTTCTGGCCTTCGACGATCGGCAGCGTCTGAATGTCGAGATCACGGCCGAGCACCGCGAGCTGCTCCATGGCAGCCGGACGATAGACGTCGAGCGACGCCATCAGCACCTTGCGCTTGTCGCGCTGAGTGAGACGGCGCGCAAGCTTCGCGGTCGTGGTGGTCTTACCGGAGCCCTGCAGACCGACCATCATAATGGCGACGGGCGGCACAGCCTGAAGATCGATGCCGCCTTCGCCATCTGCGCCGAGGGTCGCGACCAGTTCGTCATGGACGATCTTGACGACCATCTGGCCGGGCGTGACCGACTTGACGACGGTGGCGCCAATGGCCTGCTCACGCACGCGATCGATGAAGGAGCGGACCACGTCGAGCGAGACGTCGGCCTCAAGCAGCGCCCGGCGGACTTCGCGCATGGCGGCATCGACATCAGCCTCCGACAGCGCACCGCGCCCGGTGAGCCGATCGAGAATTCCGCCAAGCCGTTCCGACAGACTGTCGAACATCGATCGTCGCTTCCGCTCGTGCCATCCCCATGATGGCAAATAACCAAACACTTTTGCGCCCGAGGGCGCATCGCGCTGTCGGGCGTTGACCTCCGGTCTCCAGGACCGGTCGGCGGGTCGAAAAGAGAACTTTTCGAGAATTGGTGGGGACTTACAGCGCCGGGGCCCGGCGAGTCAAGGAAATATGGCCGCCGCGCCGTCGCCCGAAACGGCAACCCATTCAAGATAAAGGATATTCTCTGCAGCAGGCGATTAAATTGACAATAGGCAATTGGATTTCTGGGTGAGCTGCCCTAGATGTGAGTGATCGCTCACCTCAGGTTCCCCTTTTCGGCTTTTGACATTCATGACCATCACCCGCCGCGAGCTTCTCGCATCCATCGGCGGCCTCGCCGCAGCGGCGGGGCTGTCGGCCATCTGGGCTTCCCGCATGACCAATTATGACGGCCCCGTCTCCGATCACTTCGACGGCAAGATCTTCTTCGATCCCGATGGCGCGCCGCCGAGGTCGCTCGGCGAAGTGCTGCGCTGGCAATTCGGCGGCGGCCGTACGCGCGAGGTCTGGCCGGACTGGGTCGAGAACGAGTTTGCCGATACGCCGCCGGCCAGGGTCGAGGGTACGGGCGTTCGCTTTTGTTACGTCGGTCACGCCAGCTGGCTGATCCAGACCGCCGGGATCAACATCCTGTTCGATCCGGTGTGGTCCGATCGCGTATCGCCATTGTCATTTGCCGGGCCGAAGCGTCACAACGCGCCGGGCATCGCCTTCGACAAACTGCCCAAGATCGATGTTGTGCTGGTCTCGCACGGTCATTACGACCATCTCGATCTTCCGACCCTGTCGAAGCTATCAGCCAAATTTGCACCGCGGGTGATCACGCCGCTTGGCAATGACATCACCATGAAGAGCGCCGACAGCGCGATCAAAGCCGAGGCCTATGACTGGACAGATCGCGTCGAGCTCGGCAACGGCCTCGCCGTCACGCTGGTGCCGACGCGCCACTGGACCGCGCGCGGCCTGTTTGATCGTAACAAATCGCTGTGGGCGAGCTTCGTGCTGGAGACACCAGCCGGCAAGATCTACATCGTCGGCGACAGCGGCTATGGCGACGGCCTGCACTTCCGCCGCGTGCGCGAGACCCATGGTGCTATCAGGCTCGCGATCCTGCCGATCGGCGCCTATGAGCCGCGCTGGTTCATGAAGGACCAGCACATGAATCCGGAAGACGCCGTGAAGGCGTTTGGTGACTGCGGCGCACAGCAGGCGCTGGCCAGCCATCACAGCACATTCCAGCTCACCGATGAGGCGATCGACGGGCCGGTGAAGGGATTGGCCGCCGCATGCAGCGCGGCGGAATTGCCCAGCGAGAAGTTTATGGCGCTGAAGCCGGGGCAGGTAGTGGAGATCTAGCTGTCGTCCCCGCGAAGGCGGGGACCCATAACCACGGTCGAAGAATTTGAAACAGCAGAGCCACGACTGTCGAGCTTAAACTACACCTACAGTGTGTATGGGTCCCCGCCTTCGCGGGGACGACAACTGAGCTTTGCCGTCACTGCGCCGGCTTGATTTCCCAGCTCACACTGACATTCACGCGCAGCACTTCCTCGCCTTGCGCCACCGGAGCCGATGCCACGTCGGCGCCCATCTTGCGCAACATCATCGGCGCCGGAGCGCTGCCGGAGTCCTCGGAGATACTGATCGGCGCGCCGAGCTTGACGCCGGCAGCCTTGGCGTAAATCTCCGCCTTGCGCCGCGCATCCGCGATCGCGTCGCTGCGCGCATCGTCGAGCAGTTGCGACGCCTTCGTCACCATGAAATTGATGCCGCCGACCTCATTGGCACCCGAAGCCACCAGCGCGTCGATGGTGCCGGCCACCTTGGTCACGTCGCGCACCCGGATGGTGACGCGGTTGCTGGCGCGATAGCCCGAGATGACATTGGGGCCAGGATTGGGATTGGGACGGGTCTGCTGCGCATATTGCGGAAACAGCGACAGCCGCGATGTCTGCATGTCTTTCTCGGCAATGCCAGCGCTCTTCAGAGCCGCCAGCACTTTGGCCATCGCGGCATTGTTGGCCTCAGCAGCCTCGCGCGCGGTCTTGGCGTCGGTCGTCACGCCGCCATCGACGACAGCGAGATCCGGCGGCACCGAGACGGTGCCTTCGCCGGAGACGGAAATCACCGGCGGTGGATTGACCTGCGCGAGCGCAGGAGTGGCGATGAGCGCAATGCCGAAAACGGCCAGAGTCAGATGATTTTTCATGCCCGATCTGTCGCGACCGTCCAAGGCTTCTTTATGACCAGAGATTCTTTATCGCTGGCCTTCGCTTCTATTACTTCAGCGGCACATAGACATTGATGACGAGCTTGTCTTCCGCCGTCTTCAAGGGATCGGTCATGTATTCCTCGATGAAGGTGTCTTTCGCCTCTAGCTTTTTGTCGTCGAGGTGATTGGTGATCGCCTCATAGGTGTTGTCCATATTGTCGTAGGAGCCGCGATGGACGAACTTCAGTGCCTTGCCATCCGGTGACAGACCCATCTTCATCGCCTTCGGCAGGTTCTTCACCTCCTGATCGACCGGGATTTCCGCGAGGAAGGTGAAGCCGGTGTCGTCGGTGGTCGTATAGACGATCATCGGGTTGCCGGATGACTTGACGCCCTGTTTGTCGAGCACGGTGGTGATCTGCTTGAACGCATCCATCAGCGTATCGAAGGCCGAATCCCAATTCGCCTTGCCGACGAAGGTCACCATCTGCTTCGGCGATAGCGTGATTTCCTCGCCGAACGGATCGGCAACCTGGACCTGAGGCGCGGCTGGCGTTGCGGGAGCCTGCGCCGCGGCGGGCGGCGTTGCCGGCGCGACGGGGGCCGGCGTCTCCGGTGCGGCGGGAGCGGGAGTGGCGGGAGCCGTTGCCGCCGGAGCTGGTGTGGCCGGTGCGGGCGCGGGCGGGGTCGCCGGGGTGCTTGCCGCTGGCGGCGTGGCGGGTGGAGATTGCGCCCAGGCCGCGGCGTTCAGCGTCAGCGCGGCTGCCGGGATCAGCGCCGCAGTGGCGAGGCGGGACAGGCGAGAACGGGTCATTCGAAGGGTCTCCAGTGACATCCTGCAGCGCAGTGTCCGGCAACATGCGCGATACGGCACCATGGTAACACGCAGCCGCGGCTTTCGTCCCCTCCCCAAATTGCGCAGGGCCATTCAAAACAGCCGACACAGAATCGCCGTACTGGCCAATCCGCCCGGCCTCGCCATATAAGGCTGAGATCAACGGGACCGAGCATGAGCGCACTGGCCAACCATTCCTTCGCCAAGATGAACGGCATCGGCAACGAGATCGTCGTGATCGACCTGCGCGATACGGCATCCGGTATTACGCCTGCCGACGCCCGCGCCGTGGCCACCCCCGAAGGCGTACCCTATGACCAGTTGATGGTGCTGCAGAAGCCCCGGCTGGCCGGCACCGACGCCTTCGTCTCAATCTACAACAATGACGGCTCCGAAGCCGGCGCCTGCGGCAATGGCATGCGTTGCGTGGCGCGCCAGACTTTTGCCGGCGGCGACAAGACGGCGCTCACATTCGAGACCAGGGCTGGCCTGATCAATTGCTGGCAAGGCCCCGCGCCGGACCTTTACACGGTGGACATGGGCACACCGAAGTTCGGCTGGCAGGACATTCCGCTGGCCGAGGAATTCCGTGACACCCGCGGCATCGAGTTGCAGATCGGCCCGATCGACGCGCCGATCCTGCACACCCCGTCAGTCGTCTCGATGGGCAACCCTCATGCGATCTTCTGGGTGGACGACATCCAGGCCTATGATCTCGAAAAGTTCGGCCCGCTGCTGGAAAACCACCCGATCTTCCCGGACCGCGCCAATATCACGCTGGCCCATATCGTCGATCGCGATCACATCGTGATGCGTACCTGGGAGCGCGGCGCCGGCCTGACCAAGGCTTGTGGCTCCGCAGCTTGCGCAACCGCTGTTGCCGCCGCTCGCCTGCGCCGGACCAATCGAACTGTGCATATGACGCTGCCCGGCGGTGAACTCACCATCGAATGGCGCGAGAGCGACGACCACGTGCTGATGACGGGGCCGGCCGCGTTTGAATATGAAGGCACGTTCGATCCGAAGCTGTTCGCTTCGGTCGCGTAAGCCCTACTCCCCGTTCCAGCCGCACGCTTTGAGCCGCTCATGCAGATGCGGCGGGGCCGGCGCGACGACACGGATCGGGTCCTTGTTACGCGAGATCGGAATCACGATCTCGCGGGCATGCAGATGCAGCGTCGGCTCGCCGAATCTGGGCCCGTTGCCATAGATATTATCGCCGACAATCGGAAATCCCGATGATGCACAATGCACACGGAGCTGATGCGTGCGCCCCGTCACCGGCTCCAGCGCCAGCCAGCTCATGCCGCCGCCGCGGCCGAGCACGGTGAAATTCGAAACGGCCTTGAGTCCCTCGGGATCCGGCTTCATCCACCAGCCCCGATCGGCATTGAGCCGCCCGAGCGGCATGTCGATCACGCCGGAATCTTCGGCAGGCCCGCCCTCGACGACCGCCCAATAGGTCTTTCGGATACGGCCGTGCTTGAACAGCAGACCGAGCGACGCGGTCGCCTTGCGATGCCGCCCCAGCACCAGGCAGCCCGACGTGTCGCGGTCCAGCCGATGCGCCAGAACGGGTGCGCGCGGCAGGCCATAGCGCAAGAATTCGAACGAGGTTTCCAGATTGGCGCCGCCCTTGGGGCCGCGATGCACCGGCAGGCCGGCCGGCTTGTCGATCACCAGCATCAACCCGTCACGGTGCAGCACCCGCGCCAGAATCTCGGCCTCGGTCAGCTCCACCGCATCGGTGCGGGGTTCCAGCCGGGGCTCGGCCTCCAGGCTTACGTCTTCGTCACTTTCACTGGTCATACTTTGAATCATGGCGCGAAACGGCTAACACACCCCCGACATGAGCGACACTCCCGAAACGCCAAAACTGAGCTGGTGGCGACGGCTCTCCGGCGGGCTGAAGCGCACCTCGAGCGCCCTTGGCACCGCGGTCGCCGACCTCGTGACCAAGCGCAAGCTCGACCGCGCCATGCTCGAGGATATCGAGGATGTGCTGCTGCGCGCCGACCTGGGTACCGAAGTGGCAGCGCGGATTTCCGCCGCCGTCGGCCATGGCCGCTACGACAAGGCGATCTCGGCCGACGAGGTCAAAACCGTCGTAGCCACGGAGGTCGAAAAGGTGCTCTCGGCGGTGGCGAAGCCGCTGGTGATCGACACCGCCCACAAGCCGTTCGTCATCCTCGTGGTCGGCGTCAACGGTTCCGGCAAGACCACCACCATCGGCAAGCTGGCGTCCACCTTCTCCGCCGAAGGCCGCAAGGTGATGCTCGCCGCCGGCGATACGTTTCGCGCGGCGGCCATCGAGCAGCTGAAAGTCTGGGGCGAACGCAACAAGGTGCCAGTCATCGCCGGCGCGCAGGGTTCGGATTCCGCGAGCCTCGCCTTCACCGCCGTCACCGCGGCGCGCGACGACAATCGCGACGTCCTGCTGATCGACACCGCCGGCCGCCTGCAGAACAAGACCGAACTCATGGTCGAGTTGGAGAAGGTCGTGCGGGTCATCAAGAAGGTCGATGCCACAGCGCCCCATGCGGTGCTGCTGGTCCTCGATGCCACAGTGGGACAAAACGCGCTGTCACAAGTCGAAGCGTTTCATCGTACGGCTGGCGTCACCGGCCTTGTGATGACCAAGCTCGATGGCACCGCGCGCGGCGGCATCCTCGTGGCACTGTCGGAAAAGTACAAACTGCCGGTGCATTTCATCGGCGTCGGCGAAGGCATCGACGATCTCGCGCCGTTCACCGCCAAGGACTTCGCGCAAGCGATTGCAGGAATTGAAAGCTGATGACTGACGTACTTGCCAAAAACCAGCCGCATCCGCTGTTCAAGCTCGCCACCGAACTCGGCCCGCTGATCGTGTTCTTCGTCGCCAATGCAAAATTCAACCTGTTCGTCGCCACCGGCGCCTTCATGGTGGCGATCGTCGCGGCGATGATCGCGTCTTACGTCGTGGTCAAGCATGTGCCGATCATGGCGCTGGTCACCGCTGTCATCGTGCTGGTGTTCGGTACGCTGACGCTGGTGCTGCATGACGAGACCTTCATCAAGGTCAAGCCGACCATCATCTATGGCCTGTTCGCAGCGATCCTCGGCGGCGGCCTGTTGTTCGGCCGTTCCTTCATCGCCATCATGTTCGACCAGATGTTCAATCTCACGCACGAAGGCTGGCGCGCGCTGACGAAGCGCTGGGCGCTGTTCTTCTTCGCGATGGCGCTTCTGAACGAAGCGATCTGGCGCACCCAGAGCACCGATTTCTGGGTGGCCTTCAAGGCGTTCGGCGTCATCCCGCTGACCATGGTCTTCGCGGTGGCGCAGATGCCGCTGATCAAGCGTTACAGCATCGAGCCGGCGACCCTCGCCGAGAGCGCTGCGGACGAAGGCGATGTGAGGAAGTAACTTCTAACCTCTCCCCGCCTGCGGGGAGAGGTCGACTGGAACGCGCACAGCGCGTGGAAGTCGGGTGAGGGGCACTCTCCATTTATTCCGAACTCGCGGAGACTCCCCCTCATCCGTCTCGAACGCGCTTTGCGCGTTCGAGACACCTTCTCCCCGCAAGCGGGGAGAAGGAAACTATACCGCCAGCGTGCCGGCCTTTGCCGCCGCATAGCGCTCGCCGACCTTGGTCCAATTGACCGTATTCCACCACGCCTTGAGATAATCAGCGCGACGATTCTGATAGGTCAGATAGTAAGCGTGCTCCCAGACGTCGTTGCCCATCAGCGCGCGCTTGCCGTCCATGATCGGATTGTCCTGATTCGGACGCGTCTCGATCGACAGCTTGCCGTCCTTATCGACGATCACGAACACCCAGCCAGAGCCGAACTGACGGCCGCCGGCGGCATTGAAGTCGGTCTGGAATTTCTCGAGGCCGCCGAGGTCGCGATCAATCGCGGCAAGCACATCGCCTTCCGGCTTGCCGCCATTCGGGCCCATGATCTGCCAGAACATGGTGTGGTTGGCATGGCCGCCGAGATTGTTGCGCACGCCGGTGCGGATCGCATCAGGCACGCTGTTGAGATTGCCGAGCACCTCGACCAGCGGCTTCTCGCCGATCACCGGGGTGTCCTTGGCAAAATTGTTCATGTTGGCAACGTAGGCGGCGTGATGTTTATCGTGATGGATCTCCATCGTCTTGGCATCGATATGCGGCTCGAATGCCGTGACCGGATAGGTCAGCGGCGGCAGGATGAATGGTGCATTGCCGGCAGCGGGGGTGGCTGGCGCAGCCGCCTGGGCGAAAGCAAGACGGGGCGCGACAACCGCGGCAGCGATGCCAGTCGCAGCGAGCATGAGATGGCGTCGAGACATCGATGCGGAGGTCGTCATGGGGCTTCTCCCTGAGGAATTTGCGGGTTCGTCGGACAGATACGCAACGCATCACTGCCAGTTTCATATGCGGGCATTGTGACGCAGCAGGATATAGCACATCACGTGTCGGAGAGACGTGTTCCTCTTTCCCCCAAGCGCAACAAAGCCACACGCAGTGGGGAGGGATACGTCGGCGTCCTCGCAAAACATCGCCACAAACAAAAAGGGCGGCCTTTCGGCCGCCCTTTCGCAACTCATTTCGCGTGAGCGAAAATTACTCCGCTGCAGTCGCGCCTTCGGCGGCCTTCTGCTTGGCTTCGAGGTCTTCGCCGGTCTCCTGATCGACAGCCTTCATCGACAAACGCGTCTTGCCGCGATCGTCGAAGCCGAGCAGCTTGACCTTGACCTTGTCGCCTTCCTTGACGACGTCGGAGGTCTTCTGCACGCGGCCGCCGGCGAGCTGGCTGATGTGAACCAGACCGTCCTTGGCGCCGAAGAAGTTCACGAATGCACCGAACTCCATGACCTTGACCACGGTACCTTCATAGATCGCGTTGAGCTCCGGATCGGACGCGATCGACTTGATCCACTTGATCGCAGCCTTGATCGACTCACCATCGGATGAGGCCACCTTCACGGTGCCGTCGTCTTCGATGTTGACCTTGGCGCCGGTCTTTTCGACGATCTCGCGGATCACCTTGCCGCCGGTGCCGATCACTTCACGGATCTTGTCGGTGGCGATCTTAAAGGTCTCGATGCGCGGCGCGTATTCGCCGAGCTCGGCACGGGCGTTGTTGAGCGCCTTCGACATCTCACCGAGAATGTGAATGCGGCCTTCCTTGGCCTGGCCCAGAGCGACCTTCATGATCTCTTCGGTGATACCGGCGATCTTGATGTCCATCTGCAGCGAGGTGATGCCGGTATCGGTACCAGCCACCTTGAAGTCCATGTCGCCGAGGTGATCTTCATCACCCAGGATGTCCGACAGAACTGCGTAGCGTGCGCCTTCGAGGATGAGGCCCATGGCGATACCCGCCGTCGGACGCTTCATCGGAACGCCCGCATCCATCAGCGCCAGCGAAGCACCGCAAACCGATGCCATCGACGACGAACCGTTGGACTCGGTGATCTCCGACACCACGCGCACGGTGTACGGGAACTCGTGGTGACCCGGCAGAACCGGATGGATCGCGCGCCAGGCGAGCTTGCCGTGGCCGATTTCGCGACGCTTGGTGCCGCCCATACGACCGGTCTCGCCGACCGAGTAGGGAGGGAAGTTGTAGTGCAGCAGGAACGTCTCTTTGTACGTTCCCGACAGCGAGTCGATGTACTGCTCGTCTTCACCGGTGCCAAGCGTGGTCACGACCAGCGCCTGGGTTTCACCGCGGGTGAACAGAGCCGAACCATGGGCGCGCGGCAGCACGCCGACTTCGGCGACGATCGGACGAACCGTGGTCAGGTCGCGGCCATCGATACGCTTCTTGGTGTCGAGGATGTTCCAGCGAACGATCTTCGATTCCAGTTCCTTGAAAACGCCGGCGATGCGGAGCTTGTCGTATTTCGGCTCCTGACCTTCCGGGAAGTAATGCGCCATCGCCTTCGCCTTGACGGCGCCGACGGCCGCGTAGCGGTCCTGCTTCACAGGGATCGCATAGGCAGCGCGCAGCTCGGTTTCGACGAGACCGAGCATTTCCTTCTCGATTTCGCTGTCATCGATGGTCTTGACCTCGCGCGGCTCCTTGGCGGCCTTCTCGGCGAGTTCGATGATCGCCTTGATGACCGGCTGGAAGTGGCGGTGACCGAACATCACGGCGCCGAGCATCACGTCTTCGTTGAGCTCCTTGGCTTCCGATTCCACCATCAGCACGGCATCGCCGGTGCCGGCGACGACGAGGTCGAGATTGGTGTCGGCCATCTCGTCGAGGGTCGGGTTGAGGACGTATTCATCGTTGATGAAACCGACGCGGGCTGCACCGATCGGGCCCTGGAACGGGGCGCCGGAAATCGTCAGGGCAGCCGAGGTGGCGACCAGCGCGAGAATGTCCGGATCGTTTTCCATGTCGTGCGACAGCACGGTAACGACGATCTGGGTTTCGTTGCGCCAGCCATCGACGAACAGCGGGCGGATCGGACGATCAATCAGGCGGGAGACCAGCGTCTCCTTCTCGGTCGGACGACCTTCGCGCTTGAAGTAGCCGCCGGGAATGCGGCCAGCTGCGTAGGTCTTCTCGATGTAATCGACGGTCAGCGGCAGGAAGTCGATGCCATCCTTGGCAGTCTTCGCGGCGACGACGGTGGCGATAACGACGGTCTCGCCATAGGTCGCGATGACGGCGCCGTCAGCCTGACGGGCAACCTTGCCGGTTTCCAGCTTGAGCGGACGACCGCCCCAATCGATCTCGACGGAGTGAACATTAAACATCTTAGGTTTCTTTCATGGGTTCACGGAGGACGTGACGGCCAAAAACACTGAAGTCCAAAACACAAAAGCCATGCGCAAGACGGCAAGAAGCTGTTCGCGATGTCGCGAAATCAGCGTCCGGCGATCCTGCCATGGCTCTGGTATTCTGAATGGCGTCCATCCTTCCGATGGTCGCGGGGATCTTTGGAGGATCGCGCCGCGCGACGGGCACCTTGCCCGTCATCGTCCAGTTGCCGGATTGCTTCTGAACGTTATCGCGAAAGCCGCACATGGCTTCCGCTACAAAAAACGCGCGCAAAGGGTTTTTGCGCGCGTGATTTCGCTTAGCGGCGAATGTTGTGCTTCTCGAGCAGCGCCTTGTAGCGCGCCTCGTCCTTGCGCTTGATGTAGTCAAGCAACGAACGACGCGTGGAGACGAGCTTCAAAAGACCACGGCGGGAATGGTTGTCCTTGGTGTGGGTCTTGAAGTGTCCGGTCAGGTTGGCAATGCGCTCGGAGAGGATCGCAACCTGGACTTCCGGCGAACCAGTGTCGCCGGTCTTGTTGGCATTGGTCTTGATGACTTCCGCTTTGCGTTCTGCGGTAATCGACATCGTCAGTTACTTTCTTTGCGGGCCGAACTGGCGGTCAGTCCGGTCAGGTTAAACACGCGCTTGGGGATGAGTTCGCCATTGCCAACTTCAGCGAGGGCCAATAATCGCCCTGCCACCGTGACATAAACTGTGCCGCTACAATCGGGCGCATCCCGTCCGCGCAACAAAACGGCCTGGCCCCGATGGAGCCTTGCCGCATCCGCCCGTGTGACGGCCAGTGCCGGGATGTCGTCCAGCGCGGTCTCAACGGGCAGTAGCGCGTCGGCGAGGCTACCCTCGCCAGACGCGGCTCTATCGCACAAAGCCTCCAACTGTTCCAGCGGAATCATGTCGGCTTCGGCGAAAGGTCCGACCAGGGTGCGCCGGAGCGCACTGATATGGCCGTAACAGCCGAGCAAACGGCCGATATCGCGAGCCAGTGCGCGCACATAAGTGCCCTTGCCGCACTCGGCCTCGAACACGGCATGGTCGCTATCTGGCTGTTCTGTCAGGACTAATTCGTGAATCACAACCGGTCGGGGAACCAGCGGCACCACCTCGCCGTCGCGGGCGAGATCATAGGCGCGCTCACCCTGGATCTTGATCGCCGAGTATTGCGGCGGGGTCTGTTCGATATTGCCGGTAAATTGCGGCAGCAGAGCCCGGATCTGGTCGGCCGTTGGCCTATTCGGGCTGGTGAAGGTCGCGCGGCCCTCGGTGTCGTCGGTATCGCGCTCCTCGCCCCAGGCGACCGTGAAGCGATAGCGCTTGCGGCCGTCCATTACGAACGGAACCGTCTTGGTGGCTTCGCCGAGCGCGATCGGCAGACCGCCGGACGCCAACGGATCGAGGGTACCGGCATGGCCGGCGCGCTTGGCCTGGAACAGGCGCTTGGCGATCGCGACCGCCTGGGTCGAGGTCATGCCGATCGGCTTGTCGAGGATCACCCAGCCATGAACGTCGCGCTTGTCGCGCCGGACCTGGCCCTGCTGACGCTGCTTGCCGCCCTGATGGCGGGGATCGTTATTGCCGCGATGGCCCTGATGCTGACGCTGGTCATTGCCGCCGCGGTCACCTTGCTGACCGTGGTCGCCGTGCTGCACAGCCGGAGACAGGGTGGACTCGCCATTGCCCGTTTCATCGAGGCGTGAATCGAGGGCGGCGGCTGGGGTCGTCACAGTCATTCGTTTTCGTCCGAGTCTGGTTTGAGGTCGCGCGCAACGGCAGGCGTGCGCAGGAGTTTGTCGATGCGCTCGGCTTCGTCGAAGCGCTCATCTATGCGGAAGCGAAGATCGGGGGCGTATTTCAGGTTCACGCGATACGCGACCTCGGTTCGCAGGAAGCTCTTGTTCGCCGCGAGCGCCTTCAGCACCGGTTCGGTGTTCTGGCCGCCGAGCGGCATCACATAGACGGTGGCGAGCTTCAGATCGGGCGACATCTTCACCTCGGGCACGGTGATGATGGTGGTCTGCAGAACGGGATCGTGGACCCCACCCTGCGACAGGATGTCGGCAATCGCGTGGCGCATCAGCTCGCCAACGCGCAATTGACGCTGCGAACCGCCCGGCGCCGCGGACTTCTGGTGATGCTTGGGCATCGGTTTCCCTACGAAAACAAAATTCGTCATGGCCGGGTTTGTCCCGGCCATCCACGACTGCTCTTTTGAAATTCAAAGACGTGGATGCCCGACCATCTAGCGAAGCTAGCTTCGCGCAGGCCGGGCATGACGTCTCGTTTAAATCCGGTCTCTCTGTAAGATTTGGACTTACAGCGAGCGCTGGATGGTCTCCACGCGGTAACACTCGATCACGTCGCCGGCGCGCATATCGCCGTAGTTCTCGAACGCCATGCCGCATTCCTGGCCTGACGCCACTTCCTTCACTTCGTCCTTGAAGCGCTTCAGTGTCGACAGCTTGCCTTCGTGCACCACGACGTTGTCGCGGATCAGGCGCACATTCGCGCCGCGTTCCACGGTTCCGTCGGTGACGCGGCAACCCGCAACCTTGCCGACCTTCGAGATGTTGAACACTTCGAGGATCTGCGCATTGCCCAGCATGGTTTCGCGCAGTGTGGGCGCGAGCAGACCGGACATGGCTTTCTTCACGTCATCCACGAGATCGTAGATGATGTTGTAGTAGCGGATTTCGATGCCGTTGCGCTTGGCAGCAGCGGCGGCTTCCTTGTTGGCACGAACCGAGAAGCCGATGATGGCGGCGTTGAAGCCTTCCGCCAGCGTGACGTCCGATTCCGAAATGCCGCCGACGCCCGCATGCAGGATGCGCGCAGCGACTTCATCGGTGCCGAGCTTCTCAAGCGAGCCGAGAATGGCTTCGAGCGAACCCTGCACGTCAGCCTTGATGATCAGCGGGAAGTCCTTGCGACCCGAGGTCTTCAGCTGGCTCATCATCTGCTCGAGCGAACCGCGCATGCCGTTGGTGGAGGCAGCGGACTTCTCGCGCTTCTGATGGGCACGGTAGCCGGTGATTTCACGGGCGCGAGCTTCGTTCTCGACCACGGCCATACGATCGCCAGCTTCCGGAGGACCGTTGAAACCGAGCACTTCGACCGGCACCGACGGACCTGCCGCGGTCAGCGTCTCGCCCTGATCGGAGATCAGCGCGCGGACACGGCCCATTTCGGCACCGGCCACGATGATGTCGCCGACCTTCAGGGTGCCGCGCTGAACCAGCACGGTCGCCACCGGACCACGACCACGATCGAGCTTGGCCTCGATCACGGTACCTTCCGCCGGACGCTCCGAATTGGTCTTCAGGTCGAGAATATCGGCCTGCAGCGCGATCATTTCCAGGAGCTTGTCGAGGTTGGTCTTGTTCTTCGCCGACACTTCGACGTCGACCACGTCGCCGCCGAAGGATTCGACCTGCACGTCATGCTGCAGCAGTTCGGTGCGCACGCGCTCCGCCTTGGCATCGGGCTTGTCGATCTTGTTGATCGCCACGATCATCGGCACGCCGGCTGCCTTGGCGTGGTTGATGGCTTCGATGGTCTGCGGCATGACGCCGTCATCGGCCGCCACCACAAGGATGACGATATCCGTGACCTTGGCGCCGCGGGCACGCATCGCGGTGAACGCAGCGTGGCCTGGCGTATCGATGAAGGTGATCTTCTTGCCGCTCTCGGGCGACGTGACCTGATAAGCGCCGATATGCTGCGTGATGCCGCCGGCTTCGCCGGACACCACATTGGCATGACGCAACGCATCGAGCAGCGAGGTCTTGCCGTGGTCGACGTGGCCCATGACGGTCACGACCGGCGAACGCGGCTCGGTATCGGTGGAATCGTCGACCTTGTCGAACAGACCTTCTTCAACGTCCGATTCGGCAACGCGCTTGACGGTGTGGCCCATTTCTTCGGCCACCAGCTGCGCGGTGTCGGCGTCGATGACGTCGTTGATCTTGTGGATCGCCCCCTGCTTCATCAGCAGACGGATCACGTCCACGGCACGCTCGGCCATACGGTTGGCGAGTTCCTGAATCGTGATCGCTTCCGGGATCGTGACTTCACGAACCAGCTTTTCCTTCGGCTCGTTCGACTGATGACCCTTCAGACGCTGGGTGCGGCGACGGAACGAGGCGATCGAACGCTCGCGCACGTCGCCGGCCGACAGCGCGGTGACGACGGTGAGACGGCCGCGCTCCTTCTGCGGACCGGGCTTGGCAGTGGGCTTCGGCGCGATCACGGGGCGCGCGGCGCCGCCGGGACCACGGCGAATGACGCGTGGACCTTCATCCTCGTCGGTGCCGTCGGCGGCGACGCCGGGCGCACGCGCAGGCGTCGTTGATGTGGCGCCGGGACGGGCCGTCGTCGTGGCCGGCTTGGCGGCCTTCGCATCGGCTTCAGCCTGACGGCGCTTGGCCTCGACTTCAGCGCGGCGCTTGGTTTCTTCTTCCTGGCGGTGACGCTCTTCCTCGGCCTTGCGACGGGCTTCGGCAGCTTCACGCTCTTCCTGTTCCTTGAATTCCTTGGTGTTGCGGCGAGCTGCCTCGATCTCGGCGAGGCGACGCTCTTCCTGCTCGCGCACGCGGGCATCGGCCAGCGCGCTGGCGCGGGCATTGCGCTCTTCTTCGGTCAGGGTGCGGAGCACGACGCCCGAACCCGAACGGGCCGGAGGCTGCGGGCGCTGCGGCGCGCGCGACGGCGGCGCTGCGGGAGGCGGAGCAGAGCTGCGTCCTGCCGGAGAAGGCGCCGCAGTGCGGGAAGCCGGTGCGGCCGGTGCAGGCGCAGCAGCGCGCGCAACCGGCGCCGCGGGCGCAGCAGTTGCAGCGGGAGCAGCTGGCGCAGCAGCAACGGGAGCCGGTGCAGCAGTCTCGACAGGTGCGGGAGCAGCAGTTGCCGGCGCGGCGGAGGGCGCAGCAGCCGGCGCATCGCCGGGCATGCGGCGCTTGCCGCGCTTCTCGACGACCACCTGCTTGGTGCGGCCATGGCTGAAGCTCTGGCGCACAGTGCCCTGCTCGACGCGCGGCTTGAGCGTCAAGGTCTTGCTGGGAACGCTCAGAGTCTTGTCACCAGGCGTTTTCGTATCAACCATTCAGCAGTCCTAATCTTGTTGCGTTGTGCGCGGTCGCACAGTCGTCGAAGTTTCGATCAGCGAGATCGTTGGCGTCAGCGGCTCCGTCTCCGGCGCAGCAGTTGTCAGCGAAGCTTTGGCGCTTGCGTTGATGTCGTCGTCAGCCAGCCGGTATTGGACCAGAGTCTGGCTGCGCGACAGGAACGTTTTGCCCGCCGGGCCCGTAAGCACGGCAGCATGTATCACATTTGACCGCCCCAATGCCAAATCCAATTCATCGGAGCTCAAAACCGTAATGATCGGCAATTTCGGCGCGTTGTCGCCGGATTCCGCGTCAAATTCCACGCGTTGCCGGGCAACGCTGTCCAGTTTGCGGATTCCGTCGGGGGCGCCGTTGGAGGCGTGGAGCAGAACACCGACCGTTCCGCGGCGCAGGGCATCCTCAACCTTGGTGAAGCCGGAAACCACCTGACCCGCCTTGGCGGTCATGGCCAGCGCCTCGATGACACCGCGCACCATGAGCTTGTCGGTGTCGTCGGCCAGGGTCGGCGACGCCTTGACCGCTTTCTTGAAGCCCTTGGCAAAAAGATTGCGCTTTGCCGCCTCGGCCACCGCCTTGCGGGAGGCCGTGACCCAGAGGCCGCGGCCTGGAAGCTTGCGCTTCAGGTCCGGAATCGCCTCGCCCGTGGGCGCGACGACGAACCGGATCAGATCATCGATCGGGCGCACGCTCCGCGTGACCACGCACATCCGCTCGGTCCCGGGCTTGGTGCTCCGGGGGCCGTTGTCCAGATCTGCTTGGTCAGCAATGGCGAGCATGCGCGTGGCATTGTCCTTACGCTTCTTCGGTGGCGTCGAGCGGCGCACCCTTGTCGAGATCGGCCTGGGTGATCCAGCCGGCCACGACGCGGGCCTGCATGATCAGATGCTCGGCGTCTTCGCGCGAAACTTCGCTGGCATCGAGAATGCCCGGGTGCTTGGTCGGCTCGGAGCCTTCCTTGCGTTCGGTCCAGCCCACCAGATCGTCAGTGGCGCAGCCGGCAAGATCCTCGACGGTCTTGATGTCGTTTTCGCCGAACTTGACCATCATCTTGAGGGTCACGCCCGGAACGTCCTTCAAAGCGTCTTCCACACCCAGTTCCTTACGTTTGCCTTCGAGTTCAGCTTCGAGCTGCTCGAGGTATTCACGTGCACGGCTCTGCAATTCGGCCGCTGTTTCGTCGTCGAAGCCCTCGATGCCCGACAATTCCTTGGCATCGACCATCGAAAGTTCTTCTACCGAGGTGAAACCTTCCGACGCGAGCAGCTGACCGACCACTTCGTCGACGTTCAGCGCTTCCATGAAGACGCGTGTGGAATTTTCGAAATCGGCCTGGCGACGTTCGGATTCTTCCTGCTCGGTCAGGATGTCGATATCCCAGCCGGTCAGCTGCGAAGCCAGGCGCACATTCTGGCCGCGACGACCGATCGCAAGGGATAGCTGGTTATTCGTGTCGGGAACGACAACCTCGATGCGCTCACGATCTTCATCGATCACGACTTTCGAGACTTCTGCCGGGGCCAGCGCGTTCACCACGAAAGTGGCGATATCCGGCGACCACGGAATGATGTCGATCTTTTCGCCCTGCAGCTCGTTGACCACGGCCTGCACGCGGGAACCACGCATACCGACGCAGGCGCCGACCGGATCCACCGACGAGTCGCGCGAGATCACGCCGATCTTGGCACGCGAACCAGGATCGCGGGCCACGGCCTTGATCTCGACGATACCGTCATAGATTTCAGGCACTTCCTGCGCGAACAGCTTGGCCATGAACTGCGGATGGGTGCGCGACAGGAAGATCTGCGGACCGCGGGTCTCGCGGCGCACGTCGAACACATAGGCGCGAACGCGGTCGCCGTTGCGGAACACTTCGCGCGGCAGCATCTCGTCGCGACGCACGATGGCTTCGCTGCGGCCAAGATCGACGATCACCGAACCGTATTCGACGCGCTTGACGATGCCGTTGACGATCTCGCCGATGCGATCCTTGAATTCCTGGTACTGCCGGTCACGCTCGGCTTCGCGCACCTTCTGCACGATGACCTGCTTGGCGGACTGCGCGGCGATACGGCCGTATTCCAGCGGCGGCAGCGTGTCGGCGATGGTGTCGCCGATCTGCGCACCCGGATTGGCGCGCTGCGCGTCAAACAGCGAGGTCTGGAAAGACGAATTCTCGACGTCCTCGACCACCAGCATGTGGCGGGTCAGAGAGAGCTGGCCGGTCTTGGGATGAATCTCGGCATGCACGTCGGTTTCGGAGCCGTAACGGGCACGGGCCGCTTTCGCGATCGCCTCTTCCATCGCCTGGATGACGATGTTGCGGTCGATCGATTTCTCGCGCGCGACGGCGTCGGCGATCTGCAGCAGTTCGAGTTTATTGGCGCTGACAGCGGCCATAGCTCATTCTCCTTCGATGGGATCGATTTCGCCTCGGCGCGCACGGTCGGCGGCCAGACGATGTTCTTTGGTATTCTTCGGCAAAGGCTTCTTGGTAGCTTTCGCGACCTTGAGTTTCGGCTTCGGCGCAAAGCTCTTCTTGGGATCGCTGCGCTTGGCATGCGGTGCCGGCGGCGGCGCGAGACCGAGCTCCCGCTTGAGATCAAGCTCGGCGTGCTTGCCGCGGCGCATGGACTCGGCGATCAGCTCGTCGGTCAGTACCAGACTGGCATTGGAGATGTCTTCCAGCGGCAACCGTGTGATGGGGTCCTCGCCGTCGCGGGCGCCTTCGCGGTCAATGAGTACGACGTCGCCTTCGATGGCGCCGAGCAGACCGCGGAAACGTTTGCGGCCGCCGACGGCGACGGCCATCTCGACCTTGACCAGATAGCCATTATAACGCTCGAAATCGGAGCGTCGGACCAGCGGACGATCGATGCCGGGCGAGGAAATTTCGAGGCGATAGGCGCGCTGGATCGGATCGGCGACATCCATTACCGGCGACAGCGCGTGCGAGATCGCCTCGCAGTCCTCGACCAGCATGGTGCCATCCGGCCGCTCGGCCATGATCTGCACGGTGCAGCCGAGCTCGCCGGAAATTTTGATCCGCACCAGCCGGTAACCGAGGTTTTCAAGCACGGGCGTAGCGACTGCCGATACCCGCGCCGCAGCACCCGGCTCGATCACCAGGCGCGGCTCGGAAAGCAGCTCGGTATCAACGGCTTCTGGGTTTTGGTCGGTCATGTCCAGGATCGAAGTATTCCGGTTGGAGGATGTCTGAATGCGCGTGCAGCCTGCAGAAGTGTATCGCGTCGGGCTTTCGGCCCTTTTGGACCCGGGCGAGCCCCGCCGGATTATCGGCCAAGGTCCGTTCAGGTAATAAAAAAGAGCGGGTCCCGAGGGGCCCACTCTCAAACGCGATCGTATGAGAACCTAATAAGTTGTGGGCGATATAGCCCTTTTCCGGCGCCCCGGCAAGGCCACAGTGGCTGCCCCGCAATATTTCTGCAACCCGCGGTAGCCCAATCCTGCGGACTAACCGTTCCTTCATCAACCCCATCTAGGGTGCCCCAGCCTTTCCGTATGGTGGTGTTGAGTATTTTTTGATGGCTGAGGCGAAATCGCTCATTCCCGGGCTGGAGAATATCGTCAGAGATGGCGATCCCAAGCGGCGCGGCGAGGCGGTGCGTAAGATTTCCGAGCTTTTCCTAAGGGGCGCATCCCGTTTTCAACCGGCCCATGTCGATCTGTTCGACGGCGTTCTGACGAGTCTGGTTCCGCAGACCGAGGTCGAAGCACGCACCGAGCTGGCCGAACGGCTGTCCGATCTCGTCAACGCACCGCCGCAACTGGTGGCCTTGCTCGTCCGCGATGACGAAATCCTGATCGCCGGACCGCTGTTGCGCCGCTCACCTTTGATCGACGAACCGACACTGGTCGATATCGCCAAGGCCCAGGGCCAGTCGCATCTGCTGGCGATCTCCGATCGCTCGACACTGACCCCGCGCATTACCGACGTGATCGTGCGCCGCGGCGACCGCGACGTGATCCGCCGCGTGGCCGGCAACGCCGGTGCCGCTTTCTCGCAACTCGGCTATACCGGCCTCATTCGCCGCGCCAGCGATGATGGCGCCCTCGCCGTCACGGTCGGGCAGCGCGACGATCTCGCGCCGGAACAGCTCAAACACCTGTTGGCGCAGTCAGTCGAGGTGGTTCGCCGCCGGCTGTTCGACGCCGCCGCCCCCCAACTGCGCAACGCGATCAACCGCGCGATGCAGGACATCACCGGTACGCCCACGCATCTGGCCGTCACCCGCGACTTCGCCACCGCGCAGCGTGCCATTCGCAAGCTCCACCAGGCCGACGAGCTGGACGAAGGCGCTTTGTTGCGCTTTGCCCGCGCCCATCAATATGAGGAAACCGCCGCCGCCCTCGCCGCTCTGTCGGGCGTGCGGATCGGGACCATCGACCAGCTCCTCAAGGGCGACCGCGACGATCCGATGCTGATCCTCGGCAAATCGATCGGGATTTCCTGGGCCACCGTCCGCGCCCTGATGACGCTCCGTCTCGGCCCCGGCCGTTCGCCTGCCGCCGCCGATGTCGAGGAAGCCCGGCAGAATTTCGAGCGCTTGGTGCCCGCCACGGCACAGCGCGTGCTGACCTTCTGGCAGACCCGCGAGACCGCCTCAGCGATCCCCCTGCCGCTCTGATCCGCTGGGGTTCTCCGGGGCCGCAGCCCGCCGCTCCCGTTTGCGCCACTCCGCCACAAAACTCACGAACGCCGCCAAAGCCGGCGGCGGTTGCCGGCGGCTCGGATAATACAGGAACGGGCCCGGGAATGGCGGCAACCAATCCTCCAGCACGCTGATCAACCTCCCGGTCGCGAGGTCGTCCCGGACATAGCCCTCAAACACGGCGTAAAAGCCGAGGCCTTCCCGGGCCGCTTCCAGCCCGAGGCGGGAATAGCTCGCCAGCAGCGGCCCCCGCGGCGGGATCCGGACCACCTGGCCGTCCTTTTCGAACTCCCATTCCGGAATCGAACCGTTGTCGAAACGGGTCCTGATGCAGCAATGCTGCAGCAATTGCTGCGGCGCAACAGGTCGGCCATGCTGCGCAATATATTGCGAAGAAGCCACCATCACGAAGCGTTGCGGCGGCCCCAGCGAGACTGCGATCATGTCCTGCGCCAGGTCCTCGCCATAGCGAATGCCGGCGTCGAAACCCTTGGCAACGATGTCGATCAATGATGTCTCGGCAACGATTTCAAGCTCAACCTGCGGATATTGCTGTAGAAATGGCGTAACCATCGGCGCCACCACGATATCGATCGCTGGTGCCGGACCATTGATCCTAAGTCGGCCAGACGGCACGTCACCGAAATCGCGAGTTTGCTGCAATGCGGCATGAACATCGTCCATGGCTGGAGCTATTTTGCGTTGCAGCAATTCCCCAGCCTCGGTGAGTGCCACGCTGCGCGTTGTGCGATGCAGCAAACGAACGCCGAGCCGCTCTTCCATGTCGCGCAGTCGCTGACTCAAGCTGGACACCGAGACATGGGTCTCTATCGCAGCCCGCCGGAAATTCCGGGTCCGTGCAACTGCCAGAAAGGCCGCCAGATCGCGCAGATCGAGATCGCTCATTGTTCGGCAGAGTGAACAAGCCTTTCGGGATTGTCCAGCTTATCGGATCAATGGAGCGGGCTCATATCGGGGCGGCAGCGGCAAGGGATCGGTCCGGCCGCCTTCTGGGAGAACCACCATGAACCACCTTCAACTCGGAAAGACTGGCCCCACAGCGGGCGCGCTCGGCCTCGGCTGCATGGGCATGTCGGATGTCTACGGCCCGGCCGACCGAGGCGAAAGCATTGCCACCATCCACGCCGCGCTGGAGGCCGGCGTCACCCTGATCGACACCGGCGACTTCTACGCCATGGGCCATAACGAGCTACTGATCGCCGAAGCCTTGCGCGGCCGCAGCCGCGACAACCTGCAGCTTTCGGTCAAATTCGGCGGTATGCGCGATCCCGCCGGTGCCTTTATGGGCTTCGACAACCGCCCGATAGCGATCAAGAATTTCGTGGCCTATTCGCTGGTTCGGCTCGGCGTCGAGGTCATCGACATCTACCGCCCCGCGCGGCTCGACCCCAATGTGCCCATCGAGGACACCGTCGGCGCCATCGCCGACCTGATCAAGGCCGGCTACGTCAAACATATCGGCCTCTCCGAAGTCGGCTCTGAGACCATCCGCCGTGCCCACAAGGTGCATCCCATCACCGACCTGCAGATCGAATATTCGCTGATCTCGCGGGGCATCGAGGATGACATCCTGCCGACCTGCCGCGAGCTCGGCATCGGCATCACGGCTTACGGTGTGCTGTCGCGCGGCCTGATCGGCGGCCATTTCGCCAAGGACAGCATGAACGCGAAGGACTATCGCAGCCACAGCCCACGCTTCAGCGCCGCGAATATCGATCAGAATCTGGCTCTGGTTGAAAAAATCCGCGCTGTCGCCGACGACATCGGTGCCTCGGTCGCACAGGTCGCCATCGCCTGGGTCGCCGCGCAAGGTCAGGACATCCTGCCCGTGGTCGGTGCCCGCCGACGGGATCGGCTCACTGAAGCGCTGGGATCGCTGGATGTGAAACTCACGCCCGCACATCTCAGGGCGTTGGCGGAGGCGATCCCGGCCGATGCGGCAGCCGGCGGCCGTTATCCGGACGAGCATCTGGCGCATATGGACAGCGAGAAGAAGCGGGCGTGAGTGCCGAGGGCATGATGCGCTGAGCAGCCAACGGTTTCCCCCCCAAGCGAAGCGCGGTGGGGAGGGAGAAGATCAGCTCACAGATACGCGCTCAAATCCCTGATGCTCGGCGCATCCCCGTTCAGCGGATTCGCCGGATCGCGCCCGTAACGCAGCGTCTCGAAGCGCATGTTGCGGGCGTCGATCATCAGCAGACGCCCGACCAGCCCTTCACCAAAGCCCACGATCTCGCGGATCGCTTCCAGCGCCATCATCGAGCCAACCATACCGGCCAGCGCGCCCATGACGCCGGCTTCCTGACAGCTCGGCACAGTGCCCGGCGGCGGCGCTTCGGGGAACAGGCAGCGATAGGTCGGGTTCAACACACCTGCGGCATTAGTCTCATGCGCGCGGATCGTGGTCAGCGACGCATCGAAAGTGCCGAGCGCCGCGGAGATCAACGGCTTCTTTGCGAGATAGCAGGCATCCGACAGCAGATAGCGCGTGGTGAAATTGTCGGAACCATCGAGCACGATGTCGTAGCCCGACAACAGCGCCATCGCATTCGCTGCATTGAGCCTGACGGCATGGCAGATAAATCTGACATGCGGATTGAGCGCATGGATCTTTGCCGCGGCGCTGTCGGTCTTCAACGCGCCGATATCCGGCGTTGCGTGAATGACCTGCCGCTGCAGGTTCGACAGCGACACCGTGTCGTCATCGACCACACCGAGCGTGCCGATGCCCGCGGCCGCCAGATACATCAGCGCCGGTGCGCCGAGCCCGCCGGCGCCGATCACAAGCACTTTCGCGCCCTGCAGCGCGGTCTGGCCGGGACCGCCGACCTCGCGCAACACGATGTGACGCGCATAGCGCTCAAGCTCGTCGGCATTCAGCATTGTTTCGTTACGTCCCTGTTCATCGACGCCCTCCGCCCGTCATTGCGAGGAGCGAAGCGACGCCGCAATCCAGAAGCCACAAGCGGAGACTGGATTGCTTCGCTCCGCTCGCAATGACGTGGAGGCGCCTGAACCTTGCTACCGCTGTCACCGACCCACGAGATGTGCTTAATTCCACCGAAATCAATCACCAGCTTCAAGACCGGACATGTCATGAGATCGATGCTTTCAGCAACATTGATGATCGTGACGGCCTCAGCGGCTCACGCACAGGTGCAGGCAACGCCTCCCGCGGTGCAGGGCGTCAAACCCAAACCTGTCACCACGACGCCGATCCGTCCGGCGCTGCAGACCCCTGCCGACACCGCCAATGCCATGGCGCAGGCCGAGCGGCTGGGGATCCAGTCGGATCTGGCATGGACCGGGCAATATAACGGCGCCATCACCGGCGAGGTCTCGGATCGCATGGTCAATGCGATCAAGACGTTCCAGAAGAACAATGGCGCGAAACAAACGGGGGTGCTGAACCCGCAGGAGCGCGATGTGCTGCGCGCCGCGGCGAAGAAACTTCAGGACAATGTCGGCTGGAAGATGGTCACCGACATGGTGACCGGCGCCCGGCTCGGCATTCCCGGAAAGCTGGTGCCGCAGCAGACCACCGACATCAACGGCAGCAAGTGGTCGTCCTCCACCGGCACGATCCAGATCACGCTGGCGCGCCGCAAGGAGGAAGCACCCTCCACCGCGAAACTCGCCGAGGCGGAGCGCAAGGAGCCCGGCCGCAAGATCGATTATCAGGTGGTGAAGCCGGATTTCTTCGTGCTGTCCGGGTTGCAGAACCAGAAGAAGTTCTACATCCGCGGCCAGTTCAAGGACTCCGAAGTCCGCATCCTCTCGATCTTCTATGATCAGGCCACTGAAGGCACGATGGAGCCCGTGGTAATCGCGATGTCGTCTGCCTTCAACGCATTCCCCGCAGGGGCGCAGGCGATGGGCCCGCCGCCGCGCAAGAAGGTTGAATATGCGTCGGGGATCGTCGTGAGCGATGACGGCGCCATCGTCACTGATCGTCAGGCGGTCGATGGCTGCATGTCCATTGTCGTCGCCGGTTATGGCAATGCCGACAAAATCGCCGAAGATAAAGTGCGCGATCTCGCTCTGCTGCGGATCTATGGCGCGCGCGAGCTGAAGCCGCTGTCGCTCGGCGCAGGCGCAGCGAAGCCCAATCTTGAGCTCGTGGGGATTGCCGATCCGCAAAACCAGGGCGGCGGCGCAGCCGTCACCAGCGTGAAGGCGTCCACCACGCCGGTCGGCACCGGAAGCGAACTGGCGCTGTCACCCGCACCGGGCCTGGGCTTTTCCGGCGCGGCCGCCATAGACGGCGACGGCAAATTCGCGGGCCTTGCGCAATTGAAGCCACTGCTCGTGGCCGGCCCGCCGAATGCAGCGCCACAAGCAGCTCTGGCGCCCGCAGAACTTGTACTGAATTTCGTGAAAGCGAATGGCGTGAGCGCGAACAGCAGTTCGACCGATGCTAGGGCGGCGATGGTGCGCGTGATCTGCGTGCGGAAGTAGTTTTTCAGGATACGAAGCGCGCCGACGTTCGTTAGTCCACTTCCTCGTACATCGAATCCATCTGCGCCGCGAACGGCGTCGCACGCGGCGGCGGCGCTGCGGGCGCGCGGATGATCCGGCGTTCGAGTTGTTCGCGGTTCTGCTGCTCGACGAATTTCACTGCGAAGCCACCCTGGAGATGGCGCACCACGCGGCCGACGCAGGCGCCGACGGCGAGCGGCGTTCCGACCTCCGGCTGCACATCGGCAGAGACTGCAGCACCGGACACCGACATGTCGATCACAAAGCAGCTTTTCATGCTGCCGTCGGCAAAGGTCAGCATGGAATGCGGGCTCGCGGGAATGAGGCGCGCCTGCTTGCGCTCTTCCCGCACCGTGGGGTCTTTCTGGAATTTCTCCAGCCAGGTCAGCTTGTCCGAGAGCTTCTGACGCATCGGCGGCGTCATGTTGAGTTCGAGCAGGAAACTGCCGGAGATGGTGTCGCTGATGCGACCTTCGAGCTGACCGAAGTCGCCAAAATAGGGCGTGATGCGATCGCCGATACGACCGACCACCGGCACATCGACAATCATCCGGAACGGCGAGACGCGGCTGGTCCGGCAAGCAAAGCTGCGCGGATTGCCTGCGGAATCGAGCCAGTTCGACAGCGTATATTGTCCGCTGACGACAACGTTGACGGCCCGCTGCTTGAGGAATTTTTCGACGGACACAGGTTCATCCTCTACGGTACATTTCCACCACCATAGAAAACCCAACCACGCCAGCATTTGCGCCCGCTTTGGTTATTGCGTTACTTATATACCCTTTCAAGTTGAGGAAATATTACCGGCAAAATCCCGGCGATTTGGCCACGGCAGCTGGCAGACGCCCTGCCTCAGCCCGGCACCCGCCCCTTGATGGCATTGGCGCGGGCACTGCAGGTGATACGGCCGGTTGCATCCTCCGAAAGTCCCGTCCGGACGCGTGATTTGAGCTGCACAATATCCTCCGGCGTCATCACCGTCAGAGCTGCCTTCACCGATGGCCCTGCGGACGAGGCCGACCAGAAGTCGTCGAAATCGGTGAATTCCCTGGTGACATCGATCACGCGGGTTTCGACGTCCACCAAACCGGCAGAGGTCCACAGCGACTGCATCACGTCGAGGCGCGATGCGTCCACGCTCGGCGGAAGCGACGGCATCTGGCCCATCTTCAGCAATTCACCAAGGATCGGCTGCAGCGGAAAGCCGCCGCCATCCATATCCCAGGCATAGGCGGCGACCATGCCGCCGGGTGACACGACACGCACCATTTCCGCCACGCCCTTCGCTGGCTCCGGCACGAAGAAGATCACAAGCGCCATCACAGCCACATCGAAGCTGCGATCGGGAAACGGCAGCGCCATCGCATCGCCCTGATGAAACGCGGCCAGTGCCGCGCCCGGCCTCGTCCGCGCATAAGCAAGCTGCGGCTCCGAGGGATCGATACCATCGATCACCGACGGCGCATGACGCTCGGCGATCAGCTGCGTGAAGGCGCCGTTGCCGCAGCCGACATCGACCCAGGCAAGACCCGGCTTTGGCGCCACCCAATCCAGAAAGACCTCGCCGGCGCTGCGGCTCCAGACGCCCATCATCCGCTCATAGGACGCGCCATCATTGAAGCGGATGGAGGGAGACGATGCGTCGGTCATGGGGAGTCCTCAATAGGGTGTTGGCGGCAGACCATGGCCGGAAATGCATCGCCTGCAACCTCTATCCTTCATGGTGAGATCGTGTGGTCGACGCAAGAGCGCGTATCGGCACGGTTGTTGCTTTGTTCAACACAAGCAGAATGGTTCGCGATGCCCCGAGGGGGCACGCGATTGCGGAGGAGAGCGAGATGAAGGTCGGCGTATTCATTCCAATCGGGAACAATGGCTGGTTGCTCTCTGAAAATGCCCCGCAATACATGCCGACTTTCGACCTCAACAAGGAGGTGACGCTAAAGGCCGAACATTACGGCCTCGATTTTGTGCTCTCGATGATCAAATTGCGTGGCTTCGGCGGGAAGACCGAATTCTGGGATCACAATCTGGAATCCTTCACCCTGACGGCCGGATTGGCCGCGGTGACCAAGCGAATAAAATTGTTTGCCACGGCAGCGACGCTTGTGATGCCTCCCGCGATTGCTGCACGCATGGCGGTGACCATCGATTCGATTTCACACGGCCGCTTTGGCCTCAATCTCATCACCGGGTGGCAACGTCCCGAATATTCGCAGATGGGGCTTTGGCCGGGCGACGAATACTTCGCGCGCCGCTACGAATATCTTTCGGAATATGTCGAGATCCTGCGCGAGCTCTGGCAGACCGGCGCCTCGGATCGCAAGGGCGAGTTCTTCCAGATGGAGGACTGCCGCGTCAGCCCGCGGCCGCAGGCGGACATGAAGATCATTTGCGCCGGCCAGAGCGGCGCCGGAATGGCCTTCTCCGCAAAATACGCCGACTACAATTTCTGCTTCGGCAAGGGCGTCAACGCCCCGACCGATTTTGCGCCCGCCGCCGAACGGCTGCTCGAGGCTACGCATGACACCGGCCGGCACGTGACGACCTATGTGCTGTTCATGGTGATCGCGGCGGAAACCGACGATGCCGCGTTCGCAAAGTGGGAGCACTACAAAGCCGGCGTGGATCACGAAGCGGTCGCCTGGCTGGGCGTACAGGGTGCGGCGGACACGAAGTCAGGTAAGGACACCAACATCCGCCAGATGGCGGACCCCACATCAGCGGTCAATATCAACATGGGGACCTTCGTCGGCTCATTCGCCAACGTCGCCCGCATGCTCGACGAGGTTGCCACCGTGCCGGGCACCGAGGGCGTGTTGCTCACCTTCGACGACTTCGTCCAAGGCGTTGAAGACTTCGGCCAGCGCATTCAACCCTTGATGACCTCGCGTGCGGGGGTCGCAGAGGCCGCAGCCGCCGCATTGAAAGACATGTGAGGATCGATACTCAACAACGACGTGCCGGCAAGGCCGGCCGACGCGGTGTCACCTCTGACACTTCGGGCACCAAAACGTCGACCGCCCGTTCTGCACGAAGCGCTTCACGATGCCTGAGCAGCCATCGGTCTGGCACGGCTCGCCTTCGCGGTCATAGACCTGAAACGAGTGCTGGAAGTAACCGAGCTCGCCATCGGTCTGGCGGTGATCGCGCAGCGACGAGCCGCCGGCCTTGATGGCCTGGTTCAGCACCTCGTGGATCGCCGAGACCAGTCGTTTGGAATGATCGGTCGGCTCGCCCTTCTTGGTCGCCAGCGTCGCCGCCAGCCGCCGCGGCGACAAATGCGAGCGAAACAGCGCCTCGCAGACATAGATGTTGCCGAGGCCTGCGACGACGCGCTGATCGAGCAGCGCGGCCTTGAGGCTGGTCTTCTTGCCTGCGGTGGCGCCGGCCAGCATCGCCGCATCGAAGGCGTTGCCCAGCGGCTCGGGGCCGATGTCCTTCAGGAACGGCTCGTTCTCGATCTCGCTGCGCGCAAAGATCTTCATGAAGCCGAAGCGGCGGGGATCGTTGTAGATGACCGACGGCCCCGATGACATGTGGAAGACGACATGGTCGTGCGCGCGCTCGTCGCTGCGCGGATGATGGAAGGCGCCGGGCATCACATTTTCTTCATCGGGCGCATCGGACACCACCCGGAACGAACCGGACATGCCCAGATGCATCAGCAGCACGTCGCCGGAATCCAGATCCGCCAGCAGATATTTGGCGCGGCGGCCAAGGCTGGCGACGGTCCGGCCCTGCAACCTGCCGGCAAAATCCGGCTGAAACGGAAACCGCAGGTCTTTTCGCCGCAGCTCCAGACGGGTGATCTTCGACCCCTCCATGGCGGGCTGCAGGCCGCGGCGGACGGTCTCGACTTCGGGCAATTCAGGCATGATTCACGTCATTCACCTTGAGAGGCTGACGTGATAGCCCCATTGCCGTAGGCGCGCTATGGTCCGCCGCGATGAGGCTTTTGAGATGAAAACGATGGATCAGCCGGGCGAAACCACCCATTTCGGCTTCAGGGACGTCCCCGTGGGCGACAAGCAGACGCTGGTGAACGACGTGTTCCACAGCGTGGCCCGGCGCTACGACCTGATGAATGATCTGATGTCCGGCGGCATGCATCGCGTCTGGAAGGACGTGATGATTAACCAGCTCAACCCGCCACGCTCCGACGCGCCGTTTGCCCTGCTCGACGTCGCCGGCGGCACCGGCGACATTTCCTTCCGCGCCGCCAAGGCGTCCGGCCTCGGCTTCACGGCGACGGTCTGCGACATCAACACCGGCATGCTCGATGTCGGCCGTGAGCGCGCCATTACCCACCATCTCGAACATCAGGTCTCCTTCGTCGAGGGCAACGCAGAAGAGTTGCCATTCGCCGACAAGAGCTATGACGCCTATACGATCGCCTTCGGCATCCGCAACGTGCCGCGCATCGACCGCGCGCTCGCTGAGGCCTATCGCGTGTTGAAGCCGGGCAGCCGTTTTCTCTGTCTCGAATTCTCGACCGTCGACGTACCGGGCCTCGACGAGATCTATGACCTGTTTTCGTTCAAGGTGATCCCGCCGCTCGGCAAGGCGGTCACCGGCGACTCTGAGTCGTATCAGTATCTCGTCGAATCGATCCGCAAGTTTCCGAAGCCGCCCATTTTTGCCGACATAATCCGCGAGGCCGGCTTCTCCCGCGTGAAGTACGAACTCCTCTCGGGCGGCATCGTCGCGCTGCATTCGGGCTGGCGTTTGTGATCTCCGCACTCAATCATATGGCGCGGCTGGCCCGCGCCGGCTTCGTGTTTGCGCGCGAAGGCGTGTTCGGCGTCGTCGATCCCTCGCTGGTGCCGCCGCCGGGACAGCTCGCGCTGCGCATGGCGCGGCTCATTGAGCGGCCCGGCGCGAAATCCGGCGCACGGCTGTCGCGCGCGCTGACCCGGCTGGGACCTGCCTATCTCAAGCTCGGGCAGTTTCTCGCGACACGGCCCGACGTGGTCGGCGTCGCCATGGCGCGCGATCTCGAAAGTCTGCAGGATCGGCTGCCGCCGTTCTCCCTGACCGAGGCCGAAGGCGTCGTCGCCGCTTCGCTGGAACGCCCTGTGGCGCAGCTCTATGCGAGCTTCAGCCCGCCGGTCGCCGCGGCCTCGATCGCGCAAGTGCATCGCGCCGAGATAGACAAGGACGGTGTCCGCAAGACATACGCCGTGAAAGTGCTGCGCCCGAATGTCGCGGCACAATTTCGCCGCGACCTCGGCGATTTCGCTTACGTCGCCCACAAGGCCGAAGAGCATTTTTCGGAAGCGCGGCGCCTTCGCCTGATCGAGATCATCACCACCATGTCGCGCTCGGTGGCGATGGAGATGGATCTTCGGCTCGAAGCCGCAGCACTCTCCGAGATGGCGGAGAACACCCGCAACGATTCGGATTTCCGCGTGCCGGAAGTGGACTGGGATCGTACCTCGCACAATGTGCTGACGATGGAGTGGATCGACGGTATCGCACTGAACGACCACAAGGGGTTGGAAGAATCCAACGTCGATCTGCCGGACCTTGGCCGCAAGGTGATCCAGAGCTTCCTGCGCCATGCGCTGCGTGACGGCTTCTTCCATGCCGACATGCACCCCGGCAATCTGTTCCTTGATCCTGACGGCCGCCTCGTCGCCGTCGACTTCGGCATCATGGGTCGGCTCGGTCTGAAGGAGCGCCGCTTCCTCGCGGAGATTCTGCTGGGCTTCATCACCCGCAACTATCGCCGCGTCGCCGAAGTCCACTTCGAGGCCGGCTATGTGCCAGGCCACCATTCAGTAGAGAATTTCGCGCAGGCGATCCGTGCCATCGGCGAGCCGATTCACAATCGCACGGCCGAAGAAATCTCGATGGCCAAGCTGCTGACGCTGCTGCTCGAGGTCACCGGTCTCTTTGATATGCGCACGCGGCCGGAATTGATCCTGCTGCAGAAGACCATGGTCGTGGTCGAAGGCGTCGCGCGAAGCTTCGATCCCAAGCTCGACATCTGGAAGGTCGCCGATCCCGTCGTCCGCGAATGGATCGAGCGCAATCTCGGCCCATTGGGCAAGATTCAGGGTGCGCTCGCCGGCGCCGGCGAACTCGGCAAGGTCGCCGGCAGTCTGCCGGCCTTGGCAACACGGGCGCTGACGGTGCTGGAACAGTTGGAGACCATGACCCGCGACGGCGTCAGGCTCGACGACGCGACCATTGCCGCCATCGCGCGGGCACGGGCCAAGCAGCTCCGCTGGCGCACGGTTGGCGTCTGGGTGATCGCCCTGTCATTCCTGGGACTCCTGCTCTCGATTCGCTAGAACTGATTGCAGTGCTGGCATTTTATGCTAGCATTGCCATCAGAACAGCGCGAGACGCCTCATGGCCAGCCTGACGATCCGCAAGCTCGACGACGCCATTCGCGATGAATTGCGGCTGCGTGCCGCCCGCAACGGACGGTCGGTTGAGGACGAGGTGCGGGTCATTTTGCGCGAGGCGTCGCAAGACGGCCTCAAGACTGACGCAAGACTTCCGCAAGACAAGCCAAACCCGGAAAACCCATCCAAGCCATTGAAATACATCGGCGATCAGCTCCGCGTCACGCTGATCATCGGCGGCGGCATCGCCGCCTATAAAGCGCTCGACCTGATCCGCCGGCTGAAAGAGCGCGGCATCCACGTCCGCGTGGTGCTCACCCGGGCCGCGCAGCAATTCGTCACCCCGCTGGCCGCCAGCGCCCTGTCCAACGAGCGGGCCTATACCGACCTGTTCGATCCGCAGAGCGAATTCGATGCCGGGCATATCCGTCTTGCGCGCGAATGCGATTTGATCGTGGTCGCACCCGCGACCGCAGACCTGATGGCGAAGATGGCCAATGGTCATGCGGATGATCTCGCCTCTGCGATTCTGCTCGCCGCCGACAAACCGATCCTGATTGCGCCGGCGATGAATCCGCTGATGTGGAATAACGCCGCGACGCGCCGCAATGTCGCGCAATTGCAGCGTGACGGCGTGAGGATGATCGGGCCGAATGCCGGCGAGATGGCCGAACGCAACGAATCCGGTGTCGGTCGCATGGCGGAGCCGACCGAGATCGCGATCGCGGCTCACACCTTCCTGCAGCCACCCACGCCGAAGCCACTGGCCGGCAAGCGCGTACTGATCACCGCGGGCCCGACCCATGAGCCGATCGATCCCGTGCGCTACATCGCCAATCGCTCGTCCGGCAAGCAAGGCTATGCGATTGCTGCCGCCGCGCGGGCCGCCGGCGCAGAGGTCATTCTCGTCTCGGGCCCGGTCGATCTCGACGAGGTGCCGGGCGTGATGATGATGCATGTCGAATCCGCGCGTGACATGCTCGCGGCGGTCCAGTCCGCGTTGCCGGTCGATATCGCGATTTTCGCGGCGGCTGTGGCCGACTGGCGCGTCGTCAACGAAGGTGCGCAGAAGTTGAAGAAGACCGCCGGTGCTGCGATGGCACCGCTGCAGCTCACGGAAAATCCCGATATTCTCGCGACGATCTCGAAACTCCCCGCGCATCGGCCGCCGCTGGTGATCGGCTTCGCCGCCGAAACCGAGCACCTGATCGACAACGCCAAGGCCAAGATCGCACGCAAGGGCTGCGACTGGATCGTTGCCAATGACGTCTCGCCAGCCACCGGCATCATGGGCGGCGACGACAATACCGTGCATCTGCTGACACGCAGCAAGGACAGCGCGGATATCGCCGTTGATTCGTGGGCACCGATGAGCAAGGAACAAGTCGCGACGACCCTGGTCGCGCGAATCGCCGACGCAGTGACATCAAATAAATCGACGCAATCCACGAAAGACCCATCATGAGCGCTGCCATCCCCGTTCAGGTCGACGTCCAGCAGCTCTCGCATGGCGCTGGCCTTGCGCTGCCGGCCTATCAGACCGCGCATGCCGCCGGCCTCGATCTACTCGCCGCAGTTCCCGAGGACCAGCCGATGATTCTCGCGAGCGGCAAATATGCGCTGGTGCCGACCGCGCTGACCATCGCCCTGCCGCCCGGCTATGAGGCGCAGGTGCGACCGCGCTCTGGCCTTGCCGCCAAGCACGGCATCACCGTGCTGAACTCACCGGGCACCATCGACGCCGATTACCGCGGCGAGATCGGCGTGCTGCTGATCAATCACGGCCCCGCGGATTTCACGATCAAACGCGGCGAGCGAATCGCCCAGATGTTGATCGCGCCGGTCACGCATGCGGAACTTATGGTGGTCGCGGCGCTCAGCGAAACCGAACGCGGCAGCGGCGGCTTCGGATCGACGGGGCGGTAAAAGCGACGGCACCCGTCCTCTCAACCGTCATTGCGAGGAGCCCTTGCGACGAAGCAATCCAGACTTCCTTCGCTTGGGGCCTTCGGGATTGCTTCGCTTCGCTCGCAACGACGGCTGATGGAACTGCGCATCCGTCCAATTCGATTCAAATCCTCCCGCATTTTTTAACCGGGGACTCTGCGTTCACGGTCTGGACTCTTACCCGGCGACTCCCGAAGCGGATATTGTCGAACGATTCGCGATCGGTGAGGGGCTGGTCGGGAAGACGTGCGGTTTGGGGCGAATGATGTCAGGCGTGATCGCGGCGATGCGTCGGACCTTGCTGTCGTGCACTTTCATCGTGCGCGACGGGCTTGTCGGCATCAGTGCGTCTGCACTTCTGGCCACCTCCTCGGCGTCGGCCGCCGACGAACCCTTCATTACCCAGACGCTCGCCAATCTGCTCGATCTCGATCGCCAGGAAATCGCCGCGCTGACGACAGCCACAGCGGTGCTCGGCTTCTCCGTCGTTTCCGCCATCCTGTTGATGCATAATCGTATTCGCTCGGCCAAGACCGAGGCGAAGCTGCGCGCCGAGCTGCATACGCTGCAGGTTGAATCCGACCGCTTTCGCGCCTTGCTGTTCACCGAACCGCAGGTGCTGATCGCCTGGGCTGCGGGCGAAACCCGTCCAGATATCTCCGGCGACACCGCATTGATGATGTCGCAGGACCCGCAGCAGCATCAGCCGCAGCGCATTCTCGCATTCGGAACATGGCTGCCGCCGGAACCCGCGCTGCGGATGGATCACGCCGTCGACGCACTGCTCGATGCCGGCGAAGGCTTTGTGCTGAATCTGACGACCTCGAGCGGCCGCGCCATCGAGGCGATGGGTCGCGCCATCGGCGGTCAGGCCATTGTCCGGATTCGCGAATTGAGCGGTTTGCGCCGCGAGCTCGCCGAAGTCTCGCTGCGTCACAAGGAACTGACTGAGGAAGCCGAGATTCTCCGCGGCTTCGCCAATGCCGCGCCATGGCCGATCTGGGCCAAACAGGCCGATGGCCGATTGAGCTTCGTCAATGCCGCCTATGCGCGTGCGACTGAAGCGACTGATACGGGCGATGCGGTCGGTCGCAATCTGGAACTGCTGGATAGCGACGACCGCAGCAGTTTGGCGCGTGCGCTGAACGACAACCAGCCATTTGCCGCGCGCGTGCCGATCGTGATCTCGGGTGAACGCCGTATTTTCGACGTCCACGCCGCCAAGGTCGCCAGCGGCAGCGCCGGCATGGCCATCGACGCCAGCGAAGCCGCGGCACTCAGCGCTGCGCTGGTGCGGATGGCCGAGGCGCATCGCCGCACGCTCGATCAGCTGTCGTCGGGCGTTGCCGTATTCGACGGCCAGCGCCGCCTCGCCTTCTACAACGACTCCTATCGTCGGCTGTGGGATCTCGACCGCACCTTCCTCGACGGTAATCCCGACGACTCCAGTGTGCTCGACCGTCTCCGTGCCGCGCGAAAACTGCCGGAGCAGCCCGACTTCCGCGCCTGGAAGGCCAAGCTTCACGAAGCCTATCGTGCCGTCGAAGCCCATAAGGATGTCTGGTATCTGCCGGATGGCCGCGCGCTCTCGATCGTCACCACGCCGAATCCCGAAGGCGGCGTCACCTATCTGTTCGACGATGTCACCGAGAGCCTTGAACTGGCACGGCGCTTCGACGGCCTGATCCGCGTTCAGCGCGAGACCCTCGACAATCTCGCCGAGGCCGTCGCCGTGTTCGGCAGCAACGGCCGCGCGCAACTGTTCAATCCGGCTTTCGCCAAGATGTGGAAGCTGTCGGACGAAGCGCTGGAACAGCGTCCGCATATCGAAATGGTCGAGACCTGGTGCCGGCCATTGTTCGACGACACTCCGACATGGCAGGCGATCCGCAGTGCCATTACCGGGATCGACAATCGCAAGTCTGTTCCGCTCAAGCTCGAGCGCAAGGACGGCAGCGTGCTGGCGTGCATGACCATGCCGCTGCCCGACGGCGCGACCATGCTCACCTTCCAGGACATTTCGGACGCCGAGAATGTCGAGCGCGCTCTGCGCGAGCGCAACGAGGCGCTGGAGACCGCCGACCAGATGAAGGTCGACTTCGTCCACCACGTCTCCTACGAGCTACGCTCGCCGCTGACCACGATCATCGGCTTCGCGCATCTGCTCAGCGATCCCGTCACCGGCCCGCTGATGCCGAAGCAGGCGGAATATCTCGATTACATCACCACCTCGACCGGTGCGCTGCTGGCGATCATCAACAATATCCTGGATCTTGCCACCATCGATGCCGGCGCGATGACGCTGAATCTCGGCCCGATCGATATCCGCAAGACCATCTCGGCGGCGGCCGAAGGCATTCAGGATCGACTGGCGAAGGATCACATCGCGCTGCAGATCGACGTCGATCCGGCCATCGGCAGCTTCACCGGCGACGAAAGCCGCGTGGTGCAGGTACTATATAATCTGCTCGCCAACGCGGTCGGCTTCGCACCGCAGAATTCGGCGATCACGCTGACGGCGCGCCGCTCGGAGCACACGGTCACATTCGCAGTGACGGATCGCGGCCCCGGCATTCCGCCTGAAGTAAAGGACAAGGTGTTCGACTGGTTCGAAAGCCACGCCAATGGCTCGCGTCATCGCGGCGCCGGCCTCGGTCTGTCGCTGGTGCGCTCCTTCGTCGAATTGCATGGCGGCAAAGTCCGCGTCGATTCCGCGGTCGGCAAGGGCACCACCGTCAGCTGCGACTTCCCCATCGACCAGACCGCGCATCGCAACGCCGCCGAATGAGCGAATCCATCATAAACGAGCCCTGCACATTTTCGCTGGCGCTCGCAAATGAGACCGCCACTGCGCAATTGATGGCCGACCTCGCTCTGCTGATCAGCCCCGGCGATGTCATCACCCTCTCGGGCGATCTCGGCGCCGGCAAGACGGCTGCGGCACGCGCGATGATTCGCTATCTCGCCAGCGATCCCGAGCTTGAAGTACCGAGCCCGACTTTCACGCTGGCACAGAGCTACGACCTGCCGTCGTTTCCTCTCATCCACGCCGATCTCTATCGCATCAACGACGCGAGTGAACTCGAGGAGATCGGTCTCTCACCGCTCCCGGATGGCGTGGTCGCACTGATCGAATGGCCGGAGCGCGCCGATGGTACGCTGCCGCCGGATCGTATCGATATTGCGCTCAGCCATCGCCCGGCACTGGGCTCCGTGGCGCGTGCGGCGGAGATCACCGGTCACGGCAAGGCCGCATCGATCGTTCTGCGCCTGAAAGCACTGCGTGAATTTCTCGAAGAAGCGCGCTATCTCGACGCCACGCGCCAGCGCATGGCCGGCGATGCGTCGACGCGCTCCTATGCGCGGCTGATTCGCGGTGACTACGTCTTCATCCTGATGAATGCGCCGAAGCGGCCGGATGGCGCGCCGGTCTATAACGGCAAGTCCTACAGCGCAGCGGTGCATCTGGCGGAGGACGTCAGACCGTTCGTCGCCATTGCGAACGGTTTGCGCGCGCAGGGGATCTCCGCGCCGGCGATCCATCACGCCGATCTCGATGCGGGTTTCCTGATCACCGAGGATTTCGGCACGGCGCCGGTGACCGAAGGCGAGCCGCCGGCGCCGATCGCCGAGCGCTATCAGGCAGCAACCGACATGCTGGCAATGCTGCACGGCAAGACGCTGCCGGAGACACTGCCGCTGTTGCCGCATGTCGATTACGCCATTCCCGTCTTCGACACGGATGCATTGATGGTCGAGATCGGCCTGATGCCGGAATGGTATCTGCCGGACCGTAACGCGCCACTCTCCGATGACGCTCGCACTGAATTTGTCACGATGTGGCGTGAACTCCTGGCGAAGCCCGCGGCCGCGCCGAAGACCTGGGTGCTGCGCGATTTCCATTCGCCAAATATCATCTGGCTCGAGGATCGCGAGGGCATCAAGAAGGTCGGCGTGATCGACTTTCAGGACACGGTGCTCGGCCCCGCCGCCTATGATCTCGTCTCGCTGCTGCAAGACGCGCGTATCGACGTGCCCGAGCAACTCGAGCTGACCATGCTGACGCGCTACATCAAGGCGCGCCGCGCAGCAGATCCCGCCTTCGATCCTGGGGCCTTTGCCGAACTCTATGCGATCATGTCGGCTCAGCGGAATACGCGATTGCTTGGGACGTTTGCGCGACTCAATCGCCGCGACGGCAAGCCGCATTATCTCAAGCACCAGCCGCGGATCTGGACCTATCTCAACCGTTCGCTGGCGCATCCGACGCTGGCGTCGTTCCAGCAGTGGTATGCGGCGTATGTGCCACCGCCGCGGGCCTAACACTTCCTTAACCACTTATTAGTCGCACACACTCTATCCTGCGCTTGAGCTCCGCACGTGCGGGGCTTGGCGTACTGGACAAGGGACGTGTCATGACGGAGCGGCGTGCCGGAGATCGGGTCGTTTTCGAGCGCGGCTTTCCTGCGCACATGATGGGCATCGACGGCACCTGGCGTCGCTCCTGCATCATGGAAGATATTTCCGAGACCGGTGCCAAGCTCACCGTCGATGGTTCTGTCGAAGGATTGAACCTGAAAGAATTCTTCCTTCTGCTCTCGTCAACCGGACTTGCCTATCGCCGCTGCGAACTCGGCTGGGTCAATGGCGACCAGATTGGTGTGAACTTTCTCAAACCGAACGACAAAAAGAAAAAGACGAAACGTTCCGAGACGCAGGAGGCAGAAACGTGACTGTGCAGGCGGGTGCAATTGTCGCATCCGCGTCATCTCGGCCCATTATGGCTCGATAGGTTCATGCATGCGACACGCCGCTGTGCTACCATTATTTCAGCTCGAAAATTCAAGAACGATTCCATCAAGGCCCATCATTCTACCAAGGCCCGTCCTTCTATTAAGGCCAATGTCGCCATGTCCGTAAAACCCACCAAAGCAATGGTTCTCGCCGCCGGTCTCGGCCTGCGTATGCGACCGCTCACCGACAATCTGCCGAAGCCACTGGTCCCTGTCGCAGGGCAGCCGCTGCTGGATCATGTGCTCGACAAACTCGCCGCTGCCGGCGTGACCGAAGCGGTGGTCAATGTGCATTACCTGCCCGACCAGATCATCGATCATGTCGCGACGCGCATCGAACCGAAGATCATCATTTCCGACGAGCGCGATCAGGTGCTCGGCACCGGCGGCGCCGTGGTGAAGGCCCTGCCGCTGCTCGGCAGCGAGCCGTTCTATCATCTCAATGCCGACACGATGTGGATCGACGGGGTGCAGCCGAATCTCGCGCGTCTTGCGGAGGCCTTCGATCCTGCACGCATGGATATCCTGCTCTTGATGGCGCCGACCGCCAACAGCATCGGCTATGCCGGATGCGGCGACTACGCGATGCTCACCGATGGTGCGCTGCGTCGCCGCAAGGAGAATCAGGTCGTACCGTTCGTCTATGCCGGCGTCGCGATCCTGTCGCCGGCGCTGTTCAAGGATGCGCCATCCGGCGAATTCTCGCTGACCAGACTGTTCGACAAGGCCAACGAGCAGGAGCGCCTGTTCGGGCTGCGCATGGAAGGCGTCTGGATGCATGTCGGCACGCCCGACGCCGTGCGCGCCGCGGAAGACGCGTTCCTCGCCAGCGTCGCCTGAGTTTCCTGCGACTCCCGTCGCCTTTCCAGCCATGCCATGATGCACCCTGATCACGAATCAGGGTGTTCATGCGCGTCTTCAACATTCCATCCTCTGCGCCGTTCCTGCGCACGCTGATCACCGCGCTTGTCGACGGTGATCTCGTCGAGGGATTCTCTGCACGCGGCGCGCCGGAGAAACTGGCTGAAGTCACCCTGTATCTGCCCACACGCCGCGCCGGCCGCATGGCACAGGAGATCTTCCTCGACGTGCTCGGCACCGACGCCGTGCTGCTGCCGCGTATCGTTCCGCTCGGGGATGTCGATGAGGAGGAACTGGCCTTTGCGCAGGCGGCATCGCCCGAGGCCCTCGAAAGGCTGGATGCACCGCCCGCGCTTGACGGATTGCAGCGCCGGCTTCTGCTGGCGCAACTGATTGCCGCATGGGCGAAGCAACTCGCGCCCGGCGACCCCGGCCAGACACCGCTCGTGGTCGGTGGCCCCGCCTCGACGCTCGCGCTGGCCGACGATCTGGCGCGGCTGATGGACGACATGGCGACGCGCAAGGTCGACTGGGGCGCGCTGGACGGGCTGGTACCCGATGCGCTCGATCAGTATTGGCAATTGACGCTGCAGTTTCTGGGTATCGCCAGAAATGTGTGGCCGGACATCCTCGCGGCTCACAATGCGATCGAGCCTGCGGTGCGCCGTGATCTCTTGATCGACGCGGAAGCAGCGCGCCTGAAAGCGCACAAAGGCGGCCCGATCATCGCGGCAGGTTCGACAGGCTCGATGCCGACCACGGCGAAGTTCCTGCGCGAAGTCGCGCAACTGCCTGATGGCGCTGTCGTGCTGCCCGGCCTCGATACCGACCTCGACGACATCGCATGGAATCTCATCGGCGGCACCAAGGATGCATTCGGCCGAACCGAATCCTCGGCATCGAACCATCCGCAATTCGCGCTGCACGCACTGCTGGAACGCTTCGGCATCACGCGCCGCGATGTGATGACGCTCGGCACGCCGTCACCGCAGGGCCGCGAATTGCTGGCCTCGGAGGCGATGCGCCCGTCCAATGCCACGGCGCAATGGCATACGCGACTGGCGCAGCCCGCCGTGGAGCAGAAGATTGCGGCCGGCATGCAGAATCTCGCCGTGATTGCCGCCACCAATCCGGAAATGGAAGCGCTGGCCATCGCGATTGCGATGCGTGAGGCTCATGAGCTGAAGAAATCCGCAGCCCTCGTGACGCCCGACCGCGCACTGGCGCGCCGGGTAATGGCCGCGCTCGGCCGCTGGAATCTGATTTTCGACGACTCCGGCGGCGACGCGCTGACGGAGACATCGGCCGGCATCTTTGCACGCCTCATTGCCGAGGCCGCGGCGGAGCAGCTCGAACCGGCGACATTGCTGGCGCTGTTGAAACATCCGCTGTTTCGCCTTGGCGCCGCACCGAACGCCTGGAAAGACGCGATCGAGACGCTCGAACTCGCACTGCTGCGCGGCACGCGGCCGACGCCGGGCACGGCGGGACTGGCGCAGGATTTCGCGCGGTTCCGCGACGAGCTCCGCAAGCTGCGCCGCCGCGAAGCCTCGATGCTGCATGGCGCGGAGCCCCGCGCAAAACTCGACGACGACCGTCTCGACCGCGCGGAAGAATTGATCGTGGGATTGCGCGCGGCGCTGGCGCCGCTGGAGAGCATCCACCCGATCCGACCGATCGATTTCGCCGAGGTCGCGCTGCGGCATCGCGAAGCGATCAGGCTGCTATCGCGCGACGACAGGAACAACGACGTCGCGCTTGTGGGGCGCGAAGGCACGGCGCTGACCAAGGCATTCGACGATCTCGTCGTCATGGAGACCGTCGCGACCGAGAGCGGCGACGAAGAGCGACTACGCCCCAGCGGGCTGATGATGCAGCTCCGCGATTATCCCGATGTGTTTCACACCGCCTTCGCCGACCGCATCGTGCGCCGGCCGGAAGTCGCCAATGCGACTTTGCGCATCTACGGCCAGCTCGAAGCACGCCTGACGCAATCGGATCGTGTGATTCTCGGCGGTCTCGTCGAAGGCATCTGGCCGCCGTCGCCGCGCATCGATCCCTGGCTCAGCCGCCCGATGCGGCATCAACTTGGTCTCGATCTCCCGGAGCGCCGCATCGGCCTCACCGCGCATGACTTCGTGCAGCTGCTCGGCACGGAAGACGTCATCCTCAGTCACGCGGCAAAAGTCGGCGGCGCACCGGCCGTGGCCTCGCGTTTCCTGCACCGGCTCGAAGCCGTCGCCGGCGAGACCCGCTGGGACGCGGCGCTGGCCGCGGGCGAGCATTATGTTCGCTATGCCGAAGAGCTCGATAAACCCGAGACCGTCACGCCGATTGCCCAGCCGGAGCCGCGGCCGCCGCGTGCTGCACGTCCGCTCAGGCTGTCGGTCACCGCCATCGAGGACTGGCTGCGCGATCCCTATACGATCTATGCCAAATATATTCTGGGCCTGGCGCCGCTCGATCCCGTCGACATGCCGCTCTCGGCCGCCGACCGGGGATCGGCGATTCACGCGTCGCTCGGCGACTTCACGATGGAATACAGCAAGGCGCTGCCTGACGATCCCGCCCGCGAGCTGCGCCGGATCGGCGACCGGCATTTTGCGCCGCTGATGGCGCGGCCTGAAGCGCGCGCATTGTGGTGGCCGCGCTTCCTGCGCATCGCATCGTGGTTCGGCGCCTGGGAAATCGACCGCCGCATCAATGTCGCCAGTATCGATGCGGAAGTGCGCGGAGAGATCACGATCCCGCTCGATCACAACCGTGTCTTCCATCTCTCGGCGCGGGCCGACCGTATCGAACACCGCAGCGACCGCACTTTCGCGCTCTTGGACTACAAGACCGGCCAGCCGCCCACCGGCAAGCAGGTGCGCATGGGCCTGTCGCCGCAGCTCACACTGGAAGCCGCAATCCTGCGCGAGGGTGGATTTGCCGGCATTGCCGCGGGCTCGTCGGTCAGCGAACTGGTCTATGTCCGGCTCAGCGGCAACAACCCGCCTGGCGAAGAGCGGTCGCTCGAACTGAAGATCGAGCGCAAGGACGAGCCGCAATTGCCCGACGATGCTGCGATCGAAGCGCGCACCAAGCTGGAAGCGCTGATCCGCAGCTTCGAAGACGAAGCCACCGCCTATACGTCGCTCAGCCTGTCCATGTGGTCCAACCGCTATGGCAGCTATGACGATCTGGCGCGGATCAAGGAATGGTCGGCCAATGGTGGCTCTGGGGGAGGCGAGTCATGAGCGGCCCGCGCAATATCCCGCCCGCGGCGAGCGCCAAGCAGCAACTCGCATCGGATCCCGCTTCCTCCGTATTCGTCTCGGCCAATGCCGGCTCCGGCAAGACCTATGTGCTGGTCAACCGCGTCATCCGGCTGCTGCTCGACGGCGTGCCGCCCGAGAAGATTCTCTGCGTCACCTTCACCAAGGCCGCTGCGGCCAACATGGCGGAGCGCGTCTTCACGCGGCTCGGCCATTGGGTCACGCTGGATGACGCCGCACTCGACGCGGAAATCAGGAATGCCGGCGTTCCCGCATCGAACAGCAGACTGCGCTCGCGGGCGCGCGAATTGTTCGCCAGCGCGCTGGAGACGCCGGGTGGTCTGAAAGTCCAGACGATCCACGCGCTGTGTACGCGACTGCTGCAACAATTTCCGTTCGAGGCCAATGTGCCGGCGCGGTTCAGCGTGCTCGACGACCGCGACCAGAACGAGATGATGGAGCGCGCCAGCCTGCAGGTGCTGCTGCACGCGGCGGCGGCGCCTGACAGCGCAGAAGGCCGCGCGTTGACAACGGCCATGACCTCGGCCGCCGACGTGACGTTCCGCGACGTGGTGCGCGAGGCGAGTCTGTCCCGCGATCAGTTCCTGGCGTGGATCGAGCGCGCCGGCTCGACCGACGCCGCGATGGCGCAGCTGTCGGCAACGCTGGGCGTCACGCCCGGCGATACCAAAGGGAGCGTCGAGCTGGAGATCATCGACGGACCGCATCTGCCGCGCGAGCGCTGGATCCTTGCCGCGGAAATCTTCGCGACCGGCAGCAAGACCGATAACGATCAGGCAGCACGGCTGCGCGAAGCTCTGGCGCTATCGGGCACCGAGCAGGTCGAGAAATATCTCGAACTGTTTCTGACCAAGGACCAATCGCTCCGTAAATCGCTTGCGACCAAGAAGATCGCGGACAGCCGGCCGGATCTGCTGGCGGCTTTGCAACGCGAAGGCGACCGCGTGATCCCGCTGCTGGAGCGTCGACGCGCCGTCGCGATGCGCGAGCGTACCCAGTCACTGCTGGTGATCGCCAGCCAGGTCGCGGAGAACTATCGCCGGGAGAAGAACGAACGCGGCTTGCTGGACTATGACGACCTGATCGCGCGCACGCTGGAGATGCTCGACAGGGTGTCGTCGAGCTGGGTGCATTTCAAGCTCGACCGCGGCGTCGATCATGTGCTGATCGACGAGGCGCAGGATACGAGCCCGCGGCAATGGGACATCATCACCCATCTGATCTCGGAATTCACCTCCGGCGAAGGCGCGCGCGACGGCCTCAAGCGCACGATCTTCGCGGTGGGCGACGAGAAGCAGTCGATCTTTTCGTTCCAGGGGGCCGCACCGCGCGAATTCGACCTGCGGCGCAAGGCGCTGCAGAGCCGCTTCAAGGACGCCGGGATGAAGTTCGATCCCATCGCGTTCAGCCATTCGTTCCGGTCGGGCTCGGCCATTCTGCAGTCGGTCGATCACGTGTTTCGCGAGGAAGCAATTTTCCGCAGCATCCATGCCGTGGAGAACGGCTATCCCATTCATGAAACGCTGGAGGATGCCGGTCCCAGCCTGATCGATCTGTGGGAGCTGGAGCAGCCGGACGACCGGCCCAGTATCGAAGGCTGGCAGGCGCCATTCGACAAGCGCTCGGAGACCAGCCCGGAGGTGAAGCTCGCGCGCCGTGTGCAGACCGAGATCAAAGACTTGATCACGGCGAAGACCGAGACCGGGCCGCTCGGCAAACGCCGTGCGCTGCGCTATGGCGACATGCTGGTGCTGGTGCGCCGCCGCGGCAAAGCCTTCGACGCCATCATCCAGGCGCTGAAACATGCGGGCATTCCCGTCGCCGGCGCCGACCGACTCAAGCTCACCGAACATATCGCCATCATCGACCTGATGAATCTGGCCGACGCGCTGCTGCTTCCGCAGGACGATCTGGCACTGGCGACCGTGTTGAAGAGCCCGCTATTCGGACTCGATGACGATGACCTGTTCAAGCTGGCCTATGAGCGCACGGGATCGCTCCGCGACGCGCTCGACGAACAGGCGGCGAGCGATCCCAAGCTCGGCGGCGCTTTCAAGCGGCTCATCGCCTGCGAGAAACGCTTCGCCAGCGAGACGCCTTTCGCATTCTATGCCTGGCTGCTCGGCGGTGATCACGGCCGCGCGCGTATCCTGCGCCGGCTCGGCCATGAGGCCAATGACGCGCTCGACGAATTTCTCGAACTGGCACTGGGATATGAGCGCAAGGCGCCGGCCTCGCTGCAGGGCTTCATCGCCTGGCTGCGCGCCGCCGACACCGAAGTGAAGCGCGACATGGAGATCGCCCGCGACGAAGTCCGCGTGATGACCGTGCACGGCGCCAAGGGTCTGGAAGCGCCTGTTGTGTTCATGGTCGATACCACATCGTCGCCAGCGGATTCGCAGCGGCTCAACCTGATTCATCTCCCGCAGGGCAACGCCGCACCGAACAGCCCGGGCGTCGTGGTCTGGGCCGGCAAGAAGGCGGACGATCCGCCGGCCGTGGCGGCAGCGCGCGCCGACATGATCCGCGATACCGAGGACGAGTATCGCCGGCTGCTTTACGTCGCGATGACGCGCGCGGCCGATCGCCTGATCGTTGGCGGCTGCATGCCCGGCAACCGCAACGAAGTGCGGCCGCTGTCCTGGTACGACCTGATTCAGAAGGGCCTGGAAAACTCCGGGCTGCAGATGCAGAGCGTTCCGCCGCCGGACGGCGTGGTGAAACGCTATACGCGCGTGGAAGACGTGACACCGGCGCTTGGTGCGATGGCACCTGTCGCAGCGGGTGCGCCGATCGTGCTGCCGGCCTGGATGCGCGGCAAGGTCGGCGACCAGCCGCGCCGCGAAAGCCTGCTGCGGCCATCGGATGCCGACGACGATAACGACGGCCGCGGGCAGAGCTCGGGCGAATCCGAACGGCTGCGTCAACTGGCTCTGCAGCGCGGCAATCTCGTGCATCGCCTGTTGCAATCGCTGCCCGACATCGCCGCCGAGAAGCGTCGCGAGACCGCGCTGAATTTCCTCGCCCGCAACGCTAATGACTGGAGCGATCTCGACCGCGTGGCGCTGACCACGCAGGTGCTGTCGCTGATCGGCGATCCGCGCCTCGCGGAACTGTTTGCCCCCGGCAGTCGCGCCGAGGTGGCGGTGGCCGGACGACTGACGCGGAAGGATGGGACGCCCGTGCTGGTGTCGGGCCAGATCGACCGGCTGGTCCTGACCAAAACCGAGATCCGGATCGTCGATTACAAGACCAACCACAACCCGCCGCGCAGACTGATCGAGGCGCCCAAGGCCTATATCCGGCAGCTGGCGCTGTATCGCGGCGTGCTCGCCAAGTTATACCCAGACCGGCCGATCCGGGCTGCCCTGCTCTGGACGGAAACGCTTGAAATGATGGAGATTTCCGGTGCTGCGCTGGACGCGGAGCTGGCCGCCATCATCTCACTGTGACCAACCTTGACCCGGCAAGGGGGCGTTCATAGGTTGGATGCATCATTCCAGCGCGCGAATCTTCCAGCGCGCCCTTCATTGAACAGGACGAGGATACGACAATGGCCGTTGGCAAGGTGACAGACGCCGATTTCGAAGCAGAAGTGCTCAAGGCGACCGGGCCGGTCGTGATCGACTTCTGGGCCGAATGGTGCGGTCCGTGCCGCATGATCGCGCCGGCGCTCGACGAAATCTCTGCTGCCATGGGCGAAAAGGTCACCATCCTGAAGCTCAATGTCGATGAGAACCCGAAGACCGCGTCGAAGTATGGCGTGATGTCGATCCCGACGCTGATGATCTTCAAGGGCGGCGAAATGGCCTCGCGCCAGGTCGGCGCCGCGCCGAAGGCGAAGCTGCAGCAGTGGATCAGCGCTGCGGTCTGATCGGCGCCGCCGCTATATCTGAGAATTCGAACGGCCGGTGATTTTTTCACCGGCCTTTTTTTGTGTGATGGAGCGAGATCTTCTCAGACGTCGTCCCCGCGAAGGCGGGGACCCATAACCACGATCAGTGTGTTTGAAACGGCAGAGCCGTGACTACAGCATTTCAACTATACTCTCGGCGTGTATGGATCCCCGCCTTCGCGGGGATGACAGTCGAGAGGGTGTACCGTCTCGTCTACCTGATCCACCCCGTCGCCAGCGCGCTGGCCCATTCGGGTCGCTCGTTCTGCAGCGCCAACTCCGCCATCGCCTGATGATCGTAAGGCACCTGACGAAACGTCACCTGCCAGCGGCCTGAGCTCGAATCCAGAATCGCGTAGCAGGCATCCGGTGTGCCGACTTCCAGCGTGTGCGGATAGGGCGTGACGTCGCGATAGCCGGGACCGCCGACACTGCCGGGATTGACGATCATGCGGCCGTCGCGGAGCCGCACCGACCGCGCGATGTGGGTGTGAGCGCAGAGAATCAGCGATTGGGCGATGCCCTTGGCCTTCTCCTCGATGGTTTCGATCGCGGCCATATGCACGATGCCCTCGGGGGTCACCGCTTCCATCCAGTAGGTGTTGTCGTCATCGGGCGTCGCGTGAACGAGATAGACTTCTTCGCGATAGATCGTGCTGAAGGGCAGCGCGCGCAGCCAGTCCATCTGCTCTGGTTCTAGCTGGCTGTGTGCCAGCCGATCGGACGGCCACATGTCGTCAAGCTTGTAGTCGGTGATGTAACGATCATGATTGCCGCGGACATTGGTGGCATTGAGGCCCATCATGATGTCCACCGCACGGCGCGCATCGAGCGCACCGCTGGCCATATCACCAAGATTGACGATGTCGGTGATGCCTTGAGTACGGATATCGGCGACAACCGCCTCAAGGGCAAAGTGATTGCCGTGAACGTCGGCAATGGCAGCGAAGCGCATCGAACCTCCCTAAAATCAAGCAAGGATCAATCAGAGATCACTTGTATCGATGCGATTCTATGCAGGGAGCGTGCCGTTCTCGGCAAGCACATGGCCGGCCAGATAGAGCGAGCCTGCAATCAGGATCCGCGGCGGCACCTCATAGGCCAGCCTGGTGAGAGATTGCAGCGCATCCGCGACGCTCGGCGCCGTCTCGACGCGCATGCCGAGACTCCGCGCGGCATCGGCCAGCGCATCCGGTGCCATGGCGCCGTCGCGGCCGGGGATTTTCACCGCGATGATATGCCGGGTCTGGCCAGCAAAATTCGCCAGAAAGCCCGTCGCGTCCTTGTTGGCCATCATGCCCGCGATGACCACCAGCGGCCGCGGCACGCGCTCCTCGAGATCGCCAAGGGCCGCCGCGATCACGCGCCCGCCATCGGCATTGTGGCCGCCGTCGAGCCAGAGTTCGGAATCGGCGGGCGCCGCCGCGACAAGCTTGCCTGAGGTTAGCCGTTGCATCCGCGCCGGCCATTCGGCGCGCGCCACACCCGTCTCATAGGCGGCCGGATCAATCTTGAAGATATCCAGCGCACGCAAAGTCGCAATCGCAAGGCCGGCATTACCGAACTGATGGCGCCCGAACAACCGCGGTGCCGCGATATCCATCAGCCCGCGGTCGTCCTGATACACCAGACGGCCACGCTCGATATTGACGTGCCATTCCTGCCCGGCACTGACGAGTGGCGCATGCATCTTGCGCGCCTGCTGCTCGATCACGTCGGCGACATCGGGCGATTGCTCGGCCGTGATCGCCGGCACACGACGCTTGATGATGCCGGCCTTCTCGCTGGCAATCTTTGCGAGCGTATCGCCGAGAAAATCGGTGTGATCGATGGCGATCGGCGTCAGCACGCAGGCAGCTGGTGTTTCGATCACATTGGTCGCATCAAGGCGGCCACCGAGACCGACTTCGAGCAGTACGACATCAGCGGGATGCTTTGCGAACAAATCGAATGCGACCGCAGTCTCGGCCTCGAACAGCGTGATCGGCGCGCCGGCATTGACCGTCTCGACATGGGCGAACGCGTCACGCAATGCGTCGTCGCTCACCAATGTGCCGGCAAGCCGGATGCTCTCATTCATGCGGACGAGATGCGGCGAGGTGTAGACGTGGACGCGCAGGCCTGCGGCTTCACAGATCGCGCGCAGATAGGCGATGGTCGAGCCCTTGCCGTTGGTGCCGGCAACGTGAATCATCGGGGGCAGCTTGCGCTCGGGATTGCCGAGCTGCGCCATCAGCCGCTGCATGCGGGTCAGCGACAGATCGATGGCGGTTGGATGCAGCTTCGAGAGCCGCGCCAGAATCTCGCCGAGGTCGGGCGACGATGGCGGCGCGGAGGTGCTCACGCGTGCGCGGCCGGCACCGCGTCAGGAGCCACGAGGATCTCGGCCGGAATGCTCTCCGCGCGCGGCGGGCTCGCAATGGCCGGAGACTTCGTCAGCAGACGGCAGAGACGCGCCAGCGTCGGCTTCAGATCGTGGCGATGCACGACCATGTCGATCATGCCGTGGTCACGGAGATATTCGGCGCGCTGGAAACCTTCCGGCAGTTTCTCGCGGATGGTCTGTTCGATCACGCGCGCACCGGCAAAGCCGATCAGCGCGCCGGGCTCGGCGATCTGGACATCACCCAGCATCGCATAGGACGCGGTGACGCCGCCTGTGGTTGGATTGGTCAGCACGACGATGTAAGGCAGCTTGGCCTCGCGCAGCATCTGCACGCCAACAGTCGTGCGCGGCAGCTGCATCAGCGAGAGAATGCCTTCCTGCATCCGCGCGCCGCCGGAGGCTGCGAACACGATGAAGGGCGACTTTTTCTCGACCGCGAGTTCGAGCCCGCGCACCAGCGCTTCACCGGCAGCCATGCCGAGCGAACCGCCCATGAAATCGAAATCCTGTACGGCGACGACGACGCCAGAGCCTTCCATCTTGCCGTAACCGACCTTGACCGAGTCATTCATGCCGGTCTTGGTGCGGGCATCCTTGATGCGGTCGACATATTTGCGCTCGTCGCGAAACTTCAGCGGATCGGCGATCACTTCGGGCAGCGCGACGTCGTACCAGGTCTCGTTGTCGAAGATCGACTTCATGCGGGCGGTGGCGCCCATACGCATGTGATAGTTCGAGCCGGGAATGACGAACTGGTTGCTCTCGACGTCCTTGTAGAACACGAGCTGTCCGGTATCCGGGCACTTGATCCAGAGGTTCTCGGGCGTATCGCGCTTGAGGATGCTGCGGATCTTCGGCCGGACGACGTTGGTGAGCCAGTTCATATGTGTCTCCGCGTCGCTGAGATGATGCGTCGCTCTGATATCTATATGGCGGCCGGGACGGAGCCCGGCAACCGTTGTTCCCGGTTGATGGAGGCCAATTGTGGCTTATTCCGCAGCCTGTTTGGCCCCATGAACGCCCTGGGCGAGGGCTGCGGCCAGATCGGCGACCGCGCTGACGGTCCTGGCCGTGGCCTTGCCATCGGCGTCCAGCGAGCCTTTCAGCGCATCGATCAGCGCCGTGCCGACCACAGCGCCATTGGCATGCCGGGCGATGTCGTGGGCCGCTTCCGGCGTCCGGATGCCGAAGCCGACACAAACCGGCAGCTTCGTATGACGCTTGATCCGCGCCACGGCCGTGCTCACGACGGATGAATCCGCGCTGGCACTGCCGGTGATGCCCGTGACCGAGACGTAATAGACGAAGCCCGAGGTGTTCGCGAGCACCGCCGGGAGGCGCTTGTCATCGGTGGTCGGCGTGGCCAGACGGATGAAGTTCAATCCGGCTTTGATTGCCGGCAGGCAGAGCTCAGCGTCTTCTTCCGGCGGCAAATCGACGATGATCAGACCATCCACGCCGGCCGCCTTGGCATCGGGCAAGAACTTGTCGACGCCGTAAATATAGATCGGATTGTAGTAGCCCATCAGCACGATCGGCGTCTTGTTGTCGGAGCTGCGGAAGTCGCGCACGAGCTGCAACGTCTTCTTCAGCGTCATGCCGGCCTGCAGCGCGCGCAGGCCTGCGGCCTGGATCGACGGGCCGTCGGCCATCGGATCGGTGAAGGGCATACCGATCTCGATAATGTCGGCGCCGGCCTTCGGCAGCGCCTTGACGATTTCGAGCGCGGTGGCGGGATCTGGATCGCCGGCCATCACGAAAGTCACGAAAGCCGCGCGGCCTTCGGCCTTGAGTTCGGCGAAACGGGTATCGATGCGGGTGGTCACGACTGCCTGCCCTTCAGGATATCGCCGACCTGCGGGACATCCTTGTCGCCGCGGCCGGAGAGGTTGACGACCATCAGGTGATCCTTCGGCAGTGTTGGCGCGAGTTCGCTCACCTTGGCGAGGGCATGGGCCGGCTCCAGCGCCGGGATGATGCCTTCGAGTTTCGACAGCAACTGGAATGCAGCCAGCGCTTCCTCGTCCGTCGCAGACAAATACTTCACGCGACCGATCGTATGCAGCCAGGAATGTTCCGGGCCGATGCCAGGATAATCGAGACCGGCAGAGATCGAATGGCCTTCCTGGATCTGGCCGTCTTCATCCATCAGGAGATAGGTGCGGTTGCCATGCAGCACGCCGGGACGGCCGCCAGCGATTGATGCGGCATGCAGGTTAGTGAGCCCGTGGCCCGCCGCCTCGACGCCGTAGATATCGACCGATGGATCGTCGAGGAACGGATGGAAGAGCCCCATAGCATTGGAGCCGCCGCCGATGCAGGCGATCAGCGAATCCGGCAAACGACCTTCGATCTCCTGCATCTGCACACGGGTTTCCTCGCCGATGATCGACTGGAAGTCGCGCACCATCATCGGATACGGATGCGGGCCGGCGACGGTGCCGATGCAATAGAACGTGTTGTGCACATTGGTGACCCAGTCGCGCAGCGCCTCGTTCATAGCATCCTTAAGCGTGCGCGCACCGACCTGCACAGGTACCACCTTGGCGCCGAGCATTTCCATGCGAATCACGTTGGGCTGCTGACGCGCGACGTCCACTGCACCCATATAGACGATGCATTCGAGGCCGAAGCGCGCGCAGAGCGTCGCCGTCGCCACGCCATGCTGGCCGGCGCCAGTCTCGGCGATGATGCGCTTCTTGCCCATGCGGCGCGCGACCATGATCTGGCCGAGCACGTTGTTCACCTTGTGCGAGCCGGTGTGATTCAGCTCCTCGCGCTTCAGATAGATTTTTGCGCCACCGAGATGTTCGGTGAGACGTTCCGCGAAATAGAGCGGCGACGGGCGACCGACATAGGCCTTGAGATAACCGTCCATCTCCTTGCGGAAGTCGGGATCGGCTTTGGCGTCCTCATAGGCCTTCTGCAGGTCCAGGATCAGCGGCATCAGCGTCTCGGCGACGAAGCGGCCGCCGAAAATGCCGAAGTGACCGGTGTCGTCGGGACCGGACCGATAGGAATTGGGAATGGCTTGAGTCATCAGGTCGTCAACTCTTCCGTTGCGCGCGCGGCGCGGATGAAAGCGCGAATCATGTCGGGATCCTTGATGCCCGGCGCGCTTTCCACGCCGGACGAAATATCGACACCGCCGGCCCGCGTGATGCGCAGGGCCTCGGCGACATTGGCGGCAGTGAGGCCGCCCGATACCATGAAGGGCAGCTTCAGATCGAGGCCTTCGAGCAGATGCCAGTCGAAGACCGCGCCGAGACCACCCGGACGCGTCGCATCCTTCGGCGGTTTGGCATCGAACAGGATGCGATCGCAGACCGCGGCATAGCCGGGCAATGCAGCGAGATCGGCCCTGGTCTCGACGGCGAGCGCCTTCATCACCGGAAGGCTGAACTTCTGTTTGATATCACGCACCCGCGCCACGCTCTCCTTGCCATGGAGCTGCAGGATATCGGGCCTCAAGGCATCGATACTGTTTTCGAGATCGGCGTCATCGGCATCGACCGACAGTGCGACCTTCACGGCACGGCCCTTCGCCTGCTTGCCCAAAGCCCGCGCAACGTCGAGCGTGACGTGACGCGGCGACGGCGGAAAGAACACGAAACCGACCATATCCGCGCCGCCGACCAGAGCCGCATCGAGCGTCTCCGGAGTAGACAGGCCGCAAATTTTGACGATCAGAGACATGCTTCAAATGGCCGCTGGCAATACCGGGAATGGCAGGAAAAGCCTGTGCGCGGGGTTCTACAACGTCGCGCCGGACTTGTCTCGCTCACCGGCCATATAGGAGGAACCCGGCGCCGGAAGCCGCTGCGCACCGTTCCGTGACGTGGTCGCGGTATGGGCGCGCAGATCAGCCAGTTCTGCACGGGCCCGCCGCACATCGGCCTCGTGCTGACGTGCTGCACGGCGCCAGTGCCCTTGCCTGAACCAGGTCGCCATTCCCCCTGCGATGACGCCCAGGATGGCCGACAGGATGATCACCGCGAATAGCGGCATCGTGGCACCGACCGCGGGATCGCTGCTGTTGAACGGATCGAAGGAGACCGTGACCAGATGACGGTTAGCGACGGCGAACACGACGAAAACGATCGCGAGGGGGATGATCACCAGAGCTGAGAAGAATTTACGCATCAACGTCTCTCGCGAAGGCGATGCGGGCGCGCATTCCGCTAATTGGCTCAGACCTGTCGGCCCGAATGCGCGCTACCTCAAAGTTCTTTATGGCGCTGCGCTTGCTTCCGGCACAGCATTGTCGCGATTCAGGCGCTCGCGCATTTCCTTGCCGGTCTTGAAGAACGGAACGCTCTTCTGGTCCACCGGCACATGCTCGCCAGTCCGGGGATTGCGGCCCGCACGGGCCGGGCGATGCTTCACCGAGAATGCACCGAAGCCGCGGAGTTCGACACGGTCACCGCGTGCCAGCGCGGCCACGATCTCATCGAGAATCGCATTCACGATGTTCTCAACATCCCGCTGGTAGAGGTGCGGGTTATGCTCAGCGATGCGTTGAACGAGTTCGGATTTGATCATCGAGACGTTGGACTCTGAACGGGAGGATGCATTTCCGTGAAAATGCCTTGAACTGTCAAGACGCTAAATGAATTCAGGCACCTTCGAAAATGCGTGACAAATGCCCGAAACCGTTGTTGCAGCCTTCCTTGCAGTGCGGAAAGAACAGGACGAGCAGTTCCCTAGTTGGTGGTGGCCGGCCGCCACAGCGCCAGCATGCCATCGAGACCGAAGCCATCCATGGCCTGCGCGAGGCCCGCCTGCTCGACCTGCCGCGCGATCGCACCAAGACCTACAGCGTCGAGCGTGATCGTCGCAGCAGCGCGCAGGAAGGTGAAATCGCTGAATTTAGGCGTCAGCTTGAAGTCGCGAACCGGCAGGTCGCTCTTGATCTTCTTCTCGGATACCAGCCACGCCACGGCGGCTTTCTCGTCGCCAAGCTGATCGATCAGCTTGAGGTCCACGGCCTGGCGCCCCGTGAAAACACGGCCATCGGCGACTTTCTGTAGTTGCACGTCATCCATGGCGCGGCGGCTCTGCACGAGCCCGCGGAACCAGCCGTAGGAGTCCTTCACCAGCGATTCCAGCGCTGCCCGCGCCTCCGGGCTGGTCGGCTCGAAACCATTAGGCGCCGCCTTCAGCGGCGAGGATTTGACCTGCTCGACCTCGACACCGACGGTCTTCATCAACCCCGTGAAATTGGGAAACTGGAACAGAACACCGATGGAGCCGACCAGCGAGCTCTGCTGCGCAACGATATAGTCGGATGCGAGTGCCGCGATGTAGCCGCCCGATGCGGCCAAGCCCTCGACGACAACGACCATCGGCTTCTTGGCCTTGAGGCGCATCAGCGCGTCATAGAGCTGCTCGGAGCCAGCCGTAGTGCCGCCCGGCGAATTGATATGTACCACCACCGCCGCCGCGGATGACTTCTCCAGCCGCTCCAGCGCCTCGACGCGATCATTGTTGCTCTGGATCAGGCCCTCGATCTTGATGCGCGCGATCGCCCCCGACGACGACAGCGCCTCAGAGCCCGACCGTGTCACGACGACGCCGACGACGACCACCGCAGCGACCGCGACCAGCACCGCCGCCACGCGCCAGAACGTCAGCTTGCGACGTATTCTGCGGCGATCGACGATCACATCGGAATCAAGCGACATCGGAAATCTCCTGGAAGCCCTCGGGAGAGCTTGCGTCTGGCGGATGCTGCATCTGTCGTCCGGGCAGCGTTTACTTGAGGTATCTCAAATACATCAATTGCGAGGCAATATGAAGAAAACATGGTCGAAACAGCAAAAAGGGCCCCGGTGAAACCGGGGCCCCAATTGATAGCAGCAAGTGAGTCGAAACTTACTTGCGCGCTTACTTGTCGCCGCTCTGCTTGAGCGCCTTGCCGAGAATATCGCCGAGGGTCGCGCCCGAATCCGACGATCCGTACTGCGCGATGGCTTCCTTCTCTTCCGCCACTTCGAGAGCCTTGATCGACACCTGGACCTTGCGTGCCTTCTTGTCGAACTGGATCACGCGGGCATCGACCTTCTCGCCGACGGCGAAACGCTCAGCGCGCTGATCCGAACGCTCACGCGCCAGTTCCGAACGCTTGATGAAGGTCGTGAAGTCGGTGCCGGCGATCTGAACGTCGATGCCGGATTCCTTCACTTCGATCACTTCGCAAGTCACGACAGCGCCCTTCTTGACGTCGCCCGGCTCTGCGAAGGGGTCGCCTTCGAGCTGCTTGACGCCGAGCGAGATGCGCTCCTTCTCGACATCCACGTCGAGGACGATGGCCTTGACCATGTCGCCCTTCTTGAAGTTGTCGATGACCTGCTCGCCCGGCTGCTTCCAGTCGAGGTCGGAGAGATGGACCATGCCGTCCACGTCGCCTTCGAGACCCAGGAACAGACCGAACTCGGTCTTGTTCTTGACTTCGCCTTCGACGGTCGAACCGACCGGGAATTTCTCGACGAACACTTCCCACGGATTGCGCATGGTCTGCTTGAGACCGAGCGAAATGCGGCGCTTGACGCTGTCGACTTCGAGAACCTGCACTTCGACTTCCTGCGAGGTCGAAACGATCTTGCCGGGGTGCATGTTCTTCTTGGTCCACGACATTTCCGACACGTGGATCAGGCCTTCGATGCCCGGCTCCAGTTCGACGAATGCGCCGTAGTCGGTGATGTTGGTGACGCGACCCGAGAAGCGTGCGTTCAGCGGGTACTTCGCCTCGATGCCCTGCCACGGATCGTCGAGCAGCTGCTTCATGCCGAGCGAGATACGGTGGGTCTCGTGGTTGATCTTGATGATCTTGACCTTGACCGTCTGACCGATGGTGAGCACTTCGGTCGGGTGGTTGACGCGGCGCCACGCGATATCGGTGACGTGCAGCAGGCCGTCGATACCGCCGAGGTCAACGAACGCACCGTAATCGGTGATGTTCTTGACGACACCGTCGATGACCTGACCTTCTTCAAGGTTCTGGACCAGTTCCTGACGCTGTTCAGCGCGGGTCTCTTCGAGAACCGTACGACGCGACACGACGATATTGCCGCGGCGACGATCCATCTTGAGGATCTGGAACGGCTGCGAGTTGTTCATCAGCGGAGCAACGTCGCGGATCGGACGAATGTCCACCTGCGAACGCGGCAGGAAGGCCACTGCGCCGTCGAGATCGACGGTGAAGCCACCCTTGACCTGGTTGAAGATGACGCCGTGAACCTTCTCATTGTTGTTGAAGGCCTTCTCGAGCTTGCCCCAGCTCTCTTCGCGGCGGGCCTTGTCGCGCGACAGAACGGCTTCGCCGAGTGCGTTTTCGATCCGGTCGAGGAACACTTCGACTTCGTCGCCGACCTTGAGTTCGCTGTCACGGCCGGGACCGGCGAATTCGCGCAGTGCCACACGGCCTTCAGTCTTCAGGCCGACGTCGATGACGGCCATGTCCTTTTCAATCGCAACCACGATGCCCTTGATGACAGAGCTTTCCTGAAGGTTGCCGCCCGCGAAGGACTCGTCGAGCATTGCCGCGAAATCATCGCGGGAAGGATTATACGAAGAAGCAGTCGAAGCCATTTGTTCTCCAGATGCGGGTATCGCCGGCCGTTCGGGTTAATGGGCGTCTCAAATGTGAAGTGTCAGGGGTCCGCAACCTCTAACGACCGCCTTGCAGGAGGATGCAAGAACGGGCCGGCAGCATGCCTTCACGATCGAAACGTGGGTAGGGTCTTGATGGTGTCCGGAGCCTTAAGCGCGTATCGCAGCTCGAGATCGGGAGCGGGCTTTCCTCCAATGACGGCAACGGTTTTGTCTGAGGTCTTTCGGAAAGAAAGAAAAATCAGACCCGCTGCCGGCCCGCTCGGACGGCCTCGACAATGTCGATGGCGGCCCGGACGCCGCCTTCTATATCCAAATTGGAGTTATCCAGCAAGTATGCATCCGTGGCCGGCTTCAGAGGCGCAATCGGGCGGTTCTGGTCGCGTTCGTCGCGCCTGATGATATCCGCCAGCACGGCGGCCTCATCGGCCACTTCGCCCCGTCCAAGAGCCTCCAGGGTGCGCCGGCGGGCGCGGACCCTGGCATCGGCCACGACGAAGATCTTCACGTCCGCATGGGGGCAGATCACGGTTCCAATGTCGCGGCCGTCGAGCACCGCTCCCGGCGGATCTTCGGCAAAACGCCGCTGGAAGTTCAAAAGGACCTCCCGCACCCGCGGGATGGCCGAGACCACAGAGGCCGCATCACCGACTTCCTGGGTCTTCAGCGCCGGATTGCCGAATTTCTCGGGATCGAGCTCACTGGCGACAGCCACGGCCTGCGCCTCATCGGTCAGGTCCGCGCCGAGATCGAGCATCGCCTTGGCGACCGCGCGATAGATCACGCCGGTATCGAGGTGCCGGTAACCGTAATGATGCGCAAGCCGTTTGCCCAGCGTGCCTTTTCCAGATGCGGCGGGACCGTCGATAGCAATGATCATGCGTTGCGCGTGCTCGTCTTGTCACGATGAATGACGGTGGATCGGGAGCCAGGCTCGCGCGACCTGCGCGGACTTAGCACCCGCCTCGGGAAATATCCACGCCAGCCCAGCTCACGAAAAATCAGCACCCAGCCGACGCATCATCGGGATGAAATCGGGGAAGCTGGTCGCGATGAATGTCGTGTCGTCAATGGTCACCGGCTTGTCGGAAGCGAGGCCCATGGCCAGCGCTGACATGGCGATACGGTGATCCATATGGGTGGCAACGAGACCGCCGCCGGCAACACGGCCGTTGCCGTGCACGATGAGGTCGTCGCCAACGATCTCGACATTGACGCCGTTGACCCGCAGCATCGCCGCAGTGGCTTCCAGACGGTCGGATTCCTTCACGCGCAGCTCCTGCAGCCCGCGCATGATGGTCGTGCCATCGGCAAAAGCCGCAGCCACCGCCAGCACCAGATATTCATCGATCATCGACGGCGCGCGCTCCGGCGGCACTTCGACGCCGTGCAGCTTCGACGCTGTGATCCGGAACTGCGCCATCGGTTCGCCGGCATCGCCGCGAATATCGCTTTCCTCGATGGATGCGCCCATCTCGCGCAGTGTCGTGAACAGGCCTGTACGCAGCGGATTGGTCATCACATCGGTGAGCACGAGCTCGGAGCCCGGCACGATCAATGCCGCGACCATCGGGAATGCTGCGGAGGACGGATCTGCCGGTACCACGACATCGGCGCCCTTCAATTCGGGCTGGCCGGTGAGGGTGATCTTGCGACCGTGCGCGCCTTCCTTTTCGGAGACGATCTCGGCGCCGAAATGCTTGAGCATCAGCTCGGTGTGGTCCCGGCTGGCCTCGGTCTCGATGACCGTGGTGGTGCCGGGGGCCGACAGGCCGGCCAGCAGTACGGCTGACTTGATCTGGGCGGAGGCGACCGGGGTGCGATAGACGATCGGCAGCGGATCACGCGCGCCTTTGAGCGTCAGCGGCAGACGCCCGCCGTCCTGGCTCGCGGTGACCTTGGCGCCCATCAATTCCAAGGGATCAACGATCCGGCGCATCGGCCGGCTGCGCAGCGAGGCATCGCCATCGAACGTCACCTCAATCGGGCAGCCCGCGACGGCGCCCATCACCAGCCGGCATCCGGTACCGGAATTGCCGAAATCCAGCGGCGCCTTGGGTGCGGCGAAGCCGGCAACACCGACGCCGTTGACCTTCCACGCAAAATCGCCTGTTCGCTCGACCTTGGCGCCCAGCGCCTGCATCGATTTGGCGGTATTCAGGACGTCCTCGCCCTCCAGTAACCCGGTGATCCGGGTCTCGCCGACCGCCAGCGCGCCCAGAATGAGGGCCCGGTGCGAGATCGACTTGTCACCGGGCACGCGAGCAGAGCCGCGCAGGGCGCCGGATTTTCGCGCTGTCAGCGGTGTCGGCTGGGCGGCGGCTGTGTCTGATTGGGTCAAGATTGTGTTCCTTCGCGCAGGCGGCTCGTAGCATATGAGCCACGCTGCGTCACGCAGCGGTCATTCTCACGCAAACCGCTATTGACAGGGGCGCGTCAACTAGCCAAGTGAAGCACCGTTTTTCAAAAAATCCCCAGGACCCTTCACGTGGCCAAATCCGATCTCGGAACCAAACGCATTTGCCCCACGACGGGCAAGAAGTTCTACGACCTCAACAAGAGCCCGGTGATTTCGCCGTATACGGGCGAGGTCGTGCCGATTGCGCCGATTGCGCCGCCGCGAACCCGCGCGGATGCAGCCGCTCGCGCAGCTGCAGCGTCTGCTGCGGCGGAGGCTCCGGAAGCCGCCGAGAACGAAGAATTGGTCTCGCTGGAGGAAGCCGACGCCGAGGAAAATACCGGCAAGAAGGCTGCCGTGCTGGAATCCGAGGACGATATCGAAGTCGATGACACCATCGATGACGATGAAGACGATGATTCGACCTTCATTGCCGACGAAGAAGAAGGCGATGAGGACGTCACCGACATCATCGGCGACGTCTCGGGCGACGAAGAAAGTTAAGCTCAGAAGAGACTTGAGATCACTCCTGATATGTGATCTTGGTTTGCCGCGCGACGCCCCACCCAGTGCGTCGCAGGTATTGGGGCCATAGCTCAGCTGGGAGAGCGCTTGCATGGCATGCAAGAGGTCGGCGGTTCGATCCCGCCTGGCTCCACCATCCTTCACTGCCGATGACTTGAGGCAGGACGATATTGCGGTAGCGCGTTTACCCGTTCTCTGAACCACTCGTTGACGTGACGAAAAGCCTTCCGGCCCGTACAATCCCTTGGCCGCTTCGGATATCTATCCTGGACGTGTGACGCTTCTCCTTCTGTAGACAATGCGGGGGTTGAACAATGACGTCAGCTTTCAAGGCCTTCGAACACGATGCCTGGCAGAACGCCGTTGACGAATATGACGCTGCATTCGCCCGTCTCACTGAACAGGCCATCCCTTCGATCCTGATCGTTCTGGGGGTCAAGTCCGGAACCGCCTTGCTCGATATCGCATGCGGGCCGGGTTATCTCGCCGCCGCCGCGCAGCAATCTGGCGCCAGAGCCGTGGGAACCGACTTTTCCGCACGCATGGTCGCACGAGCACGAAAGCTCTATCCCTCCATTCAGTTCGATGAGGGCGATGCAGAAACGCTCGAAAACTATTCCGACAACAGCTTCGATGTCGCGGCCATGAATTTCGGCATGCTTCATTTCGATCAGCCTGAAAAGGCACTGCGGGCCGCTCATCGAGTCCTGAAACCGGGCGGCCGGATGGCGTTCACAGTCTGGAGCACGCCCGCCAGGGTGGCCGGATTTTCGATTGCTCTCAAAGCCATCGAGGCTTTCGGAGATCCTTCCGCGCGGGTGCCTGCCGGGCCATCGTTCTTTCATTTTAGCGAACCGGACAATTGCATCGACGCTTTCCAACGATGTGGCTTTACCGATGTCGCGACCAAGACGGTCGACCAGACATGGGAGCTCAACTCACCGGAGGACTATTTCGAGGCGCTCTTGAAAGGAACGGCGCGGACCGGTGGAACGCTGAAAAGACAACCGCCCGCAAATCTGGCAGCTATTCGTGACAATATCGTCCGGGCCGCGAACAACTATCTCGATGCGGGAAAAATCAGGCTGCCGATGCCTGCTCATCTGGCCTGGGCCACCAAGCCATGACTGCATTGTACCTGAGGAGATCGACAGGCGGCGCTAATCCCCCAGCGCCGCGTTGAGCCTGTCGCGCAGCGCCACGAGTTCATTTTTCATCGCGGCCATTTCGCCGACCGTGCAGGCTGATGCCGCGAGGATTCCCTGCGGCACGGCCTTGGCTTTTTCACGCAGCGCCTGACCTTGCGCCGTCAATGCGATCAGCATCTGCCGCTCATCCTCTGCGCTGCGGGTGCGCTTGATCAGGCCAGCGGCTTCCAGGCGCTTCAACAGCGGCGTCAGCGTGCCGGAATCGAGAAACAGCCGCTCGCCTATATCCTTGACCGGGACATTATCGTGCTCCCACAGCACCAGCATCGCCAGATATTGCGGATAGGTCAGCTTCAATCGGTCCAGCAACGGTTTGTAGACGCGATTGAACGCATGGCCGGTCGAATAGACGGCAAAGCAGAGCTGGTTATCGAGTTGCAGCAGCGGAACAGGTGCGGGTTTCTTGGCCATGATGATCTCCGGAGCTTATTTGGCCACAGGTGACGCCAGACCCCAACCCCTTCACGATCAGTTGAGCACAATTCGATTGCGTCGCGCATTTTTTGTATTGCACACAATCTAATTGTGCGCAATTATAATTGGGCAAGATGCAAACAATGAGGAGACGACAATGTCTGTGAACGTACTTTACAAGACCAGCGCCAAGGCAACCGGTGGCCGCGATGGCCATGCCGCAACCCTCGATGGCGCGCTCGACGTCAAGCTCACCACGCCGAAGGAACTCGGCGGCGCAGGCGGCGCCGGCAACAATCCCGAGCAGCTGTTCGCGGCCGGCTATGCTGCCTGTTTCATCGGCGCGATGAAATTCGTGGGCTCGCAGGGCGGCCCCAAGGTGCCCGCGGATGTGTCGGTCACCTCCACCGTAGGCATCGGCCCGCGTTCGGCCGGCGGTTTCGGCCTCGATGTCGAACTCGCGGTCTCCCTGCCGGGTCTGGCGCGCGCAGAAGCTGAAGCGCTGGTCGAGAAGGCGCATCAGGTCTGCCCGTATTCCAACGCCACCCGCGGCAATATCGACGTCCGCACCGTGATCGTCTGAGTCACAGCGACGCAAACGAATTAACTCTCGATACGAACGGGCTCGGCCATCGGCCGAGCCCGTTCGCGTTCGTCTGGCGGTTGCGCCATACCCTCGCTCTGGCCATAGCCGCTGCCCGGACAAGGCCATTGCTGACCAGCCGGAAGCCCGCTAGCTCTGAGAGCCCTTACATGCTCTCTGGCATAAAAATATCCCAACGACACTTGAGAGAAGGCTGATTGAATGAGCTTGCCCATAGCTCCCGGCGCGATTGCCGGCCTGCGCGTGATCGATCTGTCGCGCGTTCTTGGCGGACCCTATTGCACCCAGATCCTGGCCGACCACGGCGCTGACGTCGTCAAGGTCGAGCCGCCGGCCGGCGACGAGACTCGCGACTGGGGCCCCCCTTCCACGACGACGACGCGGCCTATTTCATCGGCACCAACCGCAACAAGCGCTCGATCGGTCTCGACCTCGCCTCCGAGGGCGGCCGCACGGTGCTGATGCGGATGCTCGAAAATGCCGACGTGATGATTGAGAACTTCAAGCCCGGCACGCTCGACAAATGGGGCATCGGCAACGATTTCCTGCGCGAGAAATTCCCGCAGTTGATCCATTGCCGCATCTCGGGCTTCGGCGGCGATGGCCCGCATGGCGGCCACCCCGGCTATGACGCGATCATCCAGTCGATGGTCGGTCTGATGGCATCGACCGGCTCACAGGAAAGCGGCCCGACCCGCATCGGCGTCGCGCTCGTCGACATGGCGACCGGTCTCTATGCCTGCGTCGGCATCCTGATGGCGCTCGCCGAGCGTGCCAAATCGGGGCTCGGTCAATTCGTCGAGGCGACGCTGTACGAAACCGGTCTCGCGATCATGCATCCGCATACCGCGAACTATTTCTACAATGGCGGTAAGCCGCCGGCGCTGACCGGCAACGAGCATCCGAACCTGGTGCCCTATGCCGTGTTCGCTGCCCGCGACGGCAACATCTTCATGGGCGTCGGCAATGACGGCACCTTCCGCAAGCTGTGCCGTGAACTTGGCAAGCCGGAACTCGGCACGGACGTGCGCTTCGCACGCAACCGTGACCGCGTGCAGAATCGCGATGCGCTGCGTGCCGAGCTGGAAGCGATCCTGAAGGATCACGATAGCGCACCGCTGTGCGAGCGTCTGCTTGGCGCCGGCCTCCCCGCCGGTCCGGTGCAATCGATCGACAAGGCGCTCGCCAATGCGCACACGAAGCATCGCGGCGATATCATCGAGAAGGACTGGTACAAGGGCGTTGCCTCGCCGGTCCGCTTCGATCGCACCAAAGCGAGCCTGCGCCACGTGCCGCCGAAGTTCAACGAGCACTTCAACGAGATCCTCACGGAGTTCGGCTACTCCGGCGATGAGATCAAGGAGCTGGTCGCCAAAGGAACCGTGAGCGGCTCCGAGCGCAAGCGATAAGGACAACACGGGGCTGCGCGATCCGCAGCCCCGCTCGTCTTCGACTTTTTGCGGCTTCCCAACGCCGCCATTTCCCGCCTAGCATCCGCGCTGTCAAAATGTCGCATGCACGTCATCCGACGCAGCTTTGTTGCAACGAGACGATGACGGCTAACGGGAGAAACTGAATGATCCGCCGCAAATTCGCACTTGCCACTTTGTTCGCATCCTCGCTGGCGCTTGCTTCGCCCGCGCAGGCGGTGACCGAGATCCAGTGGTGGCACGCGATGACCGGCGGCAACAACGACATCGTCAACAAGCTCGCGGCTGACTTCAATGCCAGCCAACCGGACTACAAGGTGGTCCCGACCTTCAAGGGCAGCTATCCCGACACCATGAATGCCGGCATCGCAGCATTCCGCGCCGGCACCGCACCGCACATCCTGCAGGTCTTCGAGGTCGGCACCGCGACCATGATGAGCGCCAAGGGCGCCGTCAAACCTGTCTACCAGTTGATGAAGGATGCGGGCGAGCCGTTCGATCCAAACAACTATCTACCCGCGATCACCGGCTACTATTCGACATCGAAGGGCGAAATGCTGTCGTTTCCCTTCAACTCGTCGTCGATGGTGATGTGGGTCAATCTGGATGCGCTGAAAAAGGCCAACATTGCCGAGATTCCCAAGACCTGGCCCGAAGTGTTCGAGGGCGCCAAGAAGCTCAAGGCGGCCGGCTATGCGACCTGCGGCTTCTCCAATGCCTGGGCGACCTGGGCCAATATCGAGCAGTTCTCGGCATGGCACAACGTGCCGATCGGTACCAAGGCGAATGGACTCGACGGATTCGACACTGAGCTGAAATTCAATTCGCCACTGCATGTCAAGCATCTGCAGACGCTGATCGAATTGCAGAAGGACAAGACCTACGATTATTCCGGTCGCGCCAATGCCAGCGAGAGTCGCTTCGGCTCCGGCGAATGCCCGCTCTTTATGACCTCCTCGGGCTATTACGCGACGGCGAAGGGCACCGCTAAATTCGCCTTCACCTCGGCGCCGATGCCTTACTACCCCGAAGCTACCGGCGCGCCGCAGAATTCGATCATCGGCGGCGCTTCGCTATGGGTGATGGGCGGCAAGAAGCCCGACGAATACAAGGGCATCGCGAAATTCTTCAGCTTCCTGTCCGACACAGATCGTCAGGCCAAGCTGCATCAGGAGTCAGGCTATCTGCCGATCACCAAGGCCGCCTATGAAAAGACCAAGGCCGACGGTTTCTATGACAAGAACCCAATCCTGCAGACCCCGCTGAAGGAGCTGACCAACAAGGAGCCGACCGAAAATTCGCGCGGCCTGCGGTTCGGCAACATGGTGCAACTGCGAGATATCTGGTCCGAAGAGATCGAGGCTGCGCTGGGCGGCCAGAAAACGGCACAACAGGCACTCGACACCGCCGTGAGCCGCGGCAACGCCATGTTGCGGACCTTCGAAAAGACTGCGAAGTAGTCTTCAAGCGGACGCTGTCGTTGCCCGGCCTCGCGCGCAATTGCGTGCTTGGACCGGGCGATGACATGAGCAGAATGAGGCTGCTTTCTGGGGCACGACGAACTGCATGGAAAAGTCCGCGGTCTTCAAGGGTAAGCTGCTGCCATATTTGTTGCTCGTGCCGCAGCTGATCATCACCCTAGTGTTTTTCTACTGGCCGGCCAGCCAGGCCGTCTGGCAATCGTTCCTGCGCGAGGACGCGTTCGGCCTGAACTCGGAGTTCATCGGGCTGGAGAACTATCAGACGCTGCTGGCCCAGCCGGAATACTACAAGGCAATGGCAACGACCGTGGTGTTCTCGTCGCTCGTCGCCGCGCTGTCGCTGTCGATCGCGCTGCTGTTCGCCACCCAGGCCGACAAGAATCTGAAAGCCGCACCGACCTTCAAGGTCATGATGATCTGGCCCTATGCGGTGGCTCCCGCGGTCGCCGGCGTGCTGTGGCTGTTCATCTTCCACCCGACGCTCGGCACCATGGCACGGCCGCTGCGCCTGATGGGCTTCAACTGGAATCCAATGTTGAACGGCAACCACGCTATGGCGCTCGTCGTCATGGCCGCGGTGTGGAAGCAGATCGCCTATAATTTCCTGTTCTTTCTGGCCGGTCTGCAGGCGATCCCGCGCAGCGTACTGGAGGCCGGGGCGATTGATGGTGCCGGACCATATCGACGGTTCTGGACGATCACCTTCCCGCTGCTGTCGCCGACCACGTTCTTCCTGCTGGTCGTCAATGTCGTCTATGTGTTTTTCGACACCTTCGGCATCATCGACGCCGTCACGGGTGGTGGGCCGGCCGGGGCGACGACCACCATGGTCTACAAGGTCTATGCCGACGGCAGGCTCGGCGGCGACCTCGGTGGATCGGCAGCGCAATCGGTGATCCTGATGGTGATCGTGATCGCGCTCACGGCCATCCAGTTTCGTTATGTCGAGCGCAAGGTGCAGTACTGATGGTCGAGCACCGCCGCTGGAACGACATCCTCGCTTACGCGATCCTGACGCTCGGCGTATTCATCGTCGTGTTCCCGGTCTATGTCGCGCTGATCGCCTCGACCCATGACGCAGCAACGGTGGTCAACGGCAACATGCCGATGCTGCCGGGCAGTCATACGCTGGAGAACTACTACCGCGCGATTTTCGTCGGCGGCTCGCGCGCCAGCCGCGAGCCGGTCGGCCACATGCTGATGAACTCGTTCGTCATGGCAATGGGCATCGCGCTCGGCAAGATCATGATCTCGATCCTCTCCGCCTATGCGGTGGTATATTTCCGTTTTCCGTTCCGCCAGACCGCGTTCTGGATCATCTTCGTCACGCTGATGCTGCCGGTCGAGGTCCGTATCTATCCGACCTACAAGGTGATCGCCGATCTGAAGATGCTCGACACCTATGCCGGGCTCATCCTGCCGCTAATCGCATCAGCCACCGGCACGCTGCTGTTTCGCCAGTTCTTCATGACCGTCCCCGATGAATTGCTCGAAGCCTCGCGCATTGACGGCGCCGGTCCCTTTCGCTTTTTCAAGGATACGCTGCTGCCGCTGTCGGTCACGACGATGGCGGCACTGTTCGTGATCCAGTTCATCTATGGCTGGAACCAGTATCTGTGGCCGCTGCTGATCACGACGCAGGAATCGATGCAGACCATCGTCACCGGCATCAAGAAGATGCTGACGACGACGGATGAACTCGCCGAATGGCAGCTCGCGATGGCGACAGCGATCCTTGCGATGGTGCCGCCTGTCGCCGTCGTGGTGTTCATGCAGCGGCTGTTCGTGCGCGGCCTGGTCGAGACGGAGAAGTAAATTCAGATGGCCAATGTTTCGCTGCGCAACGTCCGCAAGACCTATCCCGGCGGCTTCGAGGCCATCAAGGGCATCGATTTCGAAATCGGTGACGGCCAATTCTGCGTGCTCGTCGGGCCAAGCGGCTGCGGCAAGTCAACCTTGCTGCGCATGGTTGCCGGCCTCGAAACCATCACTTCCGGCGAGGTCGATATTGGCGGCCGTATCGTCAACGAGATCGAGCCGGCGGATCGCGACATCGCCATGGTGTTCCAGAACTACGCGCTTTATCCGCATATGAGCGTCTACAACAACATGGCTTATGGCCTGCGCAACAGGGGTATGCCGAAGCCGGAGATCGATACGCGCGTGCGCGAAGCCGCGCAGACGCTCGAACTCGCCGGCATGCTCGATCGCAAGCCCAGACAATTGTCCGGCGGGCAGCGCCAGCGCGTTGCCATGGGCCGCGCCATCGTCCGGCAGCCGAAAGTGTTCCTGTTCGACGAACCACTGTCGAATCTCGACGCCAAGCTGCGCGTCGCCATGCGGGTCGAAATCCGCAAGCTGCAACGTCGCCTGAAGACGACCTCGATTTACGTCACCCATGACCAGCTGGAGGCGATGACGCTGGCCGATATTCTGGTGGTGATGAATGGCGGCCAGGTCGAGCAGATCGGCAGTCCCCTCGATATCTACCGCAAACCGGCGACCACTTTCGTCGCTTCCTTCATCGGCGCGCCCCCGATGAACCTGATCAAGCTGAGCGGCGATGAGATCCGTGCACAGTTCGCCGGCGACAGCCGCAGCGCTGCCGAGGCCGGTATACTGGGCGTCCGGCCGGAAGACCTTGCAATCTCCGGCGAGGCGGCAGCTGACGGCGGCATCACGCTGAACCTGACGGTCGAGGCCATCGAGCGGGTGGGCGCGGAAACCTTCGTCTATGGCACCCGGGCGCGGGCCGAGAAGGCCGTCAGCGCCACGCCAGGCGAGCTGCCCGAGGGCGAGGTCATCGTGCGTATCCCCGGCCAGGATGCCCCGGCCATCGGTGCTTCGATCCGCGCCACGGCTTCCCCCGACAAACTGCACCTGTTCAGCGCTAACGGCCGCAACCGGATCGATATCTGATCGGTTTCAAGGCCTTAGTAACGGTTTCCCTGCAATTTAGAGGTGCTTGAACCGGGCTTTGGCATGCCCATATTGTTGATTGACCGGTTGGCAGAGTGCCGATTGGCCAGGGGTGCCGTAAGGGCCCCTCAAAGTCGCTTCGAGAGGGCTTTGTAGGTATGTCTCGTGTTCCTTCGTTATCTAGTCCGTTCCTTTTGGGATTCGACGAGATTGAGCGTGCGCTCGATCGCGTCGTCAAAGGCGCAGACGGTTATCCTCCTTACAACATCGAGCGGTGCGACCGTAACAATGGTCAACCCGAACGCCTGCGGATCACGCTGGCGGTCGCAGGTTTCACTCGCGATCAGCTCGATGTGACCACCGAGGAAAACCAGCTCGTGATCCGGGGCCGCCAGCAGGACGACAAGACTCGGCAATACATCCATCGCGGCATCGCCGCGCGCCACTTCCAGCGCACTTTCGTGCTGGCAGAGGGGATGCTGGTGCTGGGTGCGGATCTAAAGAACGGGTTGTTGTCGATTGATCTGGCCAGGCCTGAGCCTGAAAGGGTCATTAAGACAATCGCTATCAATGAACACGAATAATGCATGACGCGACAAACTGATCAGGTCATGCATCCTGAGTGTGGAACGAGTAGCGGACTCGACCGCTTGATCTCATAGAAGGAGTCGAGACGATGACTGAAGTTGTTACGATCAATGAAAACGCCGCCGTCACCACCGAAGCATTGGCGCATCTGGGCGAAGGTATGATCGCCTATGTGAAGCCGGTTCGCTCGGAAGATGTGCCGGGACTGTTTCCGCAAGCGCCGTTGATTGCGCCGGGCCTGCAGCTGTTTGCGCTGCATGCCGCCGACGGTACACCGATCATGCTCACCGACAGCCGCGAAGCGGCGATCGCGAATGCATGGAGCCAAGAATTGCAGGCAGTCAGCGTTCACTGACGCGAACTCGCCAGGATGCAGACGTCAGGATACGCGGCGACAGCCGCGTATCCCAATGTCGAGTATCCCAGCGTCCAAACGACGATCCTCACGCGCAGGCGCTCGGCTTGCATGACGCGGTAACCCGTCGTCAATATCGTGAGCACACCATCAGACGCAATCGATTCGCACGCGACCACTCATCCGCTGCGCCATCTGAAAAACTGATCCCCCCATCAATAGCAATCCGGATATCCGACGCGATGGCATCATCGCGCCTGATATTTGCTGCCGTTTCACAGAAGGAAATGGTGACCACGCATTCACCATGACTTGCGAAAATCTGGTCATGTTGAGATTCGAGGTCGCCATGAATGGATCGACACAAGCCCAGATCGTTCAAATCGAAGACCTGCTGCGGAGCGTCAGTGCAACAGTCACCGCCCCAGAGGTAAAGGTGGCTGCGCCAAGCCGCTCTTGGAGTTTCGATAGTCGGCCGGTGATCGCAGCCTGTTTCTCGCTCTTCGTTTTTGCACCGGGCTGCGCTGCGGCCGCCGTGTTCCTGATGCGCGCCGATGGCACCGTCCCTCCCGTCATCGCGCCCGACCGCAACCTGCCTTTCGTGGCCAAGTCAGACCGCTTGCCGCTTGGGCAATGGAGCATCGAGGCAGTTCAGAGCCTCGACACTCTAAATAACGCACACCTTGCGACGACCGCTGCACTCGCAGATCCCGTATTTCTCTCACCAATCCTGATCCGCGGCAGCCTCGAGGACGGCACGCTCACGACCTTCGCCGAGGCTGCGGTCATGCCGGGGCCAATCATGCTGCCGTCAAAGCCGCGGGTGAAGCGTGACGTCCAGCGCTCCAAGTCGCTCAAACTCGTCGCCGAAATCGCTCAACCCGAGCCGCAACAACCAACCTTCTTCGAAAAGCTGTTCGGACGACGTTTCAACTAACCCAATTACTCTTCTCACAAGCGAGGAACACAATGCAGAACAGTGCCGCGATGAACTCGGACGTCAAAGCCCTCCTCACTTTGCTGCTGCTGAAGACCGGAACCAGTTCGTCGGAAATTCACAACGCTCTGCAGCTTGCTGCCGCATCGCGGGTGATGATGGCGGAAGAGCATGCCAATCCGATCCGCATGCAGGGCACAGAAGCCTCGGGCAGCAACGTTGCCAAGCTTCGTCCCGTAGCCGCCCTCAACGTTCCTGAAACGTCAGCGGCGGTGCGACGCATGAAGCAGAGCGCAGAGGCCATGAATTCCGACGTCAAGGCGCTGCTGACGCTGCTGCTGCTCAAGAGCGGCGCGGATTCCAATCAGATCCAGACAGCACTGCGGATGGCAGCCTCATCGCGCGCAGCTGCCGCAGCAGAAGAAGCAGAATCGGTCCGTGCCGAAACGCAGGCCGAAGCTGACTCTGCAGCCATGAACGAGATCGTATCGATCACCGCGCGGCAGGCGGTACGCAACGAGTCGCTTGCTCCAATCCCGGCCAAGGAATTCGCGGCGTAAGTTGGCGAGGCCAACCAGCCTTCCATCCCCACGCAAGCAGGGATCTGGTTGGGAGTAGGAGAATCGCCCGGTCCAGCCGGGCGCTTCCAGCATAAGCTGCGGGTGAGATGGTTAGGCGGCTGTCGCTGGCGGCAAAGCGAGCACCGAATAGATCGCCTGCGCGTCACGGGAGGCACGCAGTTTCTTGGCGACGTCCTGATCGCGCAGCAGACGTGCGATCCGCGCCAGCGCCTTCAGATGATCGGCGCCCGCACCTTCCGGCGCCAGCAGCAGAAACACCAGATCGACCGGTTGACCGTCCATGGCCTCGAAATCGATCGGACGATCGAGGCGCGCAAACAGGCCGAACAGCTTGTCAAGCTTCGGCAACTTGCCATGCGGAATGGCAACGCCATAGCCCACGGCCGTCGTGCCGAGCTTCTCACGCTGCAACAGTACCTCGAAAATGGCGCGGTCGTTCTGACCGGTGAGCGCGGAAGCGCGCGCAGCGAGCTCCTGCAGCGCCTGTTTCTTGCTGTTGACCTTCAACGCCGGGATTATCGCCTCGGGCGCGACCAGATCGGTAATCGTCATTGACCGTTCCGAGGATGTTTGACCGTCAGCGGGTAGTTAGAACCAAAACCGGCAGCGTCAAGAAAGACTGGAAAGGGACATCGTCCCCTGTGATGGAAAACGCGCCGGGCGCGAACGCCCGGACGTACTCTAGCACCGGAACCCCCCATGCGAAATCCATTGACCGGTATAACCCTGTCAAAGGCGGCGGACCATAGGGAGGGGCCGTTTGGGCGTCAATGCCGTCAGGACGGTTTAACCACCGGTGGATCGACCCAACCCACGTTACCATCGCCCCGGCGGTACACGATATTCACCCGACCGGTACTTCCATGCAGGAATAGCACGACGGCCGCGCCGGTGAAATCAAGTTCCATGACAGCTTCGCTCACCGAGAACCGCTTCAGCGACCTGGTCGATTCGGCAATGATGACCGGATCGTAGCCGCTGTCGGCATCGCCCTCATGATCGGGCGCCTCAAGGATGTAGCTCGGCGCATCCAAAGTCGGGGCCGTGAGTTCGGCCATCGCCTGATTTTCAGCATGCGTCTTGCGCGCAGAACGATCCTTCAGCCGGCTCTTGTAGCGACGCAAACGCTTCTCGATCTGAAGCAGCGCCTGATCGGCGCTGGCGTAAGCATCCGCTGCATTGGAGTCCGCTTCGAGCGTAATTCCGGAATCAAGATGCAACGCACAATCTGTGCGGAAGCCGAAGCCGTCTTTGCTTAGCGTGATGTGACCGGAATAGTTGCCATCGAAATATTTGCGAAGGACCTCATCGGTCCGTTCGCTCACGCGGCCTCGCAAAGCGTCTCCGACATTGATGCTTTTTCCCGAGATACGAAGGGTCATGCTGATGCCTCGATTCTTCTGCCTTGAACCGACAGTATCCCGTTTCCACGGGAGTGCAATCAAGCTGGTGCAGTGTCGCGGGATCGGTCGGGTGTCCTATCGGACGGAGTGGTGGGTGCCGTGAGTGCATTGCCGAGCATACTCTGCTTGTCGCGGCGGCGCTGGACCGAAGACGGGATACGCATGGCTTCACGGTATTTGGCAACGGTACGGCGCGCGATATCAATTCCGGCTTCGCGCAAGCGTTCCACGATCGTGTCGTCCGAAAGAATAAGAGAAGGACTTTCTCCATCAATCAATTGCTTGATGTGATGTCGCACCGCTTCCGCCGAATGCGCTTCGCCACCATCAGCCGACGCGATCGACGCCGTAAAGAAGTATTTCAATTCAAAGCTGCCGCGATTTGTCGCCATGTATTTATTGGCGGTAACGCGCGACACCGTCGATTCATGCATTTGAATGGCATCAGCAACCGCCTTGAGATTCAGCGGCCGCAGATGCGCAACACCCTGCGTGAAGAAGCCATCCTGTTGCCGAACGATCTCGGTCGCAACCTTCAGGATAGTACGCGCGCGCTGATCAAGCGCACGCACCAGCCAGGTCGCGTTCTGTAGACAATCAGTGAAGTACGACTTGTCACCATCCTTGCGGATCGTTTTCGACAGCTCGGAATAATAAACCTGGTTCACGAGAACGCGCGGCAGCGTGTCACTGTTCAACTCGACATGCCAGCCGCCATCGGGACCCGGCCGTACATAAACATCAGGCACCACGGTCTGCGTCCGCGCCGAGCCAAACTTCAGACCGGGCTTCGGATCGAGCCTGCGAATCTCGCCGATCATGTCGGTCAGATCTTCGTCGTCGACGCCGCAGATTTTTCTGAGATTGCCGATATCGCGCTTGGCAAGGAGATCGAGATGCTCGACCAGTGCTTGCATCGCGGGGTCGTAGCGGTTCTGTTCACGCAACTGGATTGCGAGACATTCGCTAAGGCTGCGCGCGCAGACCCCCGGCGGGTCGAATTTCTGCAGCGCGCCGAGAACGCTTTCGACATCGTCAAGAGAGGCGCCCAGCCGCTCATGCACGTCGCCGAGATCTTGCGGCAGGTAGCCGGCTTCATCAACGAGATCGATCAAATACTGACCAATCATGCGCTGCGCGGGCGACGAGAACGCCACCGCGAGCTGTTCGGCGAGATGGCTGCCGAGCGTCACTTCCGCGGCAACGAAGGCCTCGAGATTGTAGCTGTCGTCGTTGGAAGCGCCGCCACCCCATTCGGTATAGGCGGTCGGGGCAGCGTCTTGTGCGCTGCGTGCGGCGGCTTCGGCCGGCTCTTCGGAGAAGACGTTGTCCAGCCCGGTATCCAGGGTCTGTTCGATCTCGGCGCGGGTGCCGAGCTCCCGGTTCATCCACTCGTCGGGCGCCGGCGCATCGAAGCTGTCGCCGCCTGTACGATCGGAAAAATCGGAATGGTCGCCACCATCGTCGTGGCCGGAGGCATAGCCCGCCTCGTCCTGGCTCGAAAACTCGCTGCGCTCGGGGCTGGCCTCGCCGGCCACCGGCGGCTCAGGACCGTCGCTGGCGCGTTCCAACAGCGGATTGCGCTCCAGTTCATCTTCGACAAAGGTTGCGAGATCGAGATTCGACAGCTGCAGCAGCTTGATGGCCTGCATCAACTGCGGCGTCATCACCAGCGACTGGGATTGCCGGAACTCTAGTCTCTGCGTCAGCGCCATGGAGGCAAAAACCGATCCAAAAGTTGGTCCGTTTCTTGCTTATCTCTTTCCCGGCCTGATGTACACGGCTTGACGAATTGTAAATTTGGTCTAGAGGCGGAATTCCTCGCCAAGGTAAAGGCGACGCACGTCCGGGTCAGCCACGATCTCCTCAGGAGATCCTTCCGTCAGGATTTCACCAGCATAGACGATGTAGGCGCGGTCTGTCAGCCCCAGCGTTTCGCGCACGTTGTGGTCCGTGATGAGCACGCCGATGCCGCGATTGGTTAGGTGACGCACCAGGTCCTGAATATCTCCCACCGCAATCGGGTCGATGCCGGCAAAGGGCTCGTCGAGCAACATGTAATTCGGCCGCGTCGCCAGCGCGCGCGCAATTTCAACGCGGCGGCGCTCACCGCCGGACAGCGCGATCGACGGCGACTTGCGCAGTCTCTGGATGTTGAACTCTTCGAGCAGCCCGTCGAGCTCGCGCTCGCGCTTCTTGCGGCTGGGCTCGACGACTTCCAGCACCGCACGAATGTTCTGCTCGACCGTGAGGCCGCGGAAAATCGAGGCTTCCTGCGGCAGATAGCCAATGCCGAGGCGCGCACGCTGATACATCGGCAGCTGGGTGACGTCGTGGCCGTCAAGCTCAATGGCGCCGCTGTCGGGCTTGATCAGGCCGGTGATCATGTAGAACACCGTGGTCTTGCCGGCGCCGTTCGGTCCGAGCAGACCGACGGCCTCGCCGCGGCGAACATAGATGCTGACGCCGCGGGTGACCTGGCGTGAACCGAAGCTTTTTTTGACGTTATGGACGGCCAGATAGCCTGCACGCGGGGTCGCTTTTGGCGCGGCAGCGCCGTTGGTTCTCGGCCGCGGCGGCACCTTGTCCGGACGGCGGGCTGGCGCAGGCTGCGGGGCGCGCGGCGCCTCCGCCCGGGCCTGCGGAACCTGGGGCGTATCGGCCGGGGCGGTGCGCGCCAGTGGCGGCGCCTCACGGCTGGGATTGCCCAGCATGTCGCCCATGCTGTCGCCGAGCGCCGTAATGTCGACCGGCGACCGCGCAAAACCCTGCGGACCGCGTTTTGGAGCGCGCCGACGGAACATGCCGAGGAAATCAACCATTCGCGCTTCGATCAGCCTTTAAACGTCATCCGCGCCAGGTCGCGGCATGTTCGATCACTGGGAACAGCATGGCGGACTAGATGTCCCTTGCCCAGCCGAACGCCAAGCCTTCCATGTCGATTAAAACAATGGCGATAACGGGTTACGCAGCTAGATTCAACCGGATCGGGCTCGTCCATATCGGCAAACCCTTCGAGTTACTTGGGTTTTCCGCCTCCAGGCCCGGGTATGATCGAGGTCGGGCCACCGCCACCCTTCTGGCCGGACGACTCGAACATGCCTTGGACCCTGCCACTGTTGGATTCAACGCGTGAAGTACCCGTGGTCATATCCACGGTCAGACGATCGCCGCGCAGCACATTCTTGCCCTGGGTGAGCACAACATTGCCCTGCATGGTGACGAGATTGGTCCGGGTGTCGAACACCGCCGTCTCGCCGGTGACGACCTGGTCTTTTTGGGTGACGATGACGCCGCCGCGCGCTTCAAGCCGCTTGATCGCCGACGAGCCACCCGGGCCCGGCTGCGCAGCCTTGATCGGTGCCTTGGGCGCAGCCTTGGCCGCCGGCTCGTTCGCGGAGCCACCGCCGTCATAGAAGACCACGAGAGTCTTCGACTTCATCGTGGTGTCGCCCTGGACGACCTTCACATCGCCTGCGAAGGTCGCTTCCTTCTTCTTGTCGCGCATTTCCAGCGATGCGGCCTCGATCTGAATGGGCTGATCGCGATTCTGTGAGAAGCCCTGCATGGCATTCGGCACACCCTGCACCGCGCTCTGCGCATGTGCATCGGCTGTCAAAGCCAGCAGGAGCACGGCGATCGCAGCGGCGGTCACCCCGCGGAATCGGACATTACTGACGGGAAAAATCATCACATTCATTTCGCGTTGGCGCGCTTGCCGTTGGCGGCCCGCGGTTTCGCGGGCTCCGGCGCGACTTCGGGCTCTGCCGCGGTCTCAGGCTGAGCCGAAGCATCCGGCGAAGGCGGGTCCATTTTCAGGTTCATCGAAACACCGCCCTCGAACCGAACCAGCTCACCATGTTCCGTGATGCGCATCCGTTGCCCGAGCAGAGTGCCGTTGAGAAGTTTGACGTCGACCGGCTCGTCCGACGTGACGGTGCCATTGGCAATATCAATGTTCGCCTGAGTCAGCCGGGCTTCGTAGCCGGTCGTCGTTTGCAGGAAAACGTCCTGGTACAGATAAAGCATCTGCGCCTTCGAATTGAACTTCCCGGTACGGGCATCCATCGTCATCGTCGACTTGTCTTCCATCATCACCTTGGCGCGCAAGGTTGTCAGTTCGACATTGTCGGGATCCGTCAGATCCTGCGTCGCGGCCTTGGCCCATAGCTCATATGGCCGCCCGTCCGGCGAGAAACCGGCCAGATGCGGCGTCTCCATAGTGATTTTGGTCCCCGAAACGACCAGATTGCCCATGTCGAGCGGCAATTTGGCGAGGATCCGGAACGGATTGAAGATCGACACACCGACAATTGCCGCCATCGACAGGATCACGACAGCAGGGACAGCAATCCGCAGCAGACGCACCAGACGGCTATGGCGTGCCGCGGCCCTGAACCGCGCATCCATGCCCGCCTGATAGCTGGGAATCTGAACTGAACTCACCGTCGCTCCAACGGGCCATGCCGAAAAGGGCCACACCGAAAGGCCTGCCAAACCGGCGCCAGTCTACGCTGAAATGCACCGGTTTGCAGCCCCGCCCCACCAGAACGAGGAGTATGACCGAAACGCGGCGGGAGGGACCCTGGACTGTTTCAGAAAGTCACTTCGCCGCAGGCCGGTCACGAATGAGCGAAAATGTCCTCGTTTTCCCAACCCGAAAGGTCGAGTTTGGCCCGGGTCGGAAGGAAGTCGAAACAAGCCTGCGCCAGTTCGGTGCGGGCTTCGCGCGCCAGCATGACGTTCAGCCGCTCGCGCAGCCCATGCAGATGCAGCACGTCCGACGCCGCATAGGATAGCTGGGCCTCGCTGAGGGTCTGACTGCCCCAATCGCTCGACTGCTGCTGCTTCGACAGATCGACGCCCAGGACTTCACGGACCAGATCCTTGAGACCATGCCTGTCGGTATAGGTGCGGCACAGGCGGGAGGCGATCTTGGTGCAATAGACCGGCTCGGGCATGACGCCGAGCGCGTTGTAGAGAGCGGCGAGATCGAACCGCGCAAAGTGAAAGATCTTGGTCACCTTGGGATCGCCGAGCAGCTTCTTCAGGTTCGGCGCATCCGTGTGGCCCATCGGAATCTGCACGACATCGGCACTTCCATCGCCGGGCGAGAGCTGCACCACGCATAGTCGGTCGCGATGCGGATTGAGACCCATGGTCTCGGTGTCGATCGCAACTGAATCGGTGTAGCGGCTCAGATCTGGCAGATCGCCACGATGCAGGCGGATGGTCATGGTCTCAATTGCCTCTTTCAGCGCCCGCGATTCGCGGGATTTGGGTGACTTTACCGCGCAATGGCCGGGCTGACGAGAGATACGCTCCCTCAGGTATGTTTCGCTTGCAGCAAAAAGCTGACAGACTGAGCGGGCCATTCATCCAGCGGGCAGAGGTTGCAGATGAACGTCGCACAGCAGCGTTTGCCCCGTTTCGCAGTCCTGATCGATGCCGACAACACGTCCCCGCAGATCGCCGGAGGCTTGTTCGAGGAAATCTCCAAATTTGGCGAAGCCAGCGTTCGCCGGATCTACGGCGACTTCTCAAGTCCGCAGCTCAGATCCTGGGCCGACATCCTGCAAAAACACGCCATCGATCCTTATCAGCAGTTCGCCTACACGAAGGGCAAGAACTCATCCGACATCGCGCTGGTGATCGACGCGATGGACCTGCTGCATAGCGGGCGGTTCGACGGCTTTTGCCTGGTGTCCTCCGACAGCGACTTCACACGTCTCGCCTCACGGCTGCGCGAGCAAGGCGCTGACGTCTACGGCTTCGGCACGCGGAAAACACCCGAGAGTTTTCGGCAGGCGTGCCGGCGCTTCATCTATACGGAGAACCTGAGACCCGAACGCGCGACGGCAAGCACGGAGCAACCATCCAAGCCGGCAGCTTTGCAAAGCCCCACTGCCGCAGTTCCCATTCTGGAAAAGGTGGTATCCCAACTGAGCAACGAAGACGGCTGGGTCAATCTGGACCGGGTTGGAGAACAACTTCCGAACACCGTGTCCGACTTTGACGTCCGCACCTACGGCTTCAAGAAGCTGAGCGACCTGGTGCGCAAAATGGAGACATTCGAGGTCGGAGAGGGCTCGACCGGACGTTTGCGACTTCGGATCAAACCGAAGACGGCCACGCCGGCCGAGGAGAAACCTTCCGAAGAAGCAGCGGTCGCGCCACGAAGAAAGCGCGCCGCCATCAGGAGAAGGCGCGAAACGGCTCAGGCCGGGTCGAAATAGTGGATTTCCATCAACACGCAGCCGCCAACCGACTTGAACGGGCCGTGATAGGCGCCGGGCGGACGGCAGGCATAGGTGTTCGGCTTGAAGGACTCGCCGCCATTGCCCTGCTTGTCATTGCCGACGATCAGGTCGCCGGTGAACAGGAACACTTCTTCCCAATATTCGTGCACGAACGGCTCGGTAGTGTAGACGCCCGGCTCGAAGCGCAGCAGGCGGGTGCGGCTGCCACGCCTGGTCACTTCGTCGAGCGCCCCCGACAGGATCTTCTGCTGGATGCCTGCCGGATAGCCCGCGGGCGTCTCCCATCCCGAAGACATATCGACGGTACGGAATTCATCGTGAAGTTTATTGATGGCCATGGTCAGTGTTCCTGAGGGGACAGATCAAGCGACAGCGCGCGGCGAGGCAGCCGGCGCCGTTGAGGTGGAGACTTCATCGGCAAGGTCATAGCTGGACAGCATCTTGTCGAGCAACGCCGCCGATTTCATCCAATCATAAGTCCGGAATGCATGGCCCTTGGTGACGAAGGTCGCGCCCGCAAAAAACATCTCGTATTGCGAGTGACGCGAGGCGAATTCGGAGCCGACCGCATCCCAGGCCAGCTTGTAAAACTTGACCTTCTCGGTCGCGCTGGCGGCAGGGGACTGCTGGGTCTTGCCGATCAGACGCGCCAATTCAGGATTGGCGAAGTCCTTCACCGAGGACGGCAGCATGATCATGCCGCCGCCAGCGAGTTCGCGCAGGGTGTTGATGACCTTGGAATAGAGCTGCTGGGTGAGGACCTGTGCCGAATACAGCATCGCCCGGTCCGGCACGTAATAGGCGCCGCGCTGGGTGCCCTTGGTCTCCATCGCGACGACGAAGGCTTCGACCATCGACACTTCGGCTGCGAGCTGGCCGAGCATTTCCTTGACCTGCGGGAAGCCACTGATGCCGTTGGTCTCGGCGGTCCGATGCGCGATCCCGATCAGGAAGCGCAGCTTCACCGAGAGCCGGATCATGGCCTGATAGTTCTGATACACATGCGCCGGGGTCGCATGGAACTGCTTCTGGCACATCGCGATGTCATCGACGATGAACACGCGATCCCAAGGCACCTTCACGTCGTCGAAGTACAGCACGGCATCGTTTTCATCGAGAGCGACTCGACAGCGGATTGTCGAACACCGACGGCGATGCGGCTTCATAGGACTTACGTGACAGAACCTTCAGACCCTTGGTGTTCATCGGAACCGCGAAAGACACCGCGTATTTCTCGTCGCCGGGCTGCAGCGGCTGGATACAGGTGACGAACACCTCGTTGGCCATGATGCCGCCGGTGGCCAGCATCTTGGCACCACGGATCGTCAGGCCCTCGGCATCGCGCGACACCACGCCTGCTGACAGGAACGGATCGGCCTGCTCGGCCGCGCTCTTGGAGCGGTCGGCCTGCGGGTTGATGATTACATAAGTGAGGTAGAGGTCGTTGTCGCGAGCGTAGCGATAGTAATCCGCCAGCGCCTTGGCGCGATCCTTGTTGTAGGCCTCGAAGACTTCGACGCCCATATACATACCAGCGATGCAGGAGGCGACGTGATCCGGCGCGCGGCCCATGAAGCCGGCATGCAGCTCGGTCCAGGCTTCCAGCCCGCGGCGGCGATTGACCAGCGCATCATAGCTGCCGGGCAATTCCCAGATCCGGTTGGCGCGGGTGCCGGTTTCGGTCTCGAAAGTCATCAGCTCGCGATTTTCCGGCGCGCTCTGGAAATCGAACATCCGTCCGATCGAAGCCACCGCCCCCCGGAACGCCGGATGGGTGGTCACGTCATCCACCAGCTCGCCATCGAGATAGATTTCACGGCCGTCGCGCAGGCTCGCGATGTGCTGTTCGCCGGTCTTGATCATGGGTTGCCTCGATCACTTTCAGTCATGGGTAGCATTTTCAGGTGCGTTATTTCAGTAGTGCATCGGCAGCGGCCATTCCGGGCTGCGCTCGGTACTTGCAAGGCTGCGATAGGCCCCACGGAAGAAGACCAACGGCTCGTTGGCCGGATAGGCGCTGAACTTCACCACCCGGCCGACGAAGATCACATGGTCCCCGCCGTCATATTGCGCGTATGGCGCACATTCGAAGTGTGCGAGCGCGCCGGCGATCAGGGGCGCCGCCTCATGGCCCAGCGTATGTTCGACCGCCGCCCACTTGTCGCCGAGCGCCCTGGCGAACTTGTTCGACAGATGCTCCTGATCGCGGCCGAGGATATTCACGGCATAGCCCTTGGCCTCGGTCATCGCCTTGAGGCTGAAGGCCTTGCGGTCGATCGAGAACAGGATCAGCGGTGGGTCCACCGAGACCGAGTTGAACGAACTCATGGTCAAGCCGATCGCCTGGCCATCAGCCGCTTCGGCCGTGATTACGGCGACGCCGGTGGCAAACTGTCCGAGCGCCTGTCGGAAGGCGCGGGGATCCACGTCCGCAGTGGCGCCCATGGTCATCTCCTGATCGCGAAACCTGAACGACGCGCATTAGCTTTATAACAAAGCTATATTATCGAACGAAAGCTCGCGCTGTCAAGCATGGCTGGCCCGCTATCAAAACGCACTGGTTCCAACTTGTTTGTGCGTAACGCCGCCGCTATACGACTCATAGGTGTGCGGGGACCTGATGGCGATTAAGAGCAAATCACGTAAAATGAAGGTAGAACCGACGATTTCGCGGCCACAATTGATGGTCGACGGATCGGATCGGGCTTTCCGTCAATTTGTCCATGACACATTGGCGTTTTCGGCGCGGCTTCAGGCTGTGCGCGGGCAACTCGGCGCAGTGATCGGCCTGTCCGGCACGCAATACACCGTGCTGATCGCCATTGCTCATTTGAGCGGCACGGATGAGAAGATCGGCGTCAATCAGGTTGCCGAGCACCTGCACTTCAGCGGCGCGTTCATTACGATCGAGATCAACAAGCTGGTATCAAACGGCCTTGTTGAAAAAGAGACCGATGAGGAAGACCGCCGCCGCGTCATTCTGACCATCACGCCGAAAGCGCGCGCGCTGCTCAATGAATTGGCACCCGTTCAGCGTCCGGTGAACGATATGCTGTTTCGCAGCATGTCGGCTGCGGATTTCGAGCGAACGCGCAAGTTGATGTCGGAGATGGTGGACGCCGCCGACGAGGCGATTCGGCTGCTGGATTACAACGCACCGGCATCGGTCGCCCGGCAGACCAAATAACCCACCGTTTGACGGGTTTGCCGCTGGCTATTCGCCGGCGCGCAGCCGATAGCCGACACCCGTTTCGGTCAGGACGAATTGCGGGCGCTCCGGATCAAGCTCGATCTTTTGACGCAACTGGCGGACATAAACGCGCAGATATTGCGCGTCGGTGAGCTCGTCCCACAATTCCTTCAGCAGAAACCGGTGAGTCAGCACCTTGCCGGCATGCTGCACCAAGACTCGCAGTAACTCATATTCCTTCGGGGACAGCTTCACATCGCGGTCACCGACCTTGACGATGCGGCGCACCAGATCGACCGACAATTCGCCGGATCGGAATACCGGCCGCTCGCCGTGAACCTGCAGCTGATGCCTGAGCGCGGCCCGCATGCGCGCCAGCAGCTCATCCATGCCAAACGGCTTGGTGAGATAGTCGTCGGCACCGAGATCGAGCGCCTGCACCTTGCCGGCCTCGTCCCCGCGGCTCGACAGCACCACGATCGGCACGCTGTCATCGCGGGCGCGAGATCATCTGCAGCAGATCGTGGCCCTGGATGTCGGGCAGGCCGAGATCAAGGATGATCACGGCTGGTTTCTCCGCCAGTTTCTCCAGCGCGATCTTGCCGTTGCTAGCCTCCAGGATGTCATAGCCCTGGGTGCTGAGGCCCATGCGCAGCAATTTGCGGATCGGCGGCTCATCATCGATGATCAGGACCTTGATGGCAGCGGTGTTCATGCGGCGGTGTCCAGAGCTTCGGAGGCCGGCGGGATGGCAAGGCGGATGGTCAGCACGGCGCCTGATCGGTCGGCGCGGTTGGTGGCCGAGATCGTGCCATGCATTGCCTCAACAAAGCCCCGCGAGATCGCAAGGCCGAGGCCGGTACCCGCCCGAACGTGATCGCCCTTGTTGGCGCGATAGAATTTATCGAACACCTGCTCGAGATCGGCGGGTGGAATGCCTGCCCCCTCGTCCGTCACCTGCAGCGAGACTGAGTCCGCATCGCGCATGGCCCTGATCGTGATGGTGGTGTCATCCGGGGCATACTTCGCGGCATTATCAAGCAAATTGAACAGCACCTGCTCGAACAGTACCGCATCCAGCTCCAGCATCGGCAGGTTTGGCGACAGATCGAGCGCGACGCGATGTCTGCTGAGGATCTTGCCGGCCCGGCGCAGCGCACTGCCGACGATCTCGGTGAGATCCTGCAGTGTTGCATTGGGCACCACGGCACCGGACTCCAGCTTGGTCATATCCAGCAGATTGGCGATAAAGCGGTTCAGCCGCTCGGATTCGTCAATCACCGTGCCGAGCAGATCGGCCTTCTCGGTCTCGCTGAGCTTCGGCGACAGATCGCGCAGCGTGGAAGCCGCGCCGAGCACGGAGGCCAGCGGCGTCTTCAGATCATGCGAGATCGAGGTCAGCAGCGCCTGACGCAACCGATCGGATTCGACGTTGCGCTCGGCGCGGTCCATGTCTTCCACGAGCTGCACCCGCTCGATGGCGAGTGCGCTCTGATCCACAAGCGCATCCAGCAACCGGCGCTGGTCGGGTGTCAGCAATGGCCCCGTGCGGTCATCGTCGATGCCGATCACGCCGATCGGTCCACGGCCGGTGCGCATCGGCAGAAACAGCCGCTTCGCGCCGGGCAATGTCTCGGAGCCACGACCGGCCGGGCGATCATTGCTCCAGGCCCAGTTGGCAGCGGCCAGATCCGCCTTGTCCAATTCGTCCTCAGGGGGATAGCCGGCCTTGACGGTGATAACGCCCTGTTCCGGCAGCAGAAGAACGACGCGCACCTTGAGCATCAATGCGATCTGATAGGCGCTCGCCCATAGCACGTCGTCGAGTGCCGCCGTGCCAGCGAGTTTGCGGCTGAACGCGTAGAGCGACTCGGTCGTCCGCACGCGGCCGAAGGCCGAGACGGCCTGCGTGCGTACCCGCGCCGCGACATTGGACACCAGAATGGCGATCAGCATGAAGAAGAAGAACGCCGCGACATTGGTCGGATCGGTGATGGTGAGCGTGTAGACCGGCGGCAGGAAGAAGAAATTATAGCTCAGCGATGCCACGACGCTCGCCAGCAGCGATGGCCAAAGGCCGAAGCGCACGGCTACACCGACCACAGCAGTGAGAAACATCAGATCGACATTCTCGATGCCGAAGATCGGACGCAGCAGCGTTGCGGCCCCAAGAGCCACCGCCACGACGGCAACTGCTGCGATATAGGGCTTTGCGTCGAACGGCTCGACGCGATCGGTCATCTGCGCGCGCTTCGCGGCAGGTTCGGCCGGCAGTGCATCGCCGGCGATGACATGCACGCTGATATTGCCTGCGCGCCGCACGAGATCATGCACTACCGAACCGCGCACCAGTTCGAACCACCATGACCGCGATGCCTTGCCAATCACGATCTGGGTGACGTTGTTGGCATGGGCATAGCCGAGCAGATCGTCGGCAATCCGCCGTCCAGCCCCCGGAATCGTCAGGGCTTCGGCACCAAGCGCTTCAGCGAGCCGCAGCGTATCGGCCAGCCTGTCGCGCTGTTCCTCCGTGAGCTGAAGGCTGCGCCGCGTTTCGATGCTCACTGCCGTCCATGGCGCATGCAGGCGATCGGCAAGACGCTTGGTGTAGCGCACCAGCCCGGCCGACCGCGGGTCCTCACTAATACAGACCAGAATGCGTTCACCGGCAGCCCATGGGCCGGCGATGGCATTGGCCTGCATATGCGTGAGCAATTGCTCATCGACCCGGTCGGCCGTCCGTCGCAACGCCAACTCGCGCAACGCCGTGAGATTGCCAGGCGAGAAATAATGTTCCAGCGCGCGCTCGGCCTGTTTGGGAACGTAGACTTTGCCTTCCTTCAGACGCTGAATCAGATCGTCCGGGGTGAGGTCGATCAGCTCGATGGCGTCCGCCCGATCGAACACCGAATCCGGCACGGTCTCGCGCACCCGCACATGGGTGATCTGTGCGACCACATCATTCAGACTTTCGATGTGCTGGATATTGACCGCCGTATAGACGTCGATCCCTGCGGCCAATAATTCCGCGACGTCGAGATAACGCTTGGGATGGCGGCTGCCCGGCGCGTTGGTATGAGCGAGTTCGTCCACCAATGCGATCTGCGGCCGCCGTGCGATCAAGGCATCGAGGTCCATTTCCTCGAGGACTTGACCCTTGTGATCGATACGGCGCCGGGGAATGACTTCAAGACCCGTGAGTAGCGCCTCAGTCTCGGCGCGCCCGTGGGTCTCGACCACGCCAACCACCACATCGACGCCCGCCTTGCGCCTGGCGTGGGCGCTTTGCAGCATCTCATAGGTCTTGCCGACGCCGGGGGCGGCGCCGACAAAAATCTTCAACCGCCCGGCCGCACCTTCCTCGCGCCTTGCTGTTTCCAGTAAGGCTTCAGGCGAAGGTCGTTGATCGGGATCGCGGCGCTGATTTGCCATAAGGCAATATAGTCTCCGCTACGGCTGCGGCCTAGACGACCTACTTGGGTGCGGCGGCGTCCAGCGCGAGATTCAAGGCGAGAACGTTAACGCGCGGTTCGCCCAACAGGCCGCCGAGGCGGCCCTCGACCTTTTCGGTCACCAGCTGGCGGACGCGGTCCTCCGGCAGCTTACGCGCCTTGGCGACGCGAGGCACCTGAAACAGCGCCCCCTCCGGCGAGATGTTGGGGTCGAGGCCGCTGCCCGAGGTGGTGACGAGATCGATCGGCACCGGCATCGATGGATTCTCCGCCTTCAGCTTCTCGACGTCGTCCCTGACGCGGTCGATCAGCGCCTTGCTGGTCGGACCGAGATTAGAGCCCATCGAGTTCACCGCGTTATAGGGCTGCGGCACGGTTTTGGTAGAATCCTGCGGATCGGGACCCAGGGTCGCGGATGGGCGACCGTGGAAGTATTCGTCGCCCTTGAACTCCTGACCGATCAGGGACGAGCCGACAACCTTGCCGTCCCGTTCGATGAGGCTGCCTTGCGCCTGGTTCGGCATGATCGCTTCGGCGACGCCCGTCATCGCGAGCGGATAGCCGAGGCCAGCGATGGCGGTGAGGCCGAGCAGCAGAACGATGGCCGGGCGAATTTCTCTCAACATAACGTAACTCCTCAAACCAGGTGCAAGGCGGTGACGACGAGGTCGATCGCCTTGATACCGATGAACGGAACGATGATGCCGCCGAGGCCATAAATCAGCAGATTGCGGCCGAGCAATGCGCCGGCGCCGATCGGACGATAGGCGACGCCTTTCAGGGCGAGCGGGATCAGCGCAATGATGATGATCGCGTTGAAGATGATAGCCGACAGGATGGCGCTCTGCGGGCTCGCCAGCTTCATGACATTGAGCGCTTCAAGCTGCGGATAGAAGGCGAGGAAGATCGCCGGGATGATGGCGAAGTACTTCGCCACGTCATTGGCGATCGAGAACGTGGTCAGCGCCCCCCGCGTCATCAGGAGCTGCTTGCCGATTTCGACGACCTCGATGAGCTTGGTCGGATTGGAGTCGAGATCGACCATATTGCCGGCTTCACGCGCTGCCTGCGTACCGGTGTTCATCGCAACGCCCACATCGGCCTGCGCCAGTGCCGGCGCGTCGTTGGTGCCGTCGCCGCACATCGCCACCAACTTGCCCTTGGCCTGCTCGTCGCGGATGAGCTGCAGCTTGTCCTCGGGTGTCGCCTGCGCCAGGAAATCATCGACACCGGCTTCGGCTGCGATGGCTGCAGCGGTCATCGGATTGTCGCCGGTGATCATGATGGTGCGGATGCCCATACGGCGCAGCTCCGCGAAACGCTCACGGATGCCGCCCTTGACGATGTCCTTCAGATGGATGACGCCGAGCAGCTTGCCATCGCGCGCGACCGCCAACGGGGTGCCGCCGGCCTTTGCAATCTCGTCGGAGATCGCCTGGATCTCGCGTGCCGTATCCGACATCGCGGCCGGCTGCATCGCACGCACAGTGTTGCCGGACGCCACGGCGAACGACGAGCCACCGTTAACGTAAGCGAGTATCGAATCCACCGCGCCCTTGCGGACCGACGAGCCACCGGCATCGACACCGCTCATCCGGGTCTGTGCGGTGAACGGCACGAAAGTCGCTGACAGTTCGGCCATGTCGCGGCCGCGGATGCCGTATTTCTCCTTGGCCAGCACGACGATGGAGCGGCCTTCCGGGGTTTCGTCCGCGAGCGATGCAAGCTGCGCCGCATCGGCCAGTTCCTGTTCGGTCACGCCGCGCACCGGACGGAAGGCTGTCGCCTGACGGTTGCCGAGCGTGATGGTGCCGGTCTTGTCCAGTAAGAGCGTATCGACATCGCCGGCCGCCTCCACCGCGCGGCCAGACATCGCCAGCACGTTGAAGCGCACCAAGCGGTCCATACCGGCAATGCCGATAGCCGAAAGTAGCGCGCCGATGGTGGTCGGGATCAAGGTCACGAACAGCGCCACCAGCACCACCACCGAGATCGAACCACCGGCATAGGCCGCATAGCTCGGGATCGTCACCGTCGCGAACACGAAGATGATGGTGAGGCCGACCAAGAGAATGTTCAGCGCGATCTCGTTCGGTGTCTTCTGCCGCTCGGCGCCTTCGACCAGCTTGATCATGCGGTCGATAAAGGTCGAGCCTTGCGCCGCAGTGATGCGGACGCGAATCCAGTCGGACAGCACCTGCGTGCCGCCGGTGACCGCCGAGCGATCGCCGCCAGATTCACGAATGACAGGTGCGGACTCGCCGGTGATCGCCGCCTCATTGACTGAAGCCACGCCTTCGATCACTTCACCGTCGGACGGAATGTTGTCGCCGGCTTCCACCAGAACGACATCGCCGACCTTCAGGCTGGTGCCCGAGACCATGCGATAGCTCTTGTCACCGCTGTCGCTGCCGGTGAGCAGCTTGGCCTGGCTTTCGGTGCGGGTCTTCTTCAGCGATTCCGCCTGCGCCTTGCCGCGCCCTTCGGCGACGGCTTCGGCAAAGTTGGCGAACAGCACCGTGAACCAGAGCCAGAGGATGATCTGGAATGCAAATCCCAGATCGCTTCCGCCGGTGATGACGTTCTTGATGAAGATCACCGTGGTGAGTGCGGCGACGACCTCGACCACGAACATCACAGGGTTCTTGATCATCAGTCGCGGATCGAGTTTCGTAAAAGCCGAGCCGATGGCTGGGATGACAATTTTCGAATCGAGCATGGCCGAGACCGGCACCCGCTTCTGCAGTTTCAACGTTTCCATGATGAATACTCCGAAATCCGATCAGAACAGGGTGCTGGCGGTCATCGCGAGGTGCTCGACGATCGGCCCAAGCGCGAGCGCCGGGAAGAAAGTGAGACCGCCGATGATCAGAATCACGCCGATGACGAGGCCGACGAACAATCCGCCGGTCGTCGGCAAGGTGCCGGCCGAAGCCGGGATCGACTTCTTCGCGGCCAATGATCCGGCTAGCGCCATGGCTGGCACGATCATGAAGAAGCGGCCGACGAACATCGAACTCGCCAGTGTGAGGTTGTAAAAGAAGGTGTTGCCAGTGAGCCCGCCGAAGGCCGAGCCGTTATTGCCGGTGGCCGAGGTGAAGGCGTAGAGCACTTCAGTGAAGCCATGCGGCCCAGCATTGGCCATGGAGGCCACGGCCGAGGGCAGCACCACCGACACCGCGGTCCAACCGAGATACATCAGCGGCAACACGAGAATGGCAAGCATCGCCATCTTTACTTCGCGCGCCTCGATCTTCTTGCCGACATATTCCGGTGTGCGACCGACCATCAGACCGGCGACGAAGATCGCCAGCACGACGAACAGCAGCATGCCATAGAGACCGGCACCGACGCCGCCGACGATGATCTCGCCGAGCTGCATATTGATCAGCGGGATCATGCCGCCAATCGCTGTGAACGAGTCATGCATCGCATTGACCGCACCGCAGGATGCTGCCGTGGTGATGACGGCGAACAGGCTGGAGGCAACGATGCCGAAGCGCATCTCCTTGCCCTCCATATTGCCGCCAGTGAGACCGAGTGCATTCAGGCCTGTGGTGCCCGAGGCTTCAGCGCCATAGGTGATCGCGACGCCGGTAATGAACAGCACGCCCATCACGGCCAGGATCGCCCAGCCCTGCCTGGGATTACCGACCATACGGCCGAACACATTGGTCATCGCCGCACCCAGCGCGAAGATCGAGATCATCTGGATGAAATTCGACAGCGCGGTTGGATTCTCGAACGGATGCGCCGCATTGGCGTTGAAGAAGCCGCCGCCATTGGTGCCGAGCATCTTGATGGCGACCTGCGAGGCGACGGGACCGACCGCGATGGTCTGCTTCGCACCTTCCAGCGTCGTCGCATCGACATAGGCGCCGAGCGTCTGCGGAATGCCCTGCCAGACCAGGAACAGCGTGTAGACGATGCAGATCGGCAGCAGCACATAGAGCGTGCAACGGGTGATATCGACCCAGAAATTACCGATGGTGCGCATCGACGACCGTGCAAAGCCGCGAATCAGTGCCACGGCCAATGCGATGCCGGCCGCTGCCGACAGAAAGTTATGTACCGTCAGACCCAGCATCTGGGTCAGATACGACATGGTACTTTCGCCGCCGTAGTTCTGCCAGTTGGTGTTGGTGACGAAGGAGATCGCGGTGTTGAAGGAGAGATCTTCGGCGACCGCGGACTGCCCGGCAGGATTGAACGGCAGCACGGCCTGCAGCCGCATGATCGCGTAGAGACCGAGGAAGCCGACCACGTGGAATAGCAGCATGGCAACCGTATAGGTCAGCCAGTGCTGCTCACGTTTCTCGTCGACGCCACCGATCCAGTACAGCCCGGCTTCGACCGGTCGCAGAATAGGAGAGAGGAAAGTACGCTCTCCATTGAAAACGGATGTCATGTAGCCGCCGAGCGGCTTCACCAGCGCGAGAACCACCGCGCAGTACAGAGCAATTTGAATCCAGCCAATCATTGTCATGTCAGTTGACCTTTTGAGGTGCGCGCGCTCAGAACCGCTCGGGCCGCAGCAGCGCGTAAGTGAGGTAGATCAGCAATGCCGCGGACACGAAGCCGGCGAGCGTGTAATCGAAAATCATGATGCGCTCCTCACAGCCGCTCGCAGGCATAGGCGTAGCCCAGGGTGAGAATGAAAAAGCCGAGCCCGAGGGCCAGCATGACGATGTCCAGCATGGAATGCTCCTGATGCAATGACTGCGGCGGCACGGAGCAGACGGCTCGCGGGCCCGATGCACGATCAGGTGCCATTCAGGACGTAGGTTTTCGAGATGAGGCCAGCAGCGAACTTATAGGAATCTCATAAAGACGCGGCGGGGCGCATGCGCGTGCGCCGCTAGTCCTCGAGCGCTTATGCAGCCTTTATATCTTCGTGCCCGAAGCTGCCTCGTATTCAAATGACGGACTACGGATATTGCATGATGCGGTCTTCCGAAGATCGCGCTGTTCATGGAGACCCGTCATGTCGTTCATCTCGATTCAGCGAACGCCCCTTTGCGATGCGCCATCCGAAACGGCCCCGCTTGACGCTACGAGTTTCACCGCGATCTGCCTCACCACCTGCAAGCGTCTGCCCGCGATGCGTCGCACGGCGGAGGCCCAGCGCCTCGATCGTCTGGTCGCGGCCGGCGCCTGGACCGATGCCGCGCTTGCCTTGATCGCGATCGAACTGCCGCGGTGGCAAGTGCGTCGGCTCGCTTATGACGAAGGTGAATGGCATTGCGCTCTCTCGAACCAGCGTGACCTTCCAGACTGGCTGGACAGCGCCGTCGAGACGCATCACCCAGACATGGCGACGGCGATCCTGGATGCATTTCGCGCTGTTGTTAGCCGCGGAGGCACGCCGCATCTGACGCAAGCGCCCGTGCGCGCGATCCAACCCACCGATTCCGAGCCGATGCTGTGTGAGAATTACTGTTGAGCGAAGAGGGTCGGTGCGCAATGCTGTAGCTCGACCGCCGCGAACGGCCTTCCAACAGCGACGCTTTCGGCTATGCTCGGCACGAATTCGTGCCATGAGAAGCCGGAGCGACGCGTGACATCAGGCAAACCGGCTTTCGTTGCAGTCGATTGGGGCACCAGCAGCTTTCGAGGCTGGTTGATGGCCGCCGACGGCAGCGTGCTTGCGGAGACCCGCGGGCCTGAAGGCATGCTGCATTGCGCGACTGCCGGCTTCGCTCCGGTGCTCGCTAATCACCTTGCCAGACTCGGTGCGACGCAGGACCTGCCCGTGTTGATCTGCGGCATGGCCGGCGCACGACAGGGCTGGATCGAGGCGCCCTATCTGCACACACCGACACGCCTCGACGCCTTGCACGACGGTGCGCAGCGTGTCGACACGCAAGGCGACGTGCGTATCCTGCCCGGCATTGCCCAGGCCGACGCCGCGGCGCCCGACGTCATGCGCGGCGAAGAGACGCAACTGCTCGGCGTGACCGAGCCCGGCTTCACCGGTCTCGTCTGCATTCCCGGCACCCACAGCAAATGGGTCTGGATCGAGTCCGGCAGCGTGGTGTCATTCACGACCTATATGACCGGCGAGCTCTTTTCGGTCATCACTCAACACAGCATCCTGAAACACGCTGTGGATCACGACGCGCCGCCGCCTGTAGCGAATGATGCGTTCCGCGACGGCCTGCAACGCGCGCTCCATGCGCCGGCTGGCTTGACTGCTTCGCTCTTCAGCTTGCGCGCGGCGCAACTGCTCGGCTTCCAACAACAAGCCGACGGCGCGGCACGCCTGTCGGGCCTCCTCATCGGCACAGAAATCGCCGATGCCGGATCGCACTATGGCACGCGGCATCCGGTGCGCCTGATCGGCGCCGGCGCGCTCAAGGATCTCTATGCGTCCGCGCTTGCCGCTGCCGGCTTCGAGGTCGCCATCGTCGATGCCGAACGCGCGTCGCAACACGGCCTGACCAAGGCCGCAATCCATCTTTGGGGAGCTCAGTTCACATGAACCAGCCAATCCGTTGGCCCACCGTGAAGCGTCCGCTCGTCGCCATCCTGCGCGGCGTGCAGCCCGACGAGGTGGAGGGCATCGTCGAGACGTTGATCGACACCGGCTTCGAGATGATCGAGGTACCACTGAACTCGCCCGATCCGTTCGATTCCATCGCACGGATCCGCAAACGATTTGGCGACGACACCCTGATCGGCGCCGGCACTGTCCTCACCGCGGATGACTGCGCCCGCGTCGCTGATGTCGGCGGGCGTCTGATGGTGAGCCCGAATGTCGATGTCGATGTGCTGGCAATGGCAGTGAACCGCGGCATGGTCACGATGCCCGGCGTGTTCTCGCCGACCGAAGCTTTCCTCGCGTTGCGCGCGGGCGCTTCCGCATTGAAATTCTTTCCGGCGTCGATCCTCGGGCCGTCCGGCATCGCCGCCATTTGCGCGGTTCTGCCCAAGGATGCCGTGATTGGGGCTGTTGGTGGTGTTTCCGATCGGAATTTCGCGGGCTATATCGCCGCCGGCATACAGGTCTTCGGCCTTGGCAGCAGCCTGTACCGGCCTGGAATGAGCGCTATCGAGGTGAAGGCGACCGCGCAGGCATCTGTCGTGGCTTATGATCAGGCGATGGCCCGCTAGAAGCAGAGTGCAGTGTCTGTTTGCGGATGTCGCGCGCACTTCGCGGGGGACGGCAGGGCAAGACATCTCCGCGCCCGCAGGCATCGACCGCGCGGCCCCAAACTGTCAAATTCATTGAATTGCTCTGAATATCAGAGACTTAGGAGCACCGTGGTGCCCAGGAAAGGACTCGAACCTTCACGGCCGTTAAGCCACTGGCACCTGAAGCCAGCGCGTCTACCAATTCCGCCACCTGGGCACGTGCGAGGCACGTGGCGCGGTTAGTAGGGGGCCGTTACGCGCTTGTCAAATTGCTTCGTTCAATTCCAAATCCGCTGTACAGGCCCCGCGCGTTGGCGTATCGCGAATTGGTCTAAATTCCCCCGTTTTGCCCTTGCATGACTGACTCAAGGAACTGATCCATGGCTGCCCCCATCGACACCCTCGTTACGGTTTTCGGCGGATCCGGCTTCGTGGGACGCCATGTGGTCCGCGCGCTGGCCAAGCGCGAATACCGGATCAGGGTCGCCGTGCGTCGGCCGGAACTGGCCGGCCATCTGCAGCCGCTTGGCCGTGTCGGACAGATCAACATTGTTCAGGCCAATTTGCGCCACCCGGCCTCGATCAAGGCCGCAATGCGCGATGCCAGCATCGTCGTCAATCTGGTGGGCATCCTGACCGAAAGCGGCGCGCAGACCTTTGATGCCGTGCAGGCGCGGGGCGCCGGCGCGGTGGCGCAGGCCGCCGCCGAGATCGGCGCGCGGATGGTGCAGTTTTCAGCCATCGGCGCCGATGCCGATTCCGAATCGGCCTATGCCCGTGCCAAGGCGGCCGGTGAGCAGGCCGTGCTGGCGGCCGTGCCTTCCGCAACGATCCTGCGCCCGTCGATCGTGTTCGGCCCCGAGGATCAGTTCACCAATCGATTTGCCAATCTCGCCCGGATGGCCCCGGTGATGCCGGTGTTCGGCGCCACGACCAAAATGCAGCCGGTCTATGTGGGCGATGTCGCCCAGGCTGCGGCCGATGCCGTCGACGGCAAGACCAAGCCGGGCGCCACTTATGAACTCGGCGGTCCGGAAGTGCTGACGATGAGTGAAATCATCGACATCATCCTTGCGACCATCGAGCGCAAGCGCATGACGCTGCCGGTGCCGACGGCCATCGCCAAGCTGCAGTCCTATTTCCTGCAATTCGCTCCGGGCGACTTCAAGCTGACGCCGGATCAGGTCACCATGCTGCGCGTCGACAATGTGGTGTCGGAAGCCGCCAAGGCGGCCGGGCTAACGCTGGATGGCTTGGGTATTGCCGCTGATTCGCTGGAAGCGATTGCGCCACAATATCTCTGGCGCTTCCGCGCTACCGGTCAGTTCGCACATAACGGCATAAACTGACGATATTGTCGCCCCCGCCTGGCACGCCGAAAGGCGTGCGCGGCGGGGATGACAGCAGGGTATGTGAAATTCAGTAGCCCAGCGCCAGCGCGATCAGCCCGAGCGTACCGACGATCACGCGCCACCATGCGAACAACGCGAAGCCGTGGCGGGTCACGTAGCCGAGAAAGCTTTTCACCACGATGATCGCGGTGATGAACGACACCACGAAACCGATGGCGATGATCACGCCGTGATCGACCGAGAGATCCGCGCGGCTCTTGTAGAGATCATAGACGAAGGCCCCGACCATTGTCGGGATCGCCAGGAAGAACGAAAACTCGGCCGCTGCACGCTTCTCGGCGCCAAGCAGCATGGCACCGACGATGGTGGCACCGGAGCGCGACACGCCAGGGATCATCGCCACGCACTGCGCGAGACCAATCTTGAGATACATCGGCAACGGGAACGTGGTGGCATCGTGATGCACGGGCTTAAGATCGAGCTGATCGACCCAGAGCAGGATCGCACCGCCGACAATCAACGAAAAGCACACGACCCACGGATTGAACAAATAGCTTTTGACGTAGCCGCCGGCGGCAGCGCCAATGATCGCGGCAGGCAGGAACGCGACCAGCACGCCGACCACGAAACGGCGCGCCGCAGTGTCGCCTTTGAACAGGTTCAGCGCGATATGCCACAACTTGCCGAAGTAAAGTGCAAGGATCGCCAGAATGGCGCCGAGCTGGATCAGCACGGCGAAGCTCTTCCAGAAATTGTCCTCGCCCAGATCGAAGAAGCGTTCCGCGAGCAGCAGATGCCCCGTTGAGGAAACCGGCAGGAACTCGGTGACACCCTCGATAATGCCGAGAATCACCGCCCTTATCGCATCAGACATCATCTGCTTATCTGTCCTTCGTCAGTGTGGGCCTGAAAAAGCCGGGTTCTTCTCGCCTATTCCCTTCATTGCTGCAATCGCAAATACCATCACATTCGCGGGTTGCCTCAGAGCCAAGCTTCGCTAGTTTGGCGCGCGCCGCGTGACACTTTTACCACCGACGCAACCGAGACGCTTTCTTAACGACCGCATAACTATCAAGGCCCGCATGTACACGCTTTACCATCACTCGTTCTGTCCGCATTCCCGCTTCATTCGTCTCGTACTCGGCGAATACGGACTCGACCTCACATTGGTGGACGAGCGGCCGTGGGATCGACGCGAGGCATTTCTGGCGCTCAATCCTGCGGGAACTACGCCTGTGCTGCTCACCGACGGTTTCCCGCCCATTCCTGGCGCCGGGATCATTGCCGAGTATATAGACGAGACCCATGGACCGGAGATGGGCGATCGCCGCCTGCTGCCTGTCGCGATGGCGGAACGCATCGAAGTGCGCCGGCTGATGGCGTGGTTCAACGAGAAATTCTTCGAGGAAGCCTCCGGTCCGTTGGTCACCGAGCGCATCTACAAGCGCTTCATGAGCGAAGAGGTCGGCGGCGGCGCCCCGGCGATGGATGTGATTCGCGCAGCCACCGCAAATGTGCGCTATCATCTGGCCTATATCGGCTGGCTGGCGCGGACGCGCAATTTTCTGGCCGGTGACCGACTGACTTACGCGGATCTGGTCGCGGCAGCCCATCTGTCGGCGATCGACTATCTGGGCGATGTGCCATGGAGCGAGGACGACGCGGCGAAGGCGTGGTACGCGCGGGTGAAATCCCGTCCGTCGTTCCGACCGCTGCTGAGCGAATGGCTGGCGGGCGTGCCGGCATCGCGGACCTATGTGGATCTCGATTTCTGAGCCCATCCGCTAACGACGACCGCGCCACGCTTCCCGCCGATCTCAAGGATACGCTGACGCGCGAGGCGAAGGCGCTGGGCTTCGATTCAATCGGGATCACCGATCCCGATGCCATTGCCGGCGTGCGCGAGCGGCTGCAGGAATTTCTCAATGCCGGCGCCCATGGCGACATGGAGTGGCTTGCCGACAATCCAGACCGCCGCGCCGACCCGAAGGTGATGTGGCAGGATGTTCGTTCCGTCATCATGCTCGGCGTCAATTATGGACCCGACGAGAACCCGCTTGAGATTCTGAAGCAGTGCTCGCATGCCGCGATCTCGGTCTATGCCCGCGGCGACGACTATCATGACCTCATCAAGAAGCGCCTGAAGCTGCTGGCGCGCTGGCTGATCGCGCAAGCCGGCGGCGATGTGAAGGTGTTCGTCGATACGGCCGCCGTGATGGAGAAGCCACTTGCCGGCGCTGCGGGTCTGGGCTGGCAGGGCAAGCATACCAATCTCGTCTCGCGCGAATTCGGCTCGTGGCTGTTTCTCGGCGCGATCTTCACTACGCTCGAATTACCGCGTGATGCGCGGGCGAATGATAGCTGCGGTTCGTGCCAGGCCTGTCTCGACAGCTGCCCGACATCGGCCTTTCCGGCGCCTTACAAACTCGATGCGCGGCGCTGCATTTCCTATCTCACGATCGAGAACAAGGGCCCGATCCCGCACGAATTCCGCAAACCCATGGGCAATCGCATCTATGGCTGCGACGATTGCCTCGCCGCCTGCCCGTGGAACAAGTTCGCTCAGGAAGGCCGCGAGATCAAACTCGCCGCACGCGATGAGTTGCGCGCGCCGTCGCTGGCCGAACTTGTAAGGCTCGATGACCCGTCTTTCCGCACATTCTTCACGAAGTCGCCCGTGAAGCGCATTGGCCGTAACCGCTTCATTCGCAATGTGCTGATCGCCATCGGCAATTCAAACGACCTGTCGCTGATCGACGACGCGCAGCGACTGCTCGGCGATGAAAGCCCCGTGGTCCGCGGAGCTGCAGTGTGGGCGTTGTCGCAGCTGATGCCTGCGGATGCGTTTGCTGCATTGGCTGTGCAGTTCACTGAGGCCGAACAGGACGAGAGCGTCGGCAGCGAGTGGCGACTGGCCCTCAGTTCGTCAGGTGTCGCGCCATCTCCGGTCGCGCTTTGAGCGCTTCACCCTGCTTGGCGACGATCTTGGCGATACGCTCCGGCGCGAAATGCAGATCGACGAAGGCCGGCGCCGTATTGGCCACTTCATGATAGCTCACGATCTTGCCGTCACGCAGCGTCATGATCGCAACGCCTTCGAACATCGCGCGGCCGCCATTGGCTTCGGGGAGTTTCGAGCGATAGCTGAATGTGTAGCGCGCATAGAGCGTGGCGCCGTCGCTGACGGGCGTGTGCATGTCCCAACGAAAATCATCCGCGGTCCGGTAGAACCAGTCATCGACCATGTCGGCGATTTTGGCGCGGCCTTCGAAGGCGCCGTAGAAAACGTCGTGATAGACGCCGTCCTCGGTGAACAGCGCAGCGAAGCTCTGGCCGTCACGCTGTTCGACAGCATCGCAAAATGCGCGCAGCATCGCCGTGGCATCCATCCCCAGTTCCTCCCGCTGATTGATCGCTCTTTTCAGGCGAGCCTATTCAACGGTGCGGGCGATGCAATCAAAACTCCGCCACAGCCGACAATAGTCGCGCAATGTCCTGCGGCCGCGACAGCCGATGGTCGCCGTCCTGGATCATGGTCAGCACGACGTCGTCGCTCGGCAGGCGTTCGGCCAGACGGAAAGCATGCTGCCAGGGAACGTCGGGGTCCTGCCGGCCCTGAAGAATTCGCACGGGGCAACCCACATCGATCGTGCTGCCGAGCAGCAGGTGATTGCGCCCCTCCTCGATCAACCGCCGCGTGATCGGATAGGGCTCGCCATATTCCGACGGGCGCAGCCATTGACCGGTGGTCTCGATCTCCGCGCGGATTTCCGGCGAGAAGCCTTTCCACATCAGCTCTTCAGTGAAATCCGGCGCCGGCGCGATCAGCACCAGACCCTTCAGCGTCGCGCGCCCCACTTTGCCGCGTCGGGCCAGCGCGCGCGCCAGCAGGAGTGCCATCCAGCCGCCCATCGACGAGCCAATCACCACCTGCGGACCCTGGCAGGCTGCATCGAACGCCGCGAGGCTATCCTCCAGCCATTGGCCGATCGTGCCATCGACGAAATCGCCACCGGATTCGCCATGGCCGGAATAATCGAAACGTACACAGGCCCGGCCATGGTCGGCGGCCCAGGCATCGAGCGCCACCGCCTTGCCACCCAGCATGTCGGATTTGAAGCCGCTCATCCAGAACAGGCCCGGAGCAGCGCCATCGCGGACCCGGATGGCGATCTGGCGGCGGCTACTGCCTGTACCTGCCGTGATGAAAATAGGGTCGGTCGATACCGTTGTGCTCATCAAACCATCCTTGTTCGACCTGAAATGCCGCTTGCTGTTTGATTGAGCAGGTCGGGATCGTCAACGTCGATCCCTCAACGTCCATATCGTCCCAGGGAACGTCCACCTCGATGCCGCGTTGCGCTCCTGTCAACCACGGCTTGCAGAACGGGCCGTGGAACTCTATTTGAGCAAGGTCAGCGGTCTACGAGGCCTATGGCCTTTCGCGTGACGAAATTGCCTCGTATTTGAGTGATTTGACGCTGCGTTGCGTGAGTTTGCTTGCTCCAAACGCCTTATTCCTTCACACTGCGGCCTTCCTAAACAACATTGGAGAGTTACCCATTCGCCGTCCCAACAGAGCCCCGCCCGCCGCAACCAAAGACGGGCCGCGCACCAACGATGAAATTCGCAATCTGCAGATCCAGCTGATTGATCAGACCGGCCTCAACCACGGCACCGTGGAAACCATTGCTGCGATCAAGATGGCGATGGAAGCCGGTATGGATCTGGTCGAGATTTCGCCGAATGTGAGCCCCCCGTCTGCAAGATCATGGACTACGGGAAGTTCAAGTATTCGGCGCAGAAGAAGGCCGCCGAGGCCCGCAAGAAGCAGAAGATCGTCGAAATCAAGGAGATCAAGCTCCGCCCGATGATCGATGATCATGACTACGACGTGAAAATGCGCGCAATGCAGCGCTTCTTCGAAGAAGGCGACAAGGTCAAAATCACCTTGCGCTATCGTGGCCGCGAAATGGCGCACCAGGAAATCGGTACCAAGCTGCTCGACAAGGTCAAAGCAGACGTCGCCGAATACGCCAAGGTGGAGCAGGACGCGCGCTTCGAAGGTCGTCAGGTGGTGATGGTGCTCGCACCGCGCTGATCACAGCGGCCACTGACCTTAACGAGGTTGGCAATGAGAAATTTCGGCCCGTCAGATTTCTGGCGGGCCTTTTTCTTTGGGAGAGTATTCGGAGATCGTCCGGAGCCGGACGGTTCAGCCCGAAATGAGGGCGAGCGCACCGGCCAGCGCGAGACCCGCAGCAGCAAATATCAAGCGGGTAGCGCTCTGAGCAGCAGCATCTTGCTGGATGGCAACCGCCCTTGCGGCGGCACGTGCATTCCGGGCCATTGTCGTCGTCCCTCTGTTTCTCTGGTCCGGATCACATAGGCATCCGGGGCGCGTCGGACCAGTCTGAAGCCATGCGCTAAACAGAGTGTTGAGCCGCGTTAATCGTTGCCATCGGGGCATTCCTCTGCCATAAGCGCAACCTTCGTCGCCCGGCTGATTAAGGGCTGCCGTGTCGACGACTGTGCTGACTTCCCGCAAACGGCGGTTAGTTGAGCATTTTCAACGCTCTAACGAGCATTTTAGCCGACGCAACGCCTTTCGGGGCGCTTTCTGCGTGGCCATAGGAGAGCCAAATGCCCAAGCTGAAAACCAAGTCGGGCGCTAAGAAGCGCTTTAAAGTCACCGGAACGGGTAAGGTCATGGCCGCCCATGCCGGTAAACGCCACGGTATGATCAAGCGGACGAAGAAGCAGATTCGTCAGCTCCGCGGCACCCGCGTGCTGTTCAAGACCGATGGCGACAACATCAAGCAGTACTTTCTGCCAAACGCCTGATCGCCCTTACGCCGCTTCGTTGCGGCGGATATCACCCCTTTTGTTATTTCAGATGAAGGAGATCAGTCATGGCTCGCGTAAAACGCGGTGTGACGGCTCACGCCAAGCATAAGAAAGTCTACAAGGCCGCCAAGGGTTTCCGTGGTCGCCGCAAGAACACGATCCGCGCCGCAAAGGCCGCCGTCGACAAGGCCGGCCAATATGCGTTCCGCGATCGCAAGCGCAAGAAGCGTACGTTCCGCGCGCTCTGGATCCAGCGTCTCAACGCTGCCGTCCGTCCGCTCGGCATGACCTACAGCGTGTTTATCAACGGTCTCGCCAAGTCCGGCGTGACGGTCGACCGCAAGGTGCTCTCGGATCTCGCGATCAACGAGCCGGCGGCGTTCAACGCGATTGCTGAGAAGGCCAAAGCTGCACTCGCAGCCTAAGCCAGCAAAGGCCGCACTGGCGGCCTGAGCTCTCCAAGCTCCGCGTATTCATCGACATTGTCATGGCCGGGCAGAAGCGTTCACGCGCTCCTGTCCCGGCCATTGACGTCTTAATCCCTGTGATACCCGTGCTGTAGAAGCTGGTGCCCGGCCTTCCGTCGGACGCGCAGACAGCAAGAGGCGCCCGCCTCTCTCATCGAGGTTGCTTGATGTCCGATCTGACGACGCTCCAACAGACTATTTTGGCCGACATTGCCAATGCCTCAGACGAAGCCGCGCTCGAAGCGGTGCGCGTCGGCGCGCTCGGCAAGAAGGGTTCGATCTCCGCGCTGCTCGCCACGCTCGGCAAGATGTCGCCGGAAGAACGCAAGACCGAAGGCGCTGCGATCAACCTCGCCAAGGATGCCGTCACGCAGGCGATGACCGCGCGCCGCGATGTGTTGAAGTCCGCCGCACTCGATGCACGCCTCGCGTCCGAGACCATCGACGTCACGCTGCCGCTGCGCGATGGCCCCGCTGAACTCGGCCGCATCCATCCGCTGAGCCAGACCTGGGACGAACTGACGACGATCTTTGCCGATATGGGCTTCGCCGTCGCCGAAGGTCCGGATATCGAAACCGACGACTACAATTTCACCAAGCTCAACTTCCCCGAGGGCCACCCGGCCCGCGAGATGCACGACACCTTCTACTTCAATCCGAAGGAAGACAGCTCGCGTCTGCTGCTGCGCACGCACACATCACCGGTGCAGGTTCGTACCATGCTGAGCCAGCAACCGCCGATCCGCGTGATCTGTCCGGGCCGCACCTATCGCAGCGATAGCGATCAGACCCACACGCCGATGTTCCATCAGGTCGAAGGCCTGGTCATCGACAAGGGTTCGCATCTCGGCCACCTCAAATGGATCCTGCACGAATTCTGCAAGGCTTTCTTCGAGGTCGATAACGTCAATATGCGCTTCCGTCCGTCGTTCTTCCCGTTCACGGAGCCGTCGCTGGAAGTCGATATCCAGTGCCGCCGCGACAAGAACGAGATCCGCTTCGGCGAAGGCGAAGACTGGCTCGAGATTCTCGGCTGCGGCATGGTGCATCCGAATGTGCTACGCGCCTGCGGCATCGATCCCGACGTGTATCAGGGCTTCGCCTGGGGCATGGGCATCGACCGTATCGCAATGCTGAAATACGGCATGGCCGACCTGCGTCAGCTCTTCGAAAGCGATGTGCGCTGGCTCAATCACTATGGCTTCAAGCCGCTTGAAGTACCGACGCTGGCCGGAGGACTGAGCACGTGAAATTCTCCCTCTCCTGGCTGAAAGATCATCTCGAGACTGACGAGTCGCTCGAGACGCTGACCGACAAGCTCACCATGATCGGGCTTGAGGTCGAGCATATCGACGACAAGGCGAAGCTCCTGAAGCCGTTCACGATCGCCGAGATCGTCACGGCCGAGCAGCATCCCAATGCCGACCGCCTGCGCGTCTGCACCGTCAATGCCGGCGATGACAAACCGTTGCAGATCGTCTGCGGCGCGCCGAACGCACGCGCGGGACTGAAGACCGTTCTCGCCAGGCCCGGCACGTTCATCCCGGGCAAGGATTTCACCATCGGTCTTGGCAATATCCGCGGTGTCGAAAGCCAGGGCATGCTGTGCTCGGCAGGTGAACTCGGCCTGCCGGAAAATATCGACGGCATCATCGAACTGCCCGCCGATGCACCCGTCGGCGCGATCTATCCCGATTGGGCCAAGCTCGGCGATCCCGTCATCGAGATCAATCTGACGCCTAATCGTCAGGACTGCACTGGTGTGTCCGGCATCGCGCGCGATCTCGCCGCGGCCGACATGGGCGTGTTCAAGAATCCCGGCATCAAGCCGATCAAGGGCGAATTCCCCTGCCCGGTGAAAGTCACCGTCGAAGACGCCAAGCTGTGCCCCGGCTTCGCGCTGCGTCTCGTGCGCGGCGTCAAGAACGGCCCGTCGCCCGAGTGGCTGCAGAAGAAGCTTACCTCGATAGGTCTGCGTCCGATCAATGCGCTGGTCGACATCACCAACTTCCTGACATTCGACCGCGCGCGCCCGCTGCATGTGTTCGATGCGTCCAAGGTAAAGGGTGACATCGTTGTCCGCCGCGCACGTGACGGCGAGACGCTGCTCGCGCTCGACGGCAAGACCTACACGCTCGACAGCAAAGCCTGCGTCATCGCCGATGACAACGGTGTGGAATCGCTCGCCGGCATCATGGGCGGCGAAGCGTCGGGCTGTTCGGAAGAGACCACCGATGTGCTGATCGAATCCGCGCTGTGGAACGAGATTAACATCGCGCAGACCGGTCGCAGGCTCGGCATCAATTCCGACGCGCGCTATCGGTTCGAGCGCGGCGTCGATCCGGTCTTCATGGTGCCCGGTCTCGAACTGGCAACCAAGCTGGTGATGGAACTATGCGGCGGCACACCGTCGGAAAGCATCGTGGTCGGAAAGCCTTACGGCGACGACCGCATCATCGACTTCCCGATTGCCGAGGTGAAGCGCCTCGCCGCCATCGACGTGCCTTTCCCGGAGATGCGACGCATCCTGACGCATCTCGGCTTCATGGTGGCCGGCAGTGGTCCTATGGTGAAGGTCGCGGTGCCGTCCTGGCGTAGCGATGTGACCGGCAAGGCTGACATCGTCGAAGAAGTCATGCGCATCTTCGGCGTCGACAAGGTGCCGATGACGCCGTTCCCACGCGGCGATGCCCCGCGCAAGCCGGTGCTCACCCAGATCCAGCAGCGTACCCGCCGCGCCAAGCGTGGATTGGCAGCACGTGGGCTCGTCGAAGCGGTGACGTGGTCGTTCATCTCGAAGCCACATGCCGAAGTGTTCGGCGGCGGCGCGCCGGAACTGGCGCTGGCCAATCCGATCGCCTCCGACCTCTCCGACATGCGGCCCAGCCTGTTGCCCGGACTGATCGCGGCCGCTCAGGCCAATGCGCATCGCGGCTCGTCTGACCTCGCGCTGTTCGAAGTCGGCCAGATCTTCCGCGGCGATCGCCCGCAGGATCAGTTCATGGCTGCATCCGGCGTCCGGCGTGGTCTCGCCTCGTCGGCGGGCAACGGCCGTCACTGGTCAGGCGCCAGCGCTGCGAACGCGCTCGACGCCAAGGCCGATGCCTTTGCAGTTCTCGCAGCCGCGGGCGCACCGATGCAGGCGCTGCAGATCGTCGCCGGTGGCGCGAATTGGCTGCATCCCGGCCGGTCCGGCACGATCCAGATCGGTCCGCAGAACGTCCTCGGTCATTTCGGCGAGCTGCACCCGCGCACGCTCGAAGCACTCGGTGCCGACGGCCCGTTGATGGCGTTCGAAGTGATCCTTGATCGTATTCCCGACGCCAAGCAGAAGGCGACCCGCGCCAAACCGACTTTGGAGCTCTCGGCGTTCCAGCCTGTGTCACGCGACTTCGCCTTCATCGTCGATCGCAAGGTCAGGTCCGGTGACATTCTCCGTGCGGCAGCCGGCGTGGACAAGAAGCTGGTCACCGATGTGACGGTGTTCGACGTCTACGAAGGCAAGGGCATCGACGACGACAAGAAGTCCGTCGCCATCGCCGTGACCATGCAGCCGCGCGAGAAGACCCTGACCGATCAGGAAATTGATGCGGTGGCAGCGAAGATCGTGGCGGAAGTAACGAAGAAGACGGGCGGCACGTTGCGCGCATGATGGAATCACTCGGCCTGGTCCAGTATTCGACCACGTCGCTCGTTTTTATCACCGTCACCGCCTTCATCGCCGGACTGGCCCGCGGATTTTCGGGCTTCGGTTCGGCGCTGATCTTCATGCCGCTCGCCTCAAGCGTGGCCGGCGCGCAGGTCGCGTCGCCGTTGCTGCTGCTGATCGACTTCTCGACCACGCTGACGCTGATCCCGAACGCCGCAAGACGAGCCGACAGGCGCGACGTCAGCATCATTTCGCTGGGCGCACTTATTGGCGTGCCACTTGGCACGATGGCCTTGGCCTGGGCCGATCCGCTGACTGTTCGCTGGGGCATCGTCTTACTGATCGTCACGATGCTGACGCTACTGATCTCCGGCTGGCGCTATCCTGGTAAGCCGACCGTACCGGTGACTGTCAGCGTCGGCGGTCTCGCCGGGTTCTTCGGCGGCTTGGCGCAACTCGGCGGCCCGCCCATAGTGATGTATTGGCTGCGAGATGCGGCAGTCGCAGCCGTCACCCGCGCAAATATCATCCTGTATTTCGCCGTCGCCGATGTGCTGATCATCATCAGCTACACGATCGGCGGATTGTGGAGTTCCGCCATTCTCGGTCTCGCGGTGATTACCGGACCACTATTCGGTCTCGGCCTCTGGCTCGGTTCGAAACTGTTCGGCAAGGCCAGCGACGAGCTGTTCCGCAAGATCTGTTACGCGCTGATCGCCGTCTCGGCGCTGATCAGCCTGCCGCTGTTCGACGGGATATTTCACTGACGCTTGCGTGACTTGCGGCGCCAGCCGCCGCGGCGCTAGGGTCTCTCCAATTCAAGAACAACGGGAGAAGACCATGATCGATCGCCGCGACATGCTGAAGTTCGCCGCTGCCGGCGCCATGCTCTTCGCGGCGCGCCCCGCGCTGGCGCAGACGCCAGCAAAACCGCACACCAGGATCATATTTCTCGGCACCAAGGGCGGCCCGCGCGTCGGCGTCGGTGCATCCAATCCCGCCAATCTCGTTGTGGTCAACGACACGCCATTCGTGATCGATTGCGGCATGGGCGTCAGCCGGCAACTGGTCAATGCCGGCGTGCCGCTTCCCTCGGTGAAGTATATCTTCATCAGCCACCACCATTCCGATCACAATCTGGAATACGGCAACTTGTTCTACAATGCTTGGGCCGCAGGTCTCTCGACGCCGATCCACTCGTTTGGTCCCAAGGGCATCGAGGCAATGACCCGGACTTACTGGGAGTTGAACAAATTCGACGTTGATACCCGCATCGAAGATGAAGGCCGCCCCGATCCGCGGCCGTTGCTCGTTGCCAAGGATATCGCGGAGGATGGCGTGGTGCTGCAGACCGCCGACGTCAAGGTGACAGCGTTTCGCACTCCGCATCCGCCGATCGTCGACAGCTTCGCCTACAAATTCGAGACGCCCGACGGTGTCATCGTGTTCTCCAGCGACACCGCCTACAACCCGAGGCTAGCAGAGTTCGCCAAGGGAGCGGACGTGCTGGTGCATGAGGCACTTTACGTGCCCGCTGTTGACCGGCTGGTGATCAAGACGAAGAACGGCGCGACGCTGAAAAAACATTTGATGGAAAGCCATACCACCACCGAGGATGTCGGCCGCATCGCCGCCGCGGCTGGCGTGAAGGTGCTGGTGCTCAGCCACTTCGTGCCGGGCGACGATCCCGAAGTCACCGACGAGGACTGGATCTCGGGCGTGCGAAAGAATTTTTCCGGCAAGATCATCGTGGCCAAAGATCTGATGCAGCTGGCGCTACCGGTGTAGCGCCAATAGCAGCCTCACGTCGCGGCTACTCCAACCCCGCTCCGCTCGACCGCTGCCGCCGCTGCTTCGTCCGCACCGGCTTGTCTGGTTCCGGCTCTTTCATTGCGCCGATCTTCTTGAGCGCCGCCTCTGCTGCGCGCTCGCCGCTTTCCCATGCGCCATCGACCGTGCCCCACAATGTTTCGTGCGTGGCTTCGCCGGCAAGGAACAGATTGCCCATAGGCTCAGCCAATACGCGGCGCGAGGCCTGGCCACCCGGTGCGGCCCCCGACATGGCTCCGAGCACGAATGGCATCGTATCCCAGCGCGTCGTTGCAGAACGCTTGATCGCCGGTTTGATATCGGAGCCGAACAGCTTCGTCAGCCATTCAACGGCGAAAGCCACCATCGCGGCCTCGCCCTGAGTTGCAAGGTCGCGGCCGAATGCGCCCGCGACATCGACGGTACACAGCGATGACCCGCCAATATTCGCAAACAGTGCACCGGTACGTGTGCTCGTGCTTTGCTCGACCATCAGCTCATCGCGACCCAGCCCGAGCGGATTGCCAGTAAACTGTAGCGCGATACGGTCATAGCTGCCGAGGCTGAGTTTTGCCGCCGCGTCGAGCTGCCGCTTTGGCAGTTCCGGCGTGAACTTGATTGTCCCCGACGACAACACATTGCTTGATGCGGTGATGATCACCGCCCGCGCCGCAATGCGCCCTGACGCCGTCTCAACGCCGATGTCGCGTCCGCTCCAAGTCACGCGCGTCGCAGGGGTCGACAGCGCCACCGGAACGGCCTCGCCGAGCTTGCCCATCAATGCCCCGAGCCCCTGGCGCGTGGCAACATCGATGGCGCGATCCTGCGCGCGCGAAAGATCCAGCGTCGAGAGATCCTTGAGGTCCTTGCCGGTCGCATAGGCCCCGAGCACGAAATCGATCGTGCCCGCCCAGTCCCCGAGATCCTTCGGCAGCGCCGCGGCGCAGGAGATGTCGGCACGGCGCGCTGCTTCGTCGATGGCGCGATTGGCCCGCACGACCGCAGCGAGCAATTCCTCGGTCTCGCCGGCGCGGGCATTACGACGGCCGATACGCAGCTTCTGGCTCGGCGGCGATGGCGCGACATCAATTCCCACCGGCCGGGCAAGCTTCACCACTGCGTTGGTTTCCGGCGTGTGCAGCCAGCGCGCGCCGCGATCGAACGGGGCGTCGAAACTTGTCGCGTCTGTCATGCACCGTCCGCCAATCCGGCTGGAGGCCTCGACCACGATCACCTTGCGATTGGCTGCCTGGATACGACGCGCCGCAGCGATGCCCGCAGCGCCTGCGCCAATCACGACAATGTCAGCATCCCGCGGCAGCGACGCGGCCAATGTCCTTGCGCCGAACAGCGGCACAAGTGTCAATGCTGCGGACGCCGACAGGAAATCTCGGCGTGAAATCGTCATGACATGGTTTCCGAAATTTTATGATGCATGAGAACGTCTCGCGAACCTTGCCGTATTCGAGGGTGTGCGGCAACCGTCGTGGTGAATGAATCGTCACCAGCGCCGCGCGGGCATGAACCAAATTGCAATGGCTCTCGACCATGATGGAGCCAGGGAAAGCGGTCGACATGAACCGCGCTGGGGGAGTCACGATCATGGGCCTCATGCTCGATACGGTCGGGAAACTGATCGCGAAATATCTGCAGAAGGAGCTGCCCGGCTACGAGCCATTCACGCCGAGCGACCCCGAACGCCTGCGCGGTATCATCGAGGAAGGTGACGTGCTGCTGGTCGAAGGCAACAACCGCGTCTCCGGCATCATCAAATATCTCACGCAATCGACCTGGTCGCATGCCGCGCTCTATGTCGGCCCAATCGATGGTGCTGCAGAGCCGAACGGCGAGCCGCATGTGCTGATCGAGGCCAATATCGGCGAAGGTGTCACCTCGGCACCGCTGTCGAAATATTATCCGTTCCACACCCGCCTGTGCCGCCCGGTGGGTCTGTCCTACGAGGACCGCACCACTGTGTGTCGCTACGCCATCAACCGGATTGGCTTTGGTTACGACACCAAGAACATTCTCGACCTGATGCGCTTCCTGATCCCGCTGCCAATACCGCAGCGCTGGCGGCGGCGCATGATCGCGTTCGGCTCCGGCGATCCCACCAAGATCATCTGCTCGGCATTGATCGCGCAGGCTTTCGATGCCGTGCGCTATCCGATTCTGCCGAAAATCACCCGCGCCGGTAGCCGCCAGGCCCGTCGCGAGATTCTGCACATCCGCGATTCATCGCTCTATATGCCCAGGGATTTCGATATCTCGCCCTATTTCGAAGTGGTGAAGCCGACCATCGAACTCGGATTCGACTACACGGCATTGCATTGGGCCGACAAACAAAAGCCGCTCCGGGAGGTGGCGGGCACTTTCGATCCATTTCCGGACGTCTTCGGCACGCCGACGCTCATTCCTGAGACGACTGACACGGAAGCGGAAGTGGCTGACGAAGACGTGAGCAGGCCTCGGATCAGGCTTATCGCCTGATCCGCCACTTCAAGACTTGACCGCGCCCGCTGTGAGTCCGCCGACCATGTAGCGCCGGAAGGCGTAATACACTGCGGCTGGTGGGAGCGCGTAAATAAAGCCCGTCGTCATCAGCAATTCCCAGGGCGAGTCATCAGCGGCCAGGAAGTTGCCGAGCGCGACGGGTAGCGTGATCTCGGTATCCTTGGACAGCAGCAGGAAGGCGTAGAGATATTCGTTCCAGGCGAGCAGCAGCGCATAGGTCCCGATCGCGACCAGCGATGGCAACATCAGCGGCACATAGACCATGCGAAACAGTTGCAGCGGCGTCGCGCCATCCATGATAGCGGCTTCGTCGAGCTCGAGCGGCAGCTTGTCGGACGCCTGCTTGAGCACCCAGATCGCATAGGGCGAAGCAATGGTCACCATCGCCAGGATCAGCGACCAGTGATTGTTGAGCAGGCCGTAATTGCCCATGGTGCGATACATTGGCACAGCGAGGAATGCGGCGGGAATGAAATAGGTGAACAGCGCCATGTTCATCACCGTTCGGCCGCCGCGGACGCGCAGGCGACTGATCGCAAAGGCCGCCGATGTCGCAATCACCAGCGTCAGCGCACCGACCGCCACCGCGATGACGACTGAGTTCAGGAACTGCGCCCAAAAATCGCGCAGGAAATAATGCTGCTGATTGAACACGATTCTGAAATTGTTCAGCGTTGGATGGTCGGGCCACAGCTTTCCCGCGAAGGCATCCTGCTTCGGCGAGATCGCGAACAGGAACATGTGATAGATCGGAATCAGCGTCCAGATCAGCACGGGAATGCCAATCAACAACAGTCGCGCTTCGGTGCCGACCTCTCGTAGCGTTGGCACTCTCATCGGGTGAACCTCTTCATCGAGAGAGCCGTTTCATCATGAAATAGACCAGCGGCAGCACAAGCGGCATCGCGCAAACGATCGATGCCATCGACATGTCGAGCTGATCGAGGCGGAGATAGCGAATCCCCAATGTAGACAGAACATGAGTGAGATCGGCTGGCCCGCCTCCGGTCAACAGATAGACGCTGTTGAAGTCACCGAGCGTCCAGATCATCGAAAGCAGCGTGCAGGTGAGATACAGTGTCTGCATCGACGGCCAGGTGATGAAACGGAATTTCTGCCACCAGCTGGCGCCGTCCACATCGGCGGCTTCGAACATGTCCGTCGAGATCGCCAGACGTCCTGTCATCAGGATCAGCGTCCAGAACGGCAGCGACTTCCAGATGTGGACCATGATCGCCAGCGTCAGGCCGATAGCGGGATCGTTCAGCCAGTTGGGCCCATCCTCGCCAGTAAACTTGAAGATCAGATTATTGATCACGCCCCATTCGGGATTGAACATGAAGCGCACCGACAGGATGGTCGGGATCGACGGCACCGCCCAAGGCAGGATGAACAGTACCGACAGCCAGCGTATCCATGTCCGTGACTGCACGAAGAAGCCGGACAGAAAGAGAGCGATCAGCATCTTCACATTGATGCCGATAATCAGGAAGATCAGCGTGTTGACGACGGCGCGCGCGAATACCGGATCGTTATAGAGCGCGACGTAACTCGCCGGGTGCCGCGCCAGCCACAAGCCATAACCGATCGGATAGACCACGAAGGCGGCGAACACGAGCAGATAGGGCGCGATCATCACGACGCCCCAGACCTGCGGCGTCGTCAGGCGGGCCGACCATGGCCGGCGTGGCAGCGTATCGGCGGGAGCGGGATAGGTGATCGTGGCCATGCTGTACACCATTGCAAAAGCCGGCCGCGAGGGCGGCCGGCTTTGTCTCGGACTAACCCGCGATTTCCTTGATGCGGGCGATCAACTCATCGACGGCCTTCTCGACCGGCACCTTCTCGCTGACCACGCGGTTCATCGCCTTAGCCCAGACGTTCTCGTTATTGAGTATCGTGAACTTGTAGTTCTTCACGAAATCGAACGACGAGGTGCCTCCCGTGAATTGGGTGTAGACCGCTTTGCGATGCTTGTCGGCCTGCCAGAACGGGCTTGCCTGTCCGGCCTTGGTCACCGGGAACCAGCGACCTAGCGCACCTTCGACATAGGGGCCAAGGTTTTCTTCTTCCATCAGGAACTTGACGAATTCCTTGGCGCCCGCCTTGTTCTTCGACTGCGAGAAGATCATCCCCGTCTTCACGTCTGAGCGATACTTGATCGGCGTGCCGTCCGGCTTCAGCGGGAACGATGCCGTGACGATCGTCTCTTCATAGGCCTTCTTGCCGGCCGCGCGTTGCTCTGGTGTCAACGTCTGGTTTTGCGAATCCTCGAACCACTTCGCCGCGATCGAAATCGTGAAGTTGTGGGTCATGATGATGCTCTTGTTATGGAAGGCGACATTGTTGTCGGGGTCCTTCCACGTCGTCGAGGATGGCGGCGTGCAGCCCTTGATATAGGTGTCGGTATAGTCCCTGAGCGCACCGATCAGGCCTTCCTTGACCTTGGGGTCGTCCACCAGAAGCTTGCCGTCATCGTCCACCAGCTTGACGTTATAGGCATCCATGAAGGTGTAGAACGACTGCAGCGAGTCCGTGGACTCCACGCCCATCGGCTGGCCGACACCATAGGCACGGCTGCCTGACGCCTTGCGATAGGCCGGCTGGACCTTGTCGCACCAGAACGACCAATAACCCTTCCAGTCCTTGGGAATATCGCTGACCTTGAAGCCGGCCTGCTCGAGCAGATCGCTCCAGATCTCCACATGCATCGACTGTTGCTTCAGCGGAAAGCCGTAATAGGCTTTCTTCTTGGTCTGGCCGTTCATCAGATAGGCCGTCTCGACCGTGTTCGGCGCGAATTTATCCATCATCGGCTTCAGGATGTCGGTGATATCTTCCAGCTTGCCTTCGAAGGCCCATTTGCCGGATGCCTGCACATCGTAGGTGTCGGCATAGGCGACATCCGGCGGCGTGCCGGAATCCAGCGCGGCCACGGTCTTCGGGATCATGTCCTGAATGGCATATTGCGAGAGTTCGACCTTGATCTTGGTTTTGTCTTCGAACTTCTTGATCGCCGCCAGCAGTGATTCATCTTCGGATTTATAAAACCCCTTGCTGAACCAGACGGTGATGCTTTGCTGCGCGAAGGCAGGCGCTGCGGTCAGAAACAAGCCGGAAGCGGCAGTGGCGAAAACAAGCGCACGGGTACCCTTGGTGATCAAGACGTCGTCCTCCCTGATGATTGTTTTTCTTGAGACTACCTCTTTCTATTTATCCGTCCAGTGAAGAAGTCGATGCTGCGCTGCACTTGTCTGACAACTTCGCAAGGGTTACGTCTTCGTGATTGCAAGGAGAAAATCGGATGCTTGTCGCTGCCGCCAAGGCGCTATCGCAAATTCTTTCACCACCGATGCGCAGCATCCTGTGGAAGTCGATCGGACTTGCCCTGGTTTTAATCACCGTCCTGGCGGTCGGCATGCAGCGGCTGTTGAACTGGGCTGCCACTTCGGGCGGCGTCTGGGCCGAAAGTGCTATCGGGTCGGACTACCACACGATGATTAACGTGCTGTCCTGGATCTTGTCGATTGCCGCCGGTCTCGGCGTCGTCGTCGGCGCAATCTTTCTCATGCCGGCGATCACGTCACTGGTTGCCAGCGTGTTCGTCGATGATGTCGCCGATATCGTCGAGCGCGAGCACTATCCCGCGGAGCGGGTCGGCGTCGCATTGCCGTTCGGGCTCGCCATTACCGAAGGTGGCAAGACCGCGCTGCTGACCATCGCGGTCTATCTGATCGCACTACCCTTCGTATTCTTCGCCGGCATTGGGTTCGTTGTCTTTTTCATCGCCACAGCCTGGTTGCTCGGCCGCGAATATTTCGAGCTGGCCGCCATGCGGTTCCGCTCGCCGGCGGACGCCAAGGCGATGCGCAAGCAGCATGCGGCGACGGTGTTCACCGCCGGGCTGTTCATCGCAGCCTTCGTCTCGATCCCGATCGTCAACCTGGCCACGCCGCTGTTCGGCATGACCTTCATGGTCCATATGCACAAGCGGTTGAGCGGACCACGACCGGAGCTGATCGAGCCAGGTCGCGTGACGAAGATGCCGGCCGCCTAGACCACGGTCTTCTCCGGCCACTGGCACAGATCGTTGATCAGACATACCTCGCAGCGCGGCTTGCGCGCGAGGCACGTATAGCGGCCGTGCAGGATCAGCCAATGATGGGCATGCAGCATGAACTCCTGCGGGATCACGCGCTCCAATTCGAGTTCGACGTCCAGCACGTTCTTGCCCGGCGCCATGTTGGTGCGATTGCCGACGCGAAAGACATGGGTGTCCACAGCCATCGTGTGCTCGCCAAACGCCATGTTGAGCACGACATTGGCGGTCTTGCGCCCGGCGCCCGGCAGTGACTCGATTTCGGCGCGGGTGCGCGGCACGACGCCGCCGAATTCGCGGATCAGCTTTTCCGACAGCGCGATGACGTTCTTCGCCTTGGTGCGATAGAGGCCGATGGTCTTGATATAGTCCCGCACCGTCTCTTCGCCGAGATCAATCATTTTCTGCGGTGTATCGGCGATGGGAAACAGCGCACGTGTTGCCTTGTTGACGCCGGCGTCAGTCGCCTGCGCGGACAACACCACTGCAACCAGCAATGTGTAGGGATTGAGATGTTCGAGCTCGCCCTTGGGCTCGGGATTGGCCTTGCGGAAGCGCGAGAAGGCTTCATGGACCTGGGCTTTGGTCCAAGGCCTCAACTTGATGGGTTTCAGCTTGGTGGGCTTCGGCTTGGCTATCTTCTTCGCAGGCGCCTTCACCGCTTTCGCTACAACCTTCTTTGCAGGACTGGACTTCGCGCTGGCGGGGAGCTTGCGGGTGATTTTCGGCATCAAAGGGATATACTGAGGGACCATGACATCAGGCAACGACTTTGACGTCCTGCAGGAACCGATGCTGTTCAGCGCGCTGCTGCGTCCGCATCACGCGCTGGGTCGCAAGGGCTTCCTCATGCTCATGGGTTTCATCAGCATGGTCTCGTTCGGCGCGGGGATGGCCTTCCTGCTGATGGGCGCCTGGCCGGTGCTCGGCTTTTTCGGCCTCGACCTGCTGGCGATCTATATCGCCTTCAAAGTCTACGACAGACGCGCCAGGGCCACCGAAGAGATCACGGTCACGCCGTCGGAAATCCGTGTGCGCCGGGTCAGCCCATCAGGCGACGTCGTGGAATGGGCATTCAATCCACTCTGGGTGCAGATCGATCAGGTGTGCCACGCCGAATTCGGCATCGAGCAGCTTTTTCTGGTGTCGCGCGGCCGTCGGGTGTCGATCGCACGGTTCCTCGGTGCGGAGGAAAAGGCGAGCTTCATCAAAGCCTTGATGGAAGCGCTCCAGGCCGCCAAACGCGGCCAGACCTATAATCCGGTGAGCTGATGACCAGTCGGGAAACGGGTGGTTTGCGCGCCGGGGCAGGCCTACATCGATATCATGATGAATCTTGCCAGAGACCTAGCGATGACTGAGCATCGCCCGATCAAGCCGGGCCAGCGCGACGCGGCCCTGCGCGATTACGATTCCGTACGCCGTGCCATCGGCTTCATGCACTCACAGTGGCGGGACCAGCCGAACATCGAGGCGGTGGCGGACGCCGCGAGCGTAACGCCGGACGAGTTGCACCACCTGTTCCGCCGCTGGGCCGGACTGACGCCCAAAGCGTTTATGCAGGCGCTGACACTCGACCACGCCAAGGGCCTGCTGCGCGATTCCGCCAGCGTCCTCGACGCCGCGCTCGACTCCGGTCTGTCAGGCCCAAGCCGTCTGCACGATCTCTTCGTAACCCATGAAGCGATGTCACCCGGCGAATGGAAAACCGGCGGCGCCGGCATGGAGTTGCGCTACGGCTTCCATCCCTCACCGTTCGGCACCGCGATCGTGATCGCCAGCGACCGCGGCCTTGCGGGTCTCGCTTTCTCCGATCCCGGCGACGAACAGCGCGCTTTCGCCGACATGAGCCGGCGCTGGCCGGCGGCCACATTGATTGAGGACACTCCCGGCACGGCCGGACTGGCGCAGCGCATCTTCGACAGCAAGCTGTGGCGCCCGGACCAGCCGTTGCGGGTGGTCCTGATCGGCACCGACTTCGAAGTCCGTGTCTGGGAAACGCTGCTGAAAATCCCGATGGGCCGCGCCGTCAGCTATTCGGATATCGCCTGCAAGATCGACAACCCGAAGGCCGCACGCGCCGTCGGCGCCGCCGTCGGCAGGAATCCGATTTCCTTCGTGGTGCCGTGCCACCGCGCGCTCGGCAAATCCGGCGCGCTGACGGGTTATCATTGGGGCATTACACGGAAGCAGGCCATGATCGGCTGGGAAGCGGGACAGGTGGGGGCGATTTGAAGCTTCCACACGCTCTGCCCTCATTCTGAGGAGCGGTCGCTTTCGACCGCGTCTCGAAGGATGCGTGCCACACTCCTCATGGTTCGAGACGGCGCAAGAGCGCCTCCTCACCATGAGGGTTGTGTGTGACGCTAAATGACGCTTACCCCGCCAGATCGACCTTTGACGCCACCGTCGCGTCGGCATTGAGTCGGTAGATCACCGGCACGCCGGTTGCGAGTTCGCGGGCGAGAATGCCTTCCGGCGTCAGCTTCTCCAGCACCATGATCAGGGCACGCAGCGAATTGCCGTGGGCCGCTACCAGCGTGCGTTCGCCGCGCAGCACGCAGGGCAGGATTTCCTGCACGAAATACGGCAGCGTGCGCGCCAGCGTATCCTTCAGGCTTTCGCCGCCGGGTGGCGGCACGTCATAGGATCGACGCCAGACATGGACCTGCTCCTCGCCCCACTTGGCGCGGGCGTCGTCCTTATTGAGGCCGGAGAGATCACCGTAATCACGCTCGTTCAGCGCCAGATGTTTCGTGATCGGCAGGCCGGTCTGGCCCATCTCTTCCAGCGCGAGATTGAGCGTGTGCTGCGCGCGGGTCAGCGCCGAGGTGAACGCGACATCGAAGGTCAGACCCTGCGCCTTCAGCTTGCGGCCGGCTTCCTTGGCCTCTGCGACGCCCTTCTCGGTGAGATCAGGATCTTTCCAGCCGGTGAAAAGGTTCTTCAGATTCCATTCGCTCTGTCCATGACGGACGAGGACGAGAAGACGTTCGTTCATCGAGAATTCCGTTTCGTTTCTTCTTACATTTCACCAAGGCCGAGCACGTCAGCCATCGAGTACAAACCGGGCTTTTTTCCATGCGCCCACATCGCCGCCTTCAGCGCACCATGAGCGAAGATCATGCGATCCTCAGCCTTGTGCGACAGCTCGATGCGTTCATGGGGACCGGCGAAAATCACCGTATGATCGCCAGCAACAGTGCCGCCGCGCAGCGACGCAAAGCCGATATCGCCGGTCTTGCGGGCACCGGTGAGACCATCGCGGCCACGGGCCGAATGTTGCTCGAGCGGAATCTTGCGACCCTCGGCAGCAGCCTGACCCAGCATGAAAGCCGTGCCCGAGGGCGCGTCGATCTTGGCCTTGTGATGCATCTCCAGCACTTCGATGTCGAAGCCGTCATCGAGCGACTGCGCAACGCGCTTCACCAGCGCGGCGAGCAGATTGACGCCGAGGCTCATATTGCCCGACTGCACGACGATGGCCTGGCCGGTCACGCTCTTGATCACCGCGTTGTCCGACGACGACAGGCCGGTGGTGCCGATCACATGGACGAGGCCGCGCTGAGCTGCGATCGCAACATTGGCGATGGTCGCCGCAGGAACCGTGAAATCGAGAATGCCATCGGCATCCTTCGACAGCGTCCAGAGGTCGGCCGAGAGTTTGACGCCGTTCTCAGGGAGGCCGGCGAGCACGCCGGCATCCTGTCCAAGCAGCTCCGAGCCGGGCGCTTCCAGCGCACCGGAAACGACAGCGCCGGGGGTTTCGGAAATGGTGCGGATCAGCGCGCGGCCCATTCGGCCGCCGGCGCCAGCAACGATCAGTCTCATATCGGACATTGAACGATCCTCAGTATCTCAAGGCGGTATAGCGGCGCGCTGCCACGGCGGCAACACGCCCACGGTACCTAAAGTCCTTAGATACCAATCAGATCAGACACATGCTTAAGGCCCTGCGGCTCAGGGCTGCGGACCGTCATACCCCTCGATGATCACGAGGTCGCTCTCGCCGTGCGGGCTGCGCATCGCCACCAGTCGCTGGTATTCCGGCGAATTGTAACAGGCCAGAGCGGTCGCGTAGTCGCTGAATTCGAGCACGACATTGCGCGAACGCGAGGTGCCTTCCTTGGCCTCGAACTGGCCGCCGCGTACCAGGAATTTGGCGCCGAATTTATTGAAGACCGGGCCGTTCTCGGCCACGTATTGTTTGTAACCGTCCATATTGTGCACGTCGACGCGTGCAATCCAGTAAGCCTTGGCCATCTGTCACTCTCCTGTCCCGTTCTTACTTGTTCGCCAGAGCCTGCGCGATTTCGGCGACGATCGCCTCGGCCGCAGCCTTCGGATCAGCAGCTTCCATTACCGGACGGCCGACCACCAGATAGTCCGAACCTTCGGCAATCGCGCGTGCCGGGGTCATGATCCGCTTTTGATCGCCCACGTCACTGCCCGCAGGGCGCACACCGGGCGTGACCAGACACATCTCGGGCTTGATATGCTTGCGCAGGTTCGCCGCCTCTTCCGGCGAGCAGACGAGACCATCGATACCGAGCGCCTGCGCCTGCTGCGCGCGCGCGGCGACGAGATCGCTGACACCGAGCTGATAGCCCGCGGCTTTCAGATCCTCGTTGTCGTACGAGGTCAGCACGGTCACGGCGAGGATCTTCAGGCCGGAACCCTTGCTGGCATTGGCCGCCGCCTGCATGGTCTGCGGATAGGCATGCACGGTCAGGAAGGTCGCGCCGAGCTTCGCCACGCTTTCCACACCGCGTGCGACAGTGTTGCCGATGTCGTGCATCTTCAGATCGGCGAACACCTTCTTGCCGGCATCGGCGAGCTTGCGCACCAGTGGCAGGCCGCCGGCATAGCCGAGCTGATAGCCAATCTTGTAGAAAGTCACGCTGTCGCCGAGCCGCGCGATCATTGCTTCGGCGGCGTCAACATCCGGCAAATCGAGCGCGACGATCAAGCGGTCGCGGGGATCAATGGTCTGCAACGTCATGTCATCTCACTTCATCTGCTGCGCGACATCGATGAGCTGGCGCACCATCGCCATCATTGCATCCTTGTCAGCTGCGTGTTTTAGCCGGTCCATATCGTCATAGGCCTCACCGGCGAACGCCAGCGTCAGCTGGTTCGGGATCACCATCGCGCGACACGCCGACAGCACCAGCCGCAAGGCCTGCAAACAGCGCGCACCGCCAAGCCGCCCATTCGAAGCCGCCGCAATCGCAAACGGCCGCTCGCGAAACACCTGGCCCTTGCTCTCATGCGTGTCTTCCACGCGCGAGACCCAGTCGATCGTATTCTTCACCAGCGGCGGCAGCGACGCGTTGTATTCGGGCGTCACAATCAGCACACCATGATGCGCCGATATCATACGCTTCAGATCGAGCGCAGGTTTCGGCACGCCGGAATTGCTCTCGAGGTCGCCGTCATAGATCGGCAGCGGAAAGTCGCCGAGCGAAATCCTGGTGGCATCGACATCGGCGCGAACCAGCGCGTCAATGGCGACAGCCGCGAGTTTCGCATTCAGCGACCCTGTGCGCAGCGAGCCTGGAATAACGAGGATCTTGATCGCAGCCATGATTCCGATCGTCGGGGCGAAGCCACCGCGCGATCGCGGCCGGCACTAGCGTTTGCGATACACCCAGACGCGCGCCGGCGGAAGGTTCATCCAGATCCGCTCGGAGGCCTCTGTGGACACGCCGGGCAGCGATTTGGGGATCGGCGGCGCCACCGAATAGGTGAACTGCACGAAGGGCGCGTTCGGCGACATTGCCGCGAACGCATCGCGGATCAGCTTGAGGCGCGTCAGCATCGGCTTGGTGACAAGTGGCAGGCCGGAGACGACGGCGGAGGCGGGCTCTTTCAGCACATCCCACAGCGTATCGCGCAATGTGTAGGCGTCGCCCTGAACGATCGTCGCCTGCGGGTAGCGCTCGCGCAACAGCGCGCAAAAGGTGGGATTGAATTCGACGAGCAGCAGACGTTTCTGGTCCACCCCGTGCGCAACCAGCGCAGACGTGATCGCGCCGGTGCCGGGCCCAAGTTCGATGACCGGACCGGTCGCGTCATTGTCGACATATTGCGCCATGGTGCGGGCAAGGGCTTTGCCCGATGGCATTACCGCACCCATATGCAGCGGCTTATCGATCCACGAACGGAGGAAGCGGACCTCGTCGTCGAGACGGAGCGGCTTCTTCAACGTACGCGCGGACGAGTGCAGAGGCATGTCGCTTCCAGGCAGACCGCGGAACGGCGGAACGTCAGAATTTCGTCATAAAGAGGTATAGGCAACAATAGAAACGGTCAAGCTTCCAACGTCAGGAGCCCGCCCGCGTTCCGAAGAAGTCCTTGACCTTAGTGAAGAAACCCGCGGCTTCAGGTTGCGTTGCACCCGAAGATAGTTTCTCGAATTCGGCCAGCAGCTCCTGCTGCTTTTTCGTCAGGTTCTGCGGCGTTTCCACGACGACCTGGACATACATGTCGCCGGTCTGGCGCGAGCGCAGCACCGGCATGCCCTTCGACGAAACGCGGAAGCGGCGCCCGGACTGGGTGCCCGAGGGAACCTTGACCTTGTTGCGCCCGCCTTCGATGGTCGGCACTTCGAATTCGCCGCCCAGTGCCGCGGTCACCATCGAGATCGGCACCCGGCAATGCAGGTCCGCGCCATCGCGCTGGAAGAAGTCGTGCGAGGCCAGCGATAGGAAAATATAGAGATCGCCCGAGGGGCCACCACGCGCGCCGGCTTCGCCTTCATTGGCGAGACGAATGCGGGTGCCGTCCTCGACACCCGCCGGAATGTTGACCGAGAGCGTGCGTTCGCGCTCGACGCGGCCGGCACCGGAACAGCTCGGGCACGGATCCTCGATCATCTGACCGCGGCCCTGACAGCTCGGGCAGGTCCTTTCCAGCGTGAAGAAGCCCTGGGCCTGGCGGACGCGGCCAGCACCGCCACAGGTCGAACAGGCCTTTGGCTTGGTGCCAGCCTTGGCGCCGGTGCCGGAGCAGGCTTCACAGGTCACCGCGACCGGAATCTCGATCTGTGCGGTCTTGCCGGAGTAAGCCTCCTCCAGCGTGATTTCCATGTTGTAGCGAAGATCTGCCCCGCGCTCGCGGCCGCCGCTGCGACCACCGCCGCGCTGTCCGGCCATGCCGAACAGGTCTTCAAAAATGTCGGAGAAAGATGAGGCGAAGCCGGATCCGAAGCCTGCACCGCCGCCGCCATGGCCCTGCTCGAAGGCGGCGTGGCCGTAACGATCATAGGCGGCGCGCTTGTCGCCGTCCTTGAGCACGTCATAGGCCTCGGCAATCTCCTTGAAACGCGACTCGGCGGCTGCATCGCCGGGGTTCTTGTCCGGATGCCACTTCATCGCCAACTTGCGGAACGCGCTCTTCAGCCCCGCATCATCGGTGCTGCGTTCGACTTCCAGAGACTCGTAGTAGCAGCGCTTGGTGGTGGACATCCGTCAGATCCGCCCGAAATTGGTCCTCATCCCGAGGAGCATCCCAGAAGAACGCATCGATGAAGATGCTACTCCCGTACTAACAAAACTTGCCTAACAAGGCCCGCCTGACAAAAAACAACCCTCATCCTTCGAGACGCGCACCGCGCTACTCAGGATGAGGGTCATCGTTCCGCTCGCCTATCAGGCCGACTTCTTCGGCTTGTCGTCATCGACTTCCGTGAATTCGGCGTCGACCACGTCATCCTTCTCGGCATCGCGCTTGGCGTCAGCCTCGGCCTGCTGGGTGTACATCGCTTCGCCGAGCTTCATCGAAGCCTGCGCCAGCGTGTTGGTCTTGGCCTTGATCGCCTCGGCATCATCACCCTTCAGAGCTTCCTTCAGGTCGCTCATGGCATCCTCGATAGCGCGGCGCTCGGTCTCACCGACCTTGTCGCCATGCTCGCTCAGAGCCTTCTCGGTCGAATGCACGAGGGCATCGCCGTGGTTCTTGGCATCGACAGCTTCACGACGCTTCTTGTCCTCGGCAGCGTTGGCTTCGGCGTCCTTGACCATCTTCTGGATGTCGGACTCGGACAGACCGCCAGATGCCTGGATCCGGATCTGCTGTTCCTTGTTGGTCGCCTTGTCCTTCGCCGACACGTTGACGATGCCGTTGGCGTCGATGTCGAAGGTCACCTCGACCTGCGGCATGCCGCGCGGAGCCGGCGGAATGCCCATCAGGTCGAACTGGCCGAGCGGCTTGTTGTCGGCCGCCATTTCGCGCTCACCCTGGAAGACCCGGATGGTGACGGCGTTCTGGTTGTCCTCGGCCGTCGAGAACACCTGGCTCTTCTTGGTCGGGATCGTGGTATTGCGCTCGATGATGCGGGTGAACACGCCACCCAGCGTCTCGATGCCCAGCGACAGCGGAGTCACGTCGAGCAGCAGCACGTCCTTGACGTCGCCCTGCAGCACGCCCGCCTGAATGGCGGCGCCGATGGCCACGACTTCATCCGGGTTGACGCCCTTGTGGGGCTCCTTGCCGAAGAACTGCTTCACGACTTCCTGGATCTTGGGCATGCGGATCATGCCGCCGACCAGAACCACCTCGCCGATTTCACCGGCGGTGAGGCCGGCGTCCTTGAGCGCCTTGCGGCAAGGCTCGATGGTCTTCTGCACGAGATCGTCGACCAGCGCTTCGAACTTGGCGCGGGTCAGCTTCAACGTCAGATGCTTCGGACCGGAGGCATCCGCCGTGATGAACGGCAGGTTGATTTCGGTCTGGGTCGTCGACGACAGCTCAATCTTCGCCTTTTCAGCAGCTTCCTTCAGACGCTGCAGCGCCAGCTTGTCGTTGCGCAGGTCGATGCCCTGCTCTTTCTTGAACTCGTCGGCGAGGTAGCCGACCAGACGCATGTCGAAGTCTTCACCGCCGAGGAACGTATCGCCGTTGGTGGACTTCACTTCGAACACGCCGTCGCCGATCTCGAGGATCGAGACGTCGAAGGTGCCGCCGCCGAGATCGTACACCGCGATGGTGCCGGATTTCGACTTGTCGAGGCCGTAAGCGAGCGCAGCAGCAGTCGGCTCGTTGATGATGCGCAGCACTTCGAGGCCAGCGATCTTGCCGGCATCCTTGGTGGCCTGACGCTGGGCGTCGTTGAAGTAGGCGGGCACGGTGATGACGGCCTGCTCGACCTTTTGGCCGAGGTGAGCCTCCGCGGTCTCCTTCATCTTCTGCAGCGTGAAGGCGGAGATCTGCGAGGGCGAATAGGTTTTACCGTCGACTTCGACCCAGGCGTCGCCATTGCCACCCTTGGCAATCTTGTAGGGGACGAGCTTCTTGTCCTTCTCGACGGTCGGATCGTCATAGCGGCGGCCGATCAGGCGCTTCACCGCGAAAATGGTGCGCTCGGGATTGGTAACTGCCTGGCGCTTGGCCGGCTGGCCGACGAGGCGCTCGCCATCATCGGTAAAAGCCACGATGGACGGCGTGGTCCGCATACCTTCCGCGTTCTCGATGACCTTCGGCGTTTTGCCATCCATGACGGCGACGCAGGAATTCGTCGTACCGAGGTCGATACCGATGACCTTTCCCATGCTCTCATATCCTTTTTCTGCGGCAGGTTGGCTGGGCCCTGACGGCACCCCGCTCCCAACCCCCAAACATCAACTATTCGCGATATTGCGACGGTAGGCCTCATATAGGAGGGGGGTGGTGGCCGCAAGGCATCTGGCACACTCCAGACCCATGAAAACACGACCGATGCGCGAAATTAATATTTGGTGAAACAGACCCTTGGCGGTGTTTCGCCAATACGCGACGGATGGGCGCGGACGGCGCCGGGAACGGATTTATGGCTTGATCTGTTGGCGGAACAGGGCAACCGTGAACGCCCTTTCCGGCCGGTCGTGTGATGGCCAATGCCGGAACCCCGCACCATCGAACAGCCTCAATACAAACCCAGTAGATTTTTCATGAAACATGCTGCGCCCCTGTTCGCTTTGACCATGCTGACGGCCATTTCGGTCGCCCACCGCCCCGCTTTGGCGGCTGACCCCGTCTTCCCGCCGGGTGTCCGTGTGGGTCTGGCCCCACTGGTCGGCCTCGCCCCGGCAAAGACCTTTGTTGGCTTTGAGACCTCCGATCAGGGCGTCAAGGTGCTCATGACCGAACTGCCAGCCGCCGCTTTCAACGAGGTTGAGACCGCGTTCAAGGCCAATCCGGCTGGTATGGCCGCGAAGCCCGAGAGCATCGAGACCACGGCCGGAAAGGCCTTCTACACGATCGAGAACGCCAAGGACGCGACCGGCAATGTCAGGCGCTATTCGATGATCGTCGGCGGCGGGACCTTCTCCGGCTATGTCGCCGTGCAGGTCCCGGAAAACGCCCAAAAGATCTATACCGACGACGCGGTGCGCCAGATGCTCGCATCGGCCGTGGTGCGCAAGGAAGTACCGCTGGCCGAGCAGCTCGGCCTGATGCCGTTCAAGGTCGCCGAAATGAGCGACTTCAAGACGGTTCGCACGCTCGCGCCGGGCGCCGCTTTGTTGCTGGCCGACTCGACTGACGAGAACAGCATCGAAACGAGCCCTTTCATGGTGATCGGCAGCCTGGCCTCGGCGCCGGAAAAGGCCGAAGATCGCGGCCGCTTTGCCCAGCAGGCAGCAGGCACGATTCCGGGCCTGCGCGAAGGGCGCATCACCATGTCGGAGCCGCAGCGGATCGACGGTATGCCCGGCTATGAGACGCGCATCGACGCTGTTAGCGGCAAGAACAACACGCCGGTCAGCGTGGTACAGTGGCTGCGCTTCGGCGGTGGCAAAATCACCATGCGCATTATTGCAAGCGCACCGCGCGATGATTGGGCCAAAGCATTTCCGCGCTTCCGCGCCGTGCGCGACGGTATCGAGCCGCGCTGACGCAGCACGTAACACAACATCGGCTTCAGGGCTCATGGCTTCGCGTAAGAAGCGTCACCTTGTTGATGGTGGCCACGACGCGAAAATCCTCTAACAGATCGGCGACGTCGGGATGCGCTTTTAGCCATTCCGAGCCGCTGCCGGTGAGATCATCCACCAGCATCAGGGTCGGTGGTCTTTTCTTGATATCCTCGATCAGCATCGTGCGCTCACGCGCGGCATAGGCCTCGAGCAGTCGGTCTTGTGCAGGACTTACTCCGCCTCTGCTGCGCAGGGCGGCGTGATAGGCGGCGACCCACAGGCCTTGCTGCCGTGAAACCCATGTGCCGCCGACCGCGCGCACAAGAGGATGCCCGATGCCCGGCTCGGCGGAGATAGCAAGAATGACAGGACGCGGTCCCAGTTGCGCGATTTTCTCCTGCAGTGGGCGCGCATCGAAGGCGACGTCGAACCATAACATGGAGCGCATGAACAGGAGCGCCAGCAGGACGACCGCGCCGACGCCGAACAGACGATCCGTCCTGGTGACCGATAGATAGGTCATACGCGCATAGCCAAAAGCAAGCAGTGCGAGCGCAATCATTGGGTATGAATGGTAAGGCCAGCCTTTGCCCTGCAAAACAAAACCAGCGGCAAAGCCGGCCGAGGTCACCAGTAGCAAAACGAACGGACCATCGACGCCGACGCGCCGTTTGAGCACCACAGCCGCGAGCAGCGCGGTGGCCCACAGTGCCACTGCCGGCTTTTCCAGCAGCATCATGACCGGCTGCTGCACCTGAAGATAAACATCGCGAACCATCGGCCCGATTACCGTTAGGAATTCCGGAAACAGCACAATGACGACGGCGGCGTAGAGCGCCAGCGCGACGGCGAGCGCCAGATATTCCGGCCGCAGCAGGACGCGCCACGATAATCGCGTGAAGACAGCCTCCGCGACCAGCGCGCCGAGCAGGGCGATCGCGAAATAGGGCTTGAACGACAGCGCAATCGCCGCGCCGATGCCGGCTGCGATGGCCGCGGGCCATGATGGTGCGCTGTGCTTTACGCGGCCCGCCAATACAGCCAGCATCGGCAGCATGGCGATCAGCGCAATATGTTCGCGTTGACCGAAAGTCTGCGTCGGCAGCACGGCCAGCAGTGCAACTGCCAGCAGCGCCAGCGGCCAGCCTTGTGCGACACTGAGAACCGACGCGCGCGACAGAATGCGGGCGCTGAGCAGCAGCGACACGGCGACGCCGATGAAGACCAGCGCATCGGTCACGCGCTCCGCAGCCAGCCCAAGTGCGCGGGCGATGGCGATCCCCGGCAGATAGGCCAGGACGGCCATCGGCGGATTGGTCTCGATGATATCGATATAGAGGCGCTGACCGTCGAGTACGCGCTCGCCGACAGTCAGAAGCCAGCTTACATCCGTATTGGCCGCGAGAATGTGACGCAGCACAATCGCCACGATCAGCAGTGCGACGACGGCGAGCCACGGAAGGATGCGGCTTCGCTGCAGCGTCCGCCCGGGCAGAACAGTACTTGCGGTTTCGCCCGGCGTGGTGGCGCGCATCACGGCATCCTCTTCAGGATGTCGATGCCGTCGATGGTCTGCACCAGGGCATAGGGCTTCAGGAGCTGCGCCAGCTCCGGATCAGCTTGTGCCCAAGCGCTCCAGTCGGCTTCGCGCTCGTCAATCAGCACCACATCCGGCGGCATCTTGCGAATATCATCGACCAACCCATTTCGCTCAGCCGCCAGATACGCATCGAAACGTGCTGATGTTGCAGCGTCGATCGTCCGCTCCAGACGAGCGCGGCGGACGATCTCCCGGATCGACAGCGCCTCCTGACGTGACACCCAGACACCGCCAACATTGCGCACGAGCGGATGTGCAATCGTCGCCGCCCCACCCAACATGATGATCTTCGGACGCTGCAGTCCAAGCTTTACCACAGCATCTTGAAGTGCACGCACATCGACGCTGGCCTTGAACCAGAAGCAGGCACTCACGAGGAGCGCCACAGCGGCGACCGACGAACCGACCTGCAAGCGCGGCCCATGCTGCCGTGCGCGATCGATCGTTGCGACGGCATAACCAAACGCCATCAGCGCCAGCGCCACCATCGGGTAGGCGTGATAGTTATAACCCCTGCTTTGAACGAAATAGGACATCGCAAAGCCAAGCGAGCTAGCCAGGAGCACGACAAGAGCCGGGTCTGCTGAACGCCGACTCTGTAACAGCAGTGTGGCGAATACGGCAACCAACCATAACGTCGTCGCACCGCCCAGCGCGAGCGCCAGCCACGACGACGTCAGCAGCCGATACACGTCGCTGGCAACAGGATAGATCACGGTGAAATAGGCGGGGAAGGCCACGTAGACCCACAGTGCATAGGCCACCACCAGTGCGCTGGCGATCCAGTTCTCCGGCGCGAAAACAATCCTCCACTGCCGTGCATTGGTCGCCGCCGCGATAACGGCTGTACCGACGCCGAACGCGAAATACGGTTTGAAGCACATAGTGATAGCAGCACTGATGCCGGCGATGACAACCACGCCAGGCGGGATTATCTCGCCATCGGCGCGGCGGATCAGGACCGCCAGCGCGGGTAACAAAAACAGCAAGGCGAGATGTTCGCGCTGGCCGAAGTCGTACATTGGCAAGATGCCGAGCAACGCGATCGCACAAACCGCCAGCGGAGCAGCGGCGACGCGCCCGGGGATGCGCGAGTTGTGCAGCAGCTGCCATGTCACCGCCATCGACCCTGCGATGAGGCCGAATACCAGCACGAGCGTCATGAGCTCGGCGCGCAATCCCAGAAGCCGTCCCAGTACCACGGCGATAATATTGACCGCCCCGGCCATCGGGGGGTTAATCTCAAGAATATCGAGATAAAGACGCTGACCATCGAGCACGCGTTCGCAGACGATCAACAACCAGCTGACATCGACATTAAACGGCAGCACCGCGCGCAGCCCGACGGCCACCGCGCAGACGAGAGCGCCGGCGATCAGCCAGATGGCCGCAAGCCGCGTCCGAGGCGTGGTCGCGCCGCCGAGTTGCAAACCGGCATCGATCATCATGCACTTATTCTTTCGGCCAATACCATCGCTACGCTAGGAGAGCCGCGTTAAAAAGCCATTGCGCGGGTCTGCGAGACACCGCCGCACCATCCATATCGAGCCGCCTTTACGGAAGCGCCTGGACCTGATTTGCTGCAGAAATTCTGACAGGAGATGTTGCGATGTTCGATAGACGTCAGCTTCTTGTGGGACTTGGTGCGCTAACAGCGGCCGGCATGGCGCCCAAGGCGCTCGAAGCGGCAGGCAAGGTCAGCCTCGATCGTACATCCGTGTTGCTGGTGATCGACGTGCAGAACTGCTTTCTGCCCGGCGGCAGCCTAGCCGTGAAGGACGGCGATAAGGTCGTGCCGATCATCAACGCCATCGCGAAGAAATTCGCCGACGTGGTGATGACGCAGGACTGGCACACGCCCGGCCATATCTCCTTCGCATCCAGCCATAGCGGCAAGAAGCCGTTTGAGACCCTTGAGGTGAAATACGGCAAGCAGGTGCTGTGGCCGGATCACTGCGTGCAGGGCACTGAAGGAGCCGCCCTCTCGAAGGATCTCGCCATCCCGCATACCGAGCTGATCCTGCGCAAGGGCTTCAACAAGGACGTCGACAGCTATTCGGCCTTCACCGAGGCCGACGGGAAGACCACCACCGGTCTCGCCGCCTATCTGAAAGCCCGCAAATTGCAGCGCGTGTTCATCGCCGGTCTCGCCACCGACTTCTGTGTCGCGTGGTCGGCGCTCGATGCGCGAAAGGCAGGTTTCGATGTCTATGTGATCGAGGACGCCTGCCGCGGCATCGACACGCAGGGCTCGCTGGCCAAAGCCTGGGCCGACATGAACAAGGCCGGCGTGAAGCGGATTCAGTCGGGCGATCTGGCGGCTTGACCCATACTCTCATTGTCATCGCCCGACTTGAGCGCACAACTGCGCGCTGGGTTCGGGCGACCCAGTAAGACCGGCGCTTGTGATCACTCACTGAGACCAGCGTGTACTGGCTCACCCGCTTTCGCGGGTGATGACAGCCAGAGGCGCTGTTACTCCGATGCAGCAGGTGCCGCCTTGGCCCCACCCTTCGATACGCCAACCAGCGCCGGGCGCAGCACGCGCTCGCCAATGGTATAACCGGCCTGCACGACCTGAACCACGGTTCCCGCAGGCACCGAGGCATCCGGCACTTCGTACATGGCTTGCTGGAAATTCGGATCGAACTTCTCGCCGGACGGATCGAACTTCTTCACGCCGTTCTTTTCCAGCGTGTTGAGCAGCGAGCGCTCGGTGAGTTCCACGCCTTCGAGCAGCGCCTTCAGGCCCGGATCGGCGGCGGCCTTGGTGTCGGCAGGCACGGCATCGAGGGCGCGCTGCAGGCTGTCGGCGATATCGAGCACTTCGCGCGCGAAATTGGCGATCGCATAGGTGCGTCCGTCGGCGACTTCCTTCTGGGTCCGCTTGCGCAGATTTTCCATCTCCGCCAGCGTGCGCAGCATCTTGTCGCGCGCGTCCGCAGCTTCCTTGGTCAGGGCCTCGACCGAATTCGGTTCCGGATCGTCCGGCATGATGTAGGGCTTGGAGACCACCGGATCGGCGGCCGCTGCCGTCTTGTCCTGATTGTCGTTCTGCCCATTGGAATCAGTCATCACGCTGCCTTCTCAAAAACACGCCAAAATGGTGGGATTGCTGAGCGGGATATCGGGGTTTGAGCGCCGAAAATCAAGCGCAACCGGCCGGATTCGGCCGATCGTCAGCCGCCGAGCATGCGGCTGACGATGCGCGCCGCGTAATCTACCATCGGGATCACCCGCGCATAGTTCAGCCGGGTCGGGCCGATGACACCGAGAACGCCGACAATATGGCCGGCGCCATCGCTGTAGGGCGCAATGATCGTGGACGAGCCGGACAGCGAGAACAGTTTGTTTTCCGAGCCGATGAAGATGCGGACACCTTCGGCCGTCTCCGCCCGACCGAGAAGGTCGATCACCTCGCGCTTGGCTTCGAGATCGTCGAACAGGAGGCGAACGCGTTCAAGATCCTCCAGCGCATGGAGATCCTCGAGCAGATTGGCCTGGCCGCGCACGATCAGCTGCCGATCGTCCTTCTCGCCACCCGACCAGCTGGCAATGCCGGCGGCAATCACCTTCTGGGTCAGTTGATCGAGCTCGATCTGGTTCTGGGTCAGTGCCGTTTCCAGTTCCAACCGGGCCTCAGCCAGCGTGCGGCCGCGAATCCGGGCATTGAGGAAGTTCGACGCCTCGTTCAGCGCCGACGACGGCACCCCCGGCGGCAGGGTCAGCACGCGGTTTTCGACCTGGCCATCCTCGGCGACCAGCACGACCAGCGCCTTTTCGGGTTCCAGACGGACGAATTCGATGTGTTTTAGCCGCACATTGGACTTGGCGGTCAGAACCACCGCCGCCGCGCGGGTTAGCCCGGACAGCTGCGTCAGCGCCTCGCCGAGCGCCGCCTCCACGGTCTGCGAGCGCCCCACGGAGGATAATTGCTGCTGGATCGACTGCCGCTCCGGCTCGGTGAGGTCACCGACCTGCATCAAGGCATCGACGAAAAACCGCAGTCCGAGTTCGGTCGGAAGCCGTCCTGCTGACGTATGCGGCGCATAGATGAGGCCGAGCTGCTCCAGGTCCGACATCACGTTGCGAACCGAGGCCGGCGACAGCGGAACCGTGATCAGGCGCGAGATGTTGCGGGAACCCACGGGTTCGCCGGTGGCGAGATAGCTCTCGACGATCTGCCGGAAGATCTCACGCGATCGCTCATTGAGCTGGGCGAGCCCGGCATGCGGCGAAATCAGGCCGATCGGATCGTGATGGACCACAGGGTACTCCTTGAGGATCTAATCTGTCGCTCCGGCGGGCCGGATACAAGCACCATTGCGGTTGTGGAACCTGCCCTGCCCTTGCCGCTGCGCTCCGTGGCCCCTAAAAGCACCGCGAACAGGCTTTCTCTGGACATTTGGAAGGATTTTCTCATGCGGCCAAGCCGTCGTGCGCCCGATGAACTGCGCGCCGTGTCGCTGGAACGCGGCGTGGTCAAATATGCCGAAGGCTCCTGCATGGTGAAATTCGGCGACACCCATGTGCTGGTAACCGCCACGCTGGAAGAGCGCCTGCCGCCATGGCTCAAGGGCCAGGGCCGCGGCTGGGTCACCGCCGAATACGGCATGCTGCCCCGTGCCACGCTGGAACGCACCCGCCGCGAAGCCGCATCCGGCAAGCAGGGCGGCCGCACCGTCGAGATCCAGCGCCTGATCGGCCGCTCGCTCCGCGCTGCCGTCGACCTCGAAGCACTCGGCGAACGCCAGATTACCATCGACTGCGACGTGATCCAGGCCGACGGTGGCACCCGCACAGCGTCGATCACCGGCGCATGGGTTGCGCTGGCCGACTGCATCTCGTGGATGAAGAACCGCAACATGTTCAAGAACGGCGGCGGCAACGTGCTGCGCGACAATATCGCGGCGATTTCCTGCGGCATCTATCAGGGCACCCCGGTGCTCGATCTCGACTATGCCGAAGATTCCGAAGCCGACACCGACGCCAATTTCGTGATGACCGGCGACGGCCGCATCATCGAGGTACAGGGCACTGCCGAGAAGACGCCGTTCACGCAGGACGAATTCCTGAAGTTGATGGCACTGGCACAAAAGGGCGTCGGACGCCTCGTCGAACTGCAGAAAATGGCCATCGCGTGATTCCGCAAGTCATCAAGCAGGCGTAGACTCCCATCATGCATCGTCGAATCACTGGGAAGCTCGTCATCGCCACCCACAATCCCGGCAAACTTGCCGAGATGCGCGATCTCCTGGCCCCCTACGGCATCGAGGCAGTGTCAGCAGGCGAGCTCGGTCTCGCCGAACCTGACGAGACCGGCAATACTTTCAAGGCCAATGCCGCGATCAAGGCGATTGCCGCGGCCAATGTCGCACAATTACCAGCTTTCGCAGATGATTCCGGCCTCGTCGTCGATGCCCTCGACGGCGCGCCCGGCATCCTCTCGGCGCGCTGGGCCGGCGAGTCCAAGGACTTCACCGGCGCAATGACGCGCATCGAGCGTTTGCTGCAAGAGCGCGGCGCGACCTCGCCTGACAAGCGCACCGCGCATTTCGTCTCCGCACTCTGCGTGGCGTGGCCCGACGGTCATCTCGAGGAAGTCGAAGCGCATGCGCATGGCACGCTGGTCTGGCCGCCGCGCGGCACCGCCGGCTTCGGCTACGATCCGACATTCCTGCCCGATGGTCACACGCGCACCTATGGCGAAATGACCGCGGTTGAGAAGCACGGGTTGCCGCCACTCGGCGAGGGCTTGTCGCATCGCGCCAGGGCATTCGTGAAACTCGCGGAGATCTGCCTTGAACCCCGCTGACGCACAGCAAGACGCTTTCGGCGTCTATGTGCACTGGCCGTTCTGCCTGTCGAAGTGCCCCTATTGCGACTTCAACAGCCATGTCCGTCATCACGCTGTCGATGAAGTACGTTTCGCGCGCGCTTTCGCACGCGAGATCGAAACCACCGCAGCGCGCACGCCCGGCCGTACGGTGACGTCGATCTTTCTCGGCGGCGGTACGCCGTCGCTGATGCAGCCACAAACCGTCGGCGCTATTCTCGACTCGATCGGTAAATACTGGAACGTCGCTTCCGACGTCGAAGTATCACTCGAAGCCAACCCGACCTCCGTCGAAGCGACGCGCTTTCGGGGCTATCGCGAGGCCGGCGTCAACCGCGTGTCGCTCGGCGTACAGGCGCTTGACGATGCGTCGCTGAAATCACTGGGACGTTTGCATACGGCGCGCGAGGCACTCGATGCCGTGGCCATCGCGCGCAGCGCGTTCGATCGCTATTCGTTCGATCTGATCTATGCGCGCCCCGACCAAACTCCGCAAATGTGGACCGACGAACTCAAGCTCGCGATCTCGGAAGCCGCCGAACATCTGTCGCTGTATCAGCTGACTATCGAGGAAGGCACGCCGTTCTTCGGATTGCACGCCGCCGGCAAGCTCAAGACACCCGACGAAGGCCTCGCGCGCACGCTTTATGACGTGACGCAGGAGGTCTGCGCGCAGCAGGGTTTGCCGTTCTACGAGATTTCCAACCACGCCCGCCCCGGTGCGGAGTGCAAACACAACCTCGTCTACTGGCGCGGTCAGGAATATGCCGGCATCGGGCCTGGCGCCCATGGCCGCCTCGACATCGACGGTGTCCGCCATGCCATCGCCACCGAGAAGCGTCCGGAAGCCTGGGTCATGCGTGTGGAAGACAACGGCCACGGCGTGACATCGGATGAATTGCTCAACAGTGAAGAACGCGCCGACGAATATCTGCTGATGGGCCTGCGCCTCGCTGAGGGCATTGATCCCGCGCGCTATCAGATGCTGTCCGGCCGCGCGCTGGATGAGAAGCGCATCCAGATCCTGCTCGAAGAAGGCGCGATCGTCGTCGAAACAAATGGCCGTCTGCGCGTGACGCAGGAGGGATTTCCCGTGCTCGATGCAGTCGTGGCAGATCTGGCGGCTTAAACGCTACGCCCCAAAGCTCTTGGGCGAGCCCGCCACCGCCTGACCACCACCTGATGCGACCTTCATCACAGCCAAACCGCGATCGTTGCCGCCATCGCTGCGGAACCGGAACAGGCCATCGATGCCGGCAAAGCCGGATGGATTGGTGAGCGTTTCAGGTGCGAAGCGCTGTCCGCCCTGGGTGCGCGCCAATGCGGCGACCAGTGCAACAGCATCGTAAGCGAGCGTCGCGGTACGCACGGGGTCGCCGCCATATTTTGCGCGGTAGCGACCGGCGAAGGCACGGAACCCTGCAGGATCCGGCGCGGCGTAGAGCCCACCCTGCAACGCCGCGCTGTTGAAGACCCGCGGGTTGTCCCAAAGGCCCGTGCCAAGCAATTGCACGTTGCGCAGATTGGCGCCCGCCGCAGTCAGTGCATCGGCCGTTGCGACCACCGCGTCGCCATCGTCTGCGATGAACAACGCGTCGGCGCCGGTGAGGGATGCGGCAATGTTGCGTGCTGCGCTGGAGCGATCCGCGCCATAGCGCTCGAAAGCGACGATGCGGCCGCCTTTGCGGGCTACGGCCTGCTTGAAAGCGACTTCAACAACATTGCCATAGGCATTCTCGGGCAGCATCGCCGCAAAGGAGCGTTTGCCCGTGCCTGCGGCGTAATCGACGATGCGATTGACGTCCGACTCAGGTAGGAAGCTGAGCAAATAGACACCACGGCCGGCGACGCTGGAATCGGTCGAGAACGCGATCACCGGGACGTTACGCGCGCGCGTGAGCTGCGCCGTTGCCGGTACCGAGAGTGCGAAGAGCGGCCCGAGAATGATTTCGGATCCTTCATCGAGCGCCTGCTGGGCGGCCTGCTGCGCGCCCTGCGCGCTGCCACTATCGTCCTTGATCAGGAGTTGAATGCTGGGATTCTGGAATTCGGCGAGCGCCATTTCGGCGGCGTTCTTCATCGACTGCGCGGCGACGCCAGCATTGCCCGAAGCCGACAGCGGCAGGATCAGTCCGACTTTCGTGCCGCCGGTGCCGATGGCTTGTGACTGCTGCGCCGGTCCGGCAGGCGGTCCCGATGGCGCCGCCGGTCCGGTGCCGAACGCATTGGTCAGCGTCGATTGCACACCCGCGCAGGCCCCGAGCAGCGGCGCGCCCAGCAGCAGGCCGACAGCCGTCCGCCGTGTTGCGCCCGACGTCGCGCCCTTGGTCCCGGATTTGGGGTCGAACGGATCCGCCATCACTTCTCTTCTTTCGGCCGCATCAGATCGGCCCGCCTCGGCACCCACTATATAGTGTGAGGCGCGGATTCAGACATATTGTCGGCGATAAGTTAACCAAAACAAAAGCTTTATGTCCGGCATACCCCATCACCGCGGCCGGATTAGCACGATGGGAATGAACCACAGCCAAACGTCTGAAAAACGGCTGTCCCCCTTTGGCGCAATTCGCTCTACATTGTCGCCATGCGCGCAACACCCCTTTCCTCATCGCCTGCGGACGCCGCGGCGCCGTCGGCCCGGACCTTCACGGTCTCCGGCCATCTGCTCATGGCACCGAAAGCTGTTCCGGGGCTGCATCTTGTGGCCACGCCGATCGGCAACCTTGGCGACATCACCCTACGCGCGCTGGAAACCCTGGCGGGGGTCGATATCATCGCCTGTGAAGACACCCGCATCACCCGCCGGCTCACCGAGCGCTACGGGATCTCCGGTACGCTCAAGCAGTATCACGAGCACAATGCCGAACAGGCGCGGCCGAAGATCCTCGAAAAGCTGTCGCAGGGCGCGTCCATCGCGCTGGTGTCGGATGCCGGCACACCATTGATTTCCGACCCCGGCTTCAAGCTGGTGCGCGAGGTCACCGCCGCAGGCTTCAGCGTGATCTCGCTGCCGGGGCCATCCTCGGTGCTGGCCGCGCTGGCCGTGTCGGCGCTGCCGACCGATCGCTTCTTCTTCGAGGGCTTTCTGCCATCGCGGCAGATGGCACGCCGCTCACGCCTCACGGAGCTGGCTGCCATCGACGCCACGCTAGTGATGTTCGAATCCGGCAACCGCGTGCAGGACACGCTGGTCGATCTCGCCGATATCATGGGCAACCGCGATGCGGCGATCTGCCGCGAGCTCACGAAGATGCATGAAGAGGTCAATCGCGGGCCGATTGCCGATCTGGCCAAGGAGGCCGATGGGCTGGAGACCCGCGGTGAATTCGTACTCGTCATCGGGCCACCGGCTGCGGATGCGCAGGCCATGACCGAGGACGATCTCGATGCCCTGCTGCGCAGCTCGTTGCAGCGCGATAGCGTCAAGGATGCCGTGGCGCATGCGGTCGAACTGTCCGGCCGGCCGCGCCGCGCCGTTTATGCCCGCGCGCTGGAACTGGCGAAGGAGATTCACAGGGACTCCGGTGATGGCGAAGACTGACAAAGTCTCCGCACCGAAGCCCACAGCCAGACCGGCTGCGCCGGAGCGCGTCGCCGCGTTCAATACCGGCCTCTCAGCCGAAAGCCGTGCCGCTGCTTTATTGCTGGCCAAGGGCTATCGCATCCTCGCCCGCCGCTTTCGTACCCCGCATGGCGAGATCGACATCGTCGCTAGGAAGCGCAACCTGATCGCCTTTGTCGAGGTGAAGGCCCGCGCCAGCCTGAACGAGGCCGCCTATGCGGTGACGCCGCGCCAGCAGGCCCGGATCATGGATGCCGCCCAGGGCTGGCTGATGGCACATCCCGAACATGCGGAATTCGACCTTCGTTTTGACGTCGTGCTGATTGCGCCAAGACATTTGCCACGCCATCTGTTAGCGGCATTCGACGCCTCGACCTGAGCTTTCGCCTCCCCGACCACAATTCCGGACCTTGCAGCATGACCTTGAACGTCGCCGTCCAGATGGACCCCATTGCGCGCATCAATCACAAGGGCGATTCGACCTTCGCGATGTTGCTGGAAGCCCAGAAGCGTGGCCACAAACTGTCCTATTACACGCCGGACAAGCTCTCGCTGCGCGGCAATGACGTGGTGGCGCCGGTGCAATCGCTGTCGGTGCGCGACGTCGAAGGCGATTACTTCACCCTCGGCGATCCCACCCGCACCAACATGGAATCCTTCGACGTGGTGTTGCTGCGGCAGGACCCGCCGTTCGATCTCGCTTATATTACCTCGACACATCTTCTGGAGCGCATCCATCCGAAGACGCTGGTGGTCAATGATCCTGCTTCCGTGCGCAACGCGCCGGAGAAGATCTTCGTGATGGGCTTCTCGGACCTGATGCCACCGACGCTGATCTCGCGCGACAAGGACGAGATCAATGCATTCCGCGCCGAGCATGGCGCGGTGGTGATGAAGCCGCTGCATGGCCATGGCGGCGCAGCGGTGTTTCGCGTGCTGCCGCAGGACATGAACTTCGGTTCGCTCTACGATCTGTTCTCCGTGACATTCAAGGAACAGTGGGTGATCCAGCGCTTCCTTCCCGAAGTGAAACATGGCGACAAACGCATCATCCTGATCGACGGTGAATTCGCCGGCGCGGTGAACCGCGTGCCGGCTGAAGACGATTTGCGCTCCAACATGGTGCGTGGCGGCGCCGCCAAGGCCACCGAACTCTCGCCGCGTGAGCGCGAAATCTGCGAACGTGTCGGACCGGCGCTGCGTGACCTCGGTCTGCTGTTCGTCGGCATCGATGTGATCGATGGCAATCTCACCGAGATCAACGTGACGTCGCCCACGGGCATTCGCGCCATCGCCAAGCTTGGCGGACCGGATGTCGCCGCGCGGGTCTGGGACGTGATCGAAGCGAAGCGGAAGTAACTCCGCTCGCGTCACTCGTTGCGCTGCGTCAATGCTTGACGCAGCGGTTTAAATTCCATTCGTCGCAATTCTTTACCCGCTGCTTTTGCTTGCCAGTCATTGAGGGCAAGGGCAGCATGTTGATGCACGCCCGACCAATCGGGCGGCCCGCCACATTTGGCGGCAAGCAAAAGCATATCAGTGGAGAAACGCATGACTTCAGACGTTTCGCGAAGGTCCCTGCTCTCGCTCGGCGCAGGGCTGGGCGCTAATCTCCTCGCTCCCGGCCTCATCGGCAGCGCATCGGCCAAGGCACCAAAGCTCGGCACACAGGCGCCCTACTTCCACCGTTTCATGTTAGGCAGTGCGGAAGTCACCGTTGTCTCCGACGGACCTTTGCCGCTCGGCGATCCCTCCGGCACATTCGTCGGCGTGCCCAAGGAAGACGTGCAGAAGATGTTGACGGATAATTTCCTCAGCAGCAGCAATGTCGTGCTCGAACAGAACGCGCCGATCGTCAACATGGGCGACAAGCTCATCCTGTTCGACACCGGCATGGGCACGTCACAACTGTTCGGCAACACCACGGGCCGCCTGCAGAAGAGCATGGCCGAGGCCGGTATCAAACCTGGCGATATCGACGCTGTGGTGTGCTCCCATGCCCATATCGATCATATCGGCGGCATCGTCGATGCCAATGACAAGCCGCTGTTTCCCAATGCGCAGGTCTATCTCAGCGAGGAAGATTTCAAGTTCTGGACCGACGAAAGTAAACTCGGTTCGCCGCTAAAGGACTTCATCGTCCATGCCCGCAAGAACCTGCTGCCAGTGAAGGATCGCCTGGTGTTCTTCAAGGACGGACAGGAGTTCCTGCCGGGCATCACCGCGATGCATGCGCCCGGGCACACGTTTGGCCACCATATGTTCATGATCCAGTCGGACGGAAAGTCCTTCGCATTCCTCGGCGATCTTACCCATCATCAAGTGCTGTTGCTGGAGAAGCCGCGGATGGAGTTCGCCTATGATTCCGATCCGAAGATGGCGGCGGCGACGCGGGTGAAGATGCTGGACATGCTGGTAGCCAACAAGACCGCCGTGATGTCTTACCACTTCGCCTGGCCGGGCTATGGCCATGTGGTCAAATCAGGCGACGGCTTCCGCTATATCGCCGAGCCGATGGTGATGAATCTCTAGCGGAAATCCTGCGACAATCCTGCGGCGATCTTGAGACAATGACCGCCGCAGGAATTCTGCAGCAATTTATCCTCACGCCGCCGATGACGTATCCCGCGCGCGCCGCTCCGCACCGCGTTTGTAGATCCGGAACGTGCCGCGTCCGGCATCCTTCGCCGCATAGAGCGCCGAGTCGGCCATGGCTGCCAATTGCGATGACGTGCAGTTATCGGCCAGTGCGATGCCGACCGAAGCGCCGACCCGCAACTGTTGTCCTCGATGATCGATCGGCAGGCCTAGCTGCGTGACGATGGCCCGCGCGGTCTCAGAGGCTTCCTCGAATTGTGCGTGAGGCCCCAGCAGAACGGCAAACTCATCACCGCCAAGGCGCGCCACCAGTTCCGCGCCGGCGCAGATGTTGCGGATTCGATTTGCAACGACAGTCAGGCAGGCATCGCCGGCGGCGTGGCCGAAGCAGTCATTGACCGGCTTGAATTCATCGAGATCGACCAGCAGCAGCGCGCCGAACGGCTTTGCCTTGCTGGCCGACGCCGCATCGAACAGCGACAGCTTGGTTTGAAACTGGCTGCGATTGGCGAGTCCGGTCAGCGTATCGAACTCGGCGAGATAGCGATTGCGATCCGCCAGAATTTTCTCTTCGGTGATGTCCTGCTTCATGCCGAAGATGCGGACGGCAACGCCATCGACCGACTCGACTGTGGCCGTGATCCTGATCCAGCGCCGGTTACCCTTGAAGGTGATGATCTCCGCATCGAGACTGAAGCCGGTTCGATCTTCGATTGCCTTGCTGCGCCGCTTCGTCAGTTCCCTGACGGATTCTTCTGGATAACAGGCGAGCGCCTCCTCGCGAATCGGCGTCGAGCCGCGCGGTAGATCGAAGATGTCGTAGACAACATCGGTCCAGACCAGCGATTCATCGGAGAGGTCGCATTCCCAGACGCCGATTCGCGCCGCGGCCGAGGAGCGATCGAAGATCTTCCGGCTATGCGCCAGCGAAGCAGCCTGTTGGTCGATGATGGCTTGCTGGGCTTCGATCTGGGCCTTCAGCGCGGCGATCAGATCGGCATCATCCGGAGCGTCTGGCGTCATCGGCAAGCGATCTGACATCTGCGGGCACCCGGTCTTCGTCTCGAAGCTCATAGGATGCTTTGCATGACGTGCTTAAGATTCTCTACGCCAATGGCCGACTTCGGCCAAAACCAGCATACTTTACCGCTGCATTTCGTTCACTGATTGTTCTTGAATTAGAAGCAACCTTAGGTTACGCTCTCATCTCGAATGAGGGCGGCATGGTTCAACGCGTTTCCACCGTAGCCTTTGAGGGGATCGAGGCCCGCGCGGTCGACGTGCAGGTTCAGGTCGTGCCCGGCCTGCCGAATTTCCTGATCGTCGGCCTGCCCGACAAGGCAGTGTCCGAGGCCCGCGAACGGGTCCGCGCGGCGCTGGTCGCCTCGGGTCTGGCGCTGCCGGCGCGACGCATCATCGTTAATCTCGCACCGGCTGACTTACCGAAGGAAGGCAGCCATTACGATCTGCCGATTGCGCTGGGACTGATGGCTGCGATCGGCGCGATTCCGCCGGATGCATTGACGGGCTTCACTGTACTCGGTGAACTCGGCCTCGATGGTTCGCTCGCTCCCGTGGCCGGCGTACTGCCTGCAGCGATCGGCGCCAACGCGCGCGACGAGGGATTGATCTGTCCGGCAGCCTGCGGCGCGGAAGCCGCCTGGGCCAGCCCAGACATTCAGATCATCGCCGCGACATCGCTGATCCAGATCGCCAATCACTTCAAAGGTACGCAGGTTCTGTCGCGGCCGCAGCCGAGAATACATGCGCGTGAGGAAACGCTGCTGGATCTGCGGGACATCAAGGGACAGGAAAGTGCCAAACGCGCGCTGGAAATCGCTGCGGCAGGCGGCCATCACCTGCTGATGGCCGGCAGTCCCGGATCGGGAAAATCCATGCTGGCGGCACGGCTGCCGTCGATCCTGCCGCCGCTGTCGCCGGCGGAGCTGCTCGAAGTCTCGATGATTGCATCGGTGGCCGGCGAGATCAAGGACGGCGCACTCACCTCACGCCGGCCGTTCCGCGCACCGCATCATTCCGCCAGCATGGCCGCCCTCACCGGCGGCGGGTTGCGCGCGCGGCCGGGCGAGATTTCGCTGGCGCATCAGGGGGTGCTGTTTCTCGATGAACTGCCAGAGTTCGATCCGCGCGTGCTGGATTCGCTGCGCGCACCGCTCGAGAATGGCGAGGTGGCGGTCTCGCGCGCCAATCACCGCGTCACCTATCCTGCGCGATTCATGCTTGTTGCTGCGATGAATCCATGCCGGTGCGGTCACGCTTTCGAGCCGGGCTTCTCCTGCAAGCGCGGCCGCATCGATCGCTGCACCTCGGATTATCAGGCGCGCATCTCCGGCCCCTTGATGGATCGCATCGATCTGCGCATCGAAGTGCCCGCGGTGACCGCGGCGGATCTCATTCTGCCGCCACCGTCGGAAGGTTCCGCCGAAGTTGCGGCGCGTGTCGCCGCCGCGCGCGATCTGCAGACCATGCGTTATGCCGCGGCGGGATTAGCGGGCACACATACCAATGCTTCCGCGCCCGCCTCCGTGCTGGAAACGGTTGCGCAGCCGGATGCGCAGGGACTGACATTGTTGCGCGATGCCGCCGAAACGATGCGACTGACCGCGCGCGGCTATCACCGCGTGCTGCGCGTGGCGCGGACGCTGGCGGATCTCGACGGCGCCGAGAAAATCGGGCGGCTGCATCTGGCCGAGGCGCTGTCTTACCGCGCGCTGGCGGAGGACGTTCGACGGGCTGCTTGACGTCACCTCATCGCCGCTGATGTGGCCGTCAACGCGATAGTAACGAGTTTTGTTTACGCTCTGCTCACCATAACCCCGCGTTACGGGGCCAGGGAGAGTACCGTGTCATGCTGCGTTTCAAGATTTTAGCCTCGACGATTCCTTTGGTACTCGCGGCATTTCTCGCCCGTGGCGATCTCGTAGCCGGCACGCATCCCTGCATCTCCACCGGTGAGACCACCATCCAGATCGCCACCATGCCCTGGCAGGCGCAATCGCATGTCAGCTTCACCAGCGACCCCTTGCAGGCAACCGTCCGTGTGCAAATCGTCGATAGTGCTGACACCGCCGACTTCGTCGTACTTGATGACGTCGATGCCGCGGAACCGGATGCTTGTCCCGTCACCGCTGCGACGCGCTTCATCCGCATTGCCGACACATCCGCGAGTTCGGAATCCGTCATCTATCTGTCGGAGGAAGGTGACGCCGACTACCGGATCTTCGTGAAGTCTCGCAGCTTCACGGCACGCGATGCCGCCGCGCTGATCGTCAGCGCCCACAGCCGCAGCCCGGCGCGGATGGCGGCGGCCAGCCTCTAGGCCGCGCATTAACGCTTCATCAACCATGTCTGCGCCGGCAAATTCAAAACTGCCACCGCGCAAGCACTTGGCAACAACATACCCGCATAGTTCCGACATCTGCGATTGCCTGATCGCGGCCTGTAGTCGCGTGCAAGCGCGAGCCATGATGTGACCAAGCCGGAGTGCTGATCTGTGGCGAAAGGTGTTTTCCGGATCAAGGTCTACTTCCGCCGCTTCGCGCGCCGTTTTCCGTTGCTTGCTTTCGTCATTCGCTCCTTCGTGATGTTCTCGGCTGCCTTCGGTGGCGCCTATGGTTTCATCTCTGGTTCGACCTCCAAAGACTCCGGCTACGATCCGCACGCTTTTGCGATCGGCGCCAGCTTCCTGTTCGCGCTGGCCTGCGTCGCCCTGGCCACCATGAGCATTCGCATGCGCTTCATGGGCAAGCGGATGCGCAAGCTGACTGCGCACAACGAAGCCCTGGTCGACCGGAACTGGGAATTGAAGGAAGCCGAAGAGCGCGCGCGCAGCCTGTTCGAGGCACAGGGCGACCTCATTGTGATCCGCGACAGCGAAGGCTGCATCACCTTCGTCAACGATGCCTATTGCACGCTGGCGGAACAATCGCGCGAAGCATTGATCGGCAGCCGCTTCGAACTCACGCTGCTGGAGCAGGGCGATATCGCCAACGAGCCCAACGGCACCAGCGTGCACGATCAGAAGATCGCCACGGCGACCGGTCCGCGCTGGATCGCTTGGCGCGAAGGTCTGGTGCGGATCGATGCGGGCCAGCCCGCCGAGTTGCAATGCGTGGGTCGCGATGTCACCGACCGCACCCAGACCGAGCGCGCCCTCGGTGAAGCGCGCGACCATGCCAATGCCGCCAACCGCGCCAAGTCGCGTTTCCTTGCGATGGCGTCGCATGAAATCCGCACGCCGCTGAACGGCATTCTCGGCATGAGCGGCTTGCTGCTCGATACGCCGTTGACACCCGAACAGACCACTTACGCCAAGGCCGTGAAGACCTCCGGCGATGCGCTGCTGTCGCTGATCGAGGAGTTGCTGGATTACTCCAAGATCGAGGCCGGCAAGATCGATCTGGAACATCGCCCCTTTGCACTAGCCGGATTGATCGAGGACATCACCGAATTACTGGCGCCGCGTGCGCAGGCCCGCAATCTCGAAATCGCGGCCTATGTCGACGAGCGACTGCCGCTGACAGTGATGGGCGATGCGGCGCGCCTGCGGCAAGTGCTGCTCAATCTCGCCGGCAATGCCATCAAGTTCACGGCGACCGGCGGCGTAGCGCTGATCGTCGAACCCGGCATCTGGCCGAACGAAATCTCTTTCCTGGTGCGCGACACCGGCATCGGCATCGCGCCGGATGCGCAGCAGCGTATCTTCCGCGAATTCGAACAGGCAGACGAGGGCACCGCGCGCCACTATGGCGGAACGGGTCTTGGCCTCAGCATCAGCGAGCGTATCGTCAAGCGCATGAACGGCCGTATCACGCTGCAAAGCGAACTCGGCGCCGGTTCGACCTTCGAAGTGTCGATCCCAATGGTCGCGTCCGACAGCGGCACCGCGACCTTCGTGCCGCCGGATCTTACGGGCCTTTCGGTGATGCTGGTGGCGCCACAAACCATCGAAGCTTCGCTCACAGCCCTGCGACTCGGGCGATGGGGCGCGCAGACCTGCACTGTCTCCGATCTCGCCGTCGCGCAAGCGCTGCTGCCCGAACGTTCATGGCACGCCGTCATGATCGATCGCGCTCTTGGTGCTGACGCTGCCGAGCAGCTTGCGAACGCTGCAATTCCGCACGCGCTGCGACGGATCGTGCTGTTCACGCCGGCGATGCGTCATGAGCTGCAGCCCACAACGCCGAGTGCGTTCACCGGGTATCTGGTGAAGCCACTGCGCGCGACCTCGCTCGCCGCGCGCCTGACATTGCAGACGGACTCACCGACAATCGCCGCCGATGATCCGTTGGATCGTGATCCGGCCACACCGGAACCAACGGCGGCGATGGCACCCAGCCTCTCGATCCTGGTCGCCGAAGACAATGAGATCAATGCGCTACTGATGCGCTCGTTGCTGACGCGGCTTGGCCACAAGCCCGTCGTGACCACCAATGGCGAAGAGGCACTGGAATCTTGGCTCGCCTCCGACTCCGCAGGTACGCCCTATGACCTCGTCCTGATGGATATCCAGATGCCGAAGCTCGACGGCATCGAGACCACCAAACGCATTCGCGCGCGCGAGGCCGGTCAACGCGTCAGGCGTACCCCGATCCTGGCCCTCACAGCGAATGCACTGGTCGAAGATCGCTATGCCTGTTTCGAGGCCGGCATGGACGGCTTCCTGATGAAGCCGCTGGACCGCGACAAGCTCGCCGAAGCCCTCAAGGGACTCGCCAAGACGCGGCACGTCGCCGCCTAGCAGCTCCACCTTCGCTGTCACACCCCCGCAACACGCCCGTCACACGGCTGTTGAGCGCCCGTGATGTCTGGTGCGGATAAGCCGCATCGATGATTCGCGTGATGCCTGCGGCACAAGGCGATTGAGTTGGGGATGGCCATGCACGGCAACGAACTGGTGCGACCGAAGCAGGGTTTCATGCAGATGTTGCGGCCCCAGAACATGAGCGCCGCTGCGCAAACTGCGATCACCTGGTTCAAGCCGCCGCTGCATCTCGATCCCGCCAACGGTATTCCAGTCGCCACTACTTCGCTGGGCCGGATGGGTCCGCTCGAAGTTCGCCTCGCGCAGGACAAGCGCGACGTAAAGCGCGCGCAGCGTCTGCGCTACAAGGTATTCTACAAGAACGGCACCGCGATCGCCGACGCCGCCACGATGCTGGCACGCCGCGACAAGGATGCATTCGACAAGATCTGCGATCACCTTCTCGTCGTCGATCACGACGCCAAGCCCACGCTATCCGGCAAGCAGCCGGTGGTCGGCACCTATCGCCTGCTACGCCACGAGGCGGCCATGCAGAATGGCGGCTTCTATACCGACAGCGAATTCGATCTGTCGGGGATGATCGAGCGCCATGCGGGTCTGCGGTTTCTCGAACTCGGTCGCTCCTGCGTGCTTCCGCGCTACCGCAACAAGCGCACCGTCGAATTACTGTGGCAGGGCATCTGGAGCTACGTGCGACAGAACAAGTTCGACGTCATGATCGGTTGCGCCAGTTTTGAAGGCACCGATCCGGATCGTCTGGCATTGCCGCTATCGTTTCTGCACCACAATGCGCGCGCGCCCGAAGCCTGGCGCGCCCGCGCGCATCCGTCGCGCTATGTCGAGATGAACCGGATGGCCGCGGATGCCATCGACACCAAGGCGGCGCTTCGTGCGCTACCGCCGCTGATCAAAGGCTATCTACGGATCGGCGCCATGATCGGCGACGGCGCCGTGATCGATCATCAGTTCGGCACCACCGACGTTCTGATCGTGATGCCGGTGACATCGATCGGCGCACGCTATATCGAGCATTTCAGCACGGACGCGTCACGCCACGCGGCGTAATCGCTTAGAGGCGACGCAGCGCGACGTTTTCCACCACGTGATCCGCGCCCTTCTTGAGGATAAGCGTAGCACGCGGTCGCGTCGGCAGGATGTTGTCTTCGAGATTGGCGAGGTTGGTGCGCTCCCAGATCGCAAGCGCCGTCGCCGTGGCTTCTTCATCCGACAGCAATGCGTAGCGGTTGAAATACGATCGCGGATCGTGGAATGCGGTGTCGCGCAGCGCCAGAAACCGTCTCACATACCAGTCGCGCAGCACCGGCTCATCGGCATCAATATAGACGGAGAAGTCGAAGAAGTCGGAGACCACGGGCACGGCCTTGCCGTCGCGCGGCAGACGCCCGGTCTGCAGCACGTTGACGCCTTCGACGATCAGGATGTCGGGTTGATCGACCTCGACCCACTTGTTCGGAACCACGTCATAAGTGAGATGCGAATACACAGGCGCGCGGACGGCATTGCGGCCGGCTTTGATGTCGCTGAGAAACTGCAGCAGCGTCGGCAGATCGTAGCTTTCGGGAAAGCCCTTCTTCTGCATGATGCCTTCGCGCTCGAGCACCGCATTCGGATAGAGAAAGCCGTCCGTTGTGACGAGATCGACCTTGGGCCGCGGCGACCATCTTGCGAGCAGCGCCTGCAGCACGCGGGCGGTGGTCGACTTGCCGACAGCCACCGATCCGGCGACACCGATGATATAGGGCATCTTGCGATCCTCGATGCCGAGGAATTTGCGCTGCGCGTAATACAGACGTTGCGTCGCCGTGACATAGATCGAGAGCAGGCGGGACAGCGGCAGGTAAATCTCTTCGACCTCGCGCAGGTCGAGGCGATCGTACATCGAACGCAGGGCGGCGATCTCGCCGGCCTCCAGCGTCATCGGCGTATCGTCGCGCAGCTTGGCCCACTGCTCCCGCGAGAAATTCCGATAGGGATTGTATTGTTGGTCTGCCCGCATATCCATGAAGCGGTCCCCGTTGTGATCGACGCTGTTACTCGCTCTTGCGCGACGCTTTCTCTTGCAGTCCGGATTGCGACGTGCGCTGACCGAGCGCCGCCTCGACTTCCTGAATCGTCACGCCGCGCGCCTTCAGCAGCACCAGCAGATGAAACAGCAGGTCGGCACTTTCATTGATCAGATTGGTGCGATCGTTCTCGACCGCCGCGATCACGGTCTCGACCGCTTCCTCACCGAATTTCTTGGCGCAATGCTCCGCGCCCTTGTCGAGCAGCTTGCGGGTATAGGACGCGTCGCCACCCGCCGCCGCGCGGGCGTCGATGGTATCGGCAAGGTCATGAAGCGTAAAAGCCATTTCGGCGCCTTGTTGGCTGGGCAGCGCAAACTCCTGCCAGAGATTGACCTAGGGGTCGAGCCGCATCGGCAGTCCGGCCCGGACCATATGCTCCTTGGCCTCGCGAATGGTAAATTCCCCGAAGTGAAAAATCGAGGCCGCCAGCACCGCAGTGGCGTGGCCGTTACTGATACCATCGACCAGATGATCGAGATTACCGACGCCGCCCGAGGCGATTACCGGTACGCCGACGCTGTCGGCGATGGCCCGGGTCAATTCGATATCGAAGCCGGAGCGGGTGCCGTCGCGATCCATCGATGTGAGCAGGATTTCGCCCGCACCCAATGAAACGACTTCCTGGGCGAATTCGATAGCATCGATGCCGGTCGACTTGCGGCCGCCATGGGTAAAGATCTCCCAGCGCGAGCCGGACCGTTTGGCGTCGATCGCCACCACGATGCACTGGTCGCCGAACTTCTCGGCGGCTTCCTTGACGAACTGGCGATTGGCCACCGCGGCCGAATTGATCGAGACCTTGTCGGCACCGGCGCGCAGCAGCGTCTTGATATCGTCCACCGTACGCACGCCGCCGCCGACCGTCAGCGGCATGAAGCAGGCTTCAGCGGTGCGGCGCACCACGTCCATCATGGTGCCGCGGTTTTCGTGGGTGGCGTTGATATCGAGGAAAGTGAGCTCGTCGGCGCCAGCGGCGTCATAGGCGATCGCAGCCTCTACGGGATCGCCGGCATCGCGCAGGTCGACGAAATTGACGCCCTTCACCACGCGTCCATCCTTGACGTCGAGGCAGGGGATGACGCGGACTTTGAACATGGCTCGGTCCTTATGCCGCCTGCTTGATGAGCTTCAGCGCCTCGGCCGGATCAATCCGCCCGTCATACAGCGCACGGCCGGAGATCGCGCCTTCGAGCTTCGCAGCGCGTGGCTCAAGCATGGCCTTGATATCATCGATGGAGGCAAGGCCGCCCGAGGCGATCACCGGAATTGAAATCGAATCGGCCAGCGCAATCGTCGCATCCCAATTGATACCCTTGAGCAAGCCATCGCGCGCGATGTCGGTGAAGATAATCGCGGCGACGCCGGCATCTTCAAAACGCTGTGCGATTTCGAGTGCGGTGACAGTCGAGGTCTCGGCCCAGCCTTCGACGGCAACCTTGCCGTCGCGCGCATCGAGGCCAACGGCCACCTTGCCGGGGAATTTCTTCGCGGCTTCCTTTACGAGCGCGGGATCGCGCACCGCAGCCGTGCCGATGATGACGCGGGCGATGCCCTTGGCCAGCCAGGCTTCGACCGTCTTGAGATCGCGAATGCCGCCGCCGAGCTGCACTGGCATCTTGATGGTAGCGAGCATCGACTCCACAGCCTGCGCGTTCACCGGCTTGCCGGCAAAGGCGCCGTCGAGATCGACGACATGAAGATATTCGAAGCCCTGGGTTTCGAAGTCGCGTGCCTGTGCGGCGGGATCGAGGTTGAACACAGTGGCACGCGCCATGTCGCCCTGCTCGAGGCGAACGCACTGGCCGTTTTTCAGATCGATGGCGGGAAAGAGAATCACGGCTTCCACTTCAGAAAATTCGAAATCAGGGCCAGCCCGAAACGCTGGCTCTTTTCGGGATGAAATTGCGTACCGATCGCGGTGTCCTTGCCGACGATAGCGGTAATGGGACCACCGTAATCGGCGCGCGCCAATACATCGGCCTCGTTGACCGCGTTCAGGTGATAGGAGTGCACGAAGTAAGCATGGCGACCCTTCGGCCCGAGGGGCAAGCGCTCCAGCACGGCGTGCTCACGCACCATATCGAGCGTGTTCCAGCCCATATGGGGGATCTTCAGATTCTCTTCGCGCGGCTGGATCTTCTCGACATCGCCGGCAATCCAGTTGAGCCCATCGGTCGTGACGTGTTCCTTGCCCTTGGTCGCCATCAGCTGCATGCCGACGCAGATACCGAAGAAAGGCCGCGCCTTGTCGCGCACCGCTTCGGTCATCGCCTCGACCATGCCATCCAGCGAATCCAGTCCCTTGCGGCAATCCGCAAAGGCGCCGACGCCGGGCAGCACGATGCGATCGGCGCGGAACACCGCTTCGGGATCGCGCGTGACGATGATTTTCTCCGGCACATCCATGCTGCGCGCGGCGCGCTCGAACGCTTTCGCTGCGGAGTGCAGATTGCCGGAGCCGTAATCGATAATGGCAACGCTCACCGTGTCACTCCCGGTTGCGGGAATAACCCGATGATGTCGTGTTGCGCCGGAGACGGCGGACGTGAGAAAGACTGGCTGGGAACGTGACGGGTCGGCGGCGGACCGCCGCGATCGCTCGCCCACTGATCGTTGACGGCGTTGTGTTGGGCGGTCCAGCGATCGAAGAAGCGACGCTCGGCGGCATCCTTGTTATTGGCGACGACCACATCGAGCTGACGCCACTTGCCGCGCGACAGGGTCCAGCGGCGCAGGCTGGCGCCCTCGAAGCCCATCAGCAGCGCAAACAGCAGCATCACGACGAAACGGGCGCCGATATCGACCTTCAACAGCGACAGCGCGACTTCGCCCGCGATCGACAGCACGACATAGCCGAGCGACGCCCACCACAGCCGATGATAGATCAGCCAGATGAGGCCGGCGACGAAGGCCCAGAAATGGAATCCATCGCGCACGAACTCGAACTTGTCCGTTGCCGCAAACGGCTCAGGGCCAGCACCGCGAGGCGCATGAACTGTGTAGACCGGCATGGCAAACTCCGCCCGAAACCGTAAAGGCCGATCAGCCGCCGAGCTGACCCTTGGTGGATGGCACTTCGCCGGCATTGCGCGGATCGATCGCAACAGCCGTCCGCAGCGCCCGCGCCAGACCCTTGAAGCAGGATTCGGCAATGTGATGGCTGTTCTCGCCATATAGGGTTTCGACGTGCAAAGTCACGCCCGCATTGCCGGCAAAGGCATTAAACCACTCGCGCACCAGTTCGGTGTCGAATTCGCCGATCTTGTGGGTCGGGAAGGTGGACTTGAACACCAGCACCGGCCGGCCGGAAATATCCAGCGCCACTCGGGTCAGGGTCTCGTCCATCGGCATATAGACCGAGGCATAGCGGGTGATCCCTGCCATGTCGCCGAGCGCCTGCTTGACCGCCTGGCCGAGCGCGATGCCGACATCCTCCACCGTGTGATGGAAATCGACATGAAGGTCGCCGACCGCCTTCACGGTGACGTCGATGCGGGAATGGCGGGCGAGCAGATCGAGCATATGGTCGAAGAAGCCGATTCCGGTGGTCGATTTGGATACGCCGGTACCGTCGAGGTTCACGGAGACCTCGATGTCGGTTTCCTTGGTCTTGCGCTTGATCGTCGCCGTGCGCATGAAAACGCCTCTCCGCCTGCTGAAAACGCGCCCTTTTAACAGGGAGATGACACCTTCGCTACCGCGGGAGAGCCGATTCCGGATCGATCTTTGCGCCTATGGTGACCGGAATCCGCGCGCATCGGCCGCTGGCCTATGCTTCCTCACCGGATTTGCAACGGCCGGTATCCGTGCCTAGATCAGGCGCTCAAGAGGTTTCCATGAACGCATCTTATTCGGCTTCCCATGATGGATCGTCTCCGGTCTGGCACGGCACCACCATCCTGACCGTCCGCAAGGGCGGTAAAGTCGTGATCGGCGGCGACGGCCAGGTCTCGATCGGCCAGACGGTCATCAAATCCAACGCCAAAAAGGTCCGTAAGCTGGGCAAGGGCGACGTGATCGGCGGCTTTGCCGGCGCCACGGCGGACGCCTTCACCTTGTTCGAGCGGCTGGAGGCCAAATTGGAACAGTATCCCGGCCAATTGACCCGGGCCGCGGTCGAGCTCGCCAAGGACTGGCGCACAGACCGGTATCTGCGCCGGCTGGAAGCCATGATGATCGTCGCCGACAAGGACGTTTCGTTGGTGCTCACCGGTACCGGCGACGTGCTGGAACCGGAAGCCGGCGTAATGGCCATCGGCTCCGGCGGCAATTACGCACTGGCAGCGGCGCGGGCGCTGGTCGATACCGACCAGGATGCCGAGACCATCGTGCGCAAGTCGCTCGATATCGCCGCCGATATCTGCGTCTACACCAACCGGAACGTGACGCTGGAAATGCTGGAGGCATGACCGCCGCGGGTCACGATACCCGCGCGTCTTCCGTCACCGGCCTCTCGGTCACGCAGGGCGTCGCGATCGCGCTCGGTCTGCTCGCGCTGCAGGCAACACTTCTCTATGCGATGGGACGGCTGCCGATCTGCGCCTGTGGCTACGTGAAGCTCTGGCATGGCGTGGTGCTGAGTTCGGAGAATTCACAGCACCTCACCGACTGGTACACCTTTTCCCACATCATCCATGGCTTCTTGTTCTACGCCGCCACCTGGCTGCTGTTTCCGCGGCTGTCCTGGATCGCGCGGCTGATCGTAGCGATGCTCGTGGAAGGCGGCTGGGAGCTGCTGGAAAATTCGAGCTGGATCATCGAGCGCTATCGCGCCGGAACGATGTCGCTGGATTATTTCGGCGACAGCATCGTCAATTCGCTGGCTGACACGCTGTCGATGATCACGGGCTTCATCCTGGCGCGGAAGCTGCCGGTCGCCGCTACCGTCGCGATCGCGCTTCTGTTCGAGATTCTGGTCGGCCTGCACATTCGCGACAATCTCACTTTGAACGTGATCATGCTGATTCATCCATTCGAAGCGATCCGAACCTGGCAGGCCGGGCCACCCATCATCTGATCCGCTTGTCCCAACGCCCTTCTCAACCTACGTAGAGCGACATGACCGACTTTTCCCCCCGCGAAATCGTTAGCGAACTCGACCGCTTTATCGTCGGCCAGCACGACGCCAAACGCGCAGTGTCCATCGCGCTGCGCAATCGCTGGCGGCGCCTGCAACTGACCGGATCGCTCCGCGAGGAAGTGCTGCCTAAGAATATTCTGATGATCGGGCCCACCGGCGTCGGCAAGACCGAGATCGCACGCCGGCTGGCGAAGCTCGCCGGCGCTCCTTTCATCAAGGTCGAGGCCACCAAGTTCACCGAAGTCGGTTATGTCGGCCGTGATGTCGAGCAGATCATCAGGGACCTCGTCGAGGTCGCGATCTCGCTGACCCGCGAGCGCAAGCGCAAGGACGTCCAGGCACGCGCACAGCTCGCCGCCGAGGATCGCGTGGTCGATGCACTGGTCGGCGCCACCGCAAGCGCGGCAACGAAAGAGTCGTTCCGCAAGAAGCTCCGCACCGGCGAGCTCAACGACAAGGAAATCGAGATCGAGGTGCAGTCGTCCGGCAGCCCGTCGATGTTCGAAATCCCGGGAATGCCCGGCGCGCAGATGGGCGCGATCTCGATTGGCGATATCTTCGGCAAGATGGGCAAGGGCACCAAGACGCGCCGTCTGCGCGTGGAAGACGCACATGAGCCGCTGGTGAATGAGGAAGCCGACAAGTTGCTCGACAGCGACGCACTTGTGCAGGAAGCGATTTCAGTGGTCGAGAATAACGGCATCGTGTTTCTCGACGAGATCGACAAGATCTGCGTGCGCGATGGGCGCAGCGGCGGCGAAGTCTCGCGCGAAGGCGTGCAACGCGACCTGCTGCCGCTGATTGAAGGCACCACCGTCTCGACCAAGCACGGCGCGGTGAAGACCGACCACATCTTGTTCATCGCATCCGGTGCATTCCATATTGCCAAGCCGAGCGATCTCCTGCCGGAATTGCAGGGCCGTCTGCCTATCCGCGTCGAGCTCAACGCGCTGACCCGCGATGACATGCGCCGCATTCTCACCGAGCCCGAGGCTTCGCTGATCAAGCAGTATGTCGCGCTGCTGCAGACCGAAGGCGTGATGCTCGAATTTGCAGATGATGCCATCGATGCACTGGCCGATGTCGCCGTTGCCGTGAATTCAACCGTCGAGAATATCGGAGCACGACGTTTGCAGACGGTGATGGAGAGGGTGCTCGACGAGATTTCCTTCGCTGCGCCCGATCGCAACGGCGAGACCATCCGAATCGATGCCGCCTATGTGCAGAAGCATGTGGGGGATCTGGCGAAGAATTCGGATCTGAGCCGGTTTATTTTGTAGTTCGCCAACCTCGTCGTTCCCCGCCACTCCGATTGGAGTGGCTGAGGGCGCGCTCATGCGCGAACCCGGAACCTCGTGCGGCCCTATCACTGCAAGATTTCGGGTCTGCACTGCAGCCGGCTTCGCCGACTTGCGTGCATCCCGGAATGACGAGTTTGGGCCTACCGCGCCCGCCTGATCCGCACATACAGCGCACCGGCGCCGCCGTGCCCGATATGCGCTTCCTCGAATCCCACCACCAGCGACCGAAATTCCGGCAGGCCCAGCCAAAGCGGTACCTGGCGGCGCAGGACGCCGCGCTCGGATTCCGGGCCGGTCGTGCGGCCCTTGCCGGTGATGACCAGCACGAAAGTCATGCCGTCATGGCTGGCGCGGTGCAGGAAGGCGGACAGCGCGTGATGCGCGCGCGTCTGCGTCATCCCGTGCAGATCGATCCGAGCATCGATCTCTTTGCGACCGCGCGAGAGCTGCGAACGTTCGCGACGGCCGAGCGGCGCCAGAGGCGGCACGGGCGGCGGCGCAGGCTTTGCGGTTTTGAGGACTCCCGGCGGTGCCGAGGTCATCTTCTTGGGCGCCGCGACTTTCAGAAGCGTTGGCGCGTCTTCCGCAGGCTCCGGCTTCACCACGCGCTTCTTGCGCAGCGGCTTGACCTGTTTGGCGACCAGTTCCCACAGCGCGCGCTCCTCTTCGCTCAGCACGCGGCGACGGCGCGGCGCCACGGGATCGATGAGTTGCGGTGGACGTGAACGCTTCATTGCCAGGGGAAACGGAAGAAGGATTGCGGCTGCTTCGCTGCGCGACGATACACGCGGTGCCTGGCTTTGGCACGGTTCGGTTTAACTTCCCGCTTCACTTCAGGTTTTACTTCGGGTTTTTTCTGTGACTTCCCCTCGGCTGCGACCTGAGGCGCGACCGCAGGCCGAGCCTCAGGCAATGGCACTGTCGTAGCCACGGATGGAGACGATGTCGGGGCGGGAGCGACTGTAGCCACAGCCGGTTTTGCAACTGGCAATGGCGGCGTCGCTGTCACCGTTGGCGCTACGGGTTTCGACGCGACCGATGTATCAGACTTGGACGTATCGGGCTTTGCTGCAGCCTTGTTATCGGTCGCGGAATTTTCGACCTTCGATGCTTCCGCAGGCTCCGTCTGCGGAAGCAGTTTTGCGATTCGCTCCGACGGCCGCGCATCGGGCAGCGGCATGTGATGGCCGCGCGCAGAGGGATCGAGACTCTTCGGCACCAGCATCACGAAGCGCGCAGGATGGCGCATCCGGCCGGCGACTCGGCCAGCTTCTGCGCCGGCGCCAAAATACAGATCGGCGCGGGCAGGGCCGATAATGGCCGAGCCGGTGTCCTGCGCCACCATCAGGCGACGGAACGGCGTCTTTGCCGTATCCGAGTCGACAGGCAGATCGCCTTCGATGAAGAACGGCGTGCCATAGACATGCAGCGACTTGTCGACGGCGATGGAGCGGCCCGGCGTCAACGGTACGCCTTGCGCACCGACGGCTTCGTCCTTGTCGGAGAGCTGCACCTCGCGGAAGAACACGTAAGAGCGGTTCTGCCGACGCAGTTCGCTCGCCGCATCGGGATTCTCATCCATATATTGACGGATGCGCTGCATCGACATCTGTTCACGCGGGATGATGCCGCGATCGATCAGCACGCGGCCGACCGGCGTGTAGCGATAGCCATTATGTGCATCGTAATTGATCCGCACCGTGCCGCCGTCTTCGAGGCGGACGCGCGCCGAGCCCTGGATCTGCGTGAACAGCAGATCGGTCTGACTCTTCAGCCAGACGATTTCGAGCCCGCGCCCGGCGATGGCGCCGTCTTCGATCTCACCACGATCATAATAAGGCACGAGTTTGCGACGGCCAATCTTGCGGAACACATCGCCGCCATTCGGCATGCTTGCGGATGACTGACGATAGCCGCGCACAAACAGATTCGACGGGCGGCGATAGACCGGCACGGTGTAAACGTCAGTCTTCGTGCGCGAACCGTCGATCACCGGCTCATAGTAGCCGGTGACGAAACCTTCGGGTTCGCCGAGCCGTGAGATACGCAGCGGCTGAAAATGGTCTTCAAAGAAGGCGCGGGCCTTGGCGCCATCGGAAATCTCGGCAGTTCTCGCAGCCCGGCAGGGATCGCGGAGCGTGGTGCCGAGCGCCTTGGAATCTGGTGGTGCCTTGCGTTGAGCTACAATCGGTTTGCAGCTGGTGCGAAAAGCCTGGAAGGCGAGGAGGTGATCGTCTTCGCTCCAGCCGGCGATATTGGCCCAAGCGACAGGCTCGTACTGGCTGCCTGTGAATTCGAACGGCCATTCCCGCGGCGGATTGTGCCGCGGGACATAGACAAATTGTGCGGGTTCATTCTTGACGTGCTTGGCGTGACGCCGGACCCGTGCGTCTGCAGGGGCAGGAACCAACGCAGCAGCAATCACGCACAGCGCGGCAAGCCGGCCGAGCCTGGCAGCGTTATTGCACGCTGCCGGTGCCAACCAGCTTCCAATTCGGATCGCGCGAAGTGATGTCGCGGGCAAAGGTCCACACGTCGGTGATGTCGCTGACCTTGTCGGCATTGCCGTCGACCACAGCGCCGGTCTTGTCGCGCGTCACCGAGATCATCTGCGACACGAAACGCACGGTGAGCTGCGCCGCGCGATCGCGCACCTCAGCGCCGACGAGTTCGGCCTTGTCGATCGAAACGAAACGGGTCTCGGTCTTCTGCTCGTTCTTCTCGCGGTCCTTGATGACGGCGTCGAACGAGTCGAACACTTCCGATGACAGCAGATCCTTCAGCGACCGACGATCGCCATTGGCAAAGGCCAACACGATCATCTCATAGGCGCCCTTCGCGCCGGTGATGAAATGGCGCGGATCGAACGACGAATCCTGGTCGACGATGGCATCGAGACCGGCGGCGAGCGGCGTGCCCGGTTCGGTGATGCCCTTCCAGCGCTCGGCGGGAGAGACGTCGGCGGCCGGTGCCGGCGCAGCCTGATCGATGGGACCGCCAGGCATCGGCACGACATTGCCTTCGGGCGGCAGAGCATCACGCGCGGCACGGTCGAAGGGCGGACGCTCTTCGCCGGTGCGCTGTCCGAGCACGTTGCGCAGGCGGATGAAAATGAAGACCGCCAGTGCCAGGAAGATGATGGTGTAAATGTCCACGTCTTATTGCTTTCTGATCGGTGCCGGGCATGCCCGGCGGAAGACTATGCCGCCCATCGCGGTCTGAAATCGGCTCCCAGAGGGTCGGGAGATCGCGTCATGGGCGAACCTGCTCCATGTAGACATGAAACTAAGCCCAGCCAATGGCGCGCCATCGTGTCCGGCTGCGGCAAAGCGGCCTTCGCACCGGCAGCCTCGACCGCAACCGTTTCGATAAATTCTAGCGCGTTTGTCCGTCAGAGGAAATCGGATCGAACGAGGAAAACCCGCACTTTCAGTCATTTAACGTGAATTCGGGGCGAATATGACCGGTTTTGCACCTGGATGCCCAAGCGGTGGGTCAAACCAGCGATTTTCTAGCGTCCAGGTTGCGGCGTGGCATCCTTGTCGAGTGCCGCAGGCCTATGATAGCCACTCGCCGCGATCACCTCATTCGACCGTTCGCGCGGATACCCGCGACGAACCGGTTCCACCCGCCCGGCAGCGCTTCAGGAGAATTTTCGATGGCAAACGGCAACGGCACCCCTCCGGAGCAGTCACCCCCCAGCTCAATGTACTGGCGCAGTACACCAAAGACCTGTCGTTCGAAAACCCGAACGCTCCAGCCTCGCTGGCACCGCAGGCCCAGCAGCCGAACATCAATATCCAGATCAATGTCGGCGCCAACAATCTCTCCGAGAGCGAATATGAAGTGACGCTGTCGGTCGAGGGCAAGGCCGAGAACGCCGGCTCGGTGCTGTTCTCGTTCGAACTGGCCTATGCCGGCGTATTCCGCATCGTCAACGTGCCGCAGGAAAACCTGCACCCGCTGGTCATGATCGAATGCCCGCGCCTGCTGTTCCCGTTCGCGCGCGAAATCATCGCTACCGCGGTGCGCGATGGCGGCTTCCCGCCGCTGATGCTCGATCCCGTGGATTTCGTCGGTCTGTACCGGCAGAACCTGGAACGCCAGGCTCAGGCCGACGCTGGTCCGGCAAACTAAGTTCGGGTGCTCCAAACAATAAGCTTACGTCATGGCCGGGCTTGTCCCGGCCATTGTCGTTTTACGACGGCGCTCCCAGAAATTCGTTCCAGATTGCCTTCTCGCCCATCGTTGCGACAAAGGCGCGGTGCTCGGCGCGATCAGCTTCGGTCACGCGCGGCGCAAGTGCGATCTCGCGCTGGCGGCGCGGGGCGTCATTGATGCTGCCGGTGCGCTGCGCAGGCGCTTCGTCCGCCAGGATCAGTTGCGACTGCCGGGCGCCAATGAGGTCGATATAGACTTCCGCCAGCAATTCAGAGTCGAGCAGCGCGCCGTGCTTGGTACGGCGGGAATTGTCGATCGCATAGCGGGCGCAGAGATCGTCGAGCTTGTTCGACACACCGGGATGCTTGCGCCGCGCCAGCAGCAGCGTGTCAACGAGACGCTCGCGCGGCACCGGCGGGCGCTTGATGCGATCGAGTTCGGCATTGATGAAGCCGAGGTCGAACATGCCGTTGTGAATCACCAACGGCGAATCGCCGATGAAAGCCATAAAGTCGTCGACCACTTCGTGAAACAGCGGCTTGGTCGACAGGAACTCGGCCGACAGCCCGTGCACGTTGAACGCTTCCTGAGGCATGTCGCGCTCGGGATTAACGTAGACATGGAAAGTCTGGCCGGTCGGCATCCGGTTGAAGATTTCGAGGCAACCGATTTCCACCAGCCGATCGCCCCGGAGGGGATCGAGGCCCGTGGTTTCGGTATCCATGACGATTTCACGCATCAAACTAAGCCGGTTGTCGAATCAGGGGACGGTCAGGGCCGCCGTTGTGGCATCTTAACAGCCTCGGAGAGAATTTCACGGATCCGCTCCCGCACGGGGTCCAATCCGTTCGATGTATCCACCACGAAGTCGGCGCGCTTGCGCTTTTCGGCATCAGGCAGCTGCCGCGCCAGAATGGCGTCGAGTTTCTCGGCCGTCATACCCTCGCGCGCCAGGATGCGCTCGCGCTGCTGCTCGGGATTGGTGGACACGACGACCACCGCATCGACCCGCTTTTCTCCGCCGGTTTCATAGAGCAGGGGCACATCGACCACTGCCACCGGCGCACCCGACTTCTCTGCATCATCCAGGAATTTTCTGTGATAGGCGCCGAGCAGCGGATGCACGATCTGCTCGAGCTTCTTCATCGCGGCGGCATCGTGCACGACCAGCGGCGATAGCTTCGCGCGATCGACCTTGCCATTCACCGTGGTTCCGGGAAACGCCGCCTCGATCAGCGGTGCAGCTTCGCCCTCATAGATCATGTGCACGGTGGCGTCAGCGTCATAGACCGGCACGCCGGCTTCCATGAACAACTTCGCCGTGGTGGATTTCCCCATTCCGATCGAACCGGTCAGCCCCAATACGCGCATCAAGTCCTCATCAAAATCAGATCGCGATCATCTCTTCGCCGCGCAGGAAACTCAGCAGCGGCAGTAGTGGCAGACCGAGAATGGTGAAGTGATCGCCTTCGATCAGCTCGAACAGATGCACACCCACCCCCTCAAGCTGATAGGCGCCGACACTCGTCGTCACCTTGTCGCCCACAGCGTCCAGATAGGCATTGATCGCCACATCATCCAGCTTGCGCATGGTCATATGCGCCACGGAGACATTGGAGAACAACGTCGCACCATCGCAAACGACGGCAAGCGCTGAATGCAATTCGTGGGTCCGGCCGGCGAGGATCGCAAGTTGTTCGGCCGCCTGTTCGCGTCCGGCGGGTTTGCTGAACATCCGATCGCCCAGTGCCAGGGTTTGATCGGCGCCAAGAACATAGCGGCCGGGATGACGCAGCGAGATAAAGGCCGCCTTCCGCTCGGCGAGCAAGGCTGCGATCTCGCCCGGCGCCTTCAACCCGGATTTCTGCTGGATGCCGCGCTCGTCGATATCTGCAGGCATCGCATCAAACGTAATGCCAGCATTCGCCAGCAACTCACGACGCGCCAAACTCTGCGACGCCAGGATCAGCGGTTGCACGCCGCGCCAAATGGTCATTCGGACATCCTCTGACGCTGGCGATCGGCAAGCAGTTTCATAATGGCTGCCGCGGTTTCTTCGATGGAGCGACGTGTCACTTCCAACAAAGCCCAGCCGTATTTGGCGCTAAGCTTGCGCGCATAGGTGACTTCGTCCGTGACCGACTGGCGATCGATATAATCGTCATTGGCCGTATCGCTGCCAATGCTGAGAAGCCGGTTCTGGCGGATCTGAATCAAGCGCTCCGGCGTCGCGTGCAGGCTGACCACTAGCGGATTTTTCAACGTCTCAAGCTGATGGGGAATGGGGATGCCGGGGACGAGCGGCACATTGGCCGTGCGCACACCACGATTGGCAAGATAGATCGATGTTGGCGTCTTCGATGTGCGCGACACGCCGACCAGAACCACGTCCGCTTCTTCGAGGCCTTCCACATGCTGGCCGTCGTCATGCATCATCGAATAATTCAGCGCATCGATGCGCTTGAAGTATTCGGCGTTCAACGTGTGTTGTGCGCCGACACGGCCGGTGGTCGACGCACCGAGATAGGCCTGAAAGAGTTGCATCACCGGCCCGATGATCGACAGGCTCGGGCTGTTGATCTCCTGGCACTTGGCTTCCAGTCGGCCGACCAGATCTTTTTCCAGCAGCGTAAAGAGAACGATGCCCGGCGCTTCCTCGATCTCGGAAAGCACCCGATCAAGCTGCTTCTGACTCCGCACAAGCGGGTAGACATGCTCGACCGGCGTGACATTCGCGTATTGCGCCGCGACGGCGCGGGCCACCGTGATCAGCGTCTCACCGGTCGAATCGGAAACCAGATGGAGATGAAAATAGCTGCCGGTGGTGGGCACCATGATCGTGTATGTCCTGTGAATCGCTGTGGAGCTTTTCCGGGATATCGACCACCGCCTCGGCGGACCCGGGATAACTCGGTTTTTTCTTCACAGGCCTCATGAAAAGGAAAAACTCTGAGGCTATCTGGAATGATAATGGGGTTATCTAGGTTTGTCTTGGGATAATCCAGTGCACAGCGACGGTAAGCCTTTGCGCTGCATATCGAACTTGCATGCGAGCGGCTGTCGGAAAATCACGCGGCGATGTGCATAAGCGTGGGACAGTTCTGGGATTGTTTTGGGCGGCTGAAATCCACTGTCACTTAGACTCAAACCTAAGATTCTATAAATATTATTTAAGAGAAGGATGGCTTGCGGATAGTGCGGTGATCCGCTCTGTATCGGCGTGTCCTGCAACGCGGCTTTCCGGTGAAGTGTTCCGGTCTCGGCACGTGCGATGTGACGCAGTGATGCTGGAAAGAACTTTCGAATGTATGAATGGGCCAAGGCGCTGCATGTGATCGCCGTCATCTCGTGGATGGCGGGCATGCTCTATCTGCCGAGACTGTTCGTCTATCACTGCGACGCAGAGATCGGCTCGAAGCAATCCGAAACCTTCAAAGTGATGGAGCGTCGCCTGCTCAAGGCGATCATCAATCCGGCGATGATCGCCACCTGGATCCTCGGCCTGTATCTCGCCTGGGCCGGTCACTGGTTCAGCTCGGGCTGGTTTCACGCCAAACTGACGCTGGTGCTGCTGATGTCTGGCGTTCACGGCTTCCTGAGTGCCCGGGTGCGTGATTTTGCTCAGGACAATAATACGCGGACTTCGAAATTCTATCGAATTATCAACGAGGTACCGACAATTTTGATGATCCTGATCGTCATTTTGGTGATCGTGAAGCCGTTCTAGGCCAAATTTGTCATCACAACCGCCGTTTCGGCTCCTTGCGCGACACCCTGCGATTTTCTATATTCGCGTCATCCCACCCCACGCAGGCGGATGTGGTTTGTACCGGTTTCGCTTTTTGAACCGGCCACCGCATCAGGTTTGAAGCTCCTTCAGCACCTTCCTCGCTCAAGACTTCCTGGCCAGAGACCTGCGGACTTTCCTGATCTTTTCCAGCGTCCGCATCCGTCTTGGCTACCTCGCGCTCCCTCCCCGACTTTCCACAGGATCCCTCCCAATGCGGGAAATGAAACTCCAGGACCTCAAGGCCAAGACGCCAGCCGAGCTTGTCTCGTTTGCGGAAGAGCTCGGGGTCGAAAATGCCAGCACCATGCGCAAGCAGGAGCTGATGTTCGCGAGCTTGAAGCAGCTGGCGATCAAGGAAACCGACATCATCGGCGAAGGCGTCGTCGAGGTTCTCTCCGACGGTTTCGGCTTCTTGCGGTCACCCGATGCGAACTACCTGCCGGGTCCGGACGATATTTACGTCTCGCCCTCGCAGATTCGCCGTTTTGGCCTGCGCACTGGCGATACGGTCGAAGGCCATATTCGCAGCCCGAAGGAAGGCGAACGCTATTTCGCTCTGCTGAAGGTCAATACGCTCAATTTCGAAGATCCGGAGAAGTCGAAGCACAAGGTCAATTTCGACAATCTCACCCCGCTATTCCCGGATCAGCGCTTCCGCCTCGAGCTGGAAGATTCGACCCGCCGCGATCTCTCGGCGCGCGTTATCGACATCGTCGCGCCGATTGGCAAGGGCCAGCGCGCACTGATCGTAGCGCCGCCGCGCACGGGTAAGACCGTGCTGATGCAGAATATCGCGCATTCGATCACGGCCAATCATCCGGAATGCTATCTGATCGTTCTTCTGATCGACGAACGTCCGGAAGAAGTCACGGACATGCAGCGTTCGGTGAAGGGTGAAGTCGTCTCTTCGACCTTCGACGAGCCGGCTGTGCGTCACGTGCAGGTCGCCGAAATGGTGATCGAGAAGGCAAAGCGCCTGGTCGAGCACGGCCGCGATGTGGTCATCCTCCTGGATTCGATCACCCGCCTCGGCCGCGCGTACAACACCGTCGTCCCGTCGTCCGGCAAGGTGCTGACCGGCGGCGTTGACGCCAACGCGCTGCAGCGGCCGAAGCGCTTCTTCGGTGCCGCCCGTAATGTGGAAGAAGGCGGTTCGCTGACTATCATCGCCACCGCGCTGGTCGATACTGGCAGCCGCATGGACGAAGTCATCTTCGAAGAATTCAAGGGCACCGGTAACTCCGAACTCATCCTGGACCGCAAGGTCTCGGACAAGCGGACCTTCCCGGCGATCGATATCTCGCGCTCGGGCACCCGCAAGGAAGAGCTCATCACCGATCCGCAGCTTCTCAAGAAGATGTATGTGCTCCGCCGGATCCTCAATCCGATGGGTACGATGGACGCCATCGACTTCCTGCTCGACAAGCTCCGCAACACGAAGAACAACTCGGAATTCTTCGATTCAATGAATACGTAAGTTTCAGGGCTGTTCGAGCGAGCAGCTTCAGGATTTCAAAGAGCGCCGTAGCGAAAGCATCGGCGCTCTTTTTGTTTGGTGCGCCGTCACTTACTGTCGTTCTGGGTTCGGTTGCATCAAGCGCTTCGCTCGGCCCAGAATGACGGTGTGGGTGGGATTTCTGAGTCAGAATCCCCATTGCATCCCGCCACCCCCATCGGCAAATAGGCGATGCATCCGCGCGACCAGACGATCTACGCCTTGTCCTCCGGCCGCCCGCCGACGGCGATTGCGATTGTCCGCGTGTCAGGTCCCCAGGCAGGTGAGGCGCTGACGCGTCTGGCGAAGAGACTGCCGGCGCCGCGGTTGGCGACCCATGTTCTGTTGTCAGACGAGAAGCTCGGCCCGATCGACGATGCGGTGGTGCTGTGGTTTCCGGGACCGGCCAGCGTGACTGGGGAAGATGTCGCCGAATTTCATATCCACGGCGGGCGCGCGGTACTGGCCTCCTTGTTCGTGGCGCTGGGCGCTATCGACGGCTTGCGGCCGGCGGAGCCCGGCGAATTTACGCGCCGTGCGTTCGAGAACGGCAAGCTCGACCTGACCGAGGCGGAAGGCCTTGATGATCTGATCCATGCCGATACCGACCGGCAGCGGCGCCAGGCGCTGCGGCAGCTCAAGGGACTAGTCGGCGACAAGGCGCGCAACTGGCGACAGCAGATCATCGAGGCGCTGGCTCTGGTCGAAGTCGGTATCGATTTTTCCGACGAGGGCGACGTATCCGCCGAATTGCTGGCGCCGGCTTTGGCGAAAGCATCGGCGCTGCATCGAGAGATCGAGGGAGTGCTGGCGGCGCAGGGTCGAAGCGAGCGGTTGCGCGACGGTCTGTTGGTGGCGATCGCGGGCCAGCCCAATGTCGGCAAATCGACGCTGATGAATCAGCTCGCCCGGCGCGACGTGGCAATTGTTTCACCGCATGCCGGCACCACCCGGGACGTCATCGAGGTGCAGCTCGACCTCGACGGTTATCCGGTAACTATCATCGACACCGCCGGCATTCGCGAGACGGCCGATCCGGTAGAGGAGGAGGGGGTGCGCCGGGCGCGGGCTCGGGCGGCCGAAGCGGATCTGGTGCTGTGGCTGGTCGACTCCAGCGCGGAGGCGTCCAATCCAGAACAATGGCTGACGGAATCTGAGACGCCGGTCTGGGTGGTCCGGAACAAGGTCGATCTGGTCCAGACTGCGTCGGCCGGGCCAGATCTGTTGATCGCCATCTCTGCAGAGCGCGGTGATGGCCTCGCACAGCTGTTAGCCCTGCTTGTCGATTTTGCCGGTCGATACTTCGGGAGCGGTGAGGCTGGGCTGATTACCCGGGAGCGGCAGCGTCTTTTGCTGCGCAGCACGTCGGATTTGCTGCAGCATGCTGCAACATCGGCTGGGCAAGGCGAAGAATTCGTTGCCGAAGATATGCGTGCTGCAGCGCAGCAATTGGGGCGGTTGCTGGGACGTGTCGATGTGGAAGATGTCCTTGATAGCATCTTTCGAGATTTTTGTATAGGTAAGTAATATTTCTTTGTTCATTATTTAATGAAGTGAATATAAAATCAATATAACGTGGAACACTCGGCAAAAGCGTAGAAATTTCAGCTGTCATTACGAGCGGAGCGATGCAATCCAAAGGCTAGGTTTGCGGGCGGCTGGCTCGACTGGACTGCTTTGTTGTAAGATGCTCCGCGCCATCGCGGCTAAACAAGAGTGTGTTTCACGTGAAACAGTCCGGCTCTCTGATCCTCTTAAAGGACGTCTGTTGTTTCACGTGAACACTGTCTGTGGATTTCTCTTCAATCCCAGCGGCACCCGCGCTAGAAGCTGCGGCCATGCAGGACAAGTTTGACGTCATCGTAATCGGGGGAGGCCATGCCGGCTGCGAGGCCGCGGCTGGTGCTGCGCGCATGGGCGCGCGGACGGCATTGGTCACGCATCAGTTTGCGACCGTTGGCGCGATGTCCTGCAACCCAGCCATCGGCGGTCTCGGTAAGGGCCATCTCGTTCGCGAGGTGGATGCGCTGGACGGGTTGATGGGACGCGTCGCTGATGCCAGCGGGATCCAGTTCCGCATGCTCAACCGCAGGAAGGGTCCGGCCGTTCGTGGCCCGCGTACCCAGGCGGACCGCAAGCTTTACGCTGCAGCGATGCAGGCGGCGATCGTGGCGACCGAGAATCTGAGTGTGGTTGAAGGCGAGGCCGACGACCTGCTGATGTCAAATGGCCGGGTCACCGGCATCCGTCTGGCCGATGGCCGCGAACTCTCCGCCGGATCGGTGGTCATCACCACTGGGACCTTTCTGCGCGGCCTGATCCATCTCGGCGAGAAGAACTGGCCCGCTGGCCGGATCGATGAAGCTCCCGCACTCGGCCTGTCCAAGGCGTTCGAGCGCGTCGGCTTTACCCTCGGACGGCTCAAGACCGGCACGCCACCGCGGCTCGATGGGACCACCATAGACTGGGCCGCCGTTGAGATGCAGTCCGCCGACGATCCGCCGGAGCCGTTTTCGGTGATGACCGATCGGATCACCAATCCGCAGATTCAGTGCGGCATCACGCGCACCACACCGGCGACCCATGAGGTGATCCGGGCCAATGTGCATCGCTCGCCGATGTATTCCGGCCAGATCAAGAGCTCGGGGCCGCGCTATTGCCCGTCCATCGAGGACAAGATCGTCCGTTTCGGCGATCGCGATGGCCACCAGATCTTCCTGGAGCCGGAAGGCCTCGATGACTCCACGGTCTATCCCAACGGTATCTCTACCTCACTGCCCGAGGACGTTCAGGCTGCGATCCTGTCCTCGATCCCCGGTCTCGAGCGGGTCCGAATGGTCCGCCCGGGCTATGCGATCGAATATGACCATGTCGATCCCCGCGAACTCGATCCGACCCTGCAGACCAAGCGCGTCCCCGGCCTGTTTCTGGCCGGGCAGATCAATGGCACCACCGGATACGAAGAAGCCGCCGCCCAGGTCTCGTCGCCGGTCTGAATGCGGCCCTGGCCGCGAGCGGTAGCCAGTTGATCGTGTTCGATCGAGCTGACGGCTATCTGGGCGTGATGATCGACGATCTGGTCACTCGCGGGATTACCGAGCCCTATCGGATGTTCACGTCACGGGCGGAATACCGGCTTACGCTGCGTGCCGACAACGCCGATCAGCGCCTGACCGATAAAGGTATCAGCCTGGGATGTGTCGGCAGCGCCCGTTCGGTCCGCCATGGCGCCAAGATGGAAGCCCTCACTGCCGGTAAGGCCCTGACCCAGGCGCTCTCGATCACTCCTAACGGGGCGGCTAAGCACGGTCTGGCGCTCAATCATGACGGTCAGCGCCGCTCCGCCTTCGATCTCCTGTCCTACCCCGAGACCGAATGGGCCACCGTGACCGGGATCTGGCCAGAATTGTCGGCCATTGACCCAGCGATCGGCACCCATATCGAGATCGACGCCAAATATGATGTCTATCTGAAGCGTCAGACCGCGGATGTGGAGGCTTTTCGCCGTGACGAGGGTCTCTCGCTGGTGGATGTCGACTATGATGTGGTCCCCGGACTGTCCAATGAGGCCCGGGCGAAGCTTAAAGCCGCGCTTCCGCACACAGTGGGGCAGGCCGGACGTCTGGATGGTATGACCCCGGCCGCCCTGGCCATTCTCGCGGCCTATCTCCGCCGCGAAGCACGTAAGCCGAAGGCTGCTTTGGCCTAGTTGGTTGTTTCACGTGAAACAGGAAGCCGAAATCAGCGCGGCTCTGTTGAAGGTGGCTTCGCTGGACGGCGGGGCCAGAAAGCAACAGCTGCGACGGCCACTGTAAAAAGAATTACAGCAACGATTGTCTGGACCACGTCAAAATTGAGTGCGTCACGCGAGACGAATAGCGCAGCGATGGGCGCTGCCAGCATCAGGAAAAGCCGTACGATCGCACTCATGGTCATCTGCCTCCAACGATGATTCATTGGAGGCAGGACTCGTCCCGCTCGCATTGATCCTGGTCAACTCACTGTCCTGAATCCTCTAGACTGCAAAGCCTTGCGCCCTCAGGACTGCATTCAGCTGGTCATCAGAGGTGCTGAACAAGTTGTACAGGGCAGTATAAGGATCACGTTCAAGCTTGAGAGCACGCGCAAAAGCAGGCTCTGTCTTCACTCCCTCGGCCCGTAACGCGCAGATGGCGGTGTGGAAGGTGGGTCCACCCAGGGTCAGCAGTCGCTTCTCGACCTCGAAGTGCCGCCAGCCAGTTTGATCCTGTACGGGAGTCGAGCTGACAAAGATCTCGAACGGCCATCCATACGCCTCGAATGTCGCGATCACCGGTCGGCCTTTGGCCGACCATTGATAAATGGCAAAGCTCTCGGACTCGCCGAAGTGCTCCAGACAAGTCCGACAGCCGTGGACAGGTCGGCGGCGCAACAGACGATATCGATGTCACTATCGGGCCGGGCGACGCCGAGCGGCAGCGTGCCGATCATACGCGGGTCGAACGGCTCGAGGATGCCGAGCAGGCCGGTGCGTCGAAGGGCCTCCTGATAGGTCAGTCGCTCATTCATCGGCAATTCCGGCCCGGATTCGTCGCCTCGATCCGGCAATTTGATAGCGGCAGCAATGGACTCAGAGTATGGATGGGTCCCAACAGCTTTTCAGACAATCTAATGGCCCAACGATCCCAGCAAGCTGCTCCCGTACCCCGGCTCGATGCCGACAAGGCTGTGGCCCTGCGGTTGACACCTGTTTCACGTGAAACGGAAGACAGGCTCGATCGCTATGTTGACCTGTTGCTGCAGTGGCAGGCCAAGACAAATCTGATTTCGCCGGCCACGCTTCCAAATCTCTGGACGCGCCATATCTCGGATTCGCTGCAGCTTCTGAACCTCGCGCCGGATGCAAAGATCTGGCTCGACTTCGGCAGCGGCGGAGGCTTTCCCGGTGTCGTTCTGGCCTGTGCCATGGGTGACGTCGGAAGTGGGCATGTTCATCTCGTCGAGCGCAACGCCAAGAAGGCGGCGTTCCTGCGCGAAGCGCTACGGGTGACACAAGCCCCGGGTACAGTTCACCTCGCTGACATCGGGGATAATGTGGATAGATTTCCCGAGCATGTCGATTGCATCACCGCGCGTGCCGTTGCGTCGTTACATATCGTTATCGGTTTCGCCGAGCCCCTAATGAAGAAGCCAGGCACAAAAGCCTTATTTCTCAAGGGTCAAGATGTAGAATCGGAATTGACCGAAGCTACTAGATATTGGAATATAAGCCCGCGCCTGCATGCCAGCCTGACCGGCGGACAAGGCTGGATCGTCGAACTCGACCGGATCGAGCGATTGACCCCGTCCGCAAACCAAAATGGCCACGCCAATGACCGTAATTGATCAGGAATATCAAGAGCATGCGTCAAATACGGTGCCTGGACACCCGCGCATCCTGGCGCTGGCTAACCAGAAGGGCGGCGTCGGCAAGACCACGACTGCGATTAATCTCGGCACCGCACTTGCCGCAATCGGCGAGCGCGTGCTGATCGTCGATCTCGATCCGCAAGGCAATGCGTCCACCGGTCTCGGCATCGATCGTCGCAATCGCAACTGCTCGACCTATGACGTCCTGATCGGCGAAGCGCCGCTGCGCGATGCCGTTGTGGTCACCGCCGTGCCGCGTCTGCATATCGCTGCCTCGACCATGGATCTCTCGGGCCTTGAGCTCGAACTTGGTTCGGCCCGCGACCGCGCCTTCCGGCTGCGCGATGCGATTGGCGAATTGAACAACAATGTCTCGCCGGGCTCCGACTACACTTATGTGCTGATCGATTGTCCGCCGTCGCTCAATCTTCTCACGGTCAATGCGATGGCTGCGTCGGATGCGATCCTCGTTCCCCTGCAGTGTGAGTTCTTCGCGCTCGAAGGTTTGTCACAGCTGCTGCAGACGGTGGAGCAGGTGCGCTCGACGCTGAATCCGAACCTGTCGATCCATGGCATCGTGATGACCATGTTCGACGCACGCAACAACCTGTCGAACCAGGTCGTTGCCGACGTGCGCGAGTTCATGGGCAGCAAGGTTTACGAGACCATGATCCCGCGCAACGTCCGCATTTCGGAAGCACCGTCCTACGGTAAGCCAGTGCTCGTCTATGATCTGAAGTGTTCGGGCTCCGAAGCCTACTTGCGGCTCGCGACCGAAGTGATCCAGCGCGAGCGCGATCTGCGTACTGCTCACTGAAATCTTGCGTCGATAGTTTTCGGGATGCGGTGAGCTTTGCGCCACCGATCCTGCGGTCTGAATTTCTAGTTTGAGTACGGAGTAACCCGCATGAGTTCGAAGGGATTGGCGATGGCCGATGAAGCGCGTTCGCGGTTAGGCCGCGGTCTTGCAAGTCTGATCGGCGATGTCGGCGGCGAAGCCGCGCATGTCGAGCGTCCTTCGCGCAATCAACGCAAGGTGCCTATCGAATTTCTCAAGGCCAATCCGCGCAACCCGCGGCGGGCCTTTGCGGATGCGGAGCTCAGCGAACTTGCGGCATCGATCAAGCAGCATGGTGTGATCCAGCCGATCGTGGTGCGGCCGGTGAAGGGCTCGAACGATCGCTTCGAGATCATCGCCGGTGAGCGCCGTTGGCGTGCGTCGCAGATCGCCGGTCTGCATGAAGTGCCGATCGTGCCGCTCGACGTGACGGATTCGGCCGCGATGGAAATCGCGATCATCGAGAACGTCCAGCGCGAAGATCTCAATGCGATGGAAGAGGCACAGGGCTATCACGCACTCGCCGAGACCTACAAACACAGTCAGGATGAAATCGCGAAGATCGTCGGCAAGAGCCGCAGCCATGTAGCCAACATGATGCGTCTCACCAAGCTGCCGGAGGACGTGCAGGGCCTGATCGCGTCGGGTCAGTTGTCCAACGGTCACGCCCGCGCGCTGATCAACCTGCCGGATGCGTCGAGCGCCGCGAAGCGGATCATCGCCGAGGGACTGAACGTTCGTCAGACCGAAGCACTCGCGCATGAAGAGGGCGTGCCGGAACGCGCGCCGCAGAAGCCGCGTACGTCGTCTCCCAAGGCGGCGAAAGATGCAGACACGATCGCGCTCGAAAAGCGGGTCAGCGACGTGCTCGGGCTGAAGGTGTCGGTGGATCACCGCGATCCCGGCGGCACCGTGATCATCAAGTATCGTGATCTCGATCAGCTCGACGAAATTCTGAAGCGGCTGGATTCGGAAAGCTAACCGCGCCGCCTTGCATTCACGGCAATCGACATCAACGCCCTCTGTGCGATCACCGCGCCGAGGGCGTTTTGTTTGCGGACATCGAGCGCGGCGACCGCGAGCTGGTCGATAATAGTCACCAGTCGCTGCGCTGAGAAATTGCGCAGCGCCGCTTCCACCGTTCCCTTGCGTGAGAAATGCAGCCGCGGAAATCCGCTCTCGACAGCGGATGACGCAGAGCTGCCGGCCTCTACCAGCAGGCTGGCTTTGTGCAGCAGTGCGGCCTGGCGCTGCGCAGCCATCATGATCATGCCCGGGTAAGTCCCGGCGATCATCGCCTTGTTGAACTCGACCTCCACCGCGGCGGGATTTCCGGCAAAGGCGCCATCGACGATCGGATCGATCTTCAGTTCGGACGCGTCGGCAACGACGGCCATCACATCGTCGAGCGTGACTTCGCCGGTGCCATGCGCATAGAGCGTCAGCTTGCGGAGTTCATTACGCGACGCTTGCCGATCACCGCCAAGCAGCGACATCAGTGTCGCGCGCGCATCCGGCGCCATGCGGAGATTGGAGACGCGGAGTTCTTCGTCGATAAGCTTTGCGAGATCGCGCTCGGTGTCCGGGTAACAGGCGATGGCCACCGCTGTCCTGGCCTTCTCGCAAACTTTCCGCAAAGGCGATTCCGGCCTGAGCTCGCCGGCCTCGATGACGATGCGGCAGTCCTTGATGTCGGAGTCGGCGAGCGTATCGACGCCGCTGGAAAAATTCTTCGAGCCCGCGCGGACTCGGATCGCGCGGCGCCCGCCGAACAATGGCACTGTCATCGCCTCTTCGACGAGCCGGGACGGTTCGGCAGCGAGATCGTCGCCGTCCATGCGAACCAGCGAAAATGGATCGTTGGGATCGTCGACCGCGGATTTCATCAGCGCGTCGGCGCGTTCGCGCACGAGTCCGGCATCAGCTCCGTAAAGCAGGATAATGGGCCGGCCGGCATCCGGCCTGGCCAGGAACGTGTCGATATCTTTTCCGCGAAGCGCAACCACGCGGCGTGCTTAGGTGCCGGCGTAGAAGAACGACGCCAGCCGGGTATTGATGTTGTCGGCGATCTCGGCCGCGGCGCGGTCTTCAGCGTCCCGATAGGCGCGGGCGCGGGCAAAGCGCTGCAGCTGGCCGGGGATGTCGTAGGTGACGCGGGAGAAGGTGCTGCCGGTCAGGACCTGCTTGCCGGTGGCGATCTCGATCAGACCATAGGTCGCGTCGATACCGTAATTCTCGCTGGTCGGCAGCGCGGTATTCGGATCGACGATCAGCGAGGTCCGGCTCGGATTGAAGCGGATCTTCAGCTGATAGGTCGGCGGCAGGCCGGTGGCACTGCCATACATCTTGAACATCAGCGCGTTGCGGATCGCCACACCGACGCGGGCCTGCGGTGATGCATTGGGATATTCCAATGGCGGAACTTCGACGCCCTGCAGCTTCTCGCGCAGGCCGGGCTTGCCATCATTGCGCTCGGCATACATCGGCTGGAAGCAGCCGGCTGTCAGCGCCGCCAAGGTGGCGACGACCATGAGCCGGGCGGCAATGCGGGATTTAGCCGACAACATTCACGATCCTCTGGGCGACGACGATGACCTTCTTGACGGGCTTGCCGTCCAGCGCCTGTTTTACAGCATCGAGTGCCAGAGCGGCAGCCTCAATTTCCGGGTTCGTCGCTTCCCGGGCCACTGTGACTTCTCCGCGCTTTTTGCCATTGACCTGCACCGGCAGGGTCATGGTGTCTTCAACCAGCAGATTGGGCTCGATTTGCGGCCAACGGGCTTCCGAGATCATGCCCGGTTGCCCCAGCACACCCCAGCATTCCTCGGCCAGATGCGGCATCATCGGCGCAAACAGTTGGACAAGGATGACCGAGGCCTCGTGGAGCGCCCAGCAGACATCCGGAGCCGGGGTTCCCGGGCGTGCCAAAGCTTCGCCCAACACATTGGAAAATTCGCGGATATGGGCCAGGCAGACATTGAAGTGCAGCTTTTCGATCTCGGTCGAGACCTTGCTGAGCGCGCCATGGGCAGCCTTGCGGATCGCCAAGGCATCGGGGCCAAATTCAGCGGGACGGGCTGCCGGCGCAGATTTGCCATGTGCGGCTGATTCGTTGATCTGACGCCACAGGCGCTGCACGAAACGCGAGGCGCCCTTGACGCCTTCTTCGCTCCAGATCACGTCGCGGTCGGGCGGCGAATCCGACAGCATGAACCAGCGGGCGGTATCGGCGCCGTAGGTGCCCATGATGTCGTCGGGATCGACTGTGTTGCGCTTCGACTTCGACATCTTTTCGATCGGGCCGATGGTGATGTCTTCGCCAGTGGCGATCAGCGTAGCGCGTTGGCCGTTACCGCCGATCTCGATGTTGATCTCGGCCGGTGAGGCGAAGGTGCCGTCCTGCTTCTTGTAGGTCTCGTGAACCACCATGCCCTGCGTGAACATGCCGGCAAATGGTTCGTCGAAATTGACGTGACCCGTCGCCTTCATCGCGCGAGTGAAGAAGCGACTATAGAGCAGATGCAGGATCGCGTGTTCGACGCCGCCGATATACTGATCGACCGGCATCATGCGGTTGGCGACAGCAGTCGTCGTAGGTGCCGTCGTGTTCCACGGATCGGTGAAGCGCGTGAAGTACCAAGACGAATCCACGAAGGTGTCCATGGTATCGGTTTCGCGCCGCGCATCCGCGCCGCAGTTTGGGCACTTCACATGCTTCCACGTCGGATGATGATCAAGCGCATTGCCCGGCTTGTCGAAGGAAACGTCCTCCGGCAGCACGACCGGCAGATCCTTGTCCGGCACCGGCACGATATCGCAGCTCGGGCAGTGGATGATCGGGATCGGGCAACCCCAATAGCGCTGACGTGAGATGCCCCAGTCGCGTAGGCGGAAATTGATCTCGCGCTTGCCCCAGCCGTCCTTCTCGAAAATCTCGAGCGACTTCTTCATCGCTTCTTCGCAGGTCATCACGCCGGGTTCACCCACCCAACGGACATACTGCACAGTCTCACTTTTCGCCGGAGCGAAAGCGATGTTACCAACGCGCTCATCGCTGCCGACGGGCACAAACACGTCGAGCACCGGCAGATCGTACTTGCGCGCGAAATCCAGGTCGCGCTGATCGTGTGCCGGGCAGCCGATGATGGCGCCGGTGCCGTAATCCATCAGCACGAAGTTCGCGATGTAGAGTGGCAGTGTCCATGACGCGTCGGCGGGATGCGTGACCTTGATGCCGGTGTCGAAGCCGAGCTTCTCGGCTGTGTCGATCTCGGCCTGCGAGGTGCCCATGCGACGGCATTCCTCGATGAAGGCGACAACCTTTGGGTCCTTTTCTGCCAGCGCTTTCGCCAGTGGATGATCCGGCGAGATCGCAGCGAAAGTCGGGCCATACATGGTGTCCGGGCGTGTCGTGAACACCGGCAGTTTGTCGAAGCCGGTGGGGGCGCCGATCAGTCCGAACTGGAAATGCAGGCCTTCCGACTTGCCGATCCAGTTGCGCTGCATCAGGCGCACCTTGTCGGGCCAGCGGTCTAGCGTATCCAGTGCAGACAGCAGCTCGTCGGAATATTTACTGATCTTGAAGAACCACTGGGTCAGCTCGCGCTGCTCGACCAGCGCCCCTGAGCGCCAGCCGCGGCCGTCGATCACCTGCTCATTGGCCAGCACGGTATGGTCGACCGGATCCCAGTTCACCTTGGACTTCTTGCGCTCGGCGAGGCCGGCACGCATGAAATCGAGAAACATCTTCTGCTGATGCTTGTAGTAGGTGGGGTCGCAGGTCGCGAATTCGCGCGACCAATCCAGCGACAGACCCATGGTCTGCAGCTGCTTCTTCATCGACGCGATATTCTCGTAGGTCCACGCCTTCGGAGCGACCTTGCGCTCGATCGCGGCGTTCTCGGCGGGCAGGCCGAACGCATCCCAGCCCATCGGATGCAGCACGTTCTTGCCCTGCGCGCGCTGGAAGCGCGCAACCACGTCGCCCATGGTGTAGTTGCGGACATGGCCCATATGGATGCGCCCCGACGGATAGGGGAACATCTCGAGCACGTAATACTTCTCGCGCGGATCGTCGTTCTTGGTGGCGAAGATCGCCTTGTCGTCCCAGACGCGCTGCCAGCGCGGTTCGGTCTCGCGGGCGTTGTAACGTTCGTTGCTCATGGTGCTTTTGAAATCCGCCGGCCGGTTCGAGCGCTTCTCAGATCATGGACGCGCGAACGAGGTCGCAAACCGGTGCTTGCTCGGGCTGAATTCGCGCTTGAGGCCGGGGACTAGGCCATAAAAGGCCGCGTTAGGTCAATGGTTTAAGACGAAAAACGGGCCAAGAGTGGGTCTCTGTCGCCTCACCCCGCCAGCGACACGGCCGTGCCGTAGGCTCGGACAAAGCCGTGCTCAACCACGGTGTTACGGCCACGCCGTTTGGCGGCGTAGAGCGAGGCATCGGCCGCCTCGATCAGGTCCCTGGCGGTCTCCAGTGTGGCGGGTGTCGCTGAGGCCACGCCGACACTGACGGTGACCCGCTGATGCGCGCTGGTGGCATGGGGGACTGACAGATTCCAGATGGCGGCACGCACCATTTCGCCGATCTGGACGCCGCGGGCGACCTCGGTGCCCGGCAGCAGCAGGCAGAATTCCTCGCCGCCATAGCGTCCGGCAAAGCCGGAGCTGCGATCGGCCAGATTCGAGAGCGCTTCGCCGACGCGCGCCAGGCAGGCATCGCCTTCGGGATGGCCATAGGTGTCGTTGAAGAGTTTGAAGTGATCGACGTCGATCATCATCAGCGTCAGATGGTCGCCGGACTGCTGGGCTTTCAGCCACTCGAAGTCGAGGCGGCTCTGGAAGCCTCGCCGATTCGCTAGGCCGGACAGCATGTCCACCGACGCCAGCACCGTGAGCTGCTCGTTGCTGGCGCGCAATTCACGCTCGCGACCGCGCAACTGTGCGGCCATGCCGTAAAATGCACGGGCCAGCGGCACGAACTCAGCCGGCAGCGTGTTGCGAGCAACGCGCGCCGACCAGTCACCGCGGCCAAACCTCTGCGCCATGGTTTCCATCATTTGGATCGGTTTGATGATCAGTCGCTCTGCAACCACCAGCGCGCCAAGCAGAACAAAAAGACAGACGAAGGCGAGCTGCAAATAAGCGGTGCGGATCTCGCGATCGGCAACCGCCGAGACTCGGGCCTCGTCGATGCTGACAATCAATTGCGCGCCGGTACCGGGGATTGTCGCGAATGATACGGCGCGCTGTGAACCGTCACTGGCGCTGAATGACAGCGAACCGGTCTGCTTATCTGTATTGCGCAGATGCGCTTCGATCATCGGCAATAGAGCAAGGTCTTCCATCGGCCGACCGATCGCGCTGGTGTTTGTCGGCGGCGCAGCAAGCACGGTGCCGGCATGATCGACCAGCAGTGTCGTGACGCCGGGCCGGTCGCCGAGATTGCCCATGATCTTCGACATCCAGTCGAGATTCACCGCCGCCAGAACCACGGCATCGTCGTCCTTGGTCAGGCCCGGTGCGAGATAGGCAGCCATCACCGTCGGCTGGTTCGTCAGGCGGCTGAACAGATAATCGCTGACGACAAACTCACCGGTCGCTATCGCCTTCTTGAAATAGGGGCGATCGCTGAAATCGAATCTCTGCTCGATGACTTCCGGCCAGGTTGAGCACATGGCGATGCCATCCGCGCCGGCCACTGTCAGGCTGCGCAGCCACGGCATATCGCCGCGGAGGCTCGCCCGCATAATGGCGCAGCTCCGGTTCACCTGAGCGGCCGACGTATAGATGTAGGCGGATGATTTCAGCACGGCCTCGATAGAGGCGAAGACTTCGCGCTGTGCATCGGCGCTGTGCTGGGCGACACCAGCGAAATCACGCGCGGCCGTCGTGATCTGGTGGGTACGCGTCGCATCGAGTGAGCGAATTCGCTCCGCCATTAATGGCCCCACCAGAATGAGGGCCAACAGGACCAGTCGAGCGCGAATACCGAGAGCTCCCCTGAGCCTCGCTTTATTGCGGTTAATACCGATGCGTGACATCTTCGATCCCTAAGCCCCGCGGACATAGGTACTCTAAAGCCTTCAAAAAGCCTTTCCCGGATTCGTTAAACTGCAATGGATCTCAAGAAAGTTCGCGCCTTGGTTGAAAATAAATCCGTGCAAGAGTCGTCAGGCGTAACGCCTTCTTTACCAACCGACGGACTCGCATCGGTCGAGTACGATATCTTTCGCGCGTGTAACGAAGCGCGGCGGGATCGCAGTTCTGTGACATTGATCGCGGTCTCGAAGACCTTCGAGGCTGACGCAATTGCGCCCGTGATCCAGGCCGGTCAGCGTGTGTTCGGCGAAAATCGCGTCCAGGAGGCAAAATCCAAGTGGCCGGCGCTGATCGCCACTCAACCCGCGATTGCGCTGCATCTGATAGGGCCTTTGCAGTCCAATAAGGCCAAGGAAGCGGTCGCCTTGTTCGATGCAATCCACTCGGTCGATCGCCCGAGCATTTGCGAAGCGTTAAGCAAGGAGATGAAGGCGCAGCAGCGGACGCCACAGCTCTTCGTACAGCTCAACACTGGAGAGGAGCCGCAAAAGGCCGGCATCGCGCCGGGCGAGGCCGATGATTTCCTGGCCCGCTGTCGCGATACATACGGGCTGACGATTTCGGGACTAATGTGCATTCCGCCGGTTGACGATGCACCGGCGCCGCATTTCGCGCTGACGGCCAAGATCGCGGCTCGCAATGGACTGACTAAGTTATCGATGGGCATGAGTGCCGACTTTGCCATCGCCATCCAGTTCGGCGCGACTCATGTGCGCGTCGGCTCGGCGATTTTCGGACGTCGCTAGGCCAGAGGCCTAGCCGATGACAATCTTCGTCTTCGGCCCGATCCGGGCCAGCAGCCGCAGCATGGCCGGCTTGGTCATCGCCACACAGCCCGCGGTCGGCGCGAATTTCGGGCGGGCCAGATGCAGGAACACTGCGCTTCCCCGTCCGGCGATCCGCGGCCGGGTGTTCTGGTCGATCTCGATGATGAAATCGTAGAGATGATCCTCGCGGGCCAGTCGGTCGCCGTCATTTCCACGATCGAGCCGCACAGGCCGATTGTAGTGCCGGTCAGATGGATCCTCGCACCAGCCATCCATTGGCGTGATGGGGCGGATCGGCAGAAAGCTACGCGGACGTGGATTACGGTCGGCTCGCCACCACAGCCGGATGGGGCGAAACGTCCCACGCGGCGTTCCGCCATCGCCTTCGCGTTTGTTCGCCTTGATTCCGCCGCGACCGAGCGCGACGGGTATGGTTGTGTGATCGGTCGTCAGCCATCCACGGAGTCTGTCTCCGGCTGACGCGCGAATGTGAACCATAGTTAGCGGTCGATCACGTAAGCTTGTTCGATAAGTGTCTGAAATAACGAGACTTCCCATCCGAATCGCGAACTCCACCTTGCTATTTACCGCAAATGTTCTATTTCGCGCTGCAGCAGTACATTCGCCGGGAATGTCGCTGATTTTGCGCTAGAATATGCGTTAACGGCGAAGCCTGTCACGATTTCTGGCCCACTGTTTCAGCGCGGCGAACAACGCTCCGCCGCAGCCGTTCAAAGGATTGTCGCAATGCCCAATGCCCGCAAGATCCTGATCGTGGATGACGATACTGATTTGCGCGAGGCGCTGGTCGAGCAGCTGTCGCTGCACGAAGAGTTCGAGGCCTCCGCTGTCGACACCGGCGCCAAGGGCGCTACTGCAGCCAAGGCCAATTCCCCCGATCTGGTGCTGATGGATGTCGGCCTGCCCGACACGGACGGTCGCGAAGTCGTGCGCAGCCTGCGCAAGGGTGGCTTCAAGGCGCCGATCATCATGCTGACGGGACACGACACCGATTCCGATACCATTCTCGGTCTGGAGTCCGGCGCCAATGATTATGTCGCCAAGCCATTCCGCTTTGCTGTGCTGCTGGCGCGCATTCGTGCGCAGCTCCGTCAGCATGAAGCCAGCGAAGACGCTGTTTTCACCGTCGGTCCCTATAGTTTCCGACCTGGCTCCAAGATGCTTACCGGCGCCAATGCCAAGAAGGTCCGCCTGACCGAGAAGGAAACCGCGATCCTGCGCTTCCTGTATCGCGCCGGCCAGTTGCCGGTGTCGCGCGAGACGCTGCTGCAGGAAGTCTGGGGCTACAATTCCGGCGTCACCACACACACGCTGGAAACGCATATCTATCGGCTGCGTCAGAAGATCGAGAAGGACGCCGCCAATCCTGAAATCCTGGTGACGGAAGCCGGTGGCTACAAGTTGGTGCCGTGATACGATTGGGGAGCCGATTCGCCATTAGCTGTTCGGTGCCCTCCTTCGCGCGTCCCGATCACACGGTTCTACATGTCGATCGATGATGATGTAGCCCTGCTTGAGCGCGTCCCGACATTGCGCCTGTTGGGTATCGCCGCTTTGCGCGTGATCGCGATCGGCTCCGAACAGCAGGAATTTGCACGGGGCTCCGTGCTGTTCCGGCAGGGCGACGATGCCGATTGCGGCTACGTCGTCCAGACCGGCGCATTCCGCATTAGTCTCGACAACGGCAGCGATCATGAAGTGATCGCAGGTCCTGGCACATTGATGGGCGAACTTGCACTACTGGTGGCAATGCAGCGGCCCTCGACGGCGGTCGCCACGGAATATTCCAGTACGATCCGGATCACACGCAGCCTGTTTCAGCGCGTGCTCGACAGCGATCCGGCAGCCGCGCGCCGTCTGCGTGACGACATGGCGACCCGCGTCAGCCAGCTCGCCAGCGACGTGACGCTGATCGGCGCCAAGCTCAGCCAGTAACTGATATCAAAGCTCCAGCACCGTCGTGACCGGGACGTGGTCCGATGGCCGCTCCCATCCGCGTGCATCACCGGTCACGGTGAAGTCGCGGATCGAATCTTTCAGCGCTGACGACACCCAGATGTGATCGAGGCGGCGGCCGCGATTCGACGCCGCCCAGTCGGCAGCGCGGTAGCTCCACCACGTGTAGATCTTTTCGGACAGTGGAATGCGTTCGCGCGCGACGTCGATCCAGTTGCCTTCGCTCTGCACGGCGAGCAGCTTTTCGCACTCGATCGGCGTATGCGACACGATCTTCAGCATCTGCTTGTGCGACCACACGTCATTCTCATGCGGTGCCACGTTGAGATCGCCGACCAGGATGTGACGCGCATCACCGCGCGGATGCAGCGGCTCGCAGGTCTTCATCTCGTCGAGGAACGAGAGCTTGTGCGCGAACTTCGCGTTCACGTCCGGATCCGGGACGTCACCGCCGGCAGGCACATAGAAATCATGCACGATCAGCGGCACGGTCATGCCGGCCTTTTCGCCGAACGATACCGAGATGTGGCGTGAGTCCAGATTGTTGCAGAACACGCGGATGTCGCTGCTCTCGAACGGAAGTTTCGAAACGATGGCGACGCCGTGATAGCCCTTCTGCCCGTTCAGCACGACATGGTCATAGCCGAGCTGTTTGAAGCGCTTGAGCGGAAAGGCATCGTCCGGGCACTTGGTTTCCTGCAGACACAGCACATCCGGCTGCATCTCTTCGAGAAACTTGGCGACAAGGTCGATGCGCAATCGCACCGAATTGATATTCCAGGTGGTCAGGGAAAAACGCATGGAAATCCGATGGTGAGACGGCGCAAGCGCGCCTGCTCATCATGAGGGCATCACCTGCAGCGAAAACTAATTCGCGCCGCTGGTGGGATACTTGGTGAAGTCGATCTTGAACAGCCCCGGGTCGGGCTTTTTCGCGGTATCGAGATTGTAGATCGCGACCGTGGTGTCATAGCCCTGCGGGTCGGTGACGGTCCACTGCTTGAGCTGGCCATCCTTGGTGCCGACCATCAGCATCAGGCGCGAGGTGCCGACCAGCGCGTTCTTTTCCTCGATGGTCACCGACGTATAGAGGTCGTCAGCGGTGACGGCGACCACATTGGTGTCCTTCATCAGATCGATGCGATCGGACAGCAGATAGCGCAACGGTGTCTGCGACAGCGGGTAGATGTCCTGGGTTGCCAGCTTGGAATCGCGGACGGCGAGCGACTGGCCGTCGGACACCATGGCGATGGTCGTCGGCGCATCATATTCGAAACGGACCTTGCCGGGCTTCTGGATGAAGAAATCACCGGTGGTGCGGCTGCCGTCCGGGCCCACCTGAACAAAGTTACCGCTCAGATTGCTGAGCGATGACAGATAGCTGCTGACTTTGCTCGCCTGCGCCTTCTGATTGGCGTCGAAGCTCATGAAAATGCTGGCGGGAACGTTGCGGCGCGGATCCGGAATGATTGGATTCGGCGGCGTGGATGACGTCGTCGATGTCTTGGGTGCGATTGCAACTGGCGGCCGAACGGCCTGGGGCTCGGAGGCCGACATCTGGAAACTGCCATTGCTGCGCGCTTGCGGTGCAGGTCGCGGCAAGGGGATCGACTGGGCATAGGCCGACGGCGCCACACTAGCGGCGACAAACGTCGCGACGAGGCCGGCTGCGCCGATGCGCAGGAAAGACCGGTCTGCGGCGTGATGGGTCGGGCGTCTCATCAAGGCGTCGTCCTGCTCGGCGGGTTCGGCGCATTTTACCGCGCTTTGCGTCAGAATGGGTACCGGTTTTGCGGTCCGGGCGGTGGTCTCTTGCGCCTCCGTCGCGGCTGACGCCACCAGCGCAGGCGCTAACCCGGAGCTGTGGCGATTTCGCGACTCGAAAGCGGGATTGTCCATCGACAGGGTCAAACTCTCAGAACCCGCTTTCTTCTTCTTCGATCAGAATTTCGCGTTTACCGGCATGGTTTGGCTGACCGACGATGCCTTCATTTTCCATGCGCTCGATCAGCGACGCTGCGCGATTGTAACCGATCTGCAGCCGGCGCTGGATGTAGCTGGTCGACGCCTTCCGGTCGCGCTTGACGATGGCAACGGCTTGCTGGAACAGATCGCCACCACCGCCATCGGCACCCATGCCGGTCGAATCGAATACCGCGCCGTCCTCGCCTTCTTCCGGTTCTTCGGCGGTGACCGCCTCGAGATATTCTGGCTCGCCCTGCATCTTCAGGTGGCGCACCACCTTCTCGACTTCCTCGTCCGACACGAAAGGACCGTGTACGCGCGAGATGCGGCCGCCGCCAGCCATATAGAGCATGTCGCCGCGGCCGAGCAGTTGCTCGGCGCCCATCTCACCCAGGATGGTGCGGCTGTCGATCTTCGACGTGACCTGGAAGGAGATACGCGTCGGGAAGTTCGCCTTGATCGTGCCGGTGATGACGTCCACCGACGGTCGCTGCGTCGCGAGGACGACGTGCAGACCGGCGGCACGTGCCATCTGCGCGAGGCGCTGCACCAGGCCTTCGATGTCCTTGCCGGCAACCATCATCAGGTCGGCCATTTCGTCGACAATGATGACGATATAGGGCAGCGGCGCGAGATCGAGTTTCTCTTCCTCGTAGATCGCCTTGCCGGTCTCCTTGTCGAAGCCGGTGTGAACGGTGCGCGAGAGCTCCTCGCCCTTGGCCTTGGCTTCCACGAGGCGCGCATTATAGCCGTCGATGTTACGCACGCCGAGCTTGGCCATGCGCTTGTAGCGCTCTTCCATCTCGCGCACGGCCCATTTCAGGGCGACCACGGCCTTCTTCGGATCGGTCACGACCGGCGTCAGCAGATGCGGGATGCCGTCATAGACCGACAGTTCGAGCATCTTCGGGTCGACCATGATCAGGCGGCACTGATCCGGCCGCAGCCGGTAGACCAGGCTGAGAATCATGGTGTTGATAGCGACCGACTTGCCCGAACCGGTGGTACCGGCGATCAGCATATGCGGCGTGCGCGCAAGATCGATGATGATCGACTCGCCGCCGATATTCTTGCCGAGGCAGAGCGGCAGCTTGATGCTGCCGTCATTGGTGTCCTGCACGGTCAGCAGTTCGCGCAAGTAGACGTTTTCGCGATGGGCGTTCGGCAGCTCGATGCCGATGGCGTTGCGACCGGGAACGACGGCGACGCGGGCGGACAGCGCGCTCATGGAGCGTGCGATGTCGTCGGCAAGGCCGATCACGCGCGACGACTTGATACCCGGTGCGGGTTCGAGTTCGTACAGCGTGACGACGGGGCCGGGATTGGCTTTGACGATCTCGCCGCGCACGCCGAAGTCCTGCAGCACGCCTTCCAGCGCGCGCGAATTGGCTTCGAGTTCGGCTTTGCTGAGCGGCTTGCGATCGGCGGCCTTCGGCGCGGTGAGCATGCCGACGGAGGGCAGTTCGAACTTGCCGTTGGATTTCCGCACCGGCTCCTTGGCCGAGGATTTCTTGCGCGCCTTCGGGGCGGGCTCCTCTTCCTCTTCTTCTTCCTCGTAGTCGTGCTCTTCGTCTTCGTCGTGATCGACCACGTCTTCGTCATGCGGCGCAATTGACGGACTATTGCGACGAGCGCCGAGGTTCGGTTCCTGACGTTCGAAGGATGCCGCGCGCGCCTTGGGTTCGCTCGCAACCATCTTGCCATAGATCACCGAGAGCAACCGGCCGAGACGCGCCTTCGCGCTCATCACGGCATGCGCGGCCCAGCCCAGCGAAACCGAAATTGAGCTGCGATCGCGGGTTTCGTCTTCCTCGAATGGCTCGTCGTCTTCCTCGATGTCGATCTCGGCAAACTCTTCCTTCGCCTGCGCGCCATAGCCGCAGGCGATGAAGAAGGTCACGATCATCGCCGCGCAGAGAATAAAGCCGAGTACGAATCGATAGATGAAGCCGACGGGGCCAAATACGACCGCGGGCGCGCGAAACAGCGCGTCGCCGACCACGCCACCGACGCCGGTCGGCAGGGGCCACGACCCGCCATGCTGCCAGCAGCTGGCAAAGCCTGATGCGATGATGGTGCAAAGGACCCAGCAACCGATACGCAGTGCTTCGCGATCGAAATGCCGATGCGTCATCATCCGCCAGCCCCAGACGGCGATGGTGAGAATCATCATGATCGCGCCGAGGCCGAGGATCTGCATCAACAGATCGGCGCCGATCGCGCCGGGATAACCGGCGACATTGCGGATCGCACGCGAGGTGGCATGGCTCAGGCTCGGGTCCTGTACGGACCACGTCATCATCGCTGCCGCCGCGACACCTGCGGCGCAGACCAGGCCAAAGCCTGCCAGTTCACGCAGCCGTCGTCCCAGCATCTCGCGAATTGACGCGGGCAGATGGCCGACGAGAGGAATGACGCGTTCGATCGTGGTGCTCATACCGGAGTGCTCATGCGCCCTGCATTAATCCAGGATCTTCAATTCAAAATTTTCACCAGCCGATGCAAAGCCTCGGCTGTCGTTTCACTGTCCTGCACCATGGCCAAACGAATATAGCCGGCGCCGGGATTGCTGCCGTCGGCCTGCGGGCGCGCCAGATAACTTCCGGGCACCACGCGCACGCCGCCATCGCGATACAGTCTCACGGTTGCCTCTTCGTCACCGCCATATGCGGAGACATCGAGCCACAGACAGAAGCCGCCGGCCGGTCGCTTGTAGCCGTAGCGATTGCCGAGGATCTGATCCGCAAGATCGAACTTCAAGCGGTAGAGCCTACGATTCTCTTCCACATGCGCTTCGTCGCTATAGGCGGCAACCGCGACCTGCTGCAGCGGTACCGGCACCTGCGGCGCGGCGACGTTGCGCAATTCGTGAAACGCGCTCAGGAACTTCTTGTCGCCCGCGACGAAGCCGACGCGCATGCCTGGCAGATTCGAACGCTTAGACAGCGACTGGAACGCAACGACATTGGCATAGTCGGGTCCGGCTGATGCCAGCATGCTGCCGGGCGCGGCCTGTGTGTAGATTTCCGAATAGCATTCGTCGGACAGCACGATGAAACCGTAGCGCAACGCGAGGTCGTGCAGCTTCTTGAAGTAAGCGGGCGTCGCGACGGCGCCTTGCGGGTTTGCCGGCGATGCGACGTACATCGCCACCGTGCGCGCCAGCGTGGCCTCATCGAGTGCGTCGAGATCGGGAAGGAAGCCGTTGGCCACCGTGGTCGGCATGAAGATCGGTTCGCAACCCGCGGCACGCGCACCGGCGCCGTAGGCTGGATAGAACGGATTTGGCAGCAGGATCGCCGGCGTGCCTTTGCGCGGGCCGACAAAGCGCGCGGCCGTGATCGCGGCGAAGAACAGGCCTTCGCGGCTGCCATTCAGCACCAGTATTTCGGTTTCCGGATCGAGGGCGCGCGGGAGATTGAAGCGCGTACCCATCCACGTAGCGGCGGCGCGGCGGAACGGCTCAATGCCCTTGGCGATCGGATAGCGGCCGAAATCGGCAGTGTGTTTGGCGAGGACCGGTCCGACGAAATCCGGCACCGGGTGCTGCGGCTCGCCCAATGACAGTGTGATCAGCGGTTGGCCGGGCTGATATGGCGCCAGCAATTCCGTCAGCCGCGCAAACGGTGAACGCTCGCCATTGGGCCCAGCCGAGGTCCGGCTGCCAGCGCCTTGCGCCGCGGAAGGAGGAGCGGTGAGTGCCATCAGGAAAACGCCAGTACTTTCAAGGCAGCCGATCGCCCCATGAGATCGGCCGAAACGAGATCAAACCACCATAGATACGGCGAGGTTAAGACGCGATTAACCATCGAGGGGCCGGCCTTGCTATCACGTGTTCGGCGGCCGTCCAGGCCTGCGCGGAGATCAGAATGGCCGCCCAAAAAGTGAAAGGCTCCAGCTTGCGCTGGAGCCCTTCGACGGTTGGGACATTGCCGGGTAGTGCCCCAACCGATCCCTTTGTGAGCATCCCGGACCGATGATCCGGGATACTCGTGACGCTTACATGTTGTAGGCGCGTTCGGTGTGCTCGGTGACGTCGAGGCCTTCGCGCTCGACTTCAACATTGACGCGGAGACCGACGATCACATCGACGACCTTGAACAGGATCGCCGAACCGACGCCCGACCACACCAGCGTGGTCGCGACAGCCTTACACTGCGCGATCATCTGGGTGACCATGTCGTAGTCGCCAATCTTGCCGGCGACGTAGTCCATGACGCCCGTGCCGCCGAGGGCCGGGTTGACCAGGATGCCGGTGCCGAGCGCGCCGATGATGCCGCCGACGCAATGGACGCCGAACACATCGAGCGAGTCGTCATAGCCAAGCGAGTTCTTCACGACGGTGCAGAAGAACAGGCAGACGACGCCTGCGACCAGACCGAGAACCATCGCGCCCATCGGGCCCGAGAAGCCGCAAGCCGGGGTGACGGCGACGAGGCCGGCAACCGCGCCCGATGCTGCACCGAGCAGCGACGGGTGACCCTTGGTCATCCACTCCGCGAACATCCAGGCCATCGCCGCAACCGCAGTTGCGAGGAAGGTGTTGGTCATCGCGAGAGCGGCAGTGCCCGAGGCTTCGAGGTTCGAACCGACGTTGAAGCCGAACCAGCCAACCCACAGCAGAGACGCGCCGATCATGGTCATGGTCAGCGAGTGCGGAGCCATCAGTTCCTTGCCGTAGCCGGTGCGCTTGCCGATGATCAGGCAACCCACGAGACCAGCAATGCCGGCGTTGATGTGAACGACGGTGCCGCCGGCGAAGTCGAGAGCGCCCCACAGGAACACCTGGCCGGCATCGGCCATGACTTCGTCAAGCTTGGCCTGAGCCGCAGCCTTCGCATCGGGAGCCGCAGCCGCAACAGCCTTGGCGGCTGCGACAATGGCGTCCGGACCGGCCCAGTACCAAACCATGTGCGCGATCGGGAAGTAGATCAACGTCACCCAGAGCGGGATGAACAGTGCAATCGCGGCGAACTTGGTGCGTTCTGCGAAGGCGCCGACGATCAGGCCGGGGGTAATGGCGGCAAAGGTCATCTGGAAGCAGAAGTAGACGAGTTCCGAGATGTTGGCGTCTGCGGTGAACGAAGCAGCCATCGAGTCAGGCGTCACGCCGGCGAGGAACGCCTTGGAGAAACCACCGATATAGGCCGAACCGCCAGTGAACGTGATGCTGTAGCCGTAGAGAGCCCAGATCACCATCACGATGCAAGCGGTGTAGAGGACCTGCATCAACACAGAGAGCATGTTCTTGGAACGAACGAGGCCGCCGTAGAACAGGGCGAGGCCCGGGACTGTCATCAACAGAACCAGCACCGTCGAGGTCATCATCCAGGCGTTATCGCCCTTGTTGACCGTCGGATCGGCGTAAGCCGCAGTTGCGGCGAACAGGCCAACGGCGAGTGCCGCCAATCCCGCGCCAGAGGGACGCTTAAACGTCATTGTGTTTGACTCCTGATTGAAGAATGGGTGAGCGCGAAATCCGAGGAATTCGACTTAGAGGGCTGCAGCATCGGCCTCGCCGGTGCGGATGCGAACCGCGTGGTCGAGGTTGATGACGAAGATCTTGCCGTCGCCGATCTGGCCGGTCTTGGCGGCCGTGGTGATGGCTTCGATGGTCTTGTCGACCTGATCGGAAGCGACAGCCACCTCGATCTTGATCTTGGGCAGGAAGCTCACCGCATATTCAGCGCCGCGATAAATTTCCGTATGGCCCTTCTGCCGGCCATATCCTTTGACTTCCGTCACCGTCAAACCATGAACGCCAATGGCGGTCAGGGCATCACGGACTTCCTCAAGCTTGAATGGCTTGATGATCGCCATAACAATTTTCATGGGTCCTATCCCCGCTTGGGCCCGACCGAAAACCGACCGGGCGATCTCGACTGAGGTTCACCACGCGGAGAAGTTCACTACGCGGGCACAGCCAGACCAGATAGAATCAAATGCCGTGCCAGATCGGCGGAATTCTCTAACGGTTTATGAATCCCCAGCTTTTCGCGTTTCTCACGTGATGAGACAGAGTGCGCTATTCCGTCGCGCCCAAACTCTAGTCAATCCTGCCCAAAAGGGAAGCATGACAGGCTCTCGACATATTCCTGCTTAGGCGGCGGGCAGCCCAGAGGTGTCCAAATACGTCAATCCGAGGCAAAAAACTCGAAATTGTCTAATCTGCAGGCCTTCCAACTGGCGCGCGTAGAATTGACATGGTTCAACCGGGCAAGGCAGTAGAGCCCTTCGGGCGTATTCGAGCGGACTGTGAGAGCAGCTCTGGCTGAAAGCCCAGTGGGCGCTGGCTTATTGCCTAAAGCGCGTCGCTGTCGGTCTCGCCGGTGCGGATACGCAGGGCGTGGTCGATCGGGGTCACGAAGATCTTGCCATCGCCGATCTGGCCGGTCCGGGCTCCGGTGGAGATGACCTCGACCGCCTTGGCTACGAGATCGGATGCCACAGCGATTTCGAGCCGCAGCTTGGGTAGGAAATTCACGATATACTCGGCGCCGCGATACATCTCGGTATGGCCCTTCTGCCGGCCATAGCCTTTCACTTCGGTCACCGTCATGCCGTGGACGCCGATAGCCGTCAAAGCCTGACGCACTTCATCGAGCTTGAAGGGTTTGATGATCGCGACCACGAGCTTCATGCAGGGCTTCCTCTTCGGGGCGGTGTACGACACTGCTTACGCAATCGCGCAACTTTATGCCATCCCTGTTGGCACGACGCGTGGAAATTGGGCGCCGGCGCTGCCTTCGGGCGGGCCAACTGCACGCCAGGACGGCAAGCAGTAATTCCGGACTGGAAGCGAAGCGACTTACGTCGCTGGCTTCTCGCGTCGCTCGCGTACTGAGCCTTCCTGCGCCACGGTCGCCACCAGCGTGCCGTCGGGCTTGAAGATCAGGCCGCGCGCGAGGCCACGGCCGTTCTGGGCGCTCGGCGAATCCTGGCTGTAGAGCAGCCATTCGTCGGCGCGGAACGGGCGGTGAAACCACATGGCGTGGTCAAGACTGGCCGCCATTGCCTGCCCGTCGAACAAAGTGCGGCCATAGCGGGCCATGATGGAATCGAGCAGTGAAAAGTCCGACGCGTAGGCCAGCGCGCACATATGGAGTGCCGGATCGTCCGGCAGCTTCGCGGCGGTACGAATCCAGAAATTAATCCGCCCCTCCGGAATCTTCTCGCCGGCATAACGCTGGAATTCGACCGGACGTAGCTCGATCGGCCGGTCGGACTCGTAATAACGGCGGATGAAATCGGGCATCTTCTCGATAATCGGATGTTTCGAGAGCTCTTCCGCAGTGAGTTTGTCCGGCGGTGGCACGTCCGGCATAGGATCCTGGTGGTTGAACGAGTCCTCCTCCTCGGCGTGAAACGACACCATCATCGAGAAGATCGCGTGGCCATGCTGGATCGCGGTGACACGCCGGGTCGAATAGCTCTTGCCGTCGCGCAGCCGCTCGACCTCGTAGACGATCGGAATCTGCGGGTCGCCGGGCAGGATGAAATAACAATGCAGCGAATGCGGCATGCGGTTTTCGACGGTGCGGCACGAAGCCACCATGGCCTGGCCGATCACCTGGCCGCCGAACACCCGCTGCCAGCGCGTTTTCGGGCTGCGACCGCGGAACATGTTCACCTCGATGGTCTCGAGATCGAGGATATCGATCAGATCGATCAGGCTCTTGGACATGTCGGCATCTTTCGCTCAGCGGCAATATTAAGGGAGGTTTACCAAGACCTTGGCCGTGGAGGCCCTGGTCCCATTGCCGCCCTTGTTTCGCGATCCTGTTTCGCCCAGCTATAAGCGCGTGGCAACAGCGAGAACGGATATCATGGCGGCACAACGAGGCATTGTCATCGGCGGCGGAGCGTTTGCCGGGCTGGCATTGGCGCTGGCGTTGCGGCAGGGGCTTGGCCCCGATCTGCCGATTATTGTTGCCGATCCCGCGCTGGCGGCCAGGCCGAGCCGCGATCCGCGCGCCACGGCCATCGTTGCTGCCTGTCGGCGGCTGTTCGATGCTCTCGGTGTCTGGGATGCTGTGGCTGCCGAAAGCCAGCCGATCCTCGACATGGTCGTCACCGATTCCAAGCTGGAAGACGCCACCCGTCCGACCTTCCTGACCTTCGGCGGCCATGTGGAGCCGGGCGAGCCGTTCGCACATATGGTCGAAAATCGCCGGCTGATCGACGAACTGGTGATCCGCGCCGAAGCGGCGGGCGTCGACCTGCGTGCGACTGCGGTGACGACATTCGATTCACGGGCCGACGGTGTCAGCGTCACGCTCGGTGATGGCAGCGTGATTGAAGCAGCACTTCTTGTCGCCGCCGATGGCGCGCGCTCGAAGCTACGTGAGCGTGCGGGCATCGCGACCCATGGCTGGGACTATGACCAGTCCGGTATCGTCGTCACCGTCGGTCATGAGCGCGATCATGACGGACGTGCCGAAGAACACTTCCTGCCCGCCGGGCCGTTTGCAATTCTGCCTTTGACTGGCAAGCGTTCGTCGCTGGTGTGGACCGAGAAGCGCACGGAAGCCGCACGCATCGTTGCGTTGCCGGACGATGAATTCCATGCCGAGCTTGAGAAGCGCTTCGGCCTGCACCTTGGCGAGGTCAAAGCACTCGATAAGCCGCGGGCATTTCCACTCGGCTACTTCGTCGCGCGCTCCTTCATCGGCGAACGGTTAGCGCTGATCGGCGACGCCGCACATGTGATCCATCCGATCGCGGGGCAGGGACTCAATATGGGTCTCAAGGACGTGGCGGCATTGGCAGAGACCATCGTCGATGCTGCAAGGCTCGGCATGGATTTCGGCCAGAGCGATGTGCTGGAGCGCTACCAGCGCTGGCGCCGCTTCGACACCATGACGATGGGTGTCGCCACCAACGTGCTGAACGTCCTGTTCTCGAACGATCTGCCCTTCGTGCGCAGCATCCGCGACATCGGTCTCGGCATCGTCGATCGCCTGCCGCCGCTGAAGGGCGCGTTCATCAAGCAGGCGGCGGGATTGTCAGGCGATGTGCCAAGGCTATTGAAGGGCGAGGCGCTGTAGTCAGCACGTCATGCGGTTACGCCGCTCAACGTGGAAGGTTTCTGATTCTTCTCGCCTTCGAACAGCGGGCGCTCGCGGATCAATCCTTCGCCGACGAGATCGAAGAAGGCCCTGACGCGCGCCGTATTCTTCAAATCCGCATGAGTCACGATCCAGAGTTCACCCTCGAGTTCCTTGAGGGGCTCAGACAGTGCTCTCGCCACCCCGGCGTCGTGATCCGCGAGATAGCACGGCATCAGCGCGAGCCCGATGCCGGCTTTCGCTGCGACGAGCTGGTTGACCAGACTGTTCGTCCGATAGACGAAGGCCTTCGATGGCGCGGCGCGTGACAGCCAGTCGGCAGCCGCGATGCCTGATGTTGTTTCGTCCCAGCCGATCAAGGAATGGCGATCGATCTCGGATGGATTCGATAACGGGCCGCCAATTGCCTCGAGATAGGCAGGGGCGGCATAGAGCCCCCACGCGATGGCCGACAGTCTGCGTCCCCAAAGATCGCCTTCCTTCGGACGGATAGGGCGCAATGCGATGTCGGCTTCGCGGCGCGACAGGCTCAGCACACGGTTTTCGATCACCAGCTCCACGACGATGCCGGGGTGAGCCCGCTGGAACGCGGCGAGAAGCGGCGTCAGCCGGCTATAGGCCAGCGTTTCCGACGACGTGACCGTCAGGCGGCCCGACAAACGATGATCGCGACCGGATATGTCGCGATCGAGCGCCAGCGCCTCGTCTTCCATGCGCTCCGCGCCGGCAGCCATCCGCGCACCGGCCTCGGTCGCCTGGTAGGCGCCGCCTGGAAGTCGTTCGAATAGGCGCACGCCAACCTTGCCCTCCAACGCTTTCAGGCGGCGGAAGGCCGTGGAGTGATCTACGCCGAGTGTGATCGCCGCCGCTGTCAGACTGCCCACGCGTTGGATGGCGAGCGCCAGCCGAAGTTCGTTCCAATCATCCATGTTGACGAAGATAGCAGTGGGTTTGCTTGCAGTCACGCAAGCCTCGCTGGCGAAATGCCAATGGGACTTGCGCCTGCGCGGACGCTACCTTGCTCGTGCGATAGCGAACCCACGACGGATGCAATGAAAGATCCAGCCATGAAACTCTATTACGCCACCGGTACCTGCTCGCTCTCGCCGCACATTGCTGCGAACGAAGCCGGTATTCCGTTTGAACTCGTGCGGGTGGATATCCGGAAGTCGCCCCATGTCACCGAGGCGGGTAGCGACTATTCGGCGGTGAACCCGAACGGTTATGTGCCGGCGCTGGCGCTCGATGACGGCACAGTGCTGACCGAGGGCACCGCGATCGTTCAATACCTTGCGGACCTCAAACCCGAAAGCGGGCTGGCGCCGCCTGCCGGCACACCGCAACGCGTTGAGCTGCAATCCTGGCTCAACTTCATTGCTACCGAACTCCACAAGATGTTCAGCCCGTGGCTGTTTCACCCCGAATATGGCGCGCAGGCGGGAGATGTTGCACGCGCAAAGATCGCAGAGCGGCTGGCGTCCGTCGAACGCCATCTGGCGGCGGGCCGGCCGTTCCTGCTCGGAGAAAGCTTCACAGTGGCCGACGCCTATCTGTTCACGATCGTCGGGTGGTCCAACTTCACCAAGGTGGATCTGTCCAACTTTCCGCATCTGCGCGACTTCATGGCCCGCGTCGAAGCGCGGCCCGCTGTGCAGCAGGCCATGCGCGCCGAGAGAATAAAGGTGAGCGCATGACCGTGGATCAGCCAGGCGCGCCAGCACTGACGCTCGTCAGTCATCATCTCTGCCCTTACGTGCAGCGAGCGGCCATCGTGCTTGCCGAAAAGGGCGCCCGTTTCGAGCGGTGCTATATCGATCTTGCGCACAAGCCGGATTGGTTCCATGCGGTCTCGCCGCTGGGCAAGGTTCCGCTTCTGCTTGTCCGGCGCGACGGCAATGACGCTGCCGCGCTCTTCGAGAGTGCGGTGATCTGCGAATATCTCGAAGAAACGCAGATGGGCGTACGGCTTCACCCATCCGATCCGCTCGAACGAGCCGCGCACCGTGGCTGGATCGAGTTCGGCTCGTCGATCCTCGCGGATTTGTGGGGATTCGAGACGGCCACCGAAGCGAACGGCTATGAAGCGAAGCGGAAGATGTTGGCCGGAAAATTCGGTCGTATCGAGAACGTGCTAACCGCAGCGCCGTTTTTCGCGGGGGAGCACTTCAGTATGGTCGATGCGGTTTACGCGCCGATCTTCCGCTACTTCGATGTGTTCGATACCATCGCTGACACGGAAGTCTTCGTCCAAACACCCAAGGTTCGGGCATGGCGCGCAGCGTTACGCGGGCGTCCGAGCGTAGCGAACGCCGTCACGGCCGACTACGCCGAGCGGCTGCGTGCATTCCTCGCTGAGCGCGACGCACATCTTCTCAAGATCGCAGCATGAGGCAGCCATGAGCCAGGGTGTCGCATGGCTGCTACTGATCGTGGCCGGGCTTCTGGATGTGGGGTGGGCGATCTCGATGAAATATGCCACGGGCTATACCCGACCAGGCTGGACCATCGTGTCGCTGACTTTCCTCGCCGCGTTCGTCTATCTGCTCGGTCGGGTTCTGGAAGTTCTGCCGGTGGGATCCGCCTACGCGGTGTGGGTCGGGATCGGTGCAGCCGGGACGGTCCTGTTCGGAAGCGTGCTGTTTGGCGAGTCGATGACTCTGCTGCGCGGCGGCGGGGTCGCCCTCATCGTCGCGGGCATCGTCGCCCTGAGATTTGCGCCGGCATGAGCTGCCAGAGCAGAAATTCAGTCGATCTTCCGCGCTTCTTCCGGCAGCATGATCGGAATGCCATCACGGATCGGATAAGCAAGCTTGGCCTGGCGCGAGATCAGCTCCTGACGGGCGGCATCGAATTCGAGTTGGCCCTTGGTCAGCGGGCAGACCAGAATCTCGAGCAGCTTGGCGTCGACGGTGCTTTCGGCGCGCTCGATTGGCGGTGTGGTCATGGGTGCGCTCCGGTGATGCGGTCGTTGATCATGGTTATTTATCAGAATTACTGCAGCGGTGGGTCGCCGCTGGTGCGTTTCTTGGCCAGATCCATTTCAGTGATAGCGATCAGGATCTCGGCGCGGGTCTTAAGGTCAGGGGCTTCGAGCATCGCCTGCTTCTCAGGGGGACCATAGGGCGACATCATCGCCAGCGCGTTCACCAGGGCCTCGTTGGGAGCCTTGTCGATGCCTTCCCAATCCACTTTCAGGTTGTTGGCCTTGAGGAAGTCGGTGAGCACCGCGAGCAGCGCAGCCCGATCGACATCATCTTCGCCCTTGCGTGCCGTGAAATCGTCGATGAAGGGGAAGTAGTCGACCTTGCACTGCCTGTACGCGGTCAGCACCGAGAGTTCCTGCACCACCTCGAAACGGGAAACGCCGGTCAGTTCGAGGATGTAGCGGCCGTCACCGGATTCGGCGAGCTGGGTGATGCGCCCGACACAGCCGACTTTGAACAGTACCGGCTTGGCCTCATCCGGCGAATGCGCCGCATCGGGCTGGATCATGCCAATCAGCCGGTGCCCGTCGCGAAGCGAATCGTCGATCATCGCGAGGTAGCGCTGCTCGAAAATGTTCAGCGGCATCTGGCCGCGCGGCAGCAGCAGCGCGCCCGGCAGCGGAAAGACCGGGATCACCTCGGGAAGTTCGGCAGGCCCGCGATAGTCGGCATTGATGGGCATGTCCGGTTCCGATTCGTCACGCGAGAAGAATTACGAGAACAGGATAGTCGATAACCGCCTGCGACCGTCAACGGTGGCCTCGTCCGTCGGTCCCCAGGCGTCGAAGAACTGGATCAATTGCTTGCGGGCGCCGTCGTCATCCCATTTGCGGTCGCGCTTGACGATTTCGAGCAGGTGACCCGTGGCTTCACTGCGTTGATTGGCGCCATTGAGCGCGATCGCAAGGTCGAAGCGGGCCTGATGGTCGAGTGGATTCGCGGCGACCTTCTGTTCAAGTTCGGTGACCGGACCGAGCGCGCTGGCCTGTTCGACCAAATCGATCTTGGCCTGCACGGCCTTGACCGCAGCGTCCTCACGCTTCGCGGCCGGGACGAGCTCAAGGGTCTGCTTGGCCTGCTCGATGGCGCCGGTCTCGACGTAACAGCGGGCAAGGCCAGCAATGGCGGCGATATTGCCGGCATCGGCGGCAATCACCTCGCCATAGATCGAGGCGGCGGTCGCCGGATCGCCTTCAGCCAGAATCGCTTCAGCCTCCTGAAGCAATTCCGCTGCCGTGGGCTCGGCGCCGGGCATGCCAGCTGTCAGCTTGTCGATGAACGCATTGACCTGGCTCTCTGGAACCGCACCCATGAAGCCATCGGCCGGCTGGCCGTTGACGAAGGCGATGACGGCGGGGATCGACTGGATGCCCATCTGGCCGGGAATCTCCGGATTCTCATCGATGTTCATCTTGACCAGCTTCACCTTGCCCTTGGCGGCGGTCACGGCTTTTTCGATGACAGGAGTCAGCTGACGGCACGGACCACACCAAGGCGCCCAGAAGTCGATCAGGACCGGCTGGCGCTTGGATTCCTCGATGACGTCCTGCACGAATGTGCGGGTGGTCGTGTCCTTGATGAGAGCGGTTGCTGCCTGCGGCGTCGCGGCGCCGCCCTGTTCCATGATGGTCACGTGAACCTCGCTCGATGTCTGAAAAATTTGGCTGCTTCTAGCATGGCCTGAGCGATTAAATGGCGTTCGTGACAGTAATTTGCAATCCGGTGAAATAGGTCCGGCAGGGGCCGATTCGACCCCGGAGGCGACATTTGGTTGTTTTGACCCGTTTTCTGGGCAAAATCGGGCTCAAAGGGCCATAAACCGCGATTAACTCGCCGCGATCCGAGATGCAGTCTAACTGTTGCATTCGCCACCGGCATTTGGCATAGGTCTGCGCGTCGGCGGCGAGCAATCGCCGCCTGTCTTCTCGGATGCGGGTGTAGCTCAGTGGTAGAGCACGACCTTGCCAAGGTCGGGGTCGAGGGTTCGAATCCCTTCGCCCGCTCCAGAATTTTCCTGGTTTTTGGCATCAGTTTTATCGATCGCAGGCCGCCGTCAGGCGGCCTTGTCGTTTGTGATCCGCAGGCATGCAGATCCGCCCCGCATCGCTTGAAATCATCGGGCGTTGGGCAGACAATCCACGGGCGAAGCGGGTACGAGACTGACGATGCCGTCGACCACTGATTCCAATCTGGAAATTGCCAAGCGTGCCAATGACGAGGCGCGGGCGGATTTTGCGACCTGGGTGATGATGGCGAAGCTGAAAAGCCTCGACGCGCTGCCGCAGGAAGCCCAGACATTCTACGCGGGCTATCTCGCGCTGCTGGCGCGTGGCAAACAATCCGAGCCAGCCGCGGCCGAAGCCACCATCCAGACTGTCTACCGCAGCTATTATTCCCGCATGGGCGGCACCGGCATCGCGCCCATCATCAAGACGGCTTCGAGATCAAGACCAATGCCCGACGACAACAATAACAACGTCACGCCTTTTCGCCGGATCAAGCCCAACACGCCACCGCCCCCGCGCGAAAAGAAGAAGCTGCCGGTCGCGCTGATCTTCATCGGGTTGATCTTGCTGGCCGTTGCCTGGCGCTATCTCACCAAGGGCAGCCTTTAAAAAAACGTAGCAGTGATCGTGCGATGATGCGGTGCGATGCGCCAATTGCATCATGCTACTGGAACTAACTCTCAAAATTTCTTTTCAGGATGTCGTCGTGACGGCGACGTCTTTCGTTTGCGCGAGCGTTAGTTGCGCTTTTCAGCTGCGACATTTGTGCTAGCATCTCACTGTCTGAGAAAATCACAGACCAATAAAGTTCGTCTCGAACGTTCAATAAGACATAGCAGCCGCAATAAGCTGCACAGGGAGTGACGCGATGAAATCGATGACTGGTCGATCCGTTGTTGCGTGCGCCGCCATCCTCGCTACGGCGATCGGCATGGCCTCGCTCAATCAAGCGAGCGCACAGCAAAAGCTCAAGAGCTACAAATCCGATACCAAGGAATTCTGGACCAATCCGCCGGACGACTGGTTCCTCGGCGACGAGACCGAGGCACAGAAGGGGCTGGCGCCGCCGTCGGGCCCGCCGACCGGTGCGTCCGATGCCGAACTCGCAGCCATGATGAAGAAGATCAAGCTGCCGCCGGGATTCGAGATCGAGGTCTATGCATCCGGCGTGCTGGCGGCGCGGCAGATGGCCTGGGGCGATAAAGGCACGCTCTTTGTCGGCTCGTTCGGTCTCGGCAATGTCTATGCGATCACCGATAAGGGCGGCAAGAAAGAGGTCAAGACCGTCATCAAGGGCATGAAGATGCCGACGGGCATCGCCTTCCAGGACGGTGCGCTCTATGTGATCGATATCAACAAGCTGATCAAATACGAGAATGCCGAGGCCAATATCGACAAGCTCGGTGATGGCAAGGTGGTCTATGACGACATGCCGTCATTCGCGGCGCATGGCTGGAAGTATCTAGCGCCTGATAAGGACGGCTGGTTCTACGTTCCGTTCGGACCTCCCTTCAACATCGGCATTCCGCCAACCAGCCTCTCGCAGATCCGCCGTGTCGATCCCAAGACTGGCAATGCCGAAATCGTGGCGCTGGGCGTTCGCAATTCGGTGGGCGGCGACGTCGATCCCCGCACCGGCAAATACTGGTTCACCGAAAATGCGCGCGACTGGATCAGCGACGATATGCCGAGCGACAAGCTCAACATGATCTCGAAGCTTGGCGAGCATTTCGGTTATCCGCATTGCCATCAAGGCGACATGCCGGATCCGAAATTCGCCATGGGTCACAAGTGCTCCGAATTCACGCCGCCGGTGTTGAATCTCGGCGCCCATGTCGCGCCTCTGGGGATGAAGTTCTACACCGGAAACATGTTTCCTGCCGAATACAAGAACAACATCTTCATTGCCGAGCACGGCTCGTGGAATCGGCACAAGTATCAGGGCGCACGTATCAAGCGTGTGATCGCCGGGCCGGATGGGAAGAACGCCAAGCAGGAGATCTTCGCCTCCGGCTGGATCGAGGGTGACCAGGGTTATCTCGGCCGCCCCGCCGATATCGTCCTGGCCAAGGATGGATCGCTGCTGATTGCCGACGATTGGGCAGGCGCAATCTATCGCATCAGCTACGCGAAGTAAGTCGCGAATTGCGTGAGGCTGGAGTTGTGTCATCCGCAGCTCCAGCCTCATGTATTCTGGAATGGGAATGTGGCTCATGCATCGTTCTGCAATCGCGGCTGTTCTTGTCTTTCTAGTTCTTGGTTCTGGGTCCAGTCCGGCTGATGCCGCCGATATCGCCGCGGGCAAGGAGAAGGCCGAGCTCTGCAGCGGCTGTCACGGCGAAAACGGCATTTCGCAAATGGAGAACGTCCCTTCGCTCGCCGCACAGCCGGATCTGTTTATCCAGTGGCAGCTGGTGTTCTTCCGCTCGGGCACGCGCAAGAACGAACAGATGCAGCCTATCTTGGAGCAGATCGACAACAACGATATCCGCAATCTCGGCGCCTATTTCGCGTCGCTGAAACCGCCGGAGGGCAAGAAGCCCGATGACAATCCGGATTTGTCGGCCAAGGGCGCGCAGGCGGCGGTCGGCCGTCGCTGTGCATCGTGTCACACGGAAAGTTATGGCGGCACGAAGGCGGTGTCGCGCATCGCCGGACAGCGCGAGGACTATCTCGTCAAGGCGCTGCGTGACTACAAGTCCGGCGTCCGCGCCGGTGGCGGCATGGCAGCGATGGCCGAGGTTGCCTATTCGCTCAGTGAAGAAGAGATCACCGCGCTGGCGCATTATCTGGCGCATCTATGAAGGAAATCCGTAGCTCGGATTGCGATTGGCTTGATCCGGGCTACGTGGTGATGCTTACGCTACTCGCTGATGCTCATACACCTTGAGATGCGTATAGATCATCCGTAGTCGCGGCACGGCGACTTTGGCGGCATCGGCGCGAGCGATGACATCTCCGACGATCTGGTCGGCCTCGATCTGCGCCTTGTTGAGGATATCGCGATACATCGAGGCGGTCATCTTCGATCCTTCTGCCGTCAGCATGCCCTCGGTGCGTTCCAGGAACGCTGCCCGCGGTGCGAAGCCATTGGCCTTGGCGACAGCGCTCATTTCATCGCGCACGCCGAGGATGAAGTCGCGGCCGCCGGGGGCTGCCACGATATCGCCGACAGCGCCGCGCATGGCGCTGGTCGAGCCGGCAATCGTCGCCAGGAACACCCACTTCTCCCACATATCCTGCATGATGTTGTCGGAGGCCGAGCCGCCGAAGTTACCGGTCGCCATGATCGCGGCGATCGCTTTCACGCGATCTGAACTACCGCCCTTGCGTTCGCCGAAGCTGAGCACCTGCATCGGCGCCATCTGGACGACCTCACGCGCCTCGTTGAGCGTCGCTGCGATCTGGCATTGGCCGCCCATGACATTCTCGGCACCGAACTTCTTCTCCAGCACGTCGAGATGCTTCATGCCGTTGAGCAGCGGAATGATTGCCGTGTTCGGCCCAACCGCGGGTGCAAAGGACGCGATGGCGTCGTCGAGGTCGAAGGCCTTGCAGCTCAGCAGCACGACATCGAATTTCTCCTTGATCGCATCCGCCCGCACCGTCGGCGGATTCTTCAGGGTCACGTCGCCATGCGGGCTCTTGATGACAAGGCCGGCGCTTGCCAGCTCTCCGGCGCGCTTTGGGCGGACGAGAAAGGTGATGTCATTGCCGGCCTGCAACAGCCTGCCGCCGAAATAGCCGCCGATGGCGCCGGCGCCGACCACGAGAATACGCATTGAGCAATTCCTTAGTTGGGTTGTTCTGAATTTTATTGTTCGATTGGTTCAGACAGAGATCTCATCCCGGCCCAAACACAGTCGCGTTTAGGCGAGAGGCCCGAAGCCACGCTCCTCACCATAAGGCAGGGTTTGCTTCTACCACTTCTCTCCGAACGGGCGGATCTCCAGCTCGAACGTCCAGGCGCTCCGTGGCTGCTGATAGAGCTGCCAGTATGACTGAGCGACCGATGCCGGTGGCATCAATAAATCGGGATTGTTCAGCGCCTCCTTGCCCCACATCTGCTCGCGGCGCTCGCGTACCCAGGCGGTGTCGACGCCGCTGTCGATGATCAGATGGGCGACATGGATGTTCTTCGGTCCGAGTTCGCGGGCCATCGCCTGAGCTACTGCACGCAATCCGAATTTGGCCGATGCAAAAGCGGCAAAGCCACTGCCGCCACGCAAGCTCGCGGTGGCGCCAGTGAAAAAGATGTTGCCCTGGCCACGCGGCATCATCAGCCGCGCAGCTTCGCGCCCGGCCAGGAAGCCGGAATAGCAGGCCATCTCCCAGACCTTGCGAAATACCCGCTCGGTCGTCTCCAGGATCGGGAAATTCACATTGGCGCCGACATTGAAGATGCAGACCTCCAATGGCGCATGCGCATCGGCGTCATCGAGGAAGGCGGCGATCTCGTCTTCCTTGCGGGCATCCAGCGAGCGCGCCACGATCGTGCCACCCATGGCCTCGATCTCCGCCACCAAAGGCGCCAGCTTGTCGCCGTTGCGGCGCCCGGCGAACACCGTGAAACCTTCGGCAGCAAATTTCTTGGCGATCTCGGCGCCGATATAGTCCCCGGCTCCGATGACAGCGACAGTGGCGTTGCGCTTCTGCATGAAACTCTCCCGTTACTTGCTGGCGCCGGTGATCAGTTCCTCGACTTCACGCAGCTGCTCCTTGCCGAAGAACATCTCGTTACCCACGAAGAAGGTCGGCGAGCCGAAGGCGCCGCGCTCGACGGCGGTCTGTGTGTTCGCCACCAGTACCGCCTTTACCTCGGGCTCCTGTCCGCGTGCGAACAATCTTGCGCCATCGAGACCCGAGTCGGTGAGCGCTTTGATGGCCACTTCGGGGTCGTCCATCTTCTTTGGCTCACCCCACATATGATGGAATGCCGCTTCGACGTATTTCTCGAACACGCCGTCAAGCTGTGCCGCGATGGCGACGCGCATCAGGTTCAGTGTGTTGACCGGAAAGAACGGATTCATCGTGTAGGGCTTGACGCCGAAACGCTTCACGAAGCGCTCGGTCTCGAGCTCATGAAATTCACGCTTGTTCTTGACGCCGGCATAGGTCTCGGCCGGCGAGCGATTGTTGGTGGCCTTGAAGATGCCCCCCAGCAGCACTGGGACGTATTCGAATGTCACGCCGGTGCGCGCTTCGATCGCCGGGATCGCCAGATGGCTGAGATAGGCGTTGGGGCTGCCGAAATCGAACAGGAATTGTGGCGACGTCTTGGTCAAGGCGGTCTCCCGAATTTTTATTGGGCGCAGTGTGGCGCAGCACGTGCGATGCGTCCACATCTTTTATGATGACCGTAATGCTATGGCTTGACGACGCATAGTGTCAGATCAGACGCTGTATGGTCCGTTTGCGCCACACCAGCATGTAATAGCTCATCTGCAGAACAAACATGGCGCAGAAGGTGATGGGGTAAGCGGCCCAGACGCCATCGAGACCGATAGTGCGGCTGAGGATGACAGCCGAGGGCACCTCGATGGCAACGATGGCGAAAACCAGAAGCGCCAATGGTGCGAATACCGTTCCGCTGGCACGCATCATTCCGGAGAATGTTGTGGCCATGCCGAACAGGACCGAACTCCACAGTACAATGTGAAGCGATCGCTGTGCGAGTTCGAGGACCGCGGGATCGACAATGAAAAAGCTCATGAGGGTGCGGGAGAACAGGTAGGCGATCGCCACCAATCCGCCGGTCAGGACGAGGTTCATCAGCAATCCGGTGCGGACGATGGCGCTGAGCCGGTCGGCCTGGCCGCGGCCGATGGCCTGCGCGCCGAAGATCGAGGCGGTAATCGAGATCGAAATGGCCGGAAACTGTACATAGCTCAAAATCTGGTTGACCGCGCCATAAGCGGCGGTCGCGTTGGAGCCGAAGCCGTTGACGAGGCCGAGCAGCACAAGTTCGGCCACCGACATTACGGCCATGCCGATCGCAGAAGGGATACCGATCCGCAACACCTTGCGCAGCAGCGCGGGGTCAAGCCGTATTCTGCGCAGGAACTCCGCGTCGGGCGCGAGCGCGTGCTTCTTGCGGCGCAGGTACATGGCAAGCCAGAGTAGCGTGAACGCGCTCGACGCGGCCGCGGCGCAGGCAGCGCTGGCCACGCCAAGCTGCGGCAGGCCGAACCAGCCCTGGATCAGCGCCGGTGTGACGGTGAGGCCTATGAATGTGGATAGTGCAAGCGCCCATAGCGGCGTCACGGTGTCGCCGACGCCGCGCATCATCGATGTCATCAGAATGAAGATGAAGGTCGCCGGCATCGCCAGCATCATGATCCGGGCATAGGCGCTGGCCTGGTCGAGAACATCCGCCGGTGTCGCAAGCGCAACCATCATTGGTCGGCTCAACAGGCCGCCGAACACCGCGATGATGACCGCTAGCAGAAGAGCGACAGCGAGGGTCGTGCCGGCCACCGCCTTTACCTTGTGGCGCTCGCCCGCGCCCCAGGCCTAGCCAATCAGCACCGACGCGCCCGCTCCCAATCCCACGACGAAGGAGATGAAGAAGAACATTACCGGAAAGAACACCGATGCCGCCGCGAGCGCATCGACGCCGATCATCTGGCCGACATAGATGCTGTTGATGGTGCCGAACAGCGATTGCAGAATATTGCTCAGCATCATCGGTGCAAGGAAGGTGAGAAACGTCCTCCACAAAGGACGCGGTGTCATCGGCAAAGGCTCAGACATAGCGGGTTCTCGGTTGGCACGAAGACATAACGGTCCGTTAGCGCGCGTTGATGCGCACGGTGTTGTGGTGGTCGATGGGGCCGGGCGATTAGGCCGGTGGGGCGGCGGCCTGATCACGAAATGCGAGTATTACGATGTGATCGCGGATATCGACTGGCCAATTCGCGATGAGTTCGGTGAAGCGCCGTCGATCGCCGGCAAACAGCGCGCGCGACGCTTCCTCGAAACCGGACCGGTCGCCCGCCATGGTCGACATGAAGTGATAGGCTGCATCGCGCGCGGCGCGTTGACGATCCCTGTCGCCACTCGCGCGGCGGGCATTTTCTACCAGCTTGCGTAGCGCGACTGAGGCACCGCCCGGCTGTGCGCCGAGCCAATCCCAGTGTCGCGGCAATAGCGTTATCTCGCGGGCGACGACGCCGAGCTTCGGCCGGCCACGGCCACGGGGCTCAGCGGGTGCGTTGGTTTCCGGCTCGATGGTTGTTGGCTGGGGCAGGCGAGCGACGATCTCGCGATGACTGCCGCGCAGATCGATATCGAGGGACTTGCCGGTGGCGTTGTCGAAAATGATGATCGGGTCGGCGATTGCGCCGGTCGCGATCTTGATTGCGATCGCCACCTCGGCCAATGGCCCAGAAGCCAGCAGCTTCGGGCCGGCAAAGGCGCTAAAGGGAGGAAAAGTCATTTCAGTCATGGGAATAAGCCCGTCTCACCATCAAGATCGACACTAATTATACCCGGATAATATATCTGTCAATATTACCCGGGCAATAATTAGGCGTGCCAGCCGGCAAAGGATCGCCATGCTCACTGTCCATCATCTCAATAACTCGCGCTCCCAGCGCGTCCTGTGGCTGCTCGAGGAGCTCGGCACCCCCTATGAGATCATCAGATATAACCGGCAGCCCAACATGCTGGCGCCGCCGGAGCTGCGGGCGATCCATCCGCTCGGCAAGTCGCCTGTCATCACCGACAATGGCAACACGATCGCCGAGTCCGGTGCGATCGTCGAATATCTCGTCAAGACCTATGGCAATGGCCGGTTGATCCCGGCCGCCAACACACCGGAGCGTCTGCGCTTCACTTACTGGCTGCACTATGCCGAGGGATCGGCGATGCCGCCGCTACTGTTGAAGCTCATCTTCATGATGCTGCCGAAGCGCGCGCCGCTACTGATGCGTCCGGTGGTCAATGCCATCGCCGCGAAAGCGCTGAACACGTTGGTGGATCCGCAGCTCAAACAGCATATGGCCTTCTGGGAAGGCGAACTGTCGAAGAGCGAATGGTTCGCCGGCAACGAATTCACCGCCGCCGATATCCAGATGAGCTTCCCGCTCGAAGCGGCCTCGGCGCGTGCTGGGCTCGAGCAAGGACATCCCAAGGCAATGGCGTGGCTCGCGAAGATCCACGCGCGGCCCGCCTATCAGCTTGCGCTGGAGAAGGGCGGGCCGTATTCGGTGGGGCGCTAGACCGCGGGGAAGCCGAACAGCTTCTGCGGATTGTTCGTGAGGATACGATTGCGCGTCGCCTCATCCGGCACCCACTCTACAAGCAGGTCGAGCAGCTCGCTCACGCCCATCATCGCGTCCCAGTTTGCCACATGCGGCCAGTCCGAGCCCCAGATGCAGCGATCCGGATTGGCGGCGACCAGCTTCTGCGCGAACGGAATCGTATCGCTATAGGGCGGCCCACCCTGGATGCTGGTGCGATAGGCGCCGGACAAACGCACCCATGCGCCGTCGTGCACGAGGCCGACCAGAGCGTCGAAGCCCGGATCGTTGATGCCGCGTGAGGTCGGGAAGTGTCCCATATGGTCAACGAGGAATGGCACCGGCAGTTTCGCAAAGCGTGAGGCGAGAGCCGGAATATCCTTGGCATCGATCAGGAATTGCAGATGCCAGCCCATCTCGCGGCAGAGCGACGCATAGTCCTCAAGCTGCGCGAAACCCATCCCGCCGCCATAAAGCACGTTGAGCCGGAGGCCGACGACGCCGGCTTCTTTCAGCGCGGCCTTCTCCTTCTCGGGGCAATCTAGTCCGATCACGGCGATGCCGCGCAGCCGCTGACGATTGGCGGTGAGTGCATCCACCAGCAAGCGATTGTCCGTGCCATGCACGCTGACTTGCGTCAGTACGCCGTAAGTCATGCCGGTTGCATCGAGCATCGATAGATAAGATGCCGCCGTGGCTTCCGGCGGCGTGCAGCTGCGCCCGGCGACGAACGGATAGTCCGGCGGCAAGCCGATCACATGGGCATGCGTATCAACGGCACCCCGCGGCACGGTGAACCGTGTCGCGCTGCGCTGGGTCGGCTGCGGCCCCGGGCAAGCCCGGGGTTCGCTCGATGATGAATCAGGCGTCTGCATAGAGAATACGTCCGCGGGTTTCAGGCAACGCATAGGCTGCAAGGAAGAACAGGCCGTAAGCCAGCACTGCGAAGATCGCGATGGCATTGCCGAGGCTGGTGGTATTGGACAGAGCGCCGACCAGGAACGGGAACAGAGCGCCGATGCCACGGCCGAAATTGTAGCAGAAGCCCTGACCAGATCCGCGCAGACGTGTTGGATAGAGCTCCGTGAGGAACGCGCCCATGCCGGAGAAGTAGCCCGACGCAAAGAAGCCGAGCGGGAAGCCGAGGATCCACAGCACTTCGTTGGTGAGCGTCACCTGTGTGTAGATCAGGATGACTGCGATGGCGCCGAGCGAGAAGGTCAGGAACAGGTTGCGGCGACCGATGCGGTCGGCGAGCCAGGCGCCGACGAGATAGCCGATGAAGGAGCCGACGATCAGCGCCGAGAGATAGCCGGTCGATGAGACGATCGACAGCTTGCGCTCGGTGGTGAGGAAGCGCGGCACCCAGAAGGTGATGGCGTAATAGCCACCCTGGCAACCGGTCGCAGCGAGCGACGCAAGGATCGTGGTCTTCAGCATCGGGCCGGCAAAGATTTCGCTGAGCTTGGGCCGATCGCCGCTGGCGTTCTGCCTGGCGCGGGTTTCCGCGGCGATGACCGGCTCTTCGACGTAGCGGCGCAGATACAGCACCAGCAAAGCCGGCAGTGCGCCGATGGCGAACATCCAGCGCCACGCCGTCTCTGGTGGGAGCCATGAGAACAGGACCGCTTGTGACAGCACGGCGAGACCCCAGCCGATTGCCCAGCCGGATTGCACCGAGCCAACAGCACGGCCGCGATATTGCGGACGGATGGCTTCGCCCATCAACACGGCGCCTGCGGCCCATTCACCGCCAAAGCCGATGCCGAGCAGCGCACGCGCCACCAGCAGCTGATCGAAGTTCTGCACGAAGGCACAGATCAGCGAGAAGAACGAGAACCAGAGGATTGTGAGCTGCAGCGTGCGGACGCGGCCGATACGGTCGGCAAGATAACCGCCGAGCCAGCCGCCGATGGCGGATGCGAGCAGTGTCACTGTGCCGGCGAGGCCGGCGGTGCCGGGATCGACCTTCCACATCACGATGATGGTGCCGATCACGAGCGGATAGATCATGAAATCCATGCCATCGAGCGCCCAGCCTGTGGCGCAGGCCCAGAATGTGCGGCGCTCCGGCGGATTCATGTCGCGATAGAAGGCCAGAAGGCTGGTGTCTTCGATTTCCGCGCGCTCAATGGCGCCGGGATCGGTTGGTCGGTTGCCGCTCATGATTGTTTCCCCCGTTAGTCGTCTTGGTTCGGGGGGCGCTCACCCGTGCGCCCCTGAGGGCGCCGGATATGTCATTGGACGTCAGTACCCAGATGCCTCAGCGCCACGCGTACGCGGATCAGGGGCGCCAAGCAAGCCGTCTGGCGTCACCAGAATAGAATTGGCCGAAGTCTGGCCCATCGGCTCGATCACCTTGTGGCCCATGGCACGCAGGGCATTGAGGGCCTCTTCGCTGAAGCCGCGTTCGATGCGCACTTCATCAGGCAGCCACTGGTGATGCAGGCGAGAGGTCGCGACGGCCGACATCACATCCATTCTGTAGTCGATCACATTGACGATCACCTGTAGCACCGTCGAGATGATGCGGCTGCCGCCGGGCGACCCGGTGACGAGCACCGGCTTGCCGTCCTTCAGCACGATGGTCGGCGACATCGATGACAGCGGGCGCTTGCCGGGACCGGGCAGGTTGGCTTCGAAGCCGACAAGTCCATAGGCATTGGATGCACCGGGTGCGGCGGTAAAGTCATCGAGCTCGTTGTTGAGCAATACGCCGGTGCCATCGGCGATCAGGCCGACGCCATAGCTGAAGTTCAGCGTGTAAGTGTTGCTCACTGCGTTGCCGGCACTGTCGACCACCGAATAGTGGGTCGTATTCTGTCCTTCGCGCGGCGGTACGGCCGAGAGGGCATCGGTCCACGGCGTTGCCTTGCTGGGATCGATCGAGGCGCGCTGCCCGGCGGCGTAGTCCTTGGAAGTCAGCGTCGTGATCGGCGCGTTGACAAAAGCGGGATCGCCCAGATAGCGCGCGCGATCCGCATAAGCACGCTTCATGGCCTCGACCAGCAGATGCAGCGACGGTGCGGAGGCTTGCCGCATCTCACCGATCGGAAAGCCTTCGAGAATATTCAGTGTCTCCAGCAACACCGTTCCGCCGGATGATGGCAGCGGCATTGAGATGACGTCATAGCCGCGGTAGCTGCCGCGGACCGGCGTGCGAACCACGGGCTGATAGGTCTTGAGATCGTCTGCCGTGAAGATGCCGCCTGCTGCATTGATGCCGCTGACCAGCTTCTCGGCAACGGGGCCTTCATAGAAGCCGCGCGGTCCCTGTGCGGCAATCGCCGTGAGCGTTGTTGCGAGGTCTGTCTGGATCAACCGGTCGCCCTCGCGCAGCGAGGTGCCGTCATCACGCGAAAAGATCTTCTTTGTCGCGGGCCAGCGCACCAGGCGCCGGTGCCAATCCGGCAGTGTATCCGCACCATCGTCAGTCAGGATGAAGCCGTCGCGCGCCAGCGCAATCGCGGGCTGTAACAGATCCGACAACGTGAACTTGCCCGAGCCGTATTTCTCCAGCGCCAGCGCAAGTCCTGCGACCGTGCCGGGGATGCCGATGCCCAAAGCGGAATCGCGGGATTTCGCGGTGTCCGGTTTGCCGTCGCTGCCGAGAAACATGTTGCGGGTGGCGGCGGCCGGCGCGGTCTCGCGATAGTCGATGGTGACGTCTTCGCCGGAGGCTGTGTGGATCACCATGAAACCACCACCGCCGATATTACCGGCGCGCGGATAGGTAACAGCCATGGCGAAACCGCTCGCAACAGCCGCATCGATCGCATTGCCACCGCGCGCCATGACATCCGCGCCCACCTTGGCGGAGATCTTCTCCTGGGCGACGACCATGCCATGCTTGGCCGCGATGGGTTTGAGCGTGCCTGACGGTGCGGGGGTATAGATGTCGCGCGCCTGCTGCGCGTTTGTCGATGCCGGGACGACGAGTATAAATGCGAGTGCTGCGACGCACGTACAACGCAGGAAAGCAAACAGTGCCATCGATCACTCCGGCTGACAGCGGACATGATCGCATCGCCGTCTCGAATGCTATATGGCTTGTGAAACGTTCGAGACAACACTCTGTGATTCGCGGGGGATACCACGCATGGCGGTCGCCGCCGCTTCATCAGCCTCTGTGACAGCGGCGCCAAAGACCTACCCACCGCGCTCTGCGGTGATCAGCTGGATGTTTTTCGACTGGGCGGCCCAGCCTTACTTCAGTCTCATCACCACCTTTGTCTTCGCGCCCTATTTCGCCACGCGCGTGGCATCCGATGCGGCCACCGGACAATCGCTGTGGGGCTTCGCCACCGCTGCGGCCGGGGTGATCATCGCGCTGGCATCGCCGATGCTTGGCGCGATTGCCGATGCGAGCGGCCGCCGCAAGCCGTGGATCGCAAGTTTTGGCGCGATCTTCGTGGTCGGCGCCTGCATCATGTGGATCGGCAAGCCCGGCGATCCCGCCATCATCCTGCCGCTGCTGATTGCCTATGGCTTGGCGACTATCGGCGTGGAATTTGCCACCGTGTTCAATAATGCGATGATGCCGACGCTGGTGCCGCCGGATAAAATCGGTCGCCTGTCCGGCTCGGGCTGGGCGCTCGGCTATGTCGGAGGTATCCTCAGCCTGATCATCGTACTCGGCTTCATGGCTGCGAACCCGACCACGGGGCGCACATTGTTCGGCCTAGTCCCGATTCTCGGTCTCGATCCCGCGACCTTCGAAGGCGATCGTATTTCGGCACCTCTGTCGGGATTGTGGTTCGTCGTCTTCGTGTTGCCGATGTTTCTGCTGACGCCCGACTTTCCCGCGAAGGTCTCTGCGCGGAGCGCCGTGCGGGAGGGTCTCGCCGATCTCAAGCACACGCTCGCTGAATTGCCGAAGCATCGTTCGATGATGGCATTCCTGATTGCCAACATGATCTACACCGACGGGCTCGTATCGCTGTTCGCCTTCGGTGGCATCTATGCGGCAGGCACATTTGGTTGGAATACGATTCAGATCGGCACATTCGGTATCATCCTAGCCATTGCCGGAACGTTCGGCGCCTTCATTGGCGGAAAACTCGACGATGCGTTCGGACCGAAGCGTGTGATCACCGGCAGCATCCTGCTGCTGCTGACCTCGATCATC